>UQDE01000020.1 GCA_900539735.1 uncultured Collinsella sp. | reverse complement strand
TCTGCAGTGGTAACACAGGGCCCGTGCTGGACTTAGTTTTCAGAACATTCCGCAGACCAGAAAACCCCCTTATCCGCGGCTCCGAAGGAGCAGGATAAGGGGGTTTCCATGGTCGAGGACGTTCTGAAAACTAAGTCCAGCGCGGGCCCGGACGATAACAACCGACTACAGGTCGATGTGCGATTCCTTGATCGGGAACGGCTCCGCGAAGTGGCAGGCGCAGCAGTGGCCCGGTGCGACTTCCTTAAACTCGGGAAGCTTCTCAGAGCAGATGCCCTGCGCGATCGGGCAGCGCGTGTGGAAACGGCAGCCGGTCGGCGGATCCAGCGGCGACGGCGGGTCGCCAGCGAGGATGATGCGCTTGCGGGTCTTCTGGATATCAGGATCGGGAACCGGCACGGCAGACAGCAGCGACTGCGTGTACGGATGGTGAGGCTCGCTATAGAGCGTCTTCCAGTCCGAAACCTCAACCATCTTACCCAGATACATAACGGCAACGCGATCGGAGATGTGCTGCACGACGGACAGGTCGTGAGCAATAAACAGATATGCGGTACCGAACTTGTCCTGGAGTTCCTTGAGCAGGTTCAGAACCTGGGCCTGAATGGACACATCCAGAGCGGAAACCGGCTCGTCGCAGATAATCAGCTTAGGCTTCAGCGCAAATGCACGGGCAATGCCGACACGCTGACGCTGACCGCCGGAGAACTCATGAGGATAGCGGTTAATGTGCTCGGGGTTCAGTCCGACAACGTCGAGAAGCTCGCGGACGCGCTCAATGCGCTCCTCCTTGGTGCCCACGCCGTGAATGGTCATGGGCTCGGAGACGATCTCGCCGATGGTCATGCGGGGATTCAGCGAAGCATAGGGATCCTGGAAGATAAACTGCATCTCGCGACGCATGTCCTTGATCTCATGCTTGCTCATCTCGGCAACATCTTTACCCTGGAAGAACACTTTGCCTGCCGTCGGCTTGGTCAGGCGCATGATGGTACGGCCCGTGGTGGACTTACCGCAACCAGACTCGCCGACCAGGCCAAAGGTCTCACCCGGATAAATCTCGAACGAAATGTCATTCACAGCAGAGACGACACGCTTGGAGAAGCGCTTGGCGAACATGCCGGACTCAGCGGGAAACTCCTTAGAGAGGTGCTCGACCTTCAGCAGCGGAGTGCGCTCGTTGGTATCTGCCATTACGCCTCGCCTCCCTTCTTGGAATCCTTGCGCGTACGGGACGTCTCAGGAGCGTTCTTGAGGAACTCGGGGTCACCGGAGTAGTGGCACGCAGAGTAATGACCAGACTCGGTGACAACGCGCTCGGGGCGCTGCTTGCGGCACTTATCGGTCGCATAGGGACAACGAGGCGAGAACACGCAGCCCTCGGGCAGGTTCATGAGCGAAGGCGGGTTGCCGTGAATCGGCGTAAGCGGCTTCTTCTCTTCGATGGCCTGCTCCGGGATGGAGCGGATAAGGCCCCAGGTGTAGGGGTGGCGGCTCTCGTAGAAGATTTCCTCAGCAGTACCGAACTCGACGGGACGGCCGGCGTACATAACCATGATCTTGTCGGCCATGTCGGCGACGACGCCCAGGTCATGGGTAATCATGATGATGGCGTTGCCGTTCTTCTCCTGCATTTCCTGCATGAGCTCGATAATCTGAGCCTGAATGGTAACGTCCAGAGCCGTCGTGGGCTCGTCGGCAATCAGAATATCGGGATCGCAGGCAAGAGCCATGGCAATCATGACGCGCTGACGCATACCGCCAGAGAACTGGTGCGGATACTCATTGACGCGCTTCTCGGGCTCGGGAATACCAACGAGGTCCAAAAGCTCGGTGGCACGCTTGAGCGCCTCCTGCTTGGAGTAGCCACGGTGCAGACGAAGGCCCTCGCCCACCTGCTTGCCGATCTTATAAACCGGGTTCAAGGAGGTCATAGGATCCTGGAAGATCATCGCGATATCGTTGCCGCGAATGTGCTGCATCTCCTCCTCGGTCATCTCGAGGATGGAGCGGCCGCGATAGCGAACGTCGCCGCCCTCGATCTTTCCCGGAGGCATCGAGATAAGGCCCATGATGGTCATGGCGGTCACAGACTTACCGGAGCCGGATTCACCGACGACTCCCAGGGTCTCGCCGCGATCGAGCGTGTAGGAGACACCGTCGACAGCGCGAACGACGCCATCCTCGGTGTGGAAATACATCTTAAGGTCATCGACCTCGAGCAGATGCTGGCCCTCGGGAACCGGCTGGTCCTTCAGGTCCACATAGTTCTTGTTCTTTTTCATCCTTATGCGTCCTTCATCTTGACGTCGAGGGCGTCACGCAGACCGTCACCCAGCAGGGTGAAGGCGAGCACCGTCGAGAGAATTGCCAGACCGGGCATGATCATCATCCAGGGAGCGGTCAGAAGATACTGCTGACCGTCCTGAATCATGGAGCCCCACGAAGGCGTAGGCGGAATAACGCCCATGCCGAGGAAGGACAGAGCGGACTCGGTCAGAATGGCGCCACCAATGTTCATGGTTGCGTAGACCACGATAGAGGCGACGGAGTTCGGGAAGATGTGACGCACGACGATACGAGCATCGGATGCACCCATCGCGCGCGCAGCGTCAACATAGTCGTTTTCCTTGACCGTCAAGATTGCAGAGCGGAAGACGCGCGCAATCGAAGGCCAGCCGAGAATACCGATGGCGATAAAGACGTTCTGAAGACCACGGCCGATAACGGCGATCATGGCGACGACGAACAGCACGTACGGGAACGCCAGGAAGATATCCGCGCAGCGCATGATGATCGTATCCCAGATGCCGCCGTAGAAACCGGCCAGAGCACCCATGACCAGACCAATCAGCGTGGAGATCGCAGTGGCCATAATACCGACGGAAAGCGAAACGCGTGCACCGTAGATAACGCGGACGAGAATGTCGCGACCAAGGGCGTCGGTGCCAAACGGGTGCTCTGCACACGGAGCCAGCAGCGACGTCTGGGCCATGGTGGTCGAGTCAGAAGCCGTCGGCGAACCGAGCCAGGGCTTAGCCCACAGATCTGCGGTCAGGGCAACCACAACGACGATGATGATCCAGCAGACACCGATAACGGCGAGCTTGTTCTTACGAAGACGCTTGAAAGCGTCGCCCCACAGCGTGCGGGACTTGGCGGGAGCAGATGCGGCCTTGGTGGCGGTAGCCTGCTCCTGAGACTGAGAATCAGTTTCCTGCATGAGACGTACCTCCCTTAGGCCTTATCCGACGGACCGCCAAGGCGGATGCGCGGGTCGAGGAATGCATAGCTAATGTCGACGAGCAGGTTGATCACCATGACGACGACGACGATGAGCGTAACTCCGCCCATAACGATGGGCCAGTCACGCATGCTAATGGCACGATAGACCTCATAGCCGATACCGGGCCAGTTAAAGACCGTCTCGGTCAGGATGGCGCCCGAAAGCATGCCACCAAAGTCGACACCAATATAGGTAACGACAGGGATGAGTGCATTCTTAAGCGCGTGCTTGATGATGATCGCGCGATTGGAGAGACCCTTGGCCTTTGCCGTACGGATGTAATCCTGGTTCATGACGTCAAGCAGCTGCGAGCGCATAATGCGGGCGGCGTAAGCGGTCGAAACCGAAGCCAGCGTAATGGTCGGAAGCACATAGTGCATCCAATCCTGATACTGAGAGCTGGAACCGCCGG
Source organism: uncultured Collinsella sp. (assembly GCA_900539735.1). Lineage (GTDB taxonomy): Bacteria > Actinomycetota > Coriobacteriia > Coriobacteriales > Coriobacteriaceae > Collinsella. The sequence continues at coordinate 38,003 of UQDE01000020.1, read as the reverse complement.
CACCCGAGATCGGCATGGAGATTGCACCGCCCGTAGCGTCCTTGAGGATGACGCCAAAGAACAGCTGCAGCAACATACCGAGCCAGAAGGCCGGGACCGCAACGAGGATCGACGTGGTGAGCGTTACCAAAATATCCCAGAAGGAATAACGCTTTACCGCCGAAATGATACCCGCACCGATACCCATGATTGCCTCGAGCACGATGGCGCACGCGGCAAGTTTGACCGTATACGGATACTTCTGGGCAAAAATTTCCGTAACCGGCAGCTTGCGCTGATACGAATTGCCCAGATCGCCATGAAGCAGGCCGTTCATGTAATACAAGTAACGGTCCACGAGCGACGTTTGAACGGGGTCGCCGTTCTCGTCAAGGATCGCGTTGCCGTCCTCGTCCGACTGGACCAGGTGATAGCGGACGCGAAGCTGAAGCTCCACCTCGGGGGACAGAGCCTTGTCTCCACCGATCAGCTTGATCGGATCTCCCGGCACGATATTCTGAAGGGCGAACAGAATCAGCGTAACGCCCAAAAATACCGGGATGAACTGAAGCACACGTTTAACGATGTACTTACCCATACCACTCCCCTATCTAGGGATTAACCTAAATGGGATGCCGATCGCCAGACCGGCATCCCAAAATTACCATCAGCCAGTTTACCCCAGGTTAGGGAGAACTGTATGTTTCCCATGAGGTCTACGTAAATACTTGACCCTCACGGAAGCTGCAAACTCTTAGGCGAGCTCAGCGGTACCCAGCTCAGCGTGCTTCTGCGGATCGACATAGAGGTGCTTGATGCGATCGGAGCCGACGATGGTGTGCGTGTAGAACATCACCGGGATGACCGGGCAGTCGGCAGCGACCATAGCGTCGGCCTCCTGCATCTTAGCAACGCGCTCTTCGTCGTCAACCGTGGTGCGAGCCTCGTTGACCTTGGCGTCGAACTCGGGGTTGTTGTAACCGGAGCGGTTGTCGCCACCGAGGGAGTCGGAGTGGAACAGCGGATACAGGAAGTTGTCCATAATCGGGTAGTCGGCAATCCAACCCAGACGACCGAACTGATAGTTAAAGTTCTGGTACTGCTCGAGCAAGGCAGACCACTCAGGGGTATCGGAGACAGCGGTAACGCCAACCTTGGCGAGGTCACCGATGATGGACTCCATGATCTCCTTGTGGCCACCATCCTGGTTGTAGGAAAGGGTCACGTTAATGCCACGATCGCCGTTAGCGCCAGCGGGAGCAACCTTGTCCAGGTACTCGTTAGCCTTGTCGACGTCGTAGGCGCAGAACTCCCATGCGCCCTCCTTGTAGCCATCGATGCCCGGAGGAACAATGCCGTCGGCGGGGGTACGGGTACCCTTGAAGATAGTCTTGCAGATGGCCTCACGGTTGATGGCCAGGGAGATACCCCTGCGCAGGTCGGCGTTGTTGAACGGCTCGGCCGTGTTGTTGCAGGTCAGGTAGTAGGTGGAAGGCTCGGAGCCGAGCAGCATGCGCTCGCCGTCACCCATGGTGTAGCCGTCCTTGGACACGCCGCGATCCTTCTTGGCGGCGTCGATCTGAGCAACGGGAACGTCGCAGACATCGAGGTTACCGGCCTGGAACTCCTTGTAAGCGGTCTCCATGTCCTTGATGACCTGGAAGTGGATGCCATCGATCTTGGCCTTGTCGCCATAGTAATCGTCGAACTTCTTGAGGTTGATCTCCTGACCATCCTCCCACTTGCCGTCCATCATGAACGGGCCGTTACCGACCGGTGCAAGGTAGAAGCTCTTGACATCGGACTCGGCGCACTCGGGAACCGGGGCCAGAGCCGGGTGAGAGGCGACGAAGGGGAAGTCGGCGTAAGCGGAAGACAGCTTGACGACGAGGGTCTCATCGTCGGGGCAGGTAACACCGCTGAGTTCAGTAGCGTTACCGGCAAGCAGATCGTCATAGCCCTCGACCATGGAAAGGTGATAGGAGACCTCGGAAGGGCCATACTCGGTAGCGATGGCCGACTTGGTGTTGACCAGACGCTCCCAACCGAGCTTGAAAGACTTGGAGGTAACGTCGTCACCGTTGTGGAACTTGGCCTTCTTGATCTTGAAGGTGAACTCGGTGGCGTCGTCGTTGGCCTCGAAGGACTCGCAAGCCAGCGGAACGATCTCGCCCTTCTCGGCGTCATAAGAGGTCAGAGCGTCAAAGAGCTGGTACTCGACCTGAGTGCCCTGGTCCTCCTGGACATTGTAGGGGTCGATGCAGACCGGGTTGTTGATGTAGAAGTTCAGCGTCGAACCGGACTCAGAACCGGAAGCGTCGCCGCCCTTCTTGCCGCATGCGGCAAGAAAAGCCATGGAGCTCGCAGCAAGGGTACCGCCGACAAAGGCGCGACGACCCATAACGGGCTGGTGGAACATAGAATCAGCCATGCCATCCTCCTTATGAGATAGGACAAAGTAAGTTCGGTCGGGCAACGTCAAGACAGCCCAATCGAACCATTCAAACGCGGTCCGCCGTTTTGGCTGGTTATACAAAGCGGACCAACGTATTGCAATACAGTAGCGCATTTTATGCACGATTTGGGGCTAATTCCGGTTAACGGTCGAGATTTTCTTTAGTTGGGCGAAGTATATGAGGATATTTTGACTCTGTTACAAATATGTAAACAAAAAGGGTCCCGCACTTGCGGGACCCTTTTCAAGTATTTATGCGGCTCGTGATTAGTAGCCCACGATGCCCTGCGGGAAGAAGAACATGCACAGCACGACGCACACGGCAAACACGACAGCCATGATGACGGTCAGGCGGTCAAGGTTCTGCTCCATAACGCCCGTGGCAGAGCTGGAGTTATACAGCGAGCTGGCAATCATATCCGAAACGCCGGTACCCTTACCGGAATGCATCAGGACGAGAATCGTCAGCGCCACGGCAGAAACAGCCCAAACGACAAACAGAAGAATCTGGAACGGACCCATAGATAAGCTCCTTAATAGAACAGTTCAAACTCCAGTACTGTACCACAATCCCCCGCTCTCCCCTACCTGCCACTCAAGGACGGGGTGGAAATGGCAGAAATACCAAAAAGGGGGTTGTCCGGTTGTGGACAACCCCCTTGCTAGAAAACGGTATTTGTTTTCTATTAGGCCTCGGTAGCGAGCACGCGGCCCGTCATCTCGGCGGAAGGCTCAATACCAGCCATGGTGAGCATGGTCGGAGCGATATCGGAAAGACGGCCGTCCTCGATACCGGTGAGCTTGGCCTTCTCATCAACGATGATGAACGGCACGCGGTTGGTGGTGTGAGCCGTAAACGGATGCTTGGAACCGTCGGAAGCAACGTCAAACATGTGATCGGCGTTGCCGTGGTCGGCGGTAATCAGTGCAAAGCCGCCCTTGGCGAGAATCGCCGGGACAACCTTGGACAGGGCATCGTCAACAGCCTCAACGGCCTTAACGGCAGCGTCGAAGACACCGGTGTGACCAACCATGTCGCAGTTCGCGAAGTTCACGATGTAGAAATCAGCGCGATCCTCGTTGATGGCGGCGACGAGCTTCTCGGTAACCTCGGGAGCGCTCATCGCGGGCTGCAGATCGTAGGTAGCAACCTTGGGGGAAGCGACGAGCACGCGCTCCTCGCCCTCCTTGGGCTCCTCGATGCCACCGTTGAGGAAGAACGTCACGTGGGCGTACTTCTCGGTCTCGGCAGTGTGCAGCTGCTTCAGGCCATTGGCGGCGATAACGTCGGCCAGGACGTTCTCGGGGAACGTCTTGGGGAAGGCGACCTCGACGTCAAACGTCGGATCATACTCGGTCATCGTCACAAAGTGCGAAAGCTTGATCTGCTCGCGCTCAAAGCCGTCGAACTCCTTGTCCGTGAACACGCGGGTCATCTGACGAGCACGGTCGGGACGGAAGTTGAAGAAGATGGCCGCGTCGCCCTCGTGAATGCCCTCGTTGTGGGCAGCGAAGGGCTCGACGAACTCGTCGCCGCGCGGGTCCTTCTCGTAGTAGGCCTTGATACCGGCAACGGGGTCGGTATCAGCATCGGACGCGTTGACCATGACGTCGTAGGCGCGCTGGATGCGCTCCCAACGATTATCGCGGTCCATGGCCCAATAACGGCCCGAGACGGTGGCAACGCGAGCGTCGCAACCGGTCTCCTCGGAGATCTTAGCCAGGAAAGCGCAGAACTCACTCATGTAACCGGCACCGGACTGCGGGTCAACGTCGCGACCATCCATGAAGGCGTGGACGCGAACGGTCTTGACACCGTGCTCGGCAGCCATCTTGACCAGAGCCTCGACGTGGTTCATGTGAGAATGAACACCGCCAGGGCTCATAAGGCCCATGAGGTGGAGAGTCTTACCGTCAGCCTTGACATCGTCCATAGCCTTGACGAAAACCTCGTTCTTGGCGATGGAACCGTCCTTGATGGCATTGTTGATGCGCGAAAGCTCCTGGAACACGATGCGGCCGGCACCGATGTTGAGGTGACCCACCTCGGAGTTACCCATCTGGCCGTCGGGAAGGCCCACGTCCTCGCCCGAAGCACCGAGCGTGGTGTGGGGGTACTTCTCGTACAGGCCATCAAGGAAGGGCGTCTTGGCAGCGGCGACGGCGTTCTCGCCATCGGCCGGAGCAAGGCCGCAGCCATCCATGATAATCAGGAGTGCAGGAAGATGACGTTGTGCCATATGTCCTACTCGCCTGCCTTGACGACCATAGAGGCGAAGTCGGCAGCCTTGAGCGAAGCGCCGCCCACGAGGGCGCCGTCAACGTCGGGCTTGGCGACGAGCTCGGCGATGTTGCCGGGCTTGGCGGAACCGCCATACAGCACGCGGATGCCGTTAGCGAGCTCCTCGCCGAACATCTCCTTGAGGGTCTCACGGATAGCACCGCAGACCTCCTGAGCGTCCTCGGCGGTAGCGGTCTTGCCGGTGCCGATGGCCCAGATGGGCTCGTAGGCGACGACGACCTGCTTGGGGCAGGTGATCTCAAGACCAGCAAGGCCAGCCTTGACCTGGTTCACGACGTGCTCGACATAGGTGCCAGCCTCGCGGACCTCGAGGGACTCGCCGCAGCAGAAGACGGGAACAAGGCCGGCGGCAACGAGAGCCTTAGCCTTCTTGTTCTGGTCCTCGTCGGTCTCGTGGAAGTAGTCGCGACGCTCGGAGTGACCGATGATGCAGTAGGTGCAGCCAGCGGACTTGAGCATGTCGCAAGAGGACTCACCGGTGAAGGCACCCTTGGCCTCCCAGTACACGTTCTGTGCACCGAGGGCAATGGGGGCAGCCTGAATACGGTCATGAACCGTGGTGATGTCGATGGTCGGAGGGCAGACGAGCACCTCGACGCCGGCCGGAACCTCGGGCAGAGCCTGAGCCAGCTCGTCGGCGAGCTTGGCGGCCTCGGCGACGTCGTTGTTCATCTTCCAGTTACCAGCGATAAGAAGGGTGCGATTAGGCATCGAGAAGCGCCTCCACTCCGGGCAGGGCCTTACCCTCGACGAGCTCCATGGAAGCGCCACCACCGGTGGAGATCCAGCTCATCTTGTCGGCCAGGTTGAACTTGTTGACAGCTGCGACAGAGTCGCCACCGCCGATGATCGAGGTGCAGTCGGCATCGGCGACAGCCTCGGCGATAGCCTGGGTGCCGTGAGCGAAGTTGTCGAACTCGAAGACGCCCATGGGACCATTCCAGAACACAGTCTTGGCGCCCTTGACGGCCTCGGCGTAAAGCTCCTCGGTCTTGGGGCCGATGTCCATACCCTCACGATCGTCGGGGATAGCGTCGGAAGCGACAACCTCGGGGACAGCGTCCTCGCCAAAGTGATCGGCAACGCGGTTGTCGATGGGGAGCAGGATCTTGACGCCCTTCTCCTCGGCCTTCTTGAGCATCTCGCCAGCGCGCTCGACCCAGTCCTCTTCCTTGAGGGACTGACCGACGGACAGGCCCTGAGCCAGGAAGAAGGTGTAGGCCATACCGCCACCGATGATCAGGGTGTCAGCAGAGTCGATGAGGTGATCGAGAACGCCGATCTTGGAGGAAACCTTGGAACCGCCGACGATGGCGACGAAGGGGCGCTCGGGCTCGGCGAAGATGCCGGTCAGCGTGTCGACCTCCTTCTCGAGCAGGAAGCCGGCGACGGCAGGCAGGTAAGCGGCGGGGCCCACGACGGAACCCTGGGCGCGGTGAGCGGTGCCGAAGGCATCGAGAACGAAGACGTCACCATAGGAAGCGAGCTTCTTGGCGATCTCGGGATCGTTCTTCTTCTCACGCTTATCGAAGCGGACGTTCTCGAGAACGAGGACCTTGCCCGGCTCGACGGCGGCAACAGCCTCAGCAGCCTTCTCGCCGTAGGTGTCGGCGACAAAGGCAACGTCGAGACCAGAGAGCTCGGCGAGCTTCTTGGCGACAGGCTCAAGGGAGAGCTCGGGCTGGAAGCCGGTGCCCTCGGGACGGCCGAGGTGGCTCATGAGGATGACGCGAGCGTTGTGCTCAACGAGATAGTTGATGGTGGGCAGGGCAGCCTTGATACGGGTGGTGTCGCCAACGACGCCATCCTTGATAGGCACGTTGAAGTCAACGCGGACGAGAACGCGCTTGCCGTCGACATCGATGTCGCGAACGGTCTTCTTGGTAAAGGCCATGTTTGCTTCTACCTTTCGTACGTGTCTGCCTCCCATTACGGCAGACGATTTCTTATAAAAAGGGCGCGACCCTAGGGTGTAAGCCCTATAAGGCCGCGCCCTTCTTTAGACGCTCAACGAGCTATTCGCTAAAAGCTAAATTAAGCAACGAACTTCTCGAAGTACTTGATGGTGCGGACCATCTGAGAGGTGTAGGAGTTCTCGTTGTCGTACCAAGAGGTGACCTGAACGAGGGTCTGACCGTTGCCGAGGTCAGAGCACATGGTCTGAGTGGCGTCGAAGATGGAGCCGTGGGTCTCGCCGATGATGTCGGTGGAGACGATGTCGTCCTCGTTGTAGCCGAAGGTCTCGGAGATGGTGGCAGCGTAGGCCTTCATAGCGGCGTTGACCTCGTCGACGGTGACCTTCTTGTCAACGACAGCGTAGAGGTTGGTGATGGAGCCGGTCGGCGTCGGGACGCGCTGGGCGGCACCGATGAGCTTACCGTTGAGCTCGGGGAGAACCAGGCCGATAGCCTTGGCAGCACCGGTGGTGTTGGGGACGATGTTAACGGCGCAGGCGCGGCTACGACGCTTGTTGCCCTTGCGCTGCGGGCCGTCGAGCGGCATCTGGTCGCCAGTCCAGGCGTGAATGGTGGTCATGATGCCGGACACGATGGGAGCGAAGTCGTTCAGACCCTTGGCCATCGGGGCGAGGCAGTTGGTGGTGCAGGAAGCAGCGGAGATGATGTTGTCCTCAGCGGTCAGCGTCTCATGGTTGACGTTGTACACGATGGTGGGCAGATCGCTGCCAGCCGGAGCGGAGATGACGACCTTCTTGGCGCCAGCGTTGATGTGGGCCTGAGCCTTAGCCTTGCTGGTGTAGAAGCCGGTGCACTCGAGAACGACGTCAACGTCGAGGTCGCCCCAAGGCAGGTTGTTAGCGTCGGCCTCCTTGTAGATCTTGATCTCCTTGCCGTCAACGGTGATGGAATCCTCGCCAGCAACGACCTCGTGATCGCGAGCGTAGTTGCCCTGCGTGGAGTCGTACTTCAGCAGGTAAGCGAGCATATCGGGAGAGGTGAGGTCGTTGATAGCGACGATCTCGGAGCCCTCATGACCGAACATCTGACGGAAAGCCAGACGACCGATGCGACCGAAGCCGTTAATAGCAACCTTTACTGCCATTGTGTCTCCTTTCGTAAGGCCCCCGCGAGCTACAGCGCCCGCCGTTGAGGCCCACAAACTAACCACTCGCCTAATATACCTTTTTTTTGACTTGAATTTCACGAGAATGCTCGAAATTGAAAATCAAATTTACGTTAAAACGTTTTAAAGACTAAAATAGCAGTTAAATCCATATATAAGTCGATACTTCAAACTACCTGTTTGCTTCAATGAGCTTTTCAAGCCGTAAAACACGATGGTAGAGGGCCGACTTCGACAAGGGAGGGTCAGCCATCTCCCCCAAATCACGCAGTGACAGATCGGGGTAGCGCTCGCGCAGGTCGCAAAAGACCGCCAAGGCATCCGGAAGCGCATCGCGAAGGCCACGCTGCTCGAGCTCATCGATCAACGCAAGCTGATGCTGGGCGGCACCGGCGCTTCTGGTCTGGTTGGCGAGCTCGGCGTTCACGCGACGGTTTACGTCGTTCTTAACCAATTTGACCGCGCGCGCTTCCTCGATCTCGGCAACGCTGCGCTTGGCGCCGACCAGCTTTAGGAGCTGCTCGATCTCCTCGGCGCTCTTAATGTACACGGCATATGACCCCCGCCGCGCATTAACACGAGCATGGACCCCAATCTGCTCCAACAGATCGCAAAGCCCCTTGGCATATTGCTCGCCCTGCACCGCGATCTCCAAATGAAAATCGCCGCGTGGATCGGCCACGAAGCCGCCCGCGATGAGCGCGCCGCGGATATAGGCAAGCCTGCAGCAGGGACGGGCAACGATATGTCGGGGCACGCCGGCGACAAGTCCTCCCCTGCGGTCGAGGATGCCCAGCAGCACCAGAGCCTTATCCAGGTCTGGCTGATCAGGCAAGGTGATGAGGTAGTTTCGAACCTTATGCAATACAGATTTACGAACGGTGAATTCCGTTTTGAGCTTAAGGATGCGATGCGTCAGTGTGATCATCGTGCGCGCGACGGCGCCCGTCTCGGTCGCGACCGTCAAACGATACCGCCCGGAGCCGGCCAGCGAAAGTGTACCGCTCACACGCGTCAGGGCGGCAAGCGTCGACAAATCGCAGTATTCACATTCGGGTTCGCAGCGCGCGAGTTCGTCACGCACCTCGGCGGTAAACGACATGCAGGCCTATGCTTTCGTGTTGGCGCGCGACAGGTCGCGGTGGGAAATGCTCACGTGATATTGAGCGCCTTCCAAATAACGTGCCGTGGCCTCGGCGATGGCAACGCTGCGGTGTTGACCGCCCGTGCAGCCGATGGCAATAGAAAGCTGTGGCTTGCCCTCCGCGATATAGCCCGGCATCACCGTATCGAGCAGCTGCGTCCAAGCTTTCCAGAACTCCTGGGTCTTGGGATGGTCCAGAACAAAGTCGGAGACCTTCTTATCGAGACCGGTCATGGTGCGCATCTCGGGATCGTAGAACGGATTGGGCAGGAAGCGAACGTCGATCATAATGTCCGCCTCAACGGGCATACCGTGCTTAAAGCCAAACGAGAACACGTGAACGTCCATGAGCTGCTGGTCGGACAACTCGGAGAACGCCATGCGCAATTTGTTGCGCAGGGCAGAGGTACGCAGGCGGCTCGTGTCGATGATCATATCGGCTCGGTCGCGCACACCCTGCAGCTGCAGGCGCTCGCGCTGAATCGCATCGGCCGTAGTCTCCCCCGGCTTGGCAATGGGATGGCGGCGGCGGTTTTCGCTATAACGACGGATCAGCACCTCGTCAGAGGCCTCGAGAAACACGATGTCACAGCTCATCTCGCGCTCCTCGAGTGCGGCAACGGCATCGAGCAGCTCATCGAACAAGCCCTGGCTGCGCAGGTCACAGGTGACGGCGAGATGCCTGCCCACGCCCGTATTGATGCCGACGAGCTCGGCAAGCTGGGCGATGAGACGCGGAGGCAGGTTATCGATGCAAAAATAGCCCATGTCCTCGAACACGTGCATGGCCTGTGTGCGGCCCGATCCGGACATTCCGGTGATGATGACGATATCGGGGATGCGCTCCGAGCGCTCCGCCGCATCCATGGCATCTCCCTTTTGCATGTGCTGCCTCCCGAAAACAAGCGCGGGACCCAGCAACCCGGATCCCGCGCGGTCAATTGCCTATATTGAGTATACCGCCCCGAGCGGATACGAGGCCTGTCTTACGCCTCAAGTGCAGCCTTGAACCAACTCGTAATACTCGTGGGGTGCGTGATGGCGGTGCCGACGACAACGGCCCAGGCGCCAGCATCGATCGCGGCGCGAGCCTCCTCGGGCGTATGCACGCGACCCTCGCAAATGATAGGAAGGCCGGGGAATTCCTCAGTCGCCTGACGCAGGAGCGGCAGGTCGGGGCCATCGGCCATGGTGCAGTCGATGGCGGCGACGCCGTGAGAAAGCGTGGTGGATACCAGGTCAAAGCCCATATCAACAGCACGGCGAATATCCTCGATGGTGGCACAATCCGCCATCAGGAGCACACCCTCCTCGTGCAGCGGGCGGAAGGTATCCTCGACCGTCTTGCCATCGGGGCGCGGACGATCAGTGGCGTCGATCGCCACGATATCGGCACCGGCAGCAACGCAGGCGCGAGCGTGACGCAGCGTCGGCGTGATGTAAACGCCCTCGTGCCCATCCTTCCACAGGCCGATGACGGGAACCTCACAGCGACCCTTAATGGCGGCAATGTCGGCAAGGCCCTGGCAGCGAATGGCGGCGGCGCCGCCGAGCTCGCAAGCGCGAGACATTTGCGCCATGGTCTCGGGCGTACGAAGCGGCTCGCCCATATACGCCTGAACGCTCACGACGAGCTTGCCCTTCAGGGACTGGATCAAAGGATCAACGGTCATGTTCGACTCAACCTTTCTCAAAACAGCCTTCTGAGACGCCGCACCTTGACGTTCAAACCGTCGCTCGCGTACCGAAGTACGCTTCGCTCCTCTTTCACGTCAATCTGCGGCACCTCAGAAGGCACACTTGGTAGTTATGTTTACTTCAACGAAGCAAGAAGATGCTCGGCGGCACCGATGAGCGGAGCATCGCCCTCCAGAGAACCGATGAGGATCGGCGTGTCCTGAAGCGGATCGAGCGCCTGGCTGGCATAGCCCTCGTGCACCGAATCCTTCCACGTCTGCGAACGCCAATCGGGACCTTGGTGAATCACGCCGCCCGAAAGCACGATGACCTCAGGGTCCAGGATGTTAGCGAGCGAGCCCAAGCTGGCCCCCAGCGCAAAGCCGGCGTCATGGATGACCTCGGTCGCCTTTGCGTCGCCCGCACGGCACAGATCGTTCACATCGCGACCGACCGAAGGACGGCTGGGGTCGACGCGGCCAAAACGCTCATCGTACATTCGACCAATGGAAGTGCCCGAAGCAACCGACTCCAGATGGCCGGAACGCCCGCAGGCGCAGGGAATGCCGGCGGCAGCCGAACACTCAATGTGGCCCATATGACCGGCAGCACCATGGAAGCCCTGCATCACGCGGCCGCTCTCGACATATGCGCCGCCGATGCCCGTGCCGATGCCAAGACACAAGACGGAGAACTTGCCCTTGCCGACGCCCCAGTGGGCCTCGCCCAGAGCATGAGCCTGCACGTCGCCCACAACGGCAACGGGAAGACCGAGGTCCTCGCGCAGACGCGGCCCCAACTGAACGCCGGACCAGCCGGGCATGATCTCATTGGCATACGCGATGGCGCCCGTCTTGGGATCGACGACGCCGGCGGCGCCGATACCGACGCCAAGGACCTCGACATCGGGATTCGCCTCGAGAGCGGCCTTGATGGACGCCTCGATACGCTGGAAGACGGCCTCGCCGCCCTCTTGGGCCTCGGTGGGAACCTCGGCCTCAAAGACGGGACGGGGCACACTACCGTCAGCCGGGTACTCCATGATGGCAGTCGCGATCTTAGTTCCGCCGATATCGACAGAGCAGACGTACTTGTTCTCCATGTCGCTCTCCTTAGGAGATAAAAACAACTACAGGAAATGAAGGCTGCGTTATCGCCGCAGCTTGGTAAAGGTTTCCCGGGTGTCCGAGGTTGGGGTGAAAGCGGTCGGGCGTTGACCTAATGGGTCACGCTCGACCGCTTGAGCCCCAAGATCGGGTGCCCGGGGAAGCTTTACAGGAGACCGTTGTCCTGGAGGACCTTCTTAATAGCCTCGACGTTCTCGCCGGTCATGGCCTTCACCGGGCGCGGCATGGTCGGGCTGTCGAAGATACCCATGAGGTTCATAGCGGTCTTGAAGGCGCCGACGCCACCGGCATAGCCCTGGACGCCCGAGGTGACATCCCAGATATGCGAAATCTCATTGAGGCGATCCTGCTCGGCCTTGACGGTAGCCCAGTCACCAGCCTGAGCGGCCTTCCACTGACGCACGTAGCCCTCGGGCTCAACGTTGGCGAGACCCGGGACGGAACCGTCGGCGCCACCGAGGTAAGCGCCGTCGACAACAACCTCGTGACCGGTGAGGATGCTCATCGGATGGCCGTTCTTCTCGTTCTCCTGAACGAGGTAGCGGAACGAGATGTCATCACCCGAGGAATCCTTGACGCCGGCCAGAACGCCCTCGGCACCGAGCTTGGCAAGGAGCTTCCAGGGGAGCTTGGTGTGGACACACACGGGGATGTCGTAGGCGAAGATGGGCAGGTCGAGTTCCTCATGCAGGATGCGGAAGTGCTCCTCGACCTCGGTCATGCCCTGCAGGGCATAGAACGGGCAGGTGGCGACGAGAGCATCGGCGCCCAGCTCCTGAGCGACCTTACCGTGCTCGATCATGCGCTCGGTCTCGGTGTCGATGATGCCGACCAGAACGGGAACGCGGTGGTCGACGATACGGACGGCCTCGGCGATGATCTGACGGCGACGCTCGTCGGTGGAGAAGACGACCTCGCCCGAGGAGCCCAGGAAGAACAAGCCATCGACGCCGGCATCGATCATGCGGTTGATGCTGCGCTCAAAGGAGGCAACGTCGAGCTGGTGATCTTCGGTATCGGGAACAACGACGGGAGGGATAACGCCGGTGAATTTCTGAGTTGCCACAAGAATCTCCTTAGTTGTCTGGCGGGCAGCCCTATGCCGCCCACTCTTGTTGGCAGTGTCCAGGCCGCCTAGGCCAAAGAACACGGGTAGAACGTTTGGTTAAAGAAGTCGACGACTTCGTTTTCGAACGCATTGATGCGCTCGTGAGCGTATTTGGCATAGACGATATGCCTCCGGTCACACTCAAGACCGTTGAATACGGCAAACTGGCCCTTGGGGTCGCTCGCGGCATCCATGAGCGATGTGCCCATGAGCACCGATCCGCGCACCCGAGACGACAGCGCCTCAAGGCCACCGGGAATTGGATTGGCAACCGCCGTGCAGGCGAGGCCCCGCTCGTCCAGAGCAGAAACCGCCAGCGCGACTCCGCCGCCAAGGCCCTCGCCCCATGCAAAGATGCGGTCGGGGTCCATGCCATCAAGATTGCGCGCCACCTTCGCCAACGCGCAACCCCAACGGACGCGCTCGACAAAAGCGGACGAAGAAATCCCCCGCTGCAGGTCGTCCGCACCAGCAACATCGTCATCCAGCGCGAGGACGGCATACCCCATGGCGGCAAATCTCGTCATGTGATGCCAGCCGCGCACAGGCCGATCGATGTCGTGGAACATCAGGCACAGCGGCACGCGCTCAGATACTCGGGCACGACCGACAGGCTCGATCAAACGAGCGTGAATCGCATCGTCACCGAGCTCAAAGGAGACCTCCGAGTAACGGGCGCAGGGGTTAACAAAGTCAATCGCCGTAATGGCCAGGCCTTGAATCTCAAGATTCGAAGCGCATGTCTCTAAATCAGAAACATCTGCTTGGACATCACCGCGCCAGTCCCGATATTCTGCGAGCCTTGACGAAACCGTTCCAGGAATTCCCACGAGCCCGGGGACAATCAGCTCGTCAACATTGCTCTCGCACTTAGACATGAGCCTCCCCTCCCTTGCAGAAAAACGGAATGATCAAATCGTCAAAATCCTGAATCTCCTCGTGGCCAAAGCCTTCAAAGAACTCATGACGCTTTTCGCAGGTCAGGTTGTTATAGACCGCAAACTGCGTCGCTGGCGGACAGACGATATCGGCTGTGCCAGTGCCAAACAGCACGGGGCATTTGACCATAGGGGCAAAGTTCTTGGAATCGAAGTACGCCAGCTTGGCATAGGCTTCGTCAATACGAGTCGAGTCCTCATCAAACCAGCGAGACCAATAGCGCAGGCCTTCGTAGGCAATGTCGTCGGCATCCAAATCCCAGACCAGGCGGAAATCCGACAGGAAGGGATAGAGGATGGCGGCACGATTGATAAGCTCGCTATTAAGCGCACAGGTCGCAATACCCAAACCGCCGCCCTGCGACGCGCCGTTCACAAACACACGGGCAAGATCGATGCCCTCGAGCTCACGAACAATACGGCACAGGATTCGAATATCTTGGTGTAAGCGGACATAGTAGAGGTTGGCCGGGTCGCCGTCGATGCCGGCGACGATATGCCCGGCAACCGTTGTGCCCTCAAATCCACCAATGTCCTCGGAGGGACCTCCTTGGCCGGGGCAGTCGAGGGCGATGAGTGCCATGCCCATGCCCGCAAACGACGCCTGCTCAAACCAGCTGCGGCTTGCACCCGGATACCCATGAAACTGAAGCACCAATGGCACGGGCTCGTCCGAGACGGGTTTAAGGTACTTGGCATGCAGGCGAGCGCCACACATGCCGGTATACCAGAGGTCGAAAAGCTGGCAGGTCGCGGCATCGGTGACCGATGCCGTCTCGATCGCATAGTCAAGCCCGACGGCGTCGGCCTCGGCCATGCGATCCTTCCAAAAGAGATCGAAATCTGATGGACGGGGCATGGCGCCTCGATATTCACCAAATTGATGTTGTAGCTCCTGAGCACTTGGCATGGCTCGTGAACCCAACCTTTCGAAATCGCAACGGAGGTGCGCCCGGCAAGGGAACCGGGCGCACGGGAGGGAAAGCGAGGTTACTCGCCGAGCTTGGGATGCAGCAGCGACGGCGCAGCGCCGAGCAGCATCTTGGTGTAGGGGTCCTGGGGGTGCTGGAAGACCTGCTTGGCCTCGCCCTGCTCGACGATCTTGCCGCCATTCATAACGATGATGTCGTCAGAGATATAGCGGACCGTCTGGATGTCATGGCTGATGAACACCATGGCCAGGCCGAGCTCCTTCTTAAGGTCAGTCAGCAGGTTCAGAATCTGCGCGCGGACCGAAACGTCCAGAGCCGAGGTGGGCTCGTCGGCGATGATGGCATCGGGGTTCAGCGACAGGGCACGGGCAATTGCGACGCGCTGACGCTGGCCGCCCGAAAGCTGGCCGGGAAGAACCTCGGCAGCGGAGCTGGGCAGACCGGTGAGCTCCAAGAGTTCCTTGACGCGCTTCTCCTGCTCGGCCTCGGTACCCAGGTTGTGGACGCGCATGGGGTCGAGCAGCTGCTCGCGAACGACCATGCGGGGGTTGAGCGCCGTGGCCGGGTTCTGGAACACGACCGAGATGACGCGACCCATGTGGCGACGGTCCTCGGCGGTACGTTTGGTAACGTCCTTGCCCTTAAAGTAGACCTTGCCGCTCGTGGGGGCCTGCAGGCCGCACATGACGTTAGCGGTGGTGGACTTACCGCAACCGGACTCGCCGACGATGCCGATCGTCTGACCGGGCATGAGCTTAATCGTTACACCCTGGACGGCGTGAACCAGGTTGGGGTGCAGAATCGAGCCGGTACGGGTCCTAAAGGTGACGTGGACGTCATCAAGGAAGATGATCGGCTCGACGCCGTTGACTGCGGTATCGCTCATCTACATCACCTCCGCGTGAGGGGTCAAACCATTTGCCTTGAGCACCTCGTCGGGGAGCTCGGAATAGAAGTGCTCGGTGCCGGGCACGCGCTTGAAGACCGGACGGGTATCCAGGCCAATACGCGGATGGCTCGAGCGGGGTGCGAAGCGATCGCCCTTGGGGAAATCGCGCGGGCTGGGAACGGCGCCGGGGACCTGGTGCAGACGGCCCGAGCCGCTCTCGATGGACAGAACGGAGCCCAGAAGACCGCGGGTGTACTCGTGGATCGGGTTGGTGAGCAGCTCCTTGGTGGGTGCCTGCTCGATAACCTGGCCAGCGTACATAACCGTGATGTTATGGGCAACCTCGGCGACCAGAGCCAGGTCATGCGAAACAAAGATCATGGCAAAGCCGAGCTTGGCCTGAAGATCGTTGAGCAGCTTGATGACCTGCTTCTGGACGGTAACGTCCAGAGCGGTCGTGGGCTCGTCGCAGATGACCAGCTTGGGGTCGCGGGTAAGGGCCATAGCGATCAGGACACGCTGACGCTGGCCGCCGGAAAGCTCGTGCGGATAGCTCTCGAGCGTGCGCTTGGGATCGAGGCCGACGAGCTCCAGGAGCTCCTCGGCGCTGCGGGTTCCGCCGCGCTTGGTGAGCTGCTTCATCTGGGCAGAGATGAGCATGGAGGGATTAAGCGAGGACAGGGCGTCCTGATAGACCATAGCGATATCGGTACCGCGCAGGCCGAACCACTCCTTCTTGCTCATCTTGAGCAGGTCGCGACCCTCCCAGAGAACCTCGCCGGAAAGATGCTCGTCATCGTCGGTCAGGCCCATGATGGCCAGCGTGGTGATGGACTTACCGCAACCGGACTCGCCCACCAGGCCCATGGTCTGACCAGGACGAACGTCAAAGTTGACATGGTCGACGACGTTGATATCACCGTGATGCTCAAACTGGATGCAGAAGTCACGGACCGAGAGAATCGGCTCAACGGACTCGTCGGGCACATGGCGATCATCACGCTTGAGCTCGACATCGCGCAGGGCGCCAAGGCGAGCGGAGAGGGACTGGGCCTGCTCCTTGTAGGCGCGAACGGGGTCGGAGACCAGCAGGTCGGCCTCGCGACGCTTGGAGGAATCGGTAGGATCCAGGGCAGCGGAGGGAGCAGCGGCCATGGCGTCGGTAATGCCCTCGGAGAGGATGTTGAGCGCCAGGCAGGTGATCATGATGGCCAGGCCCGGGAACAGCGCCTGCCACCAACGACCGGCGAGCACGCCGCCGCGGGCGTCGGCGAGGATGTTGCCCCAGGTAGCGGTGGGCTCCTGGATACCAGCGCCGATGAAGGTCAGCGAGGCCTCGAAGATGATGGCGTCGGCGACCAGGGTAACGGTGAAGACCATGATCGGGGCGATGCAGTTACGCAGAACATGCTTAATCAAAATCCACGGAGCCTTGGCGCCGGAAACGATGACCGCGCGGACATAGTCCTCGCCGTACTCGGACACGATATTGGCGCGTACGATACGGGCAATCTGCGGAGTGTACATAAAGCCGATGGCGAAGATGATCGACGGCACGGAGTTGCCCAGGATGGAGACGAAGACGGCCGCGAGGGCGATGCCCGGGATGGACATGATGATGTCCAAGATACGCATGATCGTCTCGGAGACGGCCTTGCGCGAAACCGCTGCAAGGGCGCCCACGACCGAGCCGCAGACCAGAGCCATGGCGGTGGCGCCAAAGCCGATAATCAGCGAGTAACGACCACCGTAGAGCATACGCGACAGAATGTCGCGACCCTTATCGTCGGTACCGAAGATAAATCCGTTGCCGGGAGCCTGGCGAGCCGTAAAGATCTCGACCGGGCTATAGGGGGCAAGAAGGGGCGCCAGAATCGCAGTCAGGGCGACCAGCATCAGCACGACGGCGGCAATCTTAGAAGACAGCGTCATCTTCTTCCAGCCACCGAGCTTGAGCCCCTTGGAGGCAGCCTTCTCGAGCTGCTCGGTTTGCTTCTCTCGAATCTTTACCATAATCTACACCGTCCTGATGCGCGGGTTGATGAGCAGGTAGAGCATGTCAACCACGATGTTGATGATGATGAAGGCAAGAGCAACGACGATAACGACGCCCTGAACCAGGTTCGCCTCGTTGCCCTGAACGCCCTGCAGAATCGCGGTGCCCATGCCGGGAAGGTTGAAGATAACCTCGATGACGACGGCGCCGCCCATGAGGTAACCGATCTTAAGACCGAGGGTGGTGACCGGGGTGATCAGCGCATTGCGAAGAACGTTGATGCCGACGACGACCTTCTCGGGAACGCCGGCGCCACGAGCCATACGGACATAGTCCTTGTCGAGCTCCTCGACCATGGCGGTACGCACGATACGAGTCATCTGGCCCGTCAGCGGAAATGCCAAGGCGATAGCGGGCATGATCATACGTCCCAGATAGCCAACCGGATTCGTGGTGAAGTGAGGCAGAGCACCAGATGCCGGGAGCACCTTAAGGTAGGAAGAGAACAGCAGGATCAACAGAACGGCAAGCCAGAACGACGGGGTTGCCAAGCCGGCGATGGAAAAGACGCGGATCACTTGGTCCGGCCATTTGTCGCGATACAGTGCCGCGATGACGCCGAGCAAAAACGAAACGACCGCACCGATGGCAAGACCGATGAAGGTCAGCTGCATCGTGACGGGCAGGGCCGTGGAGATGCGCTTGGCAACGGAGTTGCGAGCGGCACCATAGGTGCCCATGTCGCCATGGATCAAATCGCCCATATAGCGCACGTAGCGCACGGGCCAGGGGTCGTCCAGACCATACTTCTCATGGTACTCGGCAACCGCCTCGGGCGAGGCACCGTCACCCAACGCCGTGTAGGCGGGGTCGGTCTTGGAGAACGACATAAGGAAGAACACCAGGACGGTGACGCCCAATGCCATGATCGGCAGCGCCACAAGACGCCTTCCAATCAAACGTAGCAAGTTGTTCACGTTCTCTCCCCTTTCTTTTGTCGGTAGGACCAACTGGTATATGAGTACGGATACTCATTACAAGACCCGAGCGACATCGTTGCCGCCCGGGTCTTTGTTTCAACTATGAGGACGTTGCCTTACGACCGACGCCCCACATATGACTCAAACGAGTCTTAGGCCTTGACGGTCGCGACGCCCCTGAAGGACATGCTCGTCGTGCCGATGCCCTTGAAGCCATCGAGGGCCTCGCCGTTGGGCGCGGTAGACGGATCGTCCCAGGAAGCGGAGACGGTCTTGACGTGGACAACGGGGTACAGAACAGCGTTGTCGGCGATGATGTCGAAGCACTCGTTCCACTTCTTCTGCTGCTCGTCGCCCTCGGCGGCAAGAGCCTCGTCCATGAGACCGTGGAGCTTCTCCCACTCAGCGGACTCCTTCCACGGGCAACGGGTCTGCATCCAGACGTTGTCGCCGTACCACCAGTTGAGCAGCAGGTCGGGGTCAGCGCCGAAGCAGGACGGATCGCCAGGGGCAAGGAGGATATCGTAGGCCTCGCCGCCGTCGATGGCAGCGTAGGTGGCCGGCGAGGTATCGGTCTGGATGGTCACCTCGAAGCCGAGAGCGTCGAGGTCGTTCTTGACCTGGGCGGCCATGCCCTTAATCTGCTCGTTGTCGGTGGTGCGCAGGGTGATGGCACCCGGGGTGATGCCGGACTCCTCGATGAGCTTCTTGGCCTTCTTGGCGTCGGTCTTGTACACCGTGGAAGCCTCATGATAGTTGGTGAAGCTCTTGGGCAGGTAGCAGCTGGCAGCGGTGGCAAGGCCGGCGAAGGTGTTGGTGATCATCTTCTCGGTGTCGAGCGCGTACATGACGGCCTGACGGACCTTGACGTTGTTCCAAGGCTCCTTGGCGACGTTGAACATGATGAAGCGGGTGCCGAAGCCCTGGACGTTGTCGATCTTGCAGCCAGCGCTCTCGAGCTGGTCGACGGCGTCAGCGGTGACGAGCTCCATAACGAGCGTGGAGCCTTCCTGCTGGGCGGTAACGCGAGCGGTGGGGTCGGTCAGGATGCTGTACTGGATCTTCTTATCCTCGGCAGCATACTCACCGTTGTACTCGGGGTTGGGAACCAGGGTGATCTCGGTATCGGAGATAGAGTCGTACATCCAGGGGCCGGAACCGATCGGCTGCTTGGCGCGATCCTCCTCGGACTGAGTAGCCGGGGTAACACGGATGATGGCCAGACGATCCTTGAGCAGGGAGAAGTTGGGGACCTTGGTCTTGACCGTTACAGTGCTGGCATCCTTGGCCTCGATGGACTCGAAGGGCTGGAAGAACGGAGCATAGGTAGCGGAAGCAGCGCAAGCGGTGTAGGAAGCGACGACGTCGTCAGCAGTGACCTCGGTACCATCGGAGAACTTGGCGCCCTTGCGGATGGTGACCTCGAAGGTAGTGTCGTCCACGGACTTGGGATCGTCGGTGGCGAGCTCGTTGAAGGTGCTGTAGTCGTGGTAATCGATGCCGTAGAGACCCTCGACGACGTGCCAGTTAGCACCCAGGCCCACAGCGGAGCCGGTGCTGGCGGGATCGAAGCTGGACGGAGCGTAAGCGGAACCAGCGGTAATCACACCGCCGCCACGGTTGGCGGAATCGGCGGAACCGGAAGCGGAACCCTCGTCGTTGGAGCTGCCACCGCAGCCGGTGAGACCAAGCCCTGCGACAGCAGCGACGCTGCCGGTGAGGCCGAGGAACGAACGCCTGGACATACCCTTGTTGATGATGGCCATGTCTTCTCCTATCAATAGAGAATCTTACCCGGGAGCACCTAGACTTGCCCCCGCGCAACTTGCGGACGATATATACCTTACCTACCGACGAACCCAACTGAGGTGCCGCGCTCGGCGACCGATACATACATACGCTTGAACGGTATTTACTACCGTTCACCGAATTCATTGACAAACGATTCGCCAGACAGTATGTATCGACGAGGTGAGATATCAGTCATCGTCAACCCGCAGGATAGCAGGGTTGTTCACCATGGCTAGTCAAACGTTTTAGCGTTAATAAAACCCGAAATCGACAGGTAATCGCCGCGAAATAAATGATTGAAAATCGGCCAATCATGTATATCAGTTGTTTAGAAGCACGTTTAGTTTTCGGAACGGTTGGCCGATGCCTGGGCGCGTTCGGCATTCCATGCAACAAGTGCCTCGTGGACCGCTTTGGCGACATCGGCCGGAACGCCTCGAACTTCCGCGATCTCTTGCTCGCTCGCCGCGCGCAAACGCTTCATCGAGCCAAAATGGCGCATAAGGGCACGTTTTCTGGTGGGTCCCACGCCTGGAACGTCATCGAGTACCGAAACCGTCATGGCTTTATCGCGCAATTCGCGATGGAACGTGATGGCAAAACGGTGCGATTCATCGCGCACCTGTTTGATTAGATAGAGCGACGCGGACCCGGTCGGAAGCACAACTGGAGTCTCGTCCCAAGGCACGAAAACCTCCTCATCGGCCTTTGCCAAGCCACAAACTGGTATATCGAGCCCAAGAGCCTCAAGTTGCTTGATCGCAGCGGTCAATTGCGGCTTACCGCCATCGACAACGAGCAAATCGGGGCGCGATCCAAAGCGCTCGTCGGCCATGCGCTCGGGAGCATAGCGTCGTCCCAAAACCTCGGACATCGACACGAAGTCGTTTGCCTCGTCCAATTCGGCCTGAATTTTAAAACGACGGTACTGGCTCTTGTCGGCGCGTCCGTTGGTAAACACCACCATCGAGGCGACGGTAAAGGTTCCGTGCAGCGTCGAGATATCGAAGCACTCGATACGCATCGGCGGCGCTGGCAGCGCCAGCGCGCTTTCGAGCTCCAGGAGCGCCTGATTGGTGCGGTCGTCAGCGTACCCCGTTCGCATCATGTAGCGCATGAGGGCATGGCGCGCATTTTTGGATGCCATACCGAGCAAACGGTGCTTTTCGCCACGCTGCGGCCTATGGAGATGGCAGGAACGCTCGCGCTTGCCCGCAAGCCATTCCCCCAGCGCCTCCGCATCCTCAAGCTCGACGGAAAGGTTGACCTCAGCTGGAATATCAGCCGTCTCGTCGTAATAGCGCTTAAGAAAGCCCGACTGGAGCTCTTCCTCGTCAACATCAAGACCCTTGTCGAGAATGAACTCGCAGGTGCGAACTGTTCGACCCTCGCGAACGACGAAGACGCAAGCGGCGGAGATGGTCTCCTCGCGATAGAACCCGATGACATCAATATCGACACTGGAGGGAAAAACGACTTGCTGACGATCGTCCAGACCCCTGATGACCTCCAAACGACGTTTGACGCGTGCCGCGCGCTCAAAGTCGAGCGCCTCGGCGGCATCCGTCATCTCGGAGGTCAGCTCATCGACGACATCCTTGCGATGGCCCGACAAAAAGCGCTCGACACGCTTGACGTTCTTGGCATAGTCTGCCGGGGAAATCGCGCCGACACACGCACCCGGGCCGCGCCCGACATGGTAGTCAAAGCAGGGACGCCCGTTTTGCGCGCAAATCATATTGACGATGTCTTCCTCGCCCTTGTGGGACTCAACGATACGGCGACAACGACGCCACTCCGCACAGGATGCGGAGCAGATGGGAATAACCTTGCGCAGCGTATCTATCGTCTCACGTGCCGCACGGCTATCGGTATAGGGTCCAAAATAGCGCGTTCCCGGCTTATGACGCTCACGCGTATATTTGATAGCGGGATACAGGTCGCCCTTTGTAATGGCGATAAAGGGGTAGCTCTTGTCATCCTTGAGGTCGACGTTAAAGTACGGATGGTACTGACCAATCAAATTGCGCTCGAGCACCAACGCCTCATGCTCGGTCTCCACCACGATATAGTCAAAGCTCGCCACCAGCTGCATCATCAGCGGAATCTTTTGACGCTCATCCTGCAGTGTCACGTATTGACGCATGCGGGCGCGTAGGTTTTTCGCCTTGCCCACGTAGATGACATCGCCCTTGGCATCCTTCCAAAGGTAGCATCCGGGCTGTGTGGGAACGCGCGAAACCTGCTCGGCAAGCGTTGGAATGTTGTCGTGACCGGCCACGCGCACCTACTTGCGACGAAGCAGCGCCGAGACCTCGGGCATCTTAAGGACGACGGCAAGGCCAAAGGTAACAGCAAGCGAGACGACACCCGCAACGCAAACATAGCCAAGAGTAATCAGAATCGAACCGCCAAGCGCCCCGACAAAGTGCTCAAGCGCCCACATGACGCCGGCGCCTGCGGCAGCACCCAGGCCACCGAGCAAAAGGCCAAAGAAACCGCCATGTAGGATAGATTTGACCTGAAGGCCACGCAGACGACGACGCAGCCACCACAGCGAACAACCGACCAAGATCACGTAGTCGACGACATACGAAAGCGCGATTGCCGGCATACCGAAGCCCAGCACAACGCCAAACAGCAGAACCGAGCCGGCCTGGCCGATGGCGGAATACAGGCAATAGCGGCTATAGGGCTTCATGTCGAGCAAGGCAGAGAAGCTCTTCTGCATCAACACGACCACGCCGTAGAGCGGCAGCGAGAGCGCCAGGTAGACAAGGTACTCGGACACCAGAGCCACGCCGGATTCATCGAACTTGCCAGCACAGTAGATCATATTGAGCGGACGCGCGAAGACAATCAGGTACAGTGCGAACGGAATCAGGAAGAACAGCATCTGGGCGACGCCACGCGAAATGCCCGTGCGAACGCTGTCGTAATCCTTCTCCTGTGCGTCATGAGAGAGCTCGGTATAGAGCGCCGTCGAAAGCGAGGCGGCAATCAGCGCGTAGGGCAGCGTGTACCACAGGCGCGCATAGGCGATGACGGAAGGACCCGTCTCGGGCTGGACCACCAGCGCGGCAGCGTTGGTGATAGAAGTCGAGACAAACATGCACACCGTGGCGAGCAGCGTCGGGATACCGAGCGCAATCGTCTGGCGCAGCGCGGGGTCCTTAAAGTCGATATGGATATGGGGATGCACGCCGTGCTTGCCAAGCGCGGGAATCTGACATGCCATCTGAACAAAGACACCGAGGGTCGTACCGGCCGCAATCAAGATGATGCCGGCACGTTCGCCAAACTGTGCGGACACGGGCGCAAAACCCATAAAGCTCGCAATGACGATCACATTGTTGAGGACCGGGGCAAACGTCGACCAGAAGTAGTCGCGGTGTGCGTTGAGAACGCCCGAGAACACCGAGCCCAAACCATAAAACAGAATCTGGATGGCAAAGAAACGGAACATGAACGCAGCGGTATCCATGCTGCCACCGTCACCCGAAAGGAACGATTGCGTCCAGATAAAGCCCGGGGCGAACACGGTCCCCAGCAACGAAATGCCACCCAGCACTAAAAGCAGAATGCCGAGCAGGTTGCCCACGTACTCGTTCGAGGCCTCGCGACCCTGCTCACGCCTCACGCCCATGTACACGGGCAAAAACGCCGTCACGAGCATGCCGCCCATCACGAGTTCGTAGAGCATATTGGGCAGGTTGTTGGCGACCTGATAGGAGGACGAGAGCAGCGACATGCCGATAGCGGCCGCCATTGCCCACGTGCGGATAAAACCGGTGACGCGAGACACGATAGTCAGGATGGTCATAAGCCCGGCAGAACGACCAACCGTGGAGTAGTCCGACGAGCCCATGTCGTCAGTGTCATCTCGCGACGAAGAAGCTTCGGATGAGGGTGTCTGAGGCGCAGATTCTTTTGCAAAATGAGCTCCGCGCTTCAATTCTTCCTGCGGCATCGCTCAGTCCTCTCTCGTAATCGCGGCAACCGTCGCCCCGCAAAATGCAATTAAATCATCGGGTGCAAGCTCGAGCTGATAACCACGCTTGCCTCCCGAAATAAAAATGGTATCCCAAAGGACGCATGTCTCATCAATGAGCGTCCGGTAGCGTTTTTTCATACCGACCGGGCTGCAGCCGCCGCGAACGTAGCCAGTCGCCGCAAGCAAATCCTTCACATGCATCATGGCCAAGGACTTCTCCCCCGCGGCACGCGCGGCGGACTTTAGATCGAGCTCGTCGGCAACAGGGATGCAGCACACGACATAGTCGTTGGACGGTGTCACGCAGACCAAAGTCTTAAATCCTTGACCGGGCTCCTCGCCAAGCTGCTCCGAAATCGCGACCCCCAGGCCCACCGACTCATCACCATCGTCTTCGTACGTATGTAGAACATAGGAAATGCCGGCGCTTTCCAGCTCGCGCATCGCATTGGTTTTTGGCGTCTTTACAGCCTTTGCCATGACATATCCTTTCCCTCGCATTCGGACGCAAAGATTAAGTATATGTCCAATTCGGCTGCATACGTCACTTCGACACAGCAAGCGCCATCGAATCACAAGGAGTCGATGGCGCCCATAAACTGAATCGCCTATTTATTGAGCATCAAGTTGAGCCTGACGCTCCCGGTCACGCCTGAGCAACAGCGCCAAAAACTTGCCCGTATAACTCTGCGGACAGTCCGCAACCTGCTCCGGTGTGCCCGAAACCACAACGGTTCCGCCGCCGTTACCGCCCTCGGGACCCATATCGATCAGACGATCGGCAACCTTGATGACATCAAGGTTGTGCTCAATCACCAGCACCGTGTTGCCCGCATCGACCAAGCGCTGCAGCACATCGAGCAGCTGGCGGACGTCCTCAAAATGAAGGCCGGTCGTCGGCTCGTCCAAAATATAGAACGTCTTGCCCGTCTGGCGTCGATGAAGCTCCTTGGCGAGCTTCACACGCTGCGCCTCGCCGCCCGAGAGCGTCGTGGCGGGCTGGCCCAGGCTCACGTAGCCCAAGCCTACATCGTACAGCGTTTGGAGCTTGCGCTTAATCTGCGGGATATTCCCAAAGAAGGCCAGCGCCTCGGTGACACTCATTTCGAGCACGTCCGAGATGGTCTTGCCACGGTAGGTGACCTCGAGTGTCTCGCGGTTGTAGCGTTTACCGCCGCAAACTTCGCAGGGAACGTAGATATCGGGAAGGAAGTGCATCTCGATCTTGATCTGCCCGTCGCCCTTGCACGCCTCACAGCGCCCGCCACTCACATTAAAGGAGAAACGACCCGGCGAGTAGCCGCGCGCCTTCGACTCCGGCGTACTCGCAAACAGCGCGCGAAGATCATCCCACAGGCCGATATAGGTAGCAGGGTTGGAACGCGGCGTGCGGCCAATCGGCGACTGGTCGATATCGATAACCTTATCGATACACTCGATGCCCTCGATTTTCTTATATGGACCCACAGGGCGCGTCGAACGGTGAATGGCATTCGTAAGGGCAGGCGCAATGGTATCGGTAACCAGGGAGCTCTTGCCCGATCCTGACACGCCGGTAACAACCGTAAGCGTACCAAACTCGATCTTGGCAGTAACGTTTTTGAGGTTGTTGGCTCGAGCGCCCGTAATTTTAAGGCAGCCGCGACCGGGCTTGCGCCGTTCATCAGGCACCCGGATCATTCGTTTGCCGGTCAGATAAGCGCCCGTCATCGACTCAGGACACGCCATGATATCGGCAGGCGTTCCCGCCGCGACTACGTGTCCGCCGTTGACGCCGGCGCCGGGCCCCATGTCGATCACGTAATCGGCGGCACGAATTGTATCCTCGTCGTGTTCGACGACGATAACGGTATTGCCGATATCGCGCAGGCGCTCGAGCGTCTTGATCAAGCGCTCGTTGTCACGCTGATGAAGACCGATCGAGGGCTCGTCCAGAATATAGAGCACGCCCATGAGACCCGCGCCGATCTGCGTTGCCAGGCGAATACGCTGCGCCTCGCCACCGGAAAGCGTCGCCGAGGCACGATCGAGCGTCAGATAGTCGAGTCCAACATCGACCAGAAAACGCAAGCGCTCCAGGATTTCCTTGACGATACGGCCGCCGATAAACTGTTGGCGCTCGGTGAGTTCCAGGCCCTCAAAAAACTCGAGCGATTCACGGCACGACAGGCAACAAACCTCGTAAATGGACTTGCCGCCCACGGTGACGGCGAGCATCTCAGGGCGCAAACGAGCGCCGTGGCAGCTCGAGCACGGCTCCTCGCGAATGTACTTCTCCAGGCGCGCCTTGGTGTTCTCGTTCGTCGTCTCGGTATAGCGTTCGTACAGGATGTTGCGAACGCCCGAAAACTTGGTATCCCACTGGCTGCGACGTCCGTCGAGCTTTTGGTAGTCGACCGAGATCTTCGTATCGCCCAGGCCATCCAAGAATGCACGACGCACGCGAGGGGGCAAGTCCTCCCACGGCGTATCGGTGCTCACCTTAAAGTGTTTGCAGACCGCAGCAAAAATCTGCGGATAGTAGTTCGAGTTGCCAAACAGGCTACCAAAGACTCCGTCGGCAATGGACTTCGAGGGGTCCTCGATCAACGCCTCGGCATCAACGGTTTTCTTAAAGCCCAGGCCGTCGCACTCAGGACATGCGCCATAGGGAGCGTTGAACGAAAAATCACGCGGCTGAAGATCGTCAATGGAGTGACCATGCTCCGGGCACGCCAAGGCCAACGAATACTCCAGCAGCTCGCCCTCGGTCCCCTCGGGAGCATCACGATCGGGCAGCATGTACACGTTTACATTGCCGTGAGCCAGCGCGGTCGCCTGCTCAACAGACTCGGCGATACGGCCCAGAGAGTTCTCACGGATCACGATGCGATCGACTACGACCTCGATATCGTGCTTGAACTTCTTGTCCAGATCGATCGGATCGTCGAGCGAGCGCACTTCACCGTCGACACGCACGCGGCTAAAGCCCTCGGCGCGAAGGTCCTCAAACAGTTTGGTGTACTCGCCTTTTCGCCCGCGCACCACCGGTGCCAGCACAAACGCGCGGCGGCCCTCCCCCGCCGCCAAGACCTTGTCGGCAACCTGGTCGGTCGTCTGACGCTCAATGACGCGGCCGCATTCGGGACAGTGCGGGGCGCCCACACGGGCGAACAGCAGGCGCAGATAGTCATAAATCTCGGTTACGGTGCCAACCGTCGAGCGAGGGTTTTTAGACGTCGTCTTTTGGTCGATCGACACCGCCGGCGAAAGGCCGTCGATTGAATCCAAGTCGGGTTTGTCCATCTGGCCCAAGAACTGGCGCGCATAGCTCGAAAGGCTCTCGACGTATCGACGCTGGCCCTCGGCATAGATAGTGTCAAATGCCAGCGAACTCTTGCCCGAGCCAGAAAGACCGGTAATGACCACGAGTTGGTCACGCGGAATGGAAACATCGATATCACGGAGGTTGTGCTCACGAGCGCCGCGAATAACGATAGAAGAATCAGACATGGAAGCTCCTTGCCTCCTATTGCATCGAATCATACTGTCGATGAGTTTAGCGCACTCGACGCGCACAGATGTTCGTAATACAAGATTCGCAGACCTTTAGCTTTGCGTATCGGGTGCTTTGTTTCTCGAAATGCCGTGGAAAGGTTACAGTAATCTACTACTGAACTTAATTTGCTGTAACAGAGGAACGTCCATGACCGAAGATATCCCCCTTGAAATCACTTCGAGCGACATGGCCAATCTGCCCATATTCATCGCCGTCCTTATCGTGGCCACCGTCGTCGTGCGCGTGTATTTTTCAATCAAACACAATGAAAAGCCGCTCATTGCCCGCGTCTTTTGGTGCGCGACGCTCCTCATCCCGCTCGGCATGGTAGCTGCATGGATTACGAATCAATTGCTCGTAAATGAGGACAATTCCCTATGGGTCCTTTCTTATTCGGCGCTCGGTGCTACCGCCGTCATACTTCTTGTCGAGCCCTTGGTTTCGGGACTTATCGACCAAACCGATCTTGCGACGGGAACGGTTGCCTGTATTTGCCGTGACATCCTTGTCATCGCCGCTGTTTCAGCGCTCTCGTTCGTTTCGCTCGAAATTGCCTGTAACGAAACGTTCTATCGCATTCCCGCCAACTCATTCGGGTTTTCCGTCGGGCTGCTCGCGACGGTTCTGCTCTCCCTTTATTTGCTGGGACAGCGTCATGGAGGCGTCATGGCCCTCGTGCCCGTCGCCTGTTGCATCCTTGGCATTGCCGAGCACTTCGTCATAACGTTTAAAGGCGAAGCCATCCTGCCAAGCGATATCTTGGCCCTTGGCACCGCAATGGAAGTGAGCGAGGAATACAAGTTTACCTTTACCGCCGGAATCGTAACCTCTCTCGCCCTGCTGGAGATTTCCCTGGGGCTTCTTTCGCTTATCCGACCGCGAAAGCTCCGTACGCCCACCCATGTCTTCCCCGCAATCGCCGCTAACCTCTGCGCTTTTCTGCTAGTGACCGTTGTGGGGCTCTCAGGCTTTTCCAGCATCGACTTGGAGCAGGCGCTGGATTTTGGATTTGACCGTTGGCAGCCCATCACCACATATACGTCTCAGGGTTTTATCACTTCGTTCACCGAAATGGTCAACGAGTTGCCCATTGAGAAGCCCGAAGGCTATACGCCCGATGAGGCGCAGAGCATCGAGCAGGAGCTCGCCGCCGCCTACGACAGCACGTATGGCTCGAGCGAGCAGCGCGCGGCTGCCGTTGCCCAGTTCAATGAAATCAAGCCGACGATTGTTGCCGTCATGAACGAGAGTTTTAGCGACCTTTCGTGCTTTGAGCAGCTCCAGGCGGCCGGGTACACCGGCCCCGCATTCTACAACTCGCTTCCCGACACACTTGTTCGCGGCACCATGCTCGCTTCGGTCACCGGTGGCGGAACGGCAAACTCCGAATTCGAATTTTTGACCGGAGCGACAACGGCCTTTGTCGGATTAGGCAAGATCCCCTATCAGCTGTATCAGATGAATGGCGTCAACAGCCTGGCAAAGGACCTTAAAGAGCTTGGGTATACCGCTACCGCTATGCACCCGCAAAACCCCGTCAACTACCATCGAGATAAGATCTATCAGCAGCTGGGCTTTGGAGACTTTCTTTCAATCGGCGATTTCGAAGGTGCGCCCTGTTACCATGCCGGCGTATGCGACTACGCCACCTACGACAAGATACTCGACCTGCTTAGAACCGACGAAGCGCCGCAGTTCATCTTTGACGTCACGATGCAAAATCACGGCGGCTACGACTATGGCACCGTTCCCGCCGAAGAGCTGACAAACTATTGGGTCGAGGGAGCCAGCGAGGGCGCCAATAGCGCGCTCAACACCTATCTCACCTGCATCAACGCATCCGACCGGGACCTCGAGTACTTTATCAACGAGCTCCGCAATATCGGCAGACCGGTTGTTCTTGTCTTTTTTGGCGACCATCAGCCGAGCGCCGCAACGACTCTCAACGACGAGCTGTACCCTCAGGAAGATACGGCAAGCCACGCTTTCCGTGTCTATCAGTCAACCTATTTCGTCTGGGCTAACTATGAAATCGCCGGCAATACCGAGCTCAACGTCTACGACACCGTCGGGGCAAACGAGATTGCAGCCATTACCCTTAATAAGATCGGCGCCCCGCTCACCGACTATCAAAAGGCCCTGCTTGCAACAAGGTCAGATGTGCCCACCATCAATGTCGCCGGCTATCTCGGTGCCGACGGGCTGCGCTACAACTTGGAATCTGAAGACAGCCCATACACCTCGACGATCGACAAGCTGCAGCGCATGCAATACCTCGAGTTCGCCAGCAAAGTTCAGTAAGCCCGCCCATTCGCTTGGGCCCATCGTATTGCAAGCACGCTCGGCCCAAATGCATCGCAAATGACTCCCGCTCGCAAACGAGGGTACAATGACGCTCGTGTCACATCGCGGGGCTCCGGCCCCAACATATACAAAGGAGTCATACATGGGTTGCGAGCACGCACAGGCCGCCGGCGGACAAACGTCGCCGTCGCAATTTGAGGAGAACACGCTGTCCGAGGTCAAACGCGTCATCGCCGTGCTTTCCGGCAAGGGCGGTGTCGGCAAGTCGTTTGTCACCGGTGCCATCGCCACCGAGCTTGCCCGTCACGGCCACAAGGTCGGCGTCCTCGATGCCGACATCACCGGTCCCTCTATCCCCAAGATGTTCGGCATGAGCGGACGCCACGTCCATGCCCTTGGCAACCTCATGCTGCCCGAAATCTCCGAGCACGGCGTCAAGGTCATGAGCTCCAACCTTCTGCTCCAAAACGAGACCGACCCCGTCCTTTGGCGCGGTCCGGTTATCGCGGGTGCCATCAGGCAGTTCTGGAGCGAAACCTCATGGGGCCCCATCGACTACCTGCTGGTCGACATGCCTCCGGGAACGGGCGACGTCGCCCTCACCGTCTTCCAGTCGCTGCCCGTCGATGGCATCGTCATCGTCACGAGCCCGCAGGATCTGGTCTCGATGATCGTCGCCAAGGCGGTCAACATGGCCGAGAAGATGAACGTCCCCATTCTGGGCATTGTCGAGAACATGAGCTATATTGAGTGTCCCGACTGCGGCAAGAAGATCGAGGTCTTTGGCAAGAGCAAGCTCCCCGAGGTCGCAGAGCGCTATAACCTCGACATCTTGGGCACGCTTCCCATCAATCCGTCACTCGCCGAGGCCTGCGATAAGGGCGAGGTCGAGACCGCGCTGCCCGATGGCATGTTGCCCAAGGCAGTCTCTGCCGTCGAGGCCATTACCCCGCACGAGACCGACGAGGCCTAAGTGAACACGAGCGCCTTCTATGACGTCCTGGTAATCGGCGGCGGGGCTTCAGGCCTCGCCGCCGCCATTACGGCCGCACGTGCTGGCAAAAGCGTCTGCATCGTTGAGCGCGATGTCGCCTGCGGCCTTAAGCTCCTTGCGACCGGTAACGGCCGCTGCAACCTCTCCAACGAATCGATTGATCCTCAGCGGTATAACCACCCCGCATTCGTCGAATCCGTCATGGGCCCCCAGCCCGAACAAGAGCTTATGGGTTTCTTCTCCTCGCTGGGCATCATGACAACCTCCGAGGAAGGCCGGCTGTACCCGCGCTCCCTTCGCGCCGAATCGGTGCGCGACGCGCTTCTCAACGTTTGCAACCGCCTAGGTATCACCTTAATCTGCGGAGCCAACGTTGCCTCGGCGCACAAAGTTTCCGAAGGCTGGGCACTCCAAATAGACCGTCCAGCGCGGGCGCTCAAGGCAAAAAAGCACGACGACCGAAAATCGGAGCTCCGCTCGCTTCGGAAAACGCTCGCCGATGTCCCTCGCAAGAACGAGGCCCTACAGGCACATGCCGTAATTATCGCCACGGGCGGCAACCCCACCGGTATCGCCGATACGTTTAGCCTCCCCCTCACTTCGCTGCGCCTCATCCTCTGCCCCGTATCGGCAACGGTCGTTGGCGATCGGGCGGCACTCAAGACGTTGGATGGTCTGCGCGTCCGCGCCCGCTTGACGCTCACCCGTAACCATAGTGAGCTCTGGCACGAAGACGGTGAAGTACTGTTTCGAGCCTTCGGCATCTCGGGCGTCGCTGTCTTCAACCTCTCCCGTCGTATCCAGCGCGGCGATACAATCCTGCTCGACGTTTTCCCCGACCTCTCCAAAGACGAGCTGCTCGATATGCTCAACCGGCGCGTTGAGCTGCTCGGCGGCTTTTCGCCCCGCGATCCCCGTTGGCTCGACGGCATGCTCGCCCCGCAACTCTCCCGCGTCGTCTGTACAGCGTTCGAGCAGTGCCATCCAGGCTCCAACGATGTCATCCACCTGGTCTCGATCCTCAAGCACTTTAAGTTGCTCGTCGAGGGAACAGCCGAGGAGCGCTCGGCGCAGGTCACGCGTGGTGGCGTATCTGTCGAGAGCATCTCAACACCCAGTCTACGCGCGCGCAGCGTTGTCGACGCCCCGCTTTACGTCTGCGGCGAAGCGCTCGACATCGACGCCGATTGCGGAGGCTTTAACCTTGCGTGGGCCTGGCTCTCGGGCATTCGCGCTGCAAGCAGCCTGTAGCCGCGCAGTCTATAATCAAAAACGCATTCGGGCCGTCTGGGATACCGGACGGCCTCTTTCTTGCCTCTAAGGAGACCTCGATGATCGAAATCACCCAAGTCAACGCGTCGCTCGATGAAGCCGGCGATGAAAATACCTGCCTCATTGTTGGCAAGCGACTCGCCAAGCGCATCCTACGTTGCAAGGACTCCGAGATCAAGTCCATCGAACTCCACCGCAAGTCAATCGACGCTCGCAAAAAACGAGACGTCCATTTTATCCTGAGCTTTCGTGTTGAGCTGACTAGTCCCCACCTCGAGCGAGAAGCGGTCGACAGCGTTGCCGAGCGTGACCGCTCGCGCGTACGCGCGATAGAAGACGATGAGCCTTCATTCCCCTCCCCCGTCTCCGACGCACCTCAAGAACGCCCTGTCGTTGTCGGCGCCGGATGCGCCGGCCTTTTCGCTGCGCTCACGCTCGCCAAAGCAGGTCTTAAGCCCTTGCTTATCGAGCGCGGCGACCCGGCATTTCGCCGCTCGCAGACGATCGACCTCTTTCTAAAGGAGCGCATCCTCGACCCCGAGAGCAATATTCAGTTTGGTCTGGGCGGCGCGGGGACCTTCTCGGACGGCAAGCTCAATACGGGAACAAAAAATCCCGCCCATCGCCTTATCCTCGAAACCTTCGTCGAGGCGGGTGCGCCCCGCGATATTCTGTGGGATGCCAAGCCGCACATTGGCTCCGACATCCTTCCCAAGGTTGTCACCGCTATATCCCAGCGCATCGAGCAGCTCGGAGGTGTCGTCCGTTATCGAACGAAGCTCGTCGACATTCGCATCGACGCGTCTGGCGCCATCACCGGTATTGATGTCCAATCGTCCCAAGACGCCGCTTACGAGCCAATCGAGACAAAGCACCTCATCCTCGCCTGCGGGCATTCTGCTCGCGATATTTTTGAGCTCCTTAAGGACCACAACGTGGCCCTCGCACAAAAGACCTTTGCCATGGGCGTTCGCATCGAGCATCCGCAACGCGACATCGACAGAGCCCAATATGGAGCCTCGGCGGGACATCCAGCGCTCGGGGCGGCCCCCTACAAACTTGTTGCCCATCTTCCCAACGGCCGCAGCGTGTTCTCGTTTTGCATGTGCCCCGGCGGACAGGTTGTTGCTGCCTCTTCAGAACCGTGCCATCTGTGCGTCAACGGGGCTAGTCTCAATGCCCGCGACGGACGCAACGCAAATGCCGCCCTGCTCGTTAACGTCACGCCTGAGGACCTTCCCAACGATGACCCGCTCGCCGGCATCGAGCTCCAGCGTGCCTGCGAGGCGGCCGCCTATCGCCTGGGCGGTTCCAACTGGAACGCACCGGCACAACTCGTCGGAGATTTCCTCGCAGGACGCGCCAGCAAGGCGCCCGGAAAGGTAAAGCCCACCTATCCGCTCGGTGTGACCTGGACGGCAATTGACGAAGCCCTACCGCAGCATATCGTCGAGTCGCTCCGCCTGGGACTTCCCCTACTCGGAAAAAAGCTACGAGGCTACGACCGTCCCGATGCCGTTCTTACCGGCGTGGAGACTCGTTCGAGCTCACCTGTCACTGTCACCCGAGACCGAACGTGCCATGCCGTGTCGACCCCGGGCCTCTACCCTTGTGGCGAGGGAGCTGGATATGCCGGCGGCATCATGAGCGCGGCCACCGACGGCATCCGTTGTGCCGAAGCCCTGATCGCGGACCTCTAACGCACGAATTTCTGCGCGCAAAAGACACAGGCCCCGAGCTCCACAGGAAACTCGGGGCCTGTTCGCTATTTCTTAAACCGTGTACCCTGGCGTTTTCTGCCCGATGCGAACGTGGAACCCTTGCGGGCCTGCGAACGTAAGCGCTCGATCGTCTCGTCCTCA
The DNA here is from genome assembly GCA_900539735.1 of uncultured Collinsella sp. Classification (GTDB taxonomy): domain Bacteria; phylum Actinomycetota; class Coriobacteriia; order Coriobacteriales; family Coriobacteriaceae; genus Collinsella. The sequence continues at coordinate 3,640 of UQDE01000020.1, read as the reverse complement.
GACGCGCCCTCGAGCATCGCCCGAATCTGAACGACGGCATCGCGCAGGCGCGCCGCCTCCTCAAAGTCCATGGCGGCAGAAGCGTTGCGCATATCCTCTTCCATGGTTTCGACGATCCGCACAAGCTCGTCATGCGGCAGTTCTTCCAACTGCTCCGCAAGTGTCTGCTCGGGCGCCACCGTTTCCGGCACGCCGCCCTCGCCCGACTCATCGGGCGTATAGAATGCGCCATGACCAAGAGAGTCGCCCTTCGAGCGCCCCTTGGAACCCACAGTTTTTTCGGCCTCGGCAATAAAACTTGAGATGTCGTTGATGGCCTTGCGCACTGTCTTGGGCACAATGCCATGCTCTTCGTTATATGCCATCTGAATCTCGCGACGGCGCTGCGTCTCCTCGATGGCCTCTTTCATCGAATCGGTCACAACGTCCGCATACATGATGACTTCGCCATCGGCGTTACGGGCCGCGCGGCCAATCGTCTGAATCAGCGAACGGCGGTTGCGCAAGAATCCTTCCTTATCGGCATCGAGAATTGCCACCAGTGAGACCTCGGGAAGATCCAAGCCCTCGCGAAGCAGGTTGATGCCAACGAGAACATCGATCTTGCCCTCGCGCAGCGTTCGCAGGATCTCGACACGGTCCATTGTCGCCGTATCAGAATGCATGTAATTGACCTTAATGCCCGCATCAAGCAGATGGTCGGTCAGGTCCTCGGCCATGCGCTTGGTCAACGTGGTCACCAGCACGCGCTCCTTGCGGGCAACGCGCTCGCGAATCTCGTCCTCAAGATCGTCAATCTGACCGCGAACCGGACGCACATCGATCTTGGGATCGAGCAGACCGGTCGGACGAATAATCTGCTCAACGTCGTTCTGGCTAACCCGCAGCTCATAGTCGCCCGGTGTTGCCGAAACGTAGATGAACTGGGGTATCCTTGCCTCAAACTCATCGAAACGAAGCGGGCGGTTATCGAGCGCCGAGGGCAGGCGAAAACCGTGTTCCACCAGCGTCACCTTACGCGAGCGGTCACCTTCGTGCATGCCGCGAATCTGCGGCACCGTCACATGGCTCTCATCGATGATGCAGAGCATATCCTTGGGAAAGTAATCGATTAGGGTAAACGGCGGCTCACCCGGCTTGCGACCGTCCAGATGACGCGAGTAGTTCTCGATGCCGTTGCAAAAGCCCATCGTCTCGAGCATCTCAAGATCATAATCGGTGCGCTGCTGCAGACGCTGCGCCTCGAGCAACTTGTCGGTCGCCTTGAGCTCCGCCACGCGCTTCTCGCACTCTTCGCTGATCGATTTCAGAGCCGCCTTGACCTTCGGCTTCTCGGTCACATAGTGTGATGCCGGCCATACGGGGATGGCCTCATACTCACGAAGCATCTCACCGGTGACCTCATCGATCTCGGCAATCAGCTCGACCTCGTCGCCAAAGAACTCAAACCGCAACGGATGCTCAGCATAAGGCGGATACACGTCGACAACATCGCCGCGCACGCGGAACGTGCCACGCGCCAGGTCATAGTCATTGCGATCATATTGAATGTCGATAAGCGCATGGATAAAGTCATCGCGCTCGAGCGGCACCTTCTTGTCGACGTTTGGAGCCAGACCCGCATAGTCCTCAGGAGAGCCAATGCCATAGATACACGAGACCGATGCGACAACGATCACATCACGTCGAGAGAGCAGTGATGCGGTCGCCTGATGGCGCAGCATCTCGACCTCTTCGTTAATCGAGGAGTCTTTCTCGATATATGTATCGCTTTGCGGCACATACGCCTCGGGCTGATAGTAGTCGTAATACGAGACAAAGTAGACCACAGCGTTATTGGGAAAGAACTCTTTGAGCTCGCTCGCAAGCTGAGCAGCGAGCGTTTTATTCGGAGCCATGACCAGCGTCGGCTTTCCCAGGGCCTCAATAGTCTTTGCCATCGTGAAGGTCTTGCCCGAACCAGTCACGCCCAGCAAAACCTGATAGCGGTTTCCGTCCCTCACGCCCTGCACAAGCGACTCAATGGCTTTAGGCTGGGAACCGGCAGGCTCATAGGGAGAAACGACCTTAAACGGCACGTCAGAGCCTTCAACGCCAAAGCGCTTAAGTTCACCACCAACGCGTTCTACTTCAAATTCCGCCATGGATACTCCTAACTCATATATCTGCAGTATACGCAGGCGGCAGGCATAGTCCTATACGAACCGATCGGGATAGAGGGTCTTGTAGCGAACCCAGGCATTATTGACACGAATCAGATACGCCTGCGTCTCGGGAAAGGTGATTGCATTATGAAGCGACGTGCTCTGCTGCGCCCATCCGTCGACATTGCCCATGCCGGCGTTATAGGCGGCAATGGCACTGTCAGTCGACCCGTTAAAATACGTTAGAAGATACGAAAGATACGCACAGCCAAACTCGATGTTCGTAGCGGGATCGTTAAGGCTGTCGGCTGAATACTCGCTACCATCGACAAGACCCTTGGCAATCATATCCTGGGCAGTCTCGGGCATCAGCTGCATCAATCCCTGAGCACCCTGATTCGACTCGGCCTCGGGATCCCAATTCGATTCCGACTTAATGACAGCGCACACCAGATACGGATCCAGATTATGCGAAATACTGGATTGCTTTACATATGCCTCGTAGTCAATCGGATACAGCGGCTTAAAGAAAACAGCAGGAGCATACGAGTAGACGAGCGAAATAAGGCCGAAGACAAAAACGGCAGTCAGCGGTATAAGGCGATACCACGAAAAGAAACGTGTCTTAGACATCGGTCTCCTCCTTATCCACTACATCCCCGAACCCACGGCGCGCAAGCCAAGAGTCAAGCTGCTCAAAGAGCGAATTATCGCCTGCGGCATTATCAATCACCGTTGTAGCGAGATTGCACAGCGCAGACTCATCGGGCTGGCAAGCAGAACGGGCATCGAAATCAGATGGCTCCATACCACGTTGAATAGCGCGCTCGCGACGAACTGACAAAGGGGCGCTGATGACCAGAATTTCATCAGCCAGGCCAAAAGCATCCTCAAAACCAGTCGGGGCAGAAACCTCGACAACCGCAAAGGGATAACGGGGGGACGAAACCGTGCAGCAAACCGGATCAAGAATCCTCAGTGACAGCTGCTCAATGAGAACGGGGTGCACAATGCTATTGAGCCTCGCGACCGCATCAGGAGAAACAAAAGCTCGAGAAGCGAGGATGTTACGGCGAACGCCGCCCTCCTCGTCCAAAATATCCCAGCCAAATTCTTCCGCGAGGGCATTGACGATATCGGAGCCTGGCACATACAGCGATTTGGCAAGCTCGTCCAGATCGATAAGCATGGCGCCATGAGATTCGAGATAGCGGCAGGCAGTCGACTTACCCGAAGCAATATTGCCCAAGACAAATACGGTAAACATCAAGTCCTCCCTAACGCCAATGGGAGTTATTATCGCGCAAATACAAAAGAAGGACTCAAAATACAGCCAAACAGTAAGACAAGCTAAAAGAAGGCGAGTTCTTGTATTACAGCTCTCTATAAAACGCAAAGAAGGGGGAGGCCGCGAGGCCTCCCCCTTCTGCAGTTCAAGCGTACGGCTCGGTGCCGTCCACCGGTCAGCGGCGCCCTGGCCTCCCACGGGCTGACCC
>UQDE01000019.1 GCA_900539735.1 uncultured Collinsella sp. | reverse complement strand
GCCGCGCGGCAAGGAGATATATTGCCAGACCGGAGGGGCGCCGGGGGCGGGAATCGCGCACTCCATATTTTGTTCACAAATGAATAGGTCCCTCAGTCGCATCACTGAGGTTAAAACTGAAGCATTGGCTTCTGATATTGGCGATGACCAGCTGTTTTATGTGTATTGAGACATCGGTCATCTCTGGAGCGCTACTTTACTCCAAAGGCATCAGTTATTTGTTTCCCATCGGTAAAAGGCGGGTTTTGTTCGCCAAGCGTTCTTATATATAGCTAGATACGGGTTCGAACCCATGAAAGGGCGACAAAAAAGGCAGCCAACCGAAGTTGACCGCTTTCTATTCTATGCTGGAGCATCCAGAGGGTGCTTCCGAACTCGTTTTCTCGCTGCCATTCATGCTTTCGAAGCATCTTTCGACCTTCGCAGTCTCATGTTTTGAGAATCTGCCGTGTTTATCACTGTTATCAATGAGTGTGTGGAAGTGATCCTCATACAGATTCATGCGATCCGCCAGAGAACTGAGAAGCATCTTTCTGCAGCCCTCATTGTCTACCCTCGCATCTCTCATGTCTTCCGGAAATTCACAAGCAGTCTTAGGGTCAATTTGTTTCTGCTTTCAGAGACTTGTTTGAGAGTTTTTAAAGACAGTTCAAAACAATAAGCGAGACACCATAAAGCAGAGCAAGATGTGCCGGATAGAAAATGTAGAAGAAATATTTCAGCTTCAGCCCTCGCTTGCCATTATAAAGATTGATAAGCAACAACGAAATTATCGCGGCAGCAACATCAGGATTAAAAATATTAGCTGTAGTGAACTCAAATCCGCCGCCAATTATATGGCATGACGAATAGAGCACTGCACATACTGCAGCAAAGAACATCTTTGCTTTGCTGTCGTGGAATAAATAGAATGCAGCCACAAGCAGAATGCCATACGCACCGCCATCCAGCTTAGTGTATTCAGCTGCCAGTGCTGTCAAAACAATCAGAGCAATTTCTGCAATGTGCCTCTTCCATTTTGAAAGACTTTGTATCTTTTCCAGAATAATCAAAAAGACCAAGGAAAGCAGGAGCTCATACATAACATTCTGTTGCCGAAGGTCAAATAGCTGCCCGGTTTGAACGAAATCGTATATGGGCTCCGCAATGATTGCTAAGACAAGCATATTTCGCAGGTACTTCTTTATGTCATGAGTATGCAAAAATCCCTCAACTATCAAAAAGCAAAATAAGGGAAATGCAATTCTGCCAAGAACATGAAGCACATCCGAAGCCTCGCTTAGAATCGCCCACTGTTCGTCTGATATCTGATTGTACGATGCGTGAGTCATGATTCCATTGGTCAGGACGATCCTGCTTACATGATCGAGAACCATCGAGATGGCCGCTATTATCTTTAATGTGCTGCCGCTAATTCCGTATCTATCTGTTTTCATTTCTTTTTCCTTTCTTTGGGTGGGCCGTCAGGGGTTCAGCCTGCTTCGCAGGCGGCCGCTGCGGCGCTTTCGCGCCTTGCGCGCTGCGCTGGCAAACGCTCGCGCGTTTACTCAGCTCCGCGCCCCGACGGGTTCGAACCCATGAAAGGGCGACAAAAAAGACGGCCAACCGAAGTTGACCGTCTCAACAATCTTTGGGTGGGCCGTCAGGGGTTCGAACCCTGGACCTTGGGATTAAAAGTCCCCTGCTCTGCCAGCTGAGCTAACGGCCCGCGGGTGGCATTGTACCACGGTCTGGGACTATTCCCAACTCCATTGGCCGTTCTGGAAAATCACAACTTCACGTCCATCAGGCGTAATGCCCGTAATATCGATGTCGTCCGTGCCGATCATAAAATCGACGTGCGTGCTCGAGACGTTAACGCCATGCTCCAGGAGCTCCTCCTTGGACATGTCATACCCACCCTCGATGCATTCGGGGAAACCGACACCTAGCGCGAGATGGCAGCTGGCGTTCTCGTCATAGAGCGTATCGTAGAACAGAACACCACTTTCGCGGATCGGCGTGTTCTTGGAAATGAGCGCGACCTCTCCCAGGTGAGCAGCGCCCTCGTCAGTATCGATGATACTTGCGAGCGTTGCCTTGCCCACGCGGGCGTCGTAGTCCACCACGCGGCCGCCCTCGAACTTAATCCAAAAATCGTCGACTTTATTGCCGTGGTGGATGAGCGGCATGGCCGAGTACACGATACCGTCGGCGCGCATGCGATCGGGCGAAGTGAAGACTTCCTCGGTGGGGATGTTGGGGAAGAAGGGATGTCCATCGGGCGTCTTGCCCTTGCCGCCGGCCCACTCGTGACCCTTCGTCATGCCAATCGTCAGATCGGTTCCATTTGCCGCGGTGTAATGCAGGCGGTCGAAACGATTGTCGTTCAGGAAACGCAGGTTCTTTTCGAATGCGGCGTCATGGAGTTCCCAGTCGCTCTCTGGGTCCTGGCCATCGGCGCGAGCGGTGTGCAGAATCGCATTCCACAGCTTATAGATTGCAACCCCATCGGCGTCTCCCGGGAACACCTCGCGCGCCCAAGCCACGACCGGAGCGCCAGCGATGCACCACGGATTGATGTTGTAATCCAGTCCACGGCGGAAAACTTTGCACTGCGTGTTCTTTGCCTTAGAAGCTGCAGCGGGCTTAGCGGGATCGATGCCCTTAAGGGCGGCGGGGTCCGCACCCTCGATAAAGATAAAGCAGGCACCGTCCTGGGCCAGGGAATCCAGCTGCAGGCGCTTCCACTCGGGCGTCTGCTCAAAATAGCTTTTCTCGACATGCTCGTACGTGAGCCTCGTCACGGCATCATCGGCCCAGATGACCGTCACGTGGCCGGCGCCGGCAGCATAGGCCTCCGCGACCACCACGCGCGCAAACGGCGCGCACTCAACCGGAGACTGAACGACGACTTCCTGGCCGGGCTTAACGTTTACGCCCTTGCGGACAACCAGGCGCGCATAGTTTTTAATCTTGGGCTCCAGGGACTTCATACCCTCCAGGGCCTCTTCGACCGTCAGGGCAGCTCGAATCATGTGCCACTCCATCTATCTATAGAACAGTAAAAAGGCGCGCCGCAAAAACGACGCGCCTTATATCTTAGCGATAAGTATGTATGCAAACGCTATTTCTTCTTGGAGTCCTTCTTGTCCTCCTCGGCAGCTGCGCGCTCGATAAGAGCGTTGAGCTTGTTCTCGGACATGCCCTCGGCCTGCGCGCGGTACATGTTGCGCAAGGGACGAATACGAGCGAAGTCGTAGATAAAGTCACCTAGGATGATGACATAGGACAAAACGATGCCGACCATCTGGACGGGGCTGGACACCATGCCAGCGGGAGCGAAGTACAGCGAGGCCCAAATTGCCACGACGAGCACCATGCCAATGGCGAGCACAATCCACCAGATGCGACGGCGCTTGGTGTAGTCCTCGTCCTGCTTGAGGAGGATATTCGACACCGTATAGATGCGGTCCTCCTTGGCGCGCTGCTTAGCCTTGCGGGCGCGCTTCTCCTCTTTAGAGAGGCCCTCGAGGTTCTCGCCCTTCTCGAGCTCTTTGCGGCGTGCCTTAGACGAAGCCGGCACGACGCGAACGGAGCTCGCTGCTTGGCGGGCGGGCTTAGCAGATGCGGCAGACTTGCGCGCAACCCCGGTAACTTCGTGGGATTGCGTGCGCTTGTTCGTGGCGCTACGGGTACTCACTTATGCGTTCTCCTTCATGCTTGTGAACTGGGAGCCCGTGATGATCTGGAAGGCCTCGCGATAGCGCTCGGACGTGCCATCGATGACCTCGGCGGGCAGGTGCGGGGTCTCCCCCGTCATATCCCAGTTGGCCTTGAGCCAATTGCGGACGAATTGCTTGTCGTAGCTAGGCTGGATCTTGCCCTCCTCGTAGCTGGCAGCAGGCCAGAAACGGCTGGAGTCGGGCGTGAGGCACTCGTCGATCAGCGTGACCTTGCCATCAATAACACCAAACTCGAACTTGGTGTCGGCAATGATGATGCCACGGGTCGCGGCGTACTCGGCAGCGGCCTTGTAGATCTTGAGGGAAAGGTCACGAATCTGCGTGGCGATGTCCTCGCCCACGATCTCGCAGCAACGCTCGAACGAGATGTTCTCGTCGTGGTCACCGATCTCGGCCTTCGTGGACGGCGTGAACAACGGCTCGGGAAGCTTGGAAGCCTCGGTCAGGCCCTCAGGCAGCTGGATGCCGCAGACGGTGCCGTTCTCGTCGTAGGTCTTCTTGCCCGAACCGGTCAGATAGCCGCGGACGATGCACTCGATAGGAATCGTCTGGGCCTTCTTAACCAGCATGGCGCGGCCAGCGAGGTAGTCACGATACTCAGCAAACTCCTCGGGGAAATCCGCCGGGTCGATGGAAACGAGATGGTTGGGGACGATGTCGGCAAACTTATCGAACCAGAATGCCGAGATGCGATTGAGCACCTCTCCCTTAAACGGAATCTCGTCGGGAAGAATGAAGTCGAACGCAGAAATGCGGTCGGTGGCGACCATCAGCAGGTTTTCACCGGCATCGTAAATATCACGAACCTTGCCACGGGAATCCGGACGACGCTCCATCGTTGTCACGTGAGTCACTCCTTACCAAAATACGACAGTAATGCGGGTTCTTTCCCGCACGTTTTCGCAAACTCGGAGCGGCAGGGACGCGGCCCCTCCTTCACCGAATAGCGAAAAGCTAGTGCTCCATTGTAGTAGATGCCGCGTCCGCCGTGTGCTCGCGGGGCAGATGAATTGTAAAAGTCGTACCCTTTCCAAGCTCCGACTCCACGGATATGTAGCCATGGTGACGCTCGACGATCTGCTTGGTCACGGCGAGGCCGACGCCCAGGCCGCCAGCTTCGCGGGCGCGGCTGGCATCGGCGCGCCAAAACCGCCCGAAAATGCGCGACAGATCGTCCTTGGCAATACCGATGCCGGTATCAGAAACGGCAATGCTGACGTGCCTGCGGTCACTGAGCACCGACACCACGACCCAACCGCCCTCGGGGGTGTAGCGCATGGCGTTGCTCATGAGGTTGATAACACATTGCGTGATCATGTCGGGATCGGCCTCGACGACATCGTCGTGACCCTGGGTCTCGTCCGCAAAACGCAGGCGCAGATCGCGGTCGACAAACAGGCGCTCCTGGGCATTGACGATGGAACGCACGAAAGGAACCATGTCCACCGGCTCAAGGTTGAGCGGAGCTGTGCTGTTTTCCATGCGCGACAGGTCGAGCATCTGCTGCACCAGACGAGCCAGGCGACGCGTCTCGGAGGCAACCGTCTCCAGATGCTCGTTGTCGGTGGGATACACGCCATCCTGCATGGCCTCGACCGTTGCGAGCATGGCCATAAGCGGCGTGCGAAGCTCGTGTGCAACGTCTGAGGTCAGGCGCTTCTCGTGTTTCATATCCTTCTCGAGCGAAGTGGCCATCTCATCGAAGGTCTCACCCAGCTGATCGATCTCGTCATCACCGCGCAGTCCCGTGCGAGCCGACAGGTCGCCGTCACGGATTTGCTTTGCGGTACTGGTGATGCGATGAATCGGCTTGGTGAGCATGCGCGACACGAGCGATCCGATAACGACCGAAATGCAGATTGCAACAACTGCGGCGAGGGCCATGGCGTTAAAGGTCTTCTCCCTAAACGCAGAGTCCGCCTTGGTGAGCAGAGCGTCGGAGCCGATGGCCCACAGCTTTACCTGTCCGACATGCTCGCCGGAAGACGTTACAATCTCGACGTCAGCAACGCTATCGGAGTCGGTTGGAGCAGACGAGACCGGGCTATGCGATGCCCTCTTGCCGCTCGTGTCGTCGGTCATAGCCTGGTTTTCGCGTACATCGGCGGTAGCGCTTGCCGAGGGCCAAGAATCGTCATAAACGATCACGCCCTTTTTATTGACGACCTGCATGCCCAGATCGTCGGAAACCAAACTCGACGTTGCGACCGTGCGCAGTTCTCCCGCGGTCCAAGAGCCGTTTTCCTCATATGAGGTCGCCAACTTCTCGGCAGCGGAATTTGCGATTTCGACGATATTGGAGCGCGTGTAATCCGAAAAGACCGTACCCCACACAACAGAGACAACGCCCACCAGCACCAATACCGTCATGAGCGATGTCAGAGCAAAAGCAAGTGCCATGCGCGAGGGATAGCTCATCGTTGGCCGTGAATCGGAACGAGGCGTGTTCCAACTAGCCTTGGAACCCGCCTCGCTCTCCTGCTTGTGCTTTTGTCCGATTTCAAAGCGCGCAGGTGTCATATGTGATTTCCCTATTTCTCGTCCGACTTATCGGTCTTGGCCGGAGCCTCGAAGCGATAGCCGACACCATGGACGGTGTAGAGCCACTTGGGCTTCTTGGGATCATCGCCCAGCTTGGCGCGAAGATTCTTCACGTGGCTATCGATGGTGCGCTCATAGCCCTCAAAGTCATACCCGAGCACTTTCTCGACCAGCTCCATGCGGTTATACACACGGCCGGGATGGCGGGCAAGCGTGGTGAGCAGCTTAAACTCGGAAGCCGTCAGATCGACTTCCTTGCCCTCGACCAAGATCTTGTGGCCCGAGATATCGATGACCAGATCGCCGAAGTCGAGTACCTCGACGGCGGGCTCGTCGGCCTGATGGGCACGGCGGAACAGAGCGCGAACGCGGGCGACGAGCTCGCGCGGCGAGAACGGCTTAATCAGATAGTCGTCGGCGCCGAGCTCAAGACCGATAATACGGTCCTCGATCTCGCCCTTAGCCGTCAGCATGATGATGGGGACATCCGAGGTATCGCGAATGGTGCGGCAAACGCGCTCGCCGGGAATCTTGGGGAGCATAAGGTCGAGCACGACCAGGTCGAACTGATGCTTCTCGAACTCCTCGATCGCGGACTGGCCGTCGCCGACGCCCACAACCCAGTAGCCTTCGCGCTCGAGATAGGCAGCGACGGCGTCACGGATTGCCTTCTCATCCTCGACCAGCAGGATCTTCTTTGCATCTGAAGCCATAACACGGCCCCCCTGTCTCAATTAGCTAAGAACAAGCCCATTTTAACGCACCTGAGCCCGCCGGATGCCGCTATGACGCGGCAGCTCGGCGGGCGGTACTCACAATTACAACGCGTTTATTCCCCTGTTGGCGCCTTTTTAACCCCTCTAAGCTTAAAGAGAGAATAGGCGTGCAGTGACCGTCTCTGGTATACCCTGGCTGTTGCGCACCGTGGCGTACGTAAGGAATGAGTCCGATTTTCCCGCCGTAGCTGGATAATCGCCATACTCCAAAGCGCGGTCGGGCGACAGCAGCGAGCCATAGGTCTTGGCAGAGGTGTCGATCAGGAAATGCGACGCCTGTACCTTAACAAGGTATTTATTCTTCTTGCCAGCCGCACATGCGAGCGGCTCGCGTGACAGAAAGAGGTACGGCCCTCCCTCATTACCGATATACGTGCCCATATTGCCCAGGCTGCCCACGCCGCTATAGGCCGCCTCGATAGAAAACACGAAGGTATCGCCCATATACACGGCCTCGAAAGGCGAGACTGACGAGGGAAGGACTAGCTGGGCACGCTTGGTGTTGTTGCCGTCGGTCAGATCGATTGCCGTTATGCCGTAGTAGACGCCCTCGTCGTTGCGGACACGCGGCGAGATGGTCAAAATGCCGTCGCTCGCGCGCGGGGCCGATGCAAAGCGGCCCGTCGATTTCCAAATTGTCTCGGCCTTGGATTCATCAAGTGAGCGACGATAGCAAAACGAATCACTACTCGTTTTATTGCCGCCTGCCGAAGGCATTTTATACCAGATGACTGATGACCCGAACGCCGTAAACAGGGGCGGATCATAGTCCTTGCCACCTCGATCGAGCTCAACCACATCGCCAGAGAGCGAAGCGCCCGACAGATTTTGAGCGTAGAGCTTCCACGATGAATTGGCAAAGTTCATCTCAACCCACGCGAATACGCCGTCGCCGGCGCGGACATCGTAGAATGCATATCCCGTGCCCTCGACAGGATCCTCGATTAATGTGGTAAGCGAGCCATCGCCCAGGTTGAGCACACCGAGCGTGTTGGCGTGCAGTGCCGATGCGGGCGCCATCATCGCCGCGGCGTAATCGCCGTCGCAGTAGTACAGCAGCGTACCCAGAGGCAGCGTCCACGACGCCGCTGGCTCAAGATCGATGTCGACAGCCTCATACTCATCCGTAATCGAGATAATTTTGGAATCGTCCTTGATAACCTGCGGCTCGCCGGCGGCATCATCGCTGGTACCCGTTTTTTTCGAGCATCCGGCAAGCACCGTGGCAGCGCCCGCGGCAGCCCCACCGAGTACAAAGCCGCGACGCGATATTCCGTTCTTGATGTGATCCGCGATACCCATTAGGCGATCTCGGCGCGAGCGGCCTCGATGGCGCGCGTAAGCTGATCGGCGCAGGAGGTCTTCTTCATGCCGCACGTGTTGCCGGCGAGAACCTCAATCACGCGATCGGAAGGAGCACCCTCGACAAGCTTAGAGATGGCCTTGAGATTGCCATCGCAACCGCCGGTAAACTCAACGCCCAGCACCTTGCTGCCGTCGTCAGAGAGATTGAGGTGAATATTGCGAGCGCACACGCCCTGCGGCTTGTAGTCAAAACTAATCATTGCGATCCCCTCTCGGAAAGAAATTTCAGGAGTCTATTATCCCCGCCCGGGCCGATATAGTATCGCGGGCACCGATTCAACATCCTACGATGCACAAACCGGTGACTGCAATACTAACGATTCGCGTCCTGAGCGTGAACTTCACGCTTCTCTTGATACATGTTATGGTCGGCAACGCGGTATATCTCGGCTAGCGTACAGCCGGGTGTCTCTACCGTCGCGATGCCAAATGACGCGCTGACGGCCAGCGCATCATCACTCGCCGCAGCAAGACCGCGGCGAAGATCTTGCACCAATTGACGCGCGGACTCGCGATCAGTGTAGGGGCATATCAACAAAAACTCATCTCCACCAACGCGCATGGGCACAAACTTCTCGCCCGCCACCCGCCTCAATACAGACGCCGTACGCCGCAGCAACTCATCGCCCATTTCGTGACCGTAAAGATCGTTGGTGCGCTTGAGGTGGTTGCAGTCCATCATGATCACACTCACGGGCAGGGATTTGTTCACCGAGTCGTCGCCAAGGGACTCAAGGTAATTTCTATTGCGAAGCCCCGTCAGTTTGTCCTGAAAAGAAAGCTCTTCGGCGCGCTTTGCCATCGAGATGTTATGCGTCGCCACGACGACCGATTCCAGTCGGCCCCGCTCATCGCGACGCTGCGGAACAACCTGCAGCGAATACCAAGCACCTCGGCAATCTCGCACCTCGGCATCCAAGTGCGGCACGCCCTCCATACGGTCCCGAAGCGTACTTGTATCTATAAGTTCCATGACCACTTCGCGGCTTTCGGGACTCACAACGTCTCGACAAACCGTGTCCAAAAAGTCATATGCCTCGGTATGCTCAGCAAATATTTTCGCCATCGACGGCGACATGTTAATTCCCTCGATCTCGAGCGTATCGAGATGCAACAGGAAGGTCGACTCATACGCAGAACTGATGGCATTGATGATGCCGAGCTGCTTGTCCTTTTCGGCCAAGTTGCGACGGTCGGCAATAGTGCGCACCAACAGCACTACGACCCAAAACGCCAGGCACGCCAGCACGCCGGCAGCGACAAATGCAATCCTGCCAGACATGACCTCAGATTTGGGGTAGAGCGCAAACAGGCGGTAGTCCTTATACGCCGCACGCACGGCATACCAGGTAGTTCCCTGATATTCGACGCGCGTTAGGCCTTCGTCTTTCCAGTCAGTTCCGCTATCGGCAAGAAGTCGGGCAAGGGCTATGTCGACGGTCGAATCGTTTGAGGATACGATTTGCGCATCGCGCATCACGAGCACCGTTGGACCCTGATGGAACGTGTTGTTCACGAGCACGTCAGCGATAACGTATGAATAGTCATCGGAGGGCTCAGCCGCAAGCGATTGATACCCCAACGCCACCCCATCACCGTACGGGATGGCACTCACGGCAAAGTCGACGCCGCGACGCTCTACGACGGTCGAGTAGGACACTTTGGAGCCTCGATACATCGATGCGACCGGCGAACAGGCCAGCTCCTCTCGCCACAGCATCAGTGGATCGCGACCGTCAGTATCGTAATGAGCGGCCATATGGCCGTCGGCGTCCATGACCAACATTCCCGAAAGACACTCGGTATGGACATATTCCTCGACCAGATCGTCGTTGACTTCAACGCGATCAGGCGGCAAGAACGCCGCAAACGACTCGAGCGCAGCATCCAAATTGTGCGTCGCCTCGGTTTTTCTTCCCTGTTCATATCGGTCATATTTTTTGCAGGCGTTTTTTAGAAACACCATGGTTTCCTGGCCAAACCCAAGCGTTTTATCGAGACAGCGATGCGTACCGACCATGTAGAGCAAACTCAATAGGACAACGCTGGCCACAACGCCGATAGCCGCGGCGACCAAACCCTTTCGACGCAAGCGGCACTTGTCATTTGTCATGATTCCGCCCTTTGCCCGTCCGCCGTCGCTCCTGCCTTGTAATTGCTCACAATACGATCAATCGTGCCGTCCCGATCCATGTCGAACAGCACGGTATTGAGGTTTTTGACGTACTCCCCCTCATAGCTGTTCTCAAACGCAACGCCCAGGTCAACTGTCATAACGTTGTCGGCAAACACGCGATAAACACCGGGATACTGCGCGACGAGCCGGTCGAGCGATTGAACGTCCGCCATCCAACAGTCAACATAACCTTTGACCAGGGCAGCTTTGCAGAGTTCGGCAGAGCCATATGATTTGATGTGCACATCCGGCGAGATACCCAGGTCCCCGGCAAGCAATCGGCGTTCACTCACTGAACCCGCAATCACCGCAATGGTCTTGCTTCCATCGAGAGACGTCAAACCCTTGATACCACTCGTTTTCTTGGCGGCGACCGAGACTGTCACGGTCAGATACGGCTCAGTCCAGTAATAATCGTCTTCGCGATAATTGGGCGAATAGTCGCACCACAGACAATCGATATCGCCGTTTTTGAGCAGGCGATCGCGATCATTCCAAGATATGTCAACAAATTGCGGTTTGGTTCCAGCACGCTTGCAGGCCTCGCGGGCGATATCGATATCGATACCGGCGTAATCGCCTGTGGTATCGACATACACATAGGGGTCATTATCCGTAACGCCAATCTTGAGCACCGGGAGATCTTTATCGGCTTCATTCGAGGAGGAAGGACTGCGTCGAACGGTATACGTCAGGGCGCCCGCGCAGACGGCAACAAAGAGCATGAGCACAAGCGAGACGATAGCGCCTCGTTTAATACGTCTGGGCACGTGCCTCCTTTCATCAAAACAGCAGCCGAATTTTCATTTTATTACCGGAGCCTGCGGCAGCAACGAAAAAAAGCGCCTCGCCCAAGACGGGCAAGGCGCCAATGGTTGAAATGTATCCGCAAGCGGTCGAATAAAGCCAGCCTACTCGAAGCTCAGCTGCTCCAGACGATCAAAGACCGTGTCGATACGGGTGAGGAAGTCCCACGGATCAAAGATCTCGTCGAGCTTCTCCTGGCTGACGGTGCAGCGCGGGTCGGCCTCGAGACGCTCCTTAAAGGTGGGTCCGGAGACACAATCCTGCACCTCGTGCCAAGTTGCCATGGCGTTCTCCTGCACAATGGCGTACGCGTCCTCGCGGGTGATGCCCGTGTCGACGAGGGCCAGCAGCACCTTGGAGGAGAAGATGAGGCCGCGGGTCTTATTGAGGTTGGCCATCATGCGGGCAGGGTACAGCTGCAGGCCGTCGATAACGCGGATGAGGCACTGGAACATGTGGTCGAGGGCGATGAAGCTGTCGGCCTGGGCGACACGCTCGGCAGAGGAGTGCGAAATGTCACGCTCGTGCCACAGGGCGACGTTATCGAAGGCAACCTGGGCGTTGGACTTCACGACGCGCGACAGACCGCAGACCTTCTCCACGGTGATGGGGTTGCGCTTGTGCGGCATGGCGGAGCTGCCCTTTTGGCCCTTACGGAACGGCTCCTCGGCCTCGAGCGTATCGGTCTTCTGCAGATTGCGAACCTCGGTAGCGATGCGCTCGCAGGTGGCCGCGGTGGTGGCGAGAACGCCGGCGAGATAGGCGTGATGGTCGCGGCTGATAACCTGCGTGGACAGCGGGTCGTGAACCAGACCCAGGTGCTCGCAGACATACTCCTCGACAAACGGCTCGATGGAGCTGTACGTGCCGACAGCGCCCGAGATGGCACCGAAAGCAACGTTCTTACGGGCGTCCTCAAGACGGTCCAGATCGCGCTTGAGCTCCCAGGCCCAAGAGCCAAACTTCATACCGAAGGTCATCGGCTCGGCATGGATGCCATGAGTACGGCCGGCGCAGAGCGTGTTGCGCTCCTCGAAGGCGCGACGCTTGCAGATCTCGCCGAGCTTCTTGACGTCCTCGATGATAAGGTCGCAAGCCTGAGTGAGCTGATAGCACAGAGCCGTATCACCCAGGTCGGAGCTGGTCATGCCGTAGTGAACCCAGCGGCTGGGCTTGGGCTCGCCCTCGGGAACGTCGGCATCGATATACTCCTTCATGTTGGTCAGGAAGGCGATGACGTCGTGGCGCGTGACTTCCTCGATCTCGTCGACCTTTGCCTTCTCGAAGTTGGCGTGGTCGCGAATCCACTGGGCTTCGTCTTTGGAAATACCGATCTTGCCGAGCTCCGCCTGGGCCTCGCAGGCCAGGACCTCGATCTCCTGCCAAATGGCGTACTTATTCTCGAGGGAGAAGATGTGTCCCATCTCCGGGCGGGTATAGCGATCGATCATAGCGGCTCCTTTTTGGTTATTGGCACGTTGGTCGTAACTCGACTATTGTACCGTGCGCAGGTGCCCGTATGAGCTACGGGCATCAACCTAACATTTTGAGATTGGAGCGGGCAACGGGACGTCCGCGTATTTGCTTCGCAAATCCGCACCGGCTACGGTCGATCTCCTCGGATTCACGGAGACGATGGGGAAGACTTTGTTGAATTGGCCGTCCCAAGGTCTCCCGCGCTCGATGGAGCGGGCAACGGGACGTCCGCGTATTTGCTTCGCAAATCCGCACCGGCTGCGGTCGCCTATCGGCGACCTTGCCTGCTCGCTATAAACGCTTCGCGTTTATTTAACGCTCGCACCCTGTCGGGTTCGAGTCCCGGCGCTTTATTGAAAAAAACACGGCACCGTGATGGCACCGTGCTTGTGCTTCTAGCTGGAGCGGGCAACGGGACTCGAACCCGCGAGTGTCAGCTTGGGAAGCTGATGCCTTACCACTTGGCGATGCCCGCTTGTGTGTTGGCTAGTATAACGCGGTTGTCTTGTTCGATACAAGGGTGGCGATGCTTGTTTTAGCTGTGGAGATTCGTTTGAAAATCGCATCAATTGTGGAGACGAGGACCTTTGGCCTCCTGTTCTCCTTATCTTCTACCTGCGCTTTTGCCTGATTGTTGTATTTGAGCTCAATTTGTCAGGAATTGGGCAAGCTTTTGGTCAGGCTCCGGTACTTACCCGCATGAACCTCGGGGGTAGCCTCATCCTACGCGTCGCAACCTCCCCATGCGGCGCACGAGGGATAAGGAGCAGCCATGTCCAACGCACCCACGCACTCTGTCCACAGCGCAATCGCAACAGGTCCGCTGCTCCTGCTCCTCTTCCTGCTGTTCGGCTGCCTGGCACCGGGAGCCGCATTTGCCGTCGATGGCTACGACCAGCTCGGCTTCCGCACTATTAGCGATGATTGTGGGCCCTTCTTCATCGGCAAGTATGAAGCTCAAGACGCCTCGATTGCCTACTGCATGAACCAGGAGCGCCCCGGCCCCACCAAGCCGGGTGGCCCATGGCTCAACTTTGATCAGGGCTGGGTATGGCTCGACGACGAGTTCGCGGCAATCGTTTGTCACGGATATCCTACCGCCACGTCGTTTGGCGGTTACCATCTTTCACCCGATCGCGCCCGCGCCGCCACCCAGCTTGCCGTATGGATGCTCAACGGCACTACCCATGTCGACGGCACCTACTCCTACACGACCGCTCAGGGCAAAACCAAGAGTGGGCACTTTACCGCCGACAATGAAGTCGTGGCGGCCGCGCGATGGCTCCACGACAGCGCAAAATCAGGAAGCATCAAAGCCGCTCCGCACCGCGCGCGGCGCTATATAGGAACCGTATCGGGCGGCAGCAAACGTCAAGACATGCTCTATGTACTGCCGGCGGTCTCTGTTTCCTTCCAAAAGCAGTCTGCAAACGCTGCCATTACCAGCGGAAACAATACTTATCAGTTTGACGGGGCAACATTCGATGTTTTTGAGAGCGCCAGCGGCGCGCGTGTCGCCACCGTCCAGATGGACGGCAACGGTCGAGCGCAGGCAACACTCCTACCCAACACGGCATACTACCTAGTTGAGACAACAGCGCCAGCTGGTTATATCCCCCTGCACGATCGCATTGCCTTTACCACGACGGATAACGGCGGATACGTCACCATTGATGAACAACCCGGCACCATTACCTTGCGCATTGTAAAGCTCGACGCCGCAACGAATGCAGGCCCCCAAGTTGGGGGTTCGCTCGCAGGAGCAGAATTCGTGTGCGTATCGCAATCAACCCCTGGATGGACACAAACTCTCAGGACCGATGAAAGCGGTCGAGCTACCCTCACCGATGTCCCCCTGGGAACCTTTACCATCTATGAATCGAAGGCGCCCGAGGGCTATTTGCCCTCCGGTGACAGTTGGTCTTACACCGTTGGAGCCGACCAACTCGGCGATTCAGGCGTGGTCGAGATCGAATCTCGCGTTTCCGATTTCCCCATTGCGTTTGACCTTGAGATTTCCAAATTCAAGGACTACGGCAATAGCGATCAATCCGGCCTGGAGCAGCCGGCAGGAGATGTTGTCTTTGAGGTTGTCAGCAACAGCTCTCAGCAGGTTGTTGGCACACTGACTACAAACATCTATGGCTTTGCCTCCACCAAAGATCAGCCCGGAGCATGGTTCGGCACAGGCAAGCGACCCGCCGGTGTCCACGGAGCCATCCCATACGACCGCGCCGGCTACACCGTTCGCGAGGTTCCGGAAACCGTCCCCGAGGGTTTTAAACGTGCAGGGGAATGGACCGTCGGGGCCAATCAGATTTCCGACGGCGCCGAGCTTCAATATATCGTGGACAACCACGCTCTGTCGACGCATCTCCAAATTGTAAAACGCGATGCCCAAACAGGCGCTTCTGTTCCACTAGCCGGATTCACCTTCCAACTCCTCGACAGCAATCACAAACCTGTCTCACAAACTTGCTGGTATCCAGCACATAACGTAATGGACACCTTTACGACTGACGCGACCGGCACCGTCACACTGCCCGAATCGCTCGTGCCGGGCACCTATTATGTACGCGAAACCTCGGCCAAAGAGCCCTATCTTGTCGGCGGAGAGATCGAGGTAAACATACCCGCCGATATAAACCTAACGCCCGTTGCAATCGTCTCGTATTATGACCACGCCGCGACCGGAAACATCAGGATCGTTAAAACCGATGCCGTAGACGGCAGCAGCCTCGCGGGCGCCATCTTTGAGATCCGTGCCTCGGGTGATATCGTGCGTCCCGACGGTAGCATTGCCGCGCTCGACGGTGAGACTGTCGCTACCGTCACGACGGATGAAACTGGAGAAGCACGCGCGGACGACCTCCCGCTGGGATCTGGCACCGCACGCTACGAGGTTGTCGAGACTCAAGCGCCGACCGGCTTCTTACTCGACCGGACGCACCATATCGTCGACCTTACCTATGCCGACCAGAAAACACCCGTTGTGGAAGCACGGCTTAACGTATCCGACGATTACACCAAGGTTGATATCTCCAAGGTCGATGCAAGCGGAGAGCAGGAAGTGAAAGGCGCACAGCTCACCTTATATGGTCCCGATAAAACCGAAATAGACTCCTGGACCTCATCCGACAAGCCGCACCGCGTCGAACATCTTGCACCCGGCACCTACTCGTTGCGCGAAACGATGTCTCCGCGGACCTATGACCTTGCCGAGGAGATAACGTTTGAAATAAAGGACACGGGAGAAGTCCAATCCGTCTCGATGAAGGATGCGCCCATCGAGATCAAAGGACAGGTCGACAAGCGTCAGGAGCTTGTCCAACCTATCGAAAAGGGCCTGTTGGCCAACGGCGATGGTAAAAATCGCGCCGCGACGCAAACCAATAGTGATGGGCTTTTCTCCTATACCATCGATGCTCGAAACGATTCCGCTACTTGGGTTGATGAGTTTACGATTACCGATGATCTTGAGTGCGCCAAAGACGGCACGGCGAGATTCGTCTCAATTGAAACCCCCGTCGCCATCGGCGACCTCAACGGTCTGTGCAACGTGTGGTATCGCACGACGCCGTTGGACTCGACAGACGTCGATGAGCCGGCAAACGCGACGCTTGACGATGGGCACGAAAATCCTTGGCTTGAGTCCGACGAAGTAAAAGAGAGTCTGGGTGAGGATTGCCGCCTCGTCGATTACGACGGCTGGCACCTCTGGAAGGCGGATGTCTCGACCACGGAATCCACCACACTCGAGGCGAAAGAACTCGACCTTGCATCCAATACCGTCGTGACGGGCATTCGCATTGAATACGGTGCGGTAGCCGCCGACTTTACGACTCGAAGCGATACGGATTCTTGGACCCGCGATGATCTCAAAGATGAGCACGACGACCTTGACGATGCCAAAGCAATCCTTGGCACAGATGCTCGGGGCGCAGTCGTGCACATGCAGGCAACGTCGGCTTATACACCCCAAACTGCACTCACCAACAGCGCACGCGTCGATCTTTGCCGCAACGGCGGCGGCGATAAACTTGAGTCACATGACGAGGACCGTGTCATTCAACGCTGTACCCTACCGCAGGACCTACCGGCAACAGGATCAGCTCCCATCGCCGCTTGCATCACCGCGCTCCTGACCTCGGGTGCCGCAGCCCTATGGTTCGCTCGCCTTAGGTCAATCCCAAAGAAGCGCTAGCGCGATGAAAAAGCGGGCGAGCCAGTCCCCCGGCTCGCCCGCTTTCAATCATTTAAATCGCCGTATCTACTCTGCAGACGAAGATCCACCATCAACGATTGCTTGCTCGGACTCAGGAATCCCATCGGCACCCGTGCTCTGTTCTTGCTCCACCTCTTCGCTGATTGCGGAGGCGGGGGTCGAGCCCTTCGCGCCCACGATGTAGGCAGCTCCAAACCCTAACGCAATGGCAATCAAGGTCAAAATCACGTAGACATGCCAATGGCGCTTAATATACGAAAACACGTTGACTCCTTAGAGCTCCGTCTACGAACGGCGAATAACCTCGGTCACGACCTCGGAGACCGTGGCAATGTTCGTCGGGTTGACATTGTGGGGCAGGTCGTCCTCGGTACGAGCGCAAGCCAGACGCGTGCCGTCCACGCCGGCGATGGTGAGGGCTCGGCGGCTCGCCTCGAGGGCGGCGTAGGAATCGGTCTTGGCATAGGGCATCTCGAGCGCGCCACAATCGACATGGAACGACTTGCACACCTTGCTGACCAGGTTCATGATGCGGCGATCGCCCTTGAGCAGCTGCTGTTCGCCCTCAACCGTCACCACCGAAAGCCTACCGGCGCCGACGGATTCAAGATTGATGAAGAAGACGCCGCGGAGCTTATCGCGATGCGAAGCCAAGAAGGCCTTCATACCGGCGCCATCACAATCCGAGGCGCCCGTTGCCACAAACCAGATATCGTGACCGAGCAGCTCATCGTCGCCCATAGAGGCGACAGCCGAGAGCATATCTTCGGAAGAAGCGCCGTCGGAAGACGTAGCGCCGCCCTTCCAGCCATCGTTATCGTCCTCGAAATTATCCCACGAACCGATGCCGCGACCGGACTTCTTGGCATCGTAATCGTCTTCGACGCCCAGCCAATCACTCATGCTGTCCTGTTCGTTTTTCTTTTTACGACCGAACAGGCCGCCCAGGCCGCGCTTGCGAGACTTGGGTGCCGCCGGGGCGGGAGCCGAAATGGTCTCGATCGGCTGAGCGCTCGACGCAACGGGCCTGGGAGGCGCAACGGGTGCCGATGTTGGTTCGGGACCCTGAGCGGTAGCAAAGGGGTCGTTGACCTGTGCGGAGGGGTCGGGAAGGTCGAACAGCGACGTGCGAGACGCAACGTTTGCCTGCTTCATAGACGGCAGCGACGGATCGGGGACCGAAGCCAGCGGAGACGAGGAAGGTGCAGGCGACGGTGCCGACGACGGATCGGGAACATTCATCTGCGGACGCGGCGATGCTTGGGAGGAAATCTGGGCCATAAGGGAATCGACCGTTTCGTCCTGGGTGGGAGCGACATTGGCAACCGTGGCACCGGAACCACTCGGGGTCGGCATGGTGAAAATCTGCGTGGAGTAAGGCCTCGACTCATCCGTTTCGAGAGTCTCGGAAACCGCAGGCACTTCCTCCTGCTCGGCCTCGGTCGAATCAGCTTGCTCGGCTGCCGCGTATTGCTCTTCGCCAGAGTTGGCCTCGACGGGCTCGTCCTCGGCAGCATCAATGGGCTCGTCATCGTCCACCGCGTCGCCCTGTTCATCGGAAACAGGAAGGGACTCGGCAATCGCGGTGCCCTGCTTTTCAAACGTTATCGTGGAATCGAACTTCGCGGCATCAAACGACATGGTGCTATCGACGTGCTGCTGAGCCTCGAAAGACGTTGTTGCCTCAACAACATCCGCGGACGTCGGTTGCTGGGACTCAAAGGACGTTGTAGCTTCGGCGGCGTCGACGGGCACGGACTCTTGCGCCGCGAGCTCACGTGCCGCCTCGGCTGCCTGCTGCTGAGCGATAGCCTCCTGCTCGGCAGCCTCGCGTGCGGCAGCGCGCTTCTCCTCGAAATCGTCGACAAATTTCTTGCCCTTTGCAAGCGCACCCTTAAAGAAGTTGGAAGCGCTGGCGCCAATCGAAGAGAACGCGGATGCAATATCGGCATGGGGCGTTGCCGCGGGAATCTCGGCCGAGAAATCAGTATCGCTCTCGTAAGACACGCGCCTCGGCTGTTCAACGTAATCGTCGTCAGACTCGTCCGCAACGTCTTGCGCCGGCGCGGCGGGAGCCAAAATGTCCAGTCCTGCCGCGGGATCGATCGCGGACACCGCCTCGGGCTCGGCAACGGCAGCGGTAACCGCGGCAGACTCATCATCCACAGTGACAACGGGCGCAGGCTCGGGCTCAAACGTCGGCTCCTCGCCCTCCTCGTAATCGAGCGTGCAGGACTCGGGAAGCATTCCGAGCGCACGGATGGCATCCGAACCAAAGCGGATGTTGCCGGCGGCGTTGCGATAGAGCTTGGGCTCGGGCTCGGCAGACTCCTCCGCCGGCTCGGCAGCGGGAACCTCGTCATTGAACTCTTCGGCTTGGGCAGCCTGATTCTGATCCTCAGGCACGATAGCGCCGATCAGCGTCTCGTCGGCAGACGCACCCTCAAAGCCCTCGATTTGCTCGTCGAAAGCCTCACCCTGTTCGGGCTCGGTCTGAGCGTCGGGAGCAATCGGCTGACCGAATTCGTCCTCGGCGTAGGTAGGCTCTTCATACTCGATGGTGTTGCCGTAGTCGTTTTGCTGCTGGGCCGCGGCATATTCCGCCGCTGCGCGCGCCATTTCCTCGGCACGACGCTTCTGCTCCCCAAAATAGGTATCGAACGGAACATCGTCGGGAAACTCGTTTTCGCCCTGGAAGGGAGCAACGTTGTCCATAACGCCGAGCATAGCGGCGACAGAAGACTTGTTGCACACCGCGCCAGACGTATAGGGAAGAATGTGGCGGTTAGAGATGATGTTTACCGCGTTGGCGAGTGCAACGAGGGAAGCGAGGATCGCGACAATCCACAGCAGAACCTTGAGCGCGCCGGGGAGCGGCAGAATACGCAGGATGGCAACGGCAGCGGGGGCAACCGTGGCAACGGGCAACAGCTTGGCGATGAGTGCACGATACGAAGCATAAGGCTCGCGGGCGAGCAGCTCAGCACGGGGAGAGTCGTAGTGTGCGACAACGACCACCGGGCGGTTACGCGGGGA
This sequence comes from uncultured Collinsella sp., assembly GCA_900539735.1. Lineage (GTDB taxonomy): Bacteria > Actinomycetota > Coriobacteriia > Coriobacteriales > Coriobacteriaceae > Collinsella. The sequence goes on along the minus strand of UQDE01000019.1, from coordinate 24,244 downwards.
CGCGAGCGGGCCCGAGGCCTTGTGGTAGGCGATGACATTTTGGCTCACGCCCGTCTTGCCCAGGCGCGAAACCACGGGGTGGCCCGTGCGCTCGAGCACGTAAAGAACGGCGCCGACAATGGCCAGCAAGGTGCCGACCAAGCCGATACCGCCGCCGATGCCCATCAGCAGGGCGCCGGCAAACGCAAGAATACCGGTAACGGCAAATGCCAACCTACTGGGCGCCGGGGCATTGAACTCCTGAACCTCGGGGTCAAAGCCGTGGTTGCGGAAGATCTGAGCGATATCTTCGGCAGCCAAGCGCTCTTCTTCGCTGCATGCCGGCGTAATGCCGGTGTTCTGCAGCAGGTGGTTAATATAGTTCTGGGTGTTCGCCATGTGCGCTCCACATCCATAATCCGACAAATAGGCCCAATGCATGCACATTAGAACCGTATATAGTCGAAAGTATACCCCGAGCGAGCGCAAACGACCGAATTCGGGCCATCTTAACGCCCCGAGCGGACAAGGATATAGCCTAATCTCCATATCGGACTAAAATCATGGCAGCAAACCACCTTCTCATGCGAGGACTCTATGACGGCAAGCGACACGACCGAGACAATTAAAAAGGGAAATTCGGAGCCCAGTTTCGATAAAACGGCTCAGCGCATCCTCAATCTTTTCTTTGTGCTCAATAGCTCCCCCGAACCGCTGACGACCGAGCAGATCGTCTTGGATTCTGACCTGGGATATGGCTCGGGCAATATCGACTCGGATAAGCGCAAGTTTCGACGCGATCGTGACAAGCTGCTCGAACGCGGCATCTTAATCAAGGAGGTTCGCCCCACCGGCGCGCAGGAGACCGAGGAAAGCTCGTGGACAATCGACCGCGAGCACACGTTTGCGGCAGGCGGCCTCATTACCGCAGACGACGCCGATATCCTGCTCAACGCCATCGACCAGACACTAGCGGCCGGCTCATCCACTTTTGCCGCACCGCTTGCCGATATTCGCTCCAAGATTGCCTATCTCACCGGTAGGACGGCGGTGGACGAAGTACCGATCCGCCGCTCTCCCACCGTCGATGCGGTATGGAGCGCCTTTGCCGAGCGATGCGCGCTGCGATTTTTATATCAGAACGGACGCGGCGAGCAGAAAGAGCGCACCGTCTGCGTCTACGGCATGTTCGAGCGCGAGGGCGTGGCGTACTTCTGCGGTCTCGACAATGCCACCGACGACATCAGGACATTCCGCTGCGACCGTATCGTTCGCGCTTGGCGTCCTTCGAAGGCCTACGTCATCCCCGCGAACTTCAATCTCAACGACTATCTGTTCTTTGAATTCGATTTTGCCGACCGACCGCCCGTTGCAGCTACGTTCTCGTTCGCCCCTCAGACGCAGATCGATATGATCAACGGCCTCACGCGCGGGCGAGGTGAGCTCGCACACACCGATGCGGGATGGACCTGGACCGTCGACGTGCGCGATCTTGAAGCCGCCGCCTCATTTTGCATGGCCCACGCCATAGACGGCATGAGGCCCGTGGCCCCCAAATCGCTCAAACAGGCGTGGAACCACCTCATTGAAAGGACGGTGCACGAGCATGCCCGTGCGTAAACTCACCAGCGAGCAGAGGCTCTCGCGCGCCATCGACATCATGGAGGCCCTCTACGCCGCCGGCGAGAGCGGCATGACTCGAACCGAGATTTGCAGTCGCTTTGACATCACGGGGGTGTCGCTCGACGAGATTCTCGAGATCGTCTCGACGCTCGCGGACCGAGAATCGGGCGCGCGCATCATCTGCGAATGCCGCGGCGAGCGTGTGGTCCTCACCGGTGACGCCGGGCGTGTGCTACCGCTGCGCTTGAGTGCCGCCGAGGGCGCTGTGCTCAACCATGAACTTGAATCGTTGGGGATCGAGCCGCATACGGCAGCTCGGATTCGACATGCCCTTCTACCCGAAGAGCTCGGCTATAACCAGCGCGTCTTTGACACCGTCAACCACGGGTCGCACTGGCAGCAGCTGAGCTGCGCCATTCAGGACGGTGTTCGCTGCCGCATCTCGTATCGCTCGATGGACGATGCACGGCCACGTGAGCGTCTGGTCGACCCCTTGCGCATTACGGCAAACGGCGACCAAACATACCTGATTGCCTGGGACATCGCGGTCGATGAGCAGCGCACCTATCGCATGGATAAAATCGAGGGACTCGCCTTGACGGAAGACTCCGTCGTGCCTCATGCACCGGACGTCACATCCCTCCACGATTCCCTTGCTCGGACGCAGCGTAGCGCAAAGCTCTTGATGCCATTCGATATGGCGGAGCATCTGGACTGGGCCGGCATCACCCTAATCGAGCGCAGCGGGGCAGACATGGCAACGGTAACCGTGCATTATGGCTCCGAGCGTTGGCTACTGAGCCAGGTAATCGCAGCGGGCGGAGCCATCCGCATCTTGGATGACCCCGCCCTGTCAAAGCGTCTGTGCGATATGGCAAAGACCCTCGTCTGTCCGCTTTAGCGCCGCCGCTCGTGGCGTGCACGCCACAGTTGCAGATAGTGCCCGATCTGCGCCGATTCGATGCGCTGGTAGGAGCTCGTAGGCAGCGACGTTAAGAACTTCTTTCCGTAGCCCTTCGTCACCAGGCGCGGGTCGGCCAGAATCAGCACGCCGCAATCGGTCGACGAGCGGATAAGGCGGCCGGCCGCCTGCTTGACCTCGAGCACCGCCTCGGGCAGCGAATAGCGCGCCCAAGCGCGGTCTTCGCGCAGATTGCGCTCGCACGAGAGCGGGTCCGTGGGACTCGAGAACGGCAGCTTGGGAATGATGACGCAGCGCAGCGTCTCGCCGCTGGCGTCGAATCCCTCCCAAAAGGCCTTAAGAGCAAAAAGCGACGAGGTCGGCTCGTTGATAAACCGGTCGCGCAGGCGACGAGGAGATGAGTTGCGCTGCTGGCAGTTGAGCTCCAGACCCGCACGGGCCATCTTGGGCTCAACGCGGGCGTACAGGTCTTCCATGTCGCGCCGATTGGTGAACAGCGTGAGCACCGATCCGCCCATGGCAAGATGGGCGTCGACCAGCACGCGCTCGAGCGCCGTAAGATAGCTCTCACGATCGCGCGGATCGGGGATATCGCCCGCAACGACTACGGCCATGTTCGAATCGAAGTCGTAGCTCGAATCCAAGTGCAGCGATGAGGATGTCGAAGCACCGACGCGATCGAGGCCGACCGCGTGGTTAAAGTGTTCAAAGCTTTTGGACACCGTCATGGTCGCCGAGGCAAAGATAGCCGTGTGAACCTCGGGCAGCCACTCGGTTGCCAAGGCCTCACCAATGTCGATGCGCTCTGCGGTCATCGACTCTCCGCCGGCACGCAACCTGCGATTGACCTGCAGCGAATACACGTAGTGTTCATCGGCGCCATCAATGATGAGTTTGAGGTTCTCGGCCAGCTCGTGCAGGCGGCGCGAGATATCACCCAGGTCAACAACAACCTCGGGCTTGTCGGCGGCGACGGCTTGCACCAGCGCGTCGACGCTCTTGTCAGCTTGTTCCAATGCGTCGATGGCAGTGTAGGCCGACGGTAAGAAATCATGCCAGTCGTCAGATTCGCGCAGCTCGGGGCCAATCCATAGATTGGCATTGTCATAACCCCCACGCGCACGGCGGCCGAGCTCGCGAACGCCATCGAACACGTCGGCGATTGCCATGCTCGCGCGCGCAACCGTCGACGTCGCCTTGGCAGTAAGGCCCAGATAGAGCGTAGAGCCCTCGGAGGTTGCCAAATCACGGGAAACCTGGCTTAGCGCGCCGGTGCTCGAGCCACCCAGGCGCTCAAACAGAACGTGTGATTCGTCCGCCGACACCACGCGCGCCCACTGGCGGCGCGCCTCGCGCTCGATGGAATGGGCCTCGTCGATTACCCAATGACGAATCGGAGGTAAAATCCTGCCCTCGGCCGCGACATTGCGGAACAGCAGGGAATGGTTGGTGACCACCACATCGGCATGCGCCGCACGACGGCGAGCGCCGTGGACCAGGCATTTATCGGGGAAGAACGGGCATAGGCGACGGGCGCACTCGCGCGACGCCGTCGTAAAGTCGGGACGGTTGACGCTGCGCCACCGAATGCCAAGTGAGTCGAGGTCGCCATCGGCTGATTGGCAGACGTACGCCATAATGACCGCGACCGCCGTGAGCGTGTCCGCCGGATCGCGCTTGGTGGTAATCTCGACCTGGCCGCGGCTCATACGCTCAAGCTTGCGCAGGCACGGATAGTGGTCATACCCCTTGAGAGCGCAAAATGACAGACCACCGTCCAGTTGCTCGGCAAGTTTTGGCAGCTCATGGTACATGAGCTGGTCGGCGAGATTGTTCGATTTGGTCGCAATACCAACCGTGATGTTGTTACGGCGTGCTGCCTCGGCAAAAGGCACCAGATAGGCCATCGATTTGCCGACGCCTGTGCCCGCCTCAATTACACGATGAGTGCCCGTGACCAGCGCATCGCGGACCTCGAGCGCCATCGCGATCTGCTCATCACGCGGCTCGTAGGTGGGGTACATGCGATTGACCAGGCCACCTGGCGCATAGTCTGCCTCAATCTCCTCACGACTCGGCATCTTGAGGACCGGCAGTTCGTCGGCGTCCACCCGATCGTCGGCGCGATCGGCCTTGAGAACGTCAGCACGAGCGGCGCTGAGAGAGAAGATAGAACCAGGGTTCTGCCCTGCCAAGAATGAGAAGATAGGACGATAGGACCAAGGCACATCCGGATGCATGTCGGCTAGGCGCGCCATGAGGCCCTGGGGCAAGTCGGTGAGCGCCACGAGCAACACGCGCCATACGCCACACAGGGCGTCGACGTCGGCATTGGCACGGTGTGATACCGAGTCACAGCCAAACAGATCGGCCATAAAAGACAGCTTGTGCGAGGCCAGGCGCGGAAGCGCGATGCGCGACAGCGCCAGCGAATCGATCCAGATATCGCTCACGTTGACGCCGCCTTTGACCGACTCGATAAACGAGCGATCGAACGTGGCGTTATGTGCGATCACCGGGCAACCACCGACAAAATCGGCGAGAGCGGCGACGGCCTCAGCGGCCGACGGGGCATCTGCCACATCGGCATTTGTAATGCTCGTGAGCTCGGTAATCTCGGCGGGAATTAGCTGCTTGGGATGCACGAAGGTATCGAAGCGGTCGACGATCTCGCGGCCCGAAAGACGGGCCGCCGAGATCTCGATCAGCTCGTTGTCCTGCACCGAAAGACCTGTGGTCTCGGTATCGAGGACAATCACATCTTCCTCGATAAGGCCGAAGGACTGCGTTTTGGCGCGTTCGGCAAGCGTGGCATAGGAGTCGATGACAAACTGCGGCGTTCCTGACGAAACCGCGTCCTCGATTAGCATGCAATGCCCGCTCGACGAAGGCCCATACGGATCAGGCTGTCACAGACCTGCGGGAACGTCATGTCGTCGGTGTGGCGGATCTCGTCCGGATACAGCGACGTATCGGTCATGCCGGGAATGGTATTGGTCTCGAGGATAACGGGGCCGTCCTCACTCACGATAAAGTCGCTGCGCGAGATACCCAGGCAACCGAGGGCCTTGTGAGCAGCACAGGCAAGCTCCTGAGCGCGAGCGTAATTCTCGGGTGAAATCTGCGCCGGAATGCGATGGATGTCCGTAGGGTCGACATATTTCACGTCCAGATCGTAGAACTCGCAGTCCTCGGGTTTGCGAATCTCGACAATCGGCAGAGCGCGCACGTCGTCCTCGCCGTACACACCGACGGTGATCTCGGTACCCTCGATGCACTTCTCGACCAGCACTTTGTCGCCGTACGCAAACGCCTTGGCGATTGCCGCGGGCAGCTCGGAGGGCTCATGGACCAGGGAAATGCCATAGCTGGAACCGTTGACGGCCGGCTTCACAAAGCAGCGCTCGCCACAAACCTCGACGATATGATCGATATCGACTTCATCGCCCACCTCGAGCGCGAGGCCGGGGGCAATGGGAATGCCCGCCTTGGCGTACAGGAGCTTAGAGACCTCCTTGTCGGCACCGCAGGCGCTGGCAAGCACGCCCGAGGCCGTGTAGGGGATACCCAGGGTCTCCATGGCGCCCTGCATGGCGCCATCCTCGCCGCCGGCACCGTGCATGGCGATAAACGCCACGTCAAAGCCGCCGGTCGCCATGGTTACCATAAAATCATCGGCAGCCGTGTCGAGCAGCTCCACCGAAGTGTAGCCGGCCTCCTTCAAGGCAACCACGACGTTCTTTCCCGAATTGAGCGAGATCTCGCGCTCAGCGGAATGACCGCCCGCCAAGACCGCTACATGCATGTTCTCTAGGCTTTTACCCGGCATGGGCAGACTCCTCCTCTATAATTTCTGCAGCTGATACCATATTGTAGCGATACCCTCTACGTTTCCCCAAAATCGAAAGGCTTCCATGAATCCCAGGACTAAATCTCAGGACATTCGCGACTTGAGCCAAAACGATATTCGCGAGCTCGTGGCCGAGCTTGGCCAGCCCGCCTTCCGCGCGAAGCAGCTCATCGAATGGGTCTTTGAGAAGAACGTTTGTTCGTTTGACGATATGACCAACCTTCCCAAGGCTTTCCGCGAGCAGCTTAAAGAGGCTTTTGCCTTTGACACGCCGACTGAACTCACCAAGCAGGTTTCCAAAGATGGCTCTCGCAAGTATCTGCTCGAGTACCACGACGGCGTTTCCGTCGAGACCGTCGGCATGCCCCGTCGTAACAAGCTTTCCGTCTGCGTTTCCACCCAGGCAGGCTGTGGCATGGGCTGTGCCTTTTGCGCTACCGGTCTCAACGGCCTCAAGCGCTCTCTGACCGCTCAAGAGATCGTCGACCAGGTACTTCATGTATCCAACGACTTTGGCGAGCGCGCCACGAGCGTTGTCTTCATGGGCCAGGGCGAGCCGTTTGCCAACTACGACGAGGTTCTCAAGGCGCTGCGAATCCTCAACGACCCCGATGGCATCGGTATCGGCGCTCGTCACCTCACCGTCTCTACCAGCGGCGTTATTCCCGGTATTCGCAAATTTGCCGACATCCCCGAGCAGTTCACGCTTGCCGTTTCCCTGCATTCCGCCATCCAGTCGACGCGCAATAAGCTCATGCCCGGTGTTAAGAAGTACACGCTGCTTCGCCTTCACGAAGCGCTTCAGCTCTACACCGAGAAGACCGGCCGCCGCCCGACCTATGAGTATGCCATGATCGAAGGCGTCAACGATACGAATCCCGAGATGCAGGCGCTCTGCGACTTCTGCGAGGGAACGCTGTGCCACGTTAACCTCATTCAGCTTAACGACATCGAGGGCAGCCCGCTCAAACCGTCGCCGATTCATAAGGTTGAGGATCTTCAGCGTCGTCTTGAGTCCCGTGGCATCGAGACCACGATTCGTAACTCCCGTGGTAACGATATTGACGCCGCTTGCGGACAGCTGAAGCAGCGCTTCAAAGTTCAGAAGAACGCATAGGGGAATCTCACCCCAAGACGTTTCATGTGAAACATCGAACGGCCCCGGTTGCATGATATGCGACCGGGGCCGTTTCATTTATTGGCCTTAATTTTGAATCAGCTGCTACCTGCCCTATTTTCTACGGCCAAAATAAGGGGTCCTTGTCTCATGAATCAGACAAGGACCCCTCAAAATATGCTAAGTAATTGTTAGGTACCTAATAGCCTACATTTTCCCATTGGTTGCTAACCCAACCTTGATTAATCTTTGGATTCTTTGTTACTTGAGCTGTACGCATGGCAACATCTTCTGTCATAACATCCATTTTCTTCTTGGATGTATCGACAATATCTTGCGCACTACGAAGCAAACGACCTCGAAGTTCATCGTCTGTCGCGATCTTATAGCCAGCAAAGGCACCAGCCGCGACAGTCGTCGCCAATGCAATCGCTGTTAAAATTCTATTCCTCATCTTGGCCTCCTTGATCAAACTGAATCATTTCGCCAAGAATACGAGAGAGCTCTTCCTCGTCTTTAAATTCAATCTCAATCTTATTCTTTCCACGCGAGCTCTTCACACGCACGTTGGTATTAAATACCTGACGAAGCACGCGGGCAGCCTTTTTAAAAGACTGAGGCGTTGCAGGCCTCGGAGTCTTAGGTGTCTCTCCGGCAGAAAACAACGGAGCAAGATTTTCTGTCGCTCTTACGGAAAGGCCCTCTGCAACAACCTTCTCAGCAAGTCGAATTCGTGCATCCTCATAGGGAACTGCAAGAATCGCACGTGCATGACCAGCAGTAAGTTTGCCCTCAAAAATCATCTGCTGAACAACTTCAGGAAGATCGAGAAGGCGCAGCGAGTTTGTAATTGCAGAGCGTGACTTGCTGACTGCCTTCGACAATGCCTCTTGGGTCATACCGCTGGCATCGATAAGCTGGCGATAGCCCTTAGCCTCTTCGACAGGATTCAGATCAGAACGCTGAAGGTTTTCGATAAGAGCAAGAGCCAGCATCTCTTCATCATTTACCTCTTTAATGATGACTGGCAATTCTTCAAGGCCAGCAAGCTTCGACGCCTGGTAACGACGCTCACCAGCGATGATCTCATAGCCGTTTCCATGCTTGCGAACCAAAAGCGGCTGCAAAACGCCATGTTCTTGGATTGACTCACTCAACTCGCGAAGTTCAGTTTCGTTAAAGTGAATTCGCGGCTGATTAGGGTTGGGAACGATATCCTCAATAGGTAGTTTTGTTTCAGATGCGGCATTTGAAGCCGATGCAGCCGAACCGCCGGTCTCATACTCGGCCTCTGAGACCAAAGCATTGAGTCCACGTCCCAATCCGCCACGTTTCTTTACACTAGGCACGCTTGATCACCTCTTTTGCAAGGTTCATATAAGCTTTTGCACCTTTATTTTGAGGTGCATAGGTAATTACCGGTTCTCCAAAAGACGGAGCTTCTGAGATTTTAACCGTACGGGGAATCAGCGTCTTAAACGCCTTATCACCAAAGTACGATTGAACCTCCTCAACAACCTGATTCGATAGAGAAGTACGCGAGTCATACATGGTCATAAGCACACCGTAGGTGTCTAAGCCCTTGTTCAGACGTGATTTGACCATCTTCATTGACTCAAGCAGCTTCGTAACGCCCTCGAGTGCGTAATACTCGCACTGGATCGGAATCAAAACGCTATCTGCTGCAGTCAAGGCATTGATAGTAAGCAGGCCGAGCGAAGGAGGACAGTCAATGAAAATGAAATCGAACTCGTCCTGAATCGGCTCAAGCAAATCTTTAAGGCGGGTTTCACGAGCGATTGCGCTTACGAGCTCAATTTCCGCGCCTGCAAGCTGAATTGTAGCCGGAATTACGAATACCTTTTTGCAATTTGTATCAAGAACAAGCGATTCTGCTGGCACATCATTCAACAATGCATCATAGATGCAGTGATCAAGGTCTTCTTTTTCAATTCCGAATCCACTGGTGCTGTTTCCCTGCGGATCAAAATCGACAATCAGTGTCTTACGACCCTGCTCACCCAGTGCTGCTGCAAGGTTTACAGCCGTCGTTGACTTACCGACGCCGCCTTTTTGATTGATGATTGCAATGATACGCGTGTCTTTTGCGCTCTTAGAACGCTTAACGTCGCGAAATCCCACGGTCCCTCCTGGTGTGTATTAAAGCTGTCAAACGGAGGATGTTTCACGTGAAACATTCCGAATCGATATCAACCGCCATGTTTCACGTGAAACACTGCAAGTTGTTGGTATCCATTATGTTTCACGTGAAACATCTAGGCAAGCGGATTCTTCTTTGCCACGCCATTTGCACGAGGCAATGAGACGGATGCTGGATGACTCTTCTTAAGAACAATGAACTCCCTGTGACCCAAGCCTTCAGGCAAATCAATTGCGTCATTCAGAAGCAAAGTGAAGCCGCAAATCTTAGCTGCTGACATGCCGGAAGCAAGCTCCTCATCCGAAGGATTGCCCTTGGTTATAACAAATAGCCCTCCATCCTTCAGATACGGAGCCGCATACTCAACAAGAATCGGTAGAGGGGCCAGTGCGCGAGCGGTTACAGCGGAGAACTGCTTCTTATGGCTTCGAGCATATTCTTCAAGACGATCATGAACCGCATGAGCATGTTTCAATCCAAGAGCATGGACAAAGGAATTAACCGCATCAACCTTCTTGCCAACAGAGTCAATATAAGTAGCTTTACGATGCGTGGTTATGGTTAATGGAATACCAGGGAAGCCCGCACCTGTTCCCATATCGAGCAAAGCTCCCTCAGGAGCCTTGTTGATATAGGGGAGCAAAACAAGTGAGTCGAGGATATGAAGTACTGCAGCATCTTCTACGTTAAGAATACGGGTGAGATTGGTTGTCTTATTTGTTTCTAGAACCAAATCCAAATGCTGAATACATTTCCTCAGCTCAACATCAGTTACGCTCAAGGAATACTCTTTGCAATAGAAAGCTAGACGACTCAACATCTCGTCAGTTTGCTGATCAGTAAGTACTAACAACGAAAGCTCCTTTCTGACAAAAATCAGCGTATCGAGAACTTTTGACAAAAAAAGGGGACGTGGAAACCACGTCCCCTTAGCATAAACTCGAGAAGATTATCGAGCAACAATCACCACATGGCGATCAGGGTCAGAACCCTCAGAATGAGTATCAACGGCATCATTGCCACGAAGTGCAATGTGAACCAGTCGACGCTCGTAGGCATTCATGGGCGGAAGCGAAACACTCTTATGAGTGCGAATGGCACGCTCGGCAGCAGACTGAGCCATGGAGGCAACCTTGTCCTGACGGCGGCTCTTGTATCCCTCGACGTCCACTACAACCGGATACCTAAAGCCAAGTTTGCGGCTCACCAGCAAAGAGAACATAACCTGAAGGGCATCAAGGGTGCGACCATGACGGCCAATGAGAACAGCAAGGTCGGGAGCCGTTACATCCAAAATCAGCTCACCCTCGTCGCCCTCATACTCATCGATAGGAGAGTTGGCGGCATCGAAGTGCGAAAGGATGGAACGCAGGATGGAAATCGCAACATCGGCAATGGTGTCGAGCTCCTCATCGGTCAGCTCTTCACCAGCCTTGTAGCGCTGTGCAATCTCGGGATAATCGCCCGCGACCTGCGGGGCAACCTCCTCAAGCATATCCTCGATGATCTCTTCAGACATAACGTACTCCAAAAGTTAGGTACCTAAATAAGATTGATATCCCACTACTTCTTCTTGTGCGGGCGCGGCTTCTTCTCTCGCCGAGTGACCTCAACCTGCAGCGGAGCGTTCTTAAGACGCTCCTCCTCATCGGCCTTCGCCTTGTCGATGACCTTCTGCGTCACAAAAATCTGCTGGATAACCTGCCAAGCAGACGAGACGTCGTAGTACAGCAGAACACCAACGGGAAGGCTCCAGCCCATCCAAAGCATCATGACCGTCATGACAACGGCCATCATACGCATGCTCTGAGCCTGCTGGCCGGTCTGGTTGCGCGACATATAGAGCTGCGGAATCAGGGTCAGGACGGCGAACAGGATCAGGCAAACCAGCGCAGGCAGTGCAACCATAAAGCCATCGGCAAAGGAAGCGCTCGGCGTGGTGGTCAGGTCGGGCAGGATGTTGAAGAACGAGAACGTGCCGTCGTTAAAGTACTGCGGCAGGTTGCGCAGCAATGTAAACAGGGCGAACAGGATAGGCATCTGAATCAGCAGCGGCAGACAGCCAGCCATGGGGTTGAACTTGTTCTCGCTGTAGAACTTCTGCATCTCCTCGGCCTGACGCTGGGGATCGTCGGCATAGCGCTCCTGGATCTCGAGCATCTTGGGCTGCAGCACCTGCATGCGAGCCGTCGACTTGGTCGACTTGAGCATGAGCGGCGTCAGCAGCAGACGGATGATGACCACCAGGATGATGATGGACAGGCCCCAGTCGACCGCAAAGGTCTGGATGAGCTTGAGCAGCTCGAAAAGGATGTTAACGATCCAATCCCACATGTAAGTTTTCCTCCGATAGCGAGTGCCCGCTAGGGCACAGGGTCATAACCGCCGACGTGCAGGGGATTGCAGCGAGCGATGCGCCTCACGGCAAGCCAGCAGCCTCTCAAAACACCGTGCTTCTCAATCGCCTGGATGGCGTATTGCGAGCACGTTGGGTAATAAATGCAGGCGTCAGGCAATAAGGGCGAAATAACCTGTTGATATATGCGAATAGGAGCGATGGCAACACGTCGCAAAACGTGATTGCTCATCGCTCCTCCCCGGCAACGCCGGCGCGCTTCATAAGCGAACGCAACGCCTTGTCCATCTCCTGCGGCGAGGAAACCCTCGTCTTGGGAGTTGCAAACAAGATGATGTCATAACCCGCAACGGGAAATCCACAGCTGCGGGCGGCCTCGCGCATCACACGCTTAGATCGGTTGCGCACGACGGCACAACCGAGTCGCTTAGCACCAACGAAGGCGACCCTTCCGGAGTCGCCTTCGCCAACCGATTCACATATGGTCATTCGAATCAGAGGGTGATTGAAACGACGCCCCCGACTGAACACATGCTCGAAATCTTGCCGAGACTTAATAGTCTTCATGCGAGATGTGTGTATCGCTGCTAGACAGTGAGACGCTTGCGGCCCTTGGCGCGACGACGGGCGAGCACGGCACGACCACCCTTAGTGGCCATACGGGCACGGAAGCCATGGGTCTTGGCACGCTTACGCTTATTAGGCTGATACGTACGCTTCATCTTAAGTTCCTCCTGCTGCATTTCGAGTGTCCGCGGGGACGCGGACGCAGATATAGACACGTGAGCTTGAAGATTGTAGGGAAATCAATGTTCAAATGTCAAGAAATCAAAGGTAAAAGGTTGCGCAGTTCACACGGTTCCCCCATAAGCCAAGCTCGATTTAGCGGTACATGGCAACTTTTCACGATATTTCATCGAGTTTTCAACAGGTCATGTTGGCAGTGTTGAGAACTTTTCGCCCGTTTTCCAAAGTTTTCAACAAGTTTTGAAAAGTTGTCGAAAGATGAGAAACGTTGCACGGTGAGCTACTATTTGTTCGAAACCTTTTGAAAGATTGCGAGCGGCATGTCTGACGACTTTTACACCATGGTCGATTCCGGAGACCCGGCACCCGACAACGAGCACATCACCGGCGTGCGCGAAGAGCGTGCGGAAGGCGAGCAGACGACCACGCAGGCGCCAAAAGCCATGTACGCCGCGCGCATCGCCGTCTATGACGACATGCTGTCGACACCGCGGGTGATCGTCATTGATCCGCAAGATGTCCGCACGTATTTGGAAGAGACGACCAACACCGTCTACCAGTGCATGAAAGAACAAGGTGGCCACATCTCGCTCATGGTCATCCGCGAGATTGTCGAAAACTTTATCCACGCACACTTTGCCGAGCCCATCATCTCAATTCTGGACGGCGGAGACACCATCCGCTTTGCTGACCAAGGACCCGGCATCGACGACAAGGAACGTGCTTTCGACTTTGGCGTTACCAGCGCAAACAGCAAGATGAAGCGCTATATCCGTGGAACCGGAGCAGGGTTTCCCATGGTGCAGGAGTATTTGGAAAACGCCGGCGGTGCCGTATCCATCGAGGACAACATGGGCAACGGCACCGTGGTTACGGTAAGCCTGAACCCTAAACGCGTGCAGGAAATCGAGCGTGCCGGCGGACGCGGCGCTGCCGTGCGGCCCGAGACGGAACAGCCCACATATCCCCTGCCGGGAGCTTTTGCGCAGCAGCCCATGGCAACGCAGCAGATGCAGCCCCCCGTGGGGCAGATGCAGCAGCCCGGAATGCTTCCCACACAAGAGCCCCAGGCGGCATCTATGTCGATGACGCCAAACATGCCAGAGGCCATGCCGCTGGCTGATCAGGATGCAGCAGCAATGCAGCAGGCGACGGGGGCGCCAGGTGGCCAGCAAATGGGCTATCAGCCGTACCAACAGGGATATCCATATCAGCAGATGCCGCCGCTGGGGTATGGCCAGCAGTTCCCGCAGCAGTACCAGCAGGGATATCAGCAGCCGTACCAGCAGATGCCGCAGCAGCAGTACAGCCCTTGGGCCCAGCAGATGCCTCCGCAGCCTTACCAACAGTGGCCTCAAAGTTTTCAACAGCAAATGCCACCGATGCAGAGTTCTCAACAACCAGCAGCTCAAATGATGTATCCTAATGCAGCAAATCAGTATGCGCAGCCACAACCGGACGTGTTCGTAAGCGATCGCGGCAACGCCGCGCTGGGCTATCTGGCGCAAAATCAAGCGTGCGGTGCAACCGATCTGGCGAGGGCGTTTGGAAACTCGGCCCCCACTTGGTCACGCACGCTCAATGACTTGGCGCAGGCCGGCTTGGTCATCAAGCATGGCCAGAAATACCATCTGACCGAACTCGGCGCCGCTCGCGTGCGAGCTCAGAGCTAAAGAACGGGAGAGACAGTGGACGAGGAAGCAAGCATCATCCTGGGGGATGCCATCGCCTTTTGCCAGCGCGACGGCCAAGATGCACGCCTCATCAACATGCTGGGGCAATCGCGGGCCATAAGCCTGACCGAAGATACGCTCACGATCGAGGCCCCCTCGCGCTTTGCCATCGCGCAGCTCAAAAAGCATCAGCCGACTATTGAGGCCTATCTGGAAGAAATCGCCTTTGCACCGATCGCGCTCGACATCGTGGCACCGCAAGGCGCCGCAACGGAATCCGCTGCCGCGACGGCGCCCGCCACGGCTCCCGCCGCTTCCCCGGCGGCACCGACCTCCGCAGGCGACGTGCCGACAATCGAGCACCAGCACAGCGATGTTTCCCGTGAAACCATGGCACCGTTGCCGACCGCGGCGGCGACGTCAACGAACGCACCCGTCACGCACATGCCTATCGCTCACGACGCAGCGGCGGGCGCGGATTCGGGCATTGCAATCAAGAACACGCTCTCGGCCGATGATTTTCGTCGCATGATGAACCAGATGAAGGGCGGAGCGCCGACTAAATCCACGCAAGCTGCGGCCCCCGCTTCACCCATACCGGCGCCGACCGTGCCGGCCGAGCAGAATACGGATGGAGCCCCGCTCGCCGCGAACTCAAAATTTACCTTTGAGAACTTTGTCTACGGCCCCGAAAACAGCCATGCCTATCGCTCGGCACTCAAGTTTGCCGCCCTCGCGGACGAGCGCGGCACATGCACATCACTGTTCATCTACGGCAAATCGGGCCTGGGCAAGACGCACCTGCTGCTTGCCATCAAAAACGAGCTCGCCGAGAAGTCGCCCGAGATCAAGGTCAAGTATGCCAACTCCCAGGCATATCTGGACGACCTGATGACCGAGTTCGACCGCCAAAAGAAGAGCAACGCCCCCATCATGCAGGCGTACCACGGCGTGGACGTGCTCATCATCGATGACATCCAAAACATCATCGGCAAGCGCGCGAGCGTGGACTACTTTTTCCAGCTCATGGACGAGTTCATCCGCAACAACAAGAAGGTCGTCATCGCGGCAGACCGTGCCCCCAAGGACCTGAGCATGGACGAGCGTCTGACCAGCCGCTTCAACGCCGGCATGCTCTGCCTGGTCGCAGAGCCCAGCTACGAGATGAAATACAAGATCTTGCAGCGCTATTACGAGAACACCATCGTCGCCGCTCCCGAGGCAGGCGACGACTCGCTGCTGGCGGCCTATGGGGGCGACGGCGGACACCTGACCGACGAGCACTTTAAACACATGGCCGAGGTCTCGGGCACCAACATCCGCGAACTCGAGAGCTTTTGCGAGCGCTGCGCCGGCGAGGCGGGCGACCGCGAGCGCGAGGGCGGGGAGCTCACCTTTGACGATATCGACGCCATCGCCAGCCAGTACTTCGACACATCGGCCAAAAAGATCAACGTCCAGACGGTTCAGTCCGTCATCGAAGAGCAGTACGGCGTGACGCACGAGGAGCTCATCGGCCCGCGTCGCAACGCCAATATCGCCAAAGCACGCCATATCGCTATCTACCTGGCCATCGAGATGTGCGAGATGACCACCACGGCGGTGGGCGCCGAATTTGGCAACCGCAACCACTCGACCGTCAGCACGAGCTACAAAAAGGTCCAGAAGATGATCCAGGAAGACCGCACCGTCACCGAAGACCTCAAGTCGCTGCGCGATAAAATTACACTGCGCTCGTAGGGAAATAGAGACACCTGTTGAAAACTTGTCGAAACCACGGGCATAAGGTGTCTAAAACCCAACCCGCGGTGATGAAAAGTTTTGCGCAGGTTTTGAACGTTGAAAACCACCCCCGTTGCACACAGGTTGCTGTCGATTCTCTTTCTGGGTCTGACCTGCGTCTTTGGGAGTAATCAACAGTTTCGTCAGTGCTATTACTATTATTAAGATATTTATATCTATAGAAAGGTATTAAAAGATGAAGTTCACCGTCAGCCAGAGCTCGCTTACACAAGCCATCGGCGTCGTTATGAAGGGTGTCGCTTCGGCATCCACCCTTCCCATCCTGTCGGGCGTGCTCGTTAAGGCCCAAGACGGCATCTTGGAATTCCAGACCTCTAACTACACCATCTCGATCCGTCATCGCATCGCTGCGCATGTCGAAGAAGAGGGCGAGATGGTTATCCCCTGTAAGATGCTCTCCAATATCACCAAGACCCTCCCCGACGCCCCGGTCACCTTTGAGCTGTCCGAGCGCCAGGTGCTGATTGGTTGCGAGAAAAGCTCTTTTAGGCTGAACACGCTCGATGCCAATGACTTCCCCGAGTTTCCGGCCTATGCCATCGAGAGTGCCGTGGAACTGCCGACCGATATCTTGTCCGAGATGGTCGGCCGCGTATGGCGCGTCACCTCGACCGACAAGGCCCGCCCCATCCTGGGCGGCGTGCACATGAAGGTCGAGAACAACACCGTGCGCCTGGTGGCGACCGATTCCTTCCGCTTGGCCGTGTGCGATACGCAGGTCGAGACCTCGACCCTCGAGGGTTCCTTTGAGCTCAACGTTCCGGCTGACGCTTTTAACGACGCACTGAACATCATGGCCAGCCAGGCGACCATCATGATCGGGGCTACCGACACCCAGGTCGTCTTTGAGGCCGGCAACACCACCTACGTGTCGCGCCGCATCGAGGGCGTGTACCCCAACTACAAGCAGCTCATCCCCGATTCGTGCGTGACGAGCGTCAAGATCGACGTCGCCGCCTTTAACGCCGCCCTCAAGCGCGTGGCCGTTATCGCGAGCGCCAACCCCGCCGTCAAGTTCGAGATTGATGTCGAGAACGGGCAGATGGGCCTGTCCTCCATTTCCAATGACCAGGACCTTGCGCAGGAGACGATCGATGTCGAGGCCGAGGGCGAGTCGGGTACCATCGCCTTCAACTACCACTACATCTTCGGCTGCCTCAATGCCCTGTCCAAGGAGAAGGAGATCACGCTGGAGCTCAAGAGCTACTCGCAAGCGGGCATCTTCAAGTCCTACGACAAGATCAACTACCTGTACCTGGTCATGCCGGTCCGCATCTAGCGCTGCGCTATGACCATGTTCGCCCGCGATCTTTCCGTCGCGCACTACCGCAGCTTCGATAGCTATCGCCTTGCCTTGGACGAGGGCGTGACGATACTTGCGGGACCCAACGCGGCGGGAAAGACCAATCTCATAGAGGCGCTGCAGCTGCTGACGAGCGGCGCCTCGTTTAGGCATCCGACCGCAGCCGAGCTCGTTCATGACGGCGTTGGCTCGTGCAAGATCGAGCTGAGGCTCGAGGGCGACGGCCGCGTACTTGATATGGGATTGAGCGCGGAGGACGGTAAGCGCTCGTTTAGCCGCAACGGCAAGAGATGCTCTGCCGCCGGTGTGCGCGGCGTTCTGCCGAGTGTGCTGTTTTGCCCCGACCATCTGGACATGGTTAAGCGAGGCGCCAGTGTGCGCCGCGCCGCCCTCGATGACTTTGGCATGCAGCTGAGCGCACGCTATGCCGATCTTGCGAGCGCCTATGGGCGCTGCGTGACCCAGCGTAACGCCTTGCTCAAGGAGACCTGGTGCTGCCGCGAGATGCTCGGCGCGTGGAACGATTCGATTGCCCGCGCGGGCTCGGCCCTGCTCGTGCACCGGTTGGCCCTGCTCGACCGGCTGGCGGGCCATGTGCGTACTGCCTACGGGCAAGTGGCGTCCGGTGAAGCCGCCAACGTGTCCTATGCGTCCACGCTGGGGGATTTGCCCCAGGTCGAGGATCGCGAAGAGCTGAAGGGCTGGGCGTACGAGCGCATGCTGGCCGCCCTTGATGAGCACGCCGACGAGGAAATTCGCCGCGGCGTGACGTTGGTGGGACCGCATCGCGACGAGATTGAATTTACCGTGGCGGGTCGCTCCGCCCGTTCATTTGCCAGCCAAGGACAGCAGCGAACGTTGGTACTGTCCTGGAAGGTGGCCGAGGTGGCCGTGGCTCGCGATGTTCTGGGTACTGCTCCGCTGTTGCTTCTGGACGACGTGATGAGCGAGCTCGACGGCGAGCGCCGCGGTGCTTTTCTGCGGCTGATCGGCGATGATATCCAAACGGTCATAACCACGACCAACCTGGGATACTTTACCGATGACCTGCTTGATCGAGCCAAGGTGGTGAGCATGGGTGAGACGTGCTAATTACGAGCGCGAGAGCGAAACGGTCGCCTTCAGTGGGTTTTTAAACGCAGAGCGCCAGCGCATCCTGGCGGCTGCAACACCTGAGCGCCGCGCGCAGATGGAGGCTGCCGAGGAGTCGCGCGCGGTCTATCGCGCGTGGAACGCGGTGTGCTCGGGCACGCGCGAGGGGCGGCATGTGACGGGCCTGCGCTACCTGCCCGAGTCCAATGAGCTGCTGGTATATCTCGATTCGCCCTCGTGGACGCAGGAAATGACGCTGTTGCGCGAGATCATCCGCGCGCGCATGGAGCGCGTCGGTGCGCATGTGGATGGCCTGGTGTTCAAAACCACCGCGCCCGGTCACACGCCGCCCGCTGCCAAAGAGCGTCTGCGTCCTGCCGTGGCCGAGCGCCCGCCGGCTCCGCATGCTGACCTAAGTGAGGCCGAGCGCACCGAGATTGAGCGCCAAGTGGCGCCCATCGAAGACCAAAAACTGCGCGAGGCCCTCGAGAACGCCATGAGAGCCAGTGCCGAGTGGGCCAAGGGCGTGCAAGGCAAAAAAGAGCCTTAAATCGCATCTGGTGGCCTTGTAGAGCCAAATACCCTCGTTCCCGAGGGTATTTTTTTACGATAAACTAGTAAGGCTGTACACATTTTCTTGACTGAAGGAGGACGTGTGGCAAACGAAAACGATTACGATGGCGGCGAGATTAAGATTCTCGAAGGTCTCGAGGCCGTTCGTAAGCGCCCGGGCATGTATATCGGCTCGACGAGCGCCAGCGGTCTGCATCACCTGGTGTGGGAGATCGTTGACAACTCCGTCGACGAGGCCATGGCCGGTTTCTGCACCGAGATCCAGGTGACGGTCCACGCCGACAACTCCATCACGGTCGTCGACAACGGGCGCGGCATCCCCGTCGACGAGCACCCTGTTAAAAAGATCCCGACGCTCGAGGTTGTCATGACGATCTTGCACGCCGGCGGTAAGTTCGATAACTCGGCCTATAAGGTCTCGGGCGGCCTGCACGGCGTGGGCATCTCCGTAGTCAACGCACTGTCCAAGCGCGTGGTCGTTCAGGTTCGTCGCGATGGCAACACCTACGAGATGGAGTTCTCGCGCGGCAAGACCGTCAAGAAGATGGAGGTCGTGGGCACCTCGGATTCGACGGGCACCACCGTCACCTTCTGGCCCGACGATGAGATCTTCGAGACCTGCATCTACGATTTCGATACGCTGCACAACCGTCTGCAGGAGACGGCGTTCCTCAATAAGAACCTCAAAATCGTCCTGACCGACGAGCGCGAAGCGACTCCCCACGTGGAGGAGTTTTGCTACGAGGGCGGCATCATCGACTTCGTCAAGTTCCTCAACGAGGGCAAGGACGTCCCCGAGGCCTTTAAGGAGCCCATCTACATCGAGGGCAAATCGGACCCGGACGCGCCTGTGGCCAAGATGGGAGAGGTCGAGGTTTCCCTGCAGTGGAATAGCGGCTACGGCGAGAACGTCATGTCGTTTGCCAACGACATCTACACCCCCGAAGGCGGCATGCACCTTGAGGGCTTCCGCACCGCGCTCACCCGCGTGATCAACGATTACGCGCGCAAGCAGAACCTGCTCAAGGAAAAAGACGCCAACCTGACCGGCGACGATGTGCGCGAGGGCCTTTCGGCCGTTATCTCGGTCAAGCTGCCCGATCCGCAGTTTGAGGGCCAGACCAAGGCAAAGCTCGGCAGCTCCTATATGCGAGCGCTCACGCTCAAGATTGTGACCGACGGCCTTGTCGATTACCTCGAGGAGCATCCCAAGCCCGCTCGCGAGATCGTCAAGAAGGCGCAACAGGCCTGCAAGGCGCGCAATGCCGCCCGCAAGGCGCGCGAGGCGACCCGCCGCAAGAGCCTGCTCGAGACGGCGTCCCTGCCCGGTAAGCTCGCTGACTGCTCGGTGCGCGATGCCGAGCTGACCGAGCTCTTCATCGTAGAGGGCGACTCGGCAGGCGGTTCGGCCAAGGACGGCCGTCGCCGAGACATCCAGGCGATTCTGCCCCTGCGCGGCAAGATTTTGAACGTCGAACGCGTTGGTGACCATCGCGCGTTCTCGAGTGACACCATTCAGTCGCTGATTACCGCGATCGGCTGCGGCGTCACGACGAGTGCCGGCGACGGCGGCGACTTCGATATCACCAAGGCGCGCTACCACAAGATCATCATCATGACCGATGCAGACGTCGACGGTGCGCATATCCGCATCCTGCTGCTGACGTTCTTCTACAAGTACATGCGTCCGCTGATCGATGCCGGCTACGTCTATGTTGCCTGCCCGCCCATCTTTGGCATTAAGGTGCGCAACAAGATCCACTACGTGTATCCCAACGGCCGCCAGCCCGAAGACGAGATCCTGCGCGACACCATCCAGAGTCTGGGCCTGAACCCCGACGATAACGACGAGGACGGCAAGGCCAAGGACGGCAAGATTACCAAGAAGCGCAAGGGCTATACCGTCCAGCGCTACAAGGGTCTGGGCGAGATGGACCCCAAGCAGCTTGCCTCGACGACGATGGACCCCAAGACCCGCATCCTGCAGCGTGTGTCGATCGAAGACGCCGTGGTGGCGGACCGCGCCGTGCGCGAGCTGATGGGTTCCGAGGTCGGCTATCGCCGCGAATACATTGAAAAACACGCACATGATGCACGATTCCTTGATGCTTAAGAGGAGGTAACGTGGCAGACGATATCAACAACAATGAGGGTATGGACGAGGCCGGCGATGCCGGTATGCCCGACGATCTGAAGCGCCTGCTTGCCCGTGCTGAGCAGGGCGAGGACGGCGACCCGGACGCCTATAACCCCGATGCCGATGATGATGAGGAAGAAGACGACGACGAGCTCGAGGAGAGCTTTGGCGAAGTCGATCGCGGCGCCTCGGCCGGCGAGGATATCAACGGCGGCCAGCTCCAGATTTCGGAGTTCGGTCGCGAGATGAAGCAATCGTTCATCGAGTACTCGATGTCGGTTATCACGGCGCGCGCCCTGCCGGACGTGCGCGACGGCTTAAAGCCGGTTCACCGCCGCATCCTGTACGCGATGAACGAGAGCGGCATCTACCCCAACCGCCCACATAAGAAGTCGGCCTGGACGGTCGGCGAAGTTATCGGTAAGTACCACCCGCACGGTGACTATGCGGTCTACGAGGCCATGGTCCGCCTGGCACAGTGGTTCTCCATGCGCACGCCGCTCATCGACGGTCACGGCAACTTCGGCAATATCGACGGCGACGGCGCGGCGGCCATGCGTTACACCGAGAGCCGCCTGGCAAAGCCCGCCATGGAACTGTTGCGTGACTTGCAGAAGGATACCGTCGACTGGCAGCCCAACTACGACGAATCGCTCGCCGAGCCCGTGGCACTGCCTGCACGTTTCCCCAACCTGCTGGTCAACGGCAGCCAGGGCATCGCCGTCGGCATGGCCACCAACATCGCCCCGCATAACCTCGCCGAGGCGATCGAGGCCACCTGCTACCTGATCGACAACCCCGACGCCACCGTCGACGAGCTCATGCAGATCATGCCCGGTCCGGACTTCCCCACCGGCGCCATCATCATGGGCAGCGCCGGCATTAAGCAGAGCTACGAGACCGGCCGCGGCTCCATTACCGTGCGTGCCAAGGCGCACGTGGAGTCCACCAAGACCGGTCGCAGCCGCCTGGTCTTTACCGAGATTCCCTATATGGTCAACAAAGGCACCCTGCAGGAGAAGATCGCCCAGCTCGTCAACGACAAGCGCATCGAGGGCATCTCGGATATGCGCGATGAGTCCAACCAGAAGGGTATCCGTCTGGTCATCGAGCTCAAGAAGGGCGTCATTCCGCAGGTCGTGCTCAACAACCTGTATAAGTACACCTCGCTGCAGACGACCTTTGGCGCCAACAACCTGGCACTCGTCAACGGCGTTCCCAAATGCCTGAGCCTGCGCGAGATGCTGCAGCACTACATCGACCACCAGGTCGACGTAGTCACCCGCCGCACCCGCTTCGACCTTAAGAAGGCCCAGGCCCGCGCGCATATCCTTGAGGGCTACTTGATGGCTCTCGACCATATCGACGAGGTCATTAACATCATCCGCTCCTCGCAGACCGACTCCGAGGCCAGCAGTCGCTTGATCGAGCGCTTTGGCTTTACGCCCGAGCAGACCACGGCCATCCTCGAGATGAAGTTGCGCCGCCTGACCGGCCTGGAGCGCGACAAGATTCAGGAAGAGTTGGACGGCCTGCGCCGCGCCATCGCCTACTACGAGGACCTGCTGGCGCATGAGGAGAAGATCCTGGGCGTCATCAAGGAAGAGATGCGCGAGATCTCCAAGAAGTTCGGCGATAAGCGCCGCACCGAGATCAGCCAGGTCGAGAAGGACCTGGATGTCGAGGACCTCATCGCCGACGAGGATATGGTCGTGACCATCACCCACACCGGCTACGTTAAGCGTATCCCGGTTGCCGCCTACCGCGCCCAAAAGCGCGGCGGCAAGGGCGTGTCGGGCGTCAACCTCAAAGAGGACGATGTCATCGATGAGATGTTCATCGCGTCCACGCACGAGTACGTGCTGTTCTTCTCGAGCAAGGGCAAGGTCTATCGCCTGAAGGTGCACGAGCTGCCGGTAGGTACGCGCCAGGCACGCGGTACCGCGATCGTCAACCTGCTGCCCTTCGAGGAGGGCGAGAAGATCGCGAGCGTCATCAGCTGCCGCGAGTTCCCGGCCGACGAGTACCTGATGTTTGCCACCAAGAGCGGCATGGTCAAGAAGACCGTGATGAGCGCATACGACCGCAGCCGTCGCGACGGCCTGATCGCTATCAACCTGCGTGACGACGACGCGCTGCTGAACGTGCGCCGCGTGCGCGAGGGCGACAAGATTATCCTAGCCACCACCGCGGGCAAGGCGATCATGTTCTCCGAGGAGCAGGTGCGCGCTACCGGCCGCGACACCAGCGGCGTTCGCGGTATCGGCATGAAGGACGGCGTGAGCGTTCTGGGCATGGAAGTCACTAACGGCAACGGCGATCTGTTCGTCATCACCGAGCGCGGCTACGGCAAGCGCACGCCGGTTGCGGACTACCCGGAGCAGAATCGCGGCGGCCAGGGCGTCTACACCATCCAAATGACCGAGCGTAAGGGTAACCTCGCGGCCATGAAGACGGTGGGCCCGCAGCACGAGCTGTTCATCGTGACGGAGGGCGCGACGGTCATTCGCGTCAAGACCGATGAGATCAGCCAGACTGGCCGCGCCACCCAGGGCGTCAAGATGATGACCGTCGACGACAACGACCGCATATGCGCCGTGGCCCGCATGACAGCCGCCAAAGAGAAGCCTGAAGGCGAAGGCACGGAGGATGCAGCTGCAACTAGCACCGAGGAAGCCCCCGTCGACCTAGGCGACGGCAACGACATGCCAGAGGATCTCCTAGACGAGTAAGAGGAACCAGCTGGTAGAAAATATCAGACCCCATATATCGGCGGTCGGCGCACTGCGCGCCGACCGCTTTTTTGACAATCTTGAACCTCGCGTCGGCCCCGGCTGTCCGGCGGCATGCGAAGTCGATCGCGAGTTCCGCACGAGCCGGAGAGCACTTAATGTGCTCTCCGTGCGAG
>UQDE01000018.1 GCA_900539735.1 uncultured Collinsella sp. | reverse complement strand
GTCCGGCCCTCAGGGTATCGGGTTCCCACATTCATCCGTACATGTACGGATGAATGTGGGAGGTGTTCGGATGAAGTCGATAATCAAGGCTCACGCGCGAACAGGATTTGATTTTTGAAATATGGACGAATTCCTCGTCAGGAGGGTAAAATGGTGCCGACGGCAGCCCAAGTTGTAGAGAGCTGGGCAGAGCCGTTGCTTAATGAAGTTGGGTCATCGTCTTAGCGACGGTGGCCTTTCTTTTTGGGCTTCGAGCCCTGCTTGAGTGCCTTGGAAAGGCCGACAAGGGCCGTGAGGAGCGAGACCATAGCGGTCAGGAGCTTCACGAGCTCGGTGAAATCGGTCATGGGCATCACCTCCCATCAAATGGAGGGCTCTGCCCGGCACGAGGGCTGCCGACAGCAAGGATGATTCTATCAGAGCGGCTGACTCCCGCCCGATATTACCATCCCACCGCGCCTGTGCAAAAAAGAGGGCCGCCAAACAGCGACCCTCCAGCGAAAGTGCATGGTATTTAGGACAGTCAAATTCTTTGAAAAACAAATGGCTGCTGTAGAATTACAAATAAGAGTCACCCGGAAGGAGCGATCGATGAAAAGCAAACGATTTGTCCTGAATGCACTTCTGGTAGTAGCAATATTGACGCTCTTGGTCTTCTCCTACTCATACGTGAATCAGCCAAGATTTGGATATGCTTTATACGCTGTTTTTTCCGGCGAAACAACTTACAACACTTACAACACTATAGGCTTCATTGACGCACTCTTTTTCTATGTAGTCGGCCCCGTATCAAGCGAGCTGATCGCTTTTGTTGTCAGCTACAACCTGAATCAACAAAGCCAAACTCACTCAGCGACTTCGGCCAAACAAGGAATCAATCTCTTCGTAATAATGATAATTCTGCAAATTGCGACTGTGTTGATTATCGCCCTGACCGCAACAAACGTTTTGAAGTATGAGTACGGACTCGTCGCAAGCTGCCTCATGGCAATTGCCGCGGGTATAGCGGTTTCGTATACGACACCGGCAAAGAAGTAGCTCAACTAACAGGGCCTATTTGGAATCCGAATCGTCCATGGAGCCGTCGATGCCGGTTTTGGTGTCGTCCGTATTGGAATCGTCATCCTTGGGGCTTATAGGACACACATTTTGTCCTATAAGCCCCGATCAATTCATACTCCTCATCCTCGCCGAATTGCGAGTATGGCAGAATCGGCACTGGATGGCAGTGCGCTAGGGCACCGACGATAGGCTTTCCAAAACTAGCGAGGCGTGTCTCCGCGAGCGTAATCGCCTCGGTCGACCGCGCGATCGACCTGCGGCGAGATGTCAACGTTGCCACCATGGGCTCGACCTGCGGCGCGAACGCGATCATCGCCGGCATCGGGAACGGCGCCGGCATAGCGGTTGCGAATCTCCCTTGCGTAACCGCGACGCGCAAGAAGCTCATCGCGAACCGCCGGATCTTCGAGCAGGTCCTCATCGCACTTCGGTGCGATGAATTTGGGGAATGAATTGTAGGCGACGCCCTTGCTCGCTTTCGCTTGTTCGACCCACGCCGAGTACGCCTTCTTAAGACGTTGAATGTAAATCTCACAGCGCTTCTCATACGGCAACGCTCGCTCGGCTTCCAACATGTTCTTTTCGAACGCCGCTTCAAGTTGTTTGACCGCGAAACGTCCGTCGAGTCGAGTCAGATTGAAAGTGCACTTCGGATTGCCGGCCTCCTTGATATCGAGATCTGTCGCATAGACTCGATTGTTCTTGATGAAAATGTCTACGCCCCATGAGGCAAGTAGTTTTTTGAACTGCTCCATATTCTTTGGGTGACCTTCATTGATTGCAAGATGGATTAGCTCGCGCAGATTGTTTTTATAACTGTACTCACCGCGACCGATAATCTCCTTTTCTGTGTCGCGCGGCTGGCGATCACGAATCTTCGAATTTTTCTTTCCCTTTTCAAGTTGAGTAAGATTCCAAGCCTCGTCCATTTCACGGACCCACGCAGCGCGTTCGTACTTTCCGCGTCGCCCACCCGTCTCGCAACGTTTGCCGGTTAACAAATCGGTACGGTTAATCGCCATGTGCACTGCGTAGCGTTTTCCCGCCTTATCACTTTCCTCATGCAACGCGACAATCACTTGTTGATGCGGATAGTGCTTCGCAAGCCATTGCTCCGCGTAGGCCATACACGCATCTGGGGTCATCTTGCCTCCGTTGCAGCTGCACTCCTCGGGCAGAAACGCGAGAATCTGATGAAGCATCGTTATGTTCTTCGCGCCGGCACGCGCGGACCTGTCGTGATGAAACATCTTCCGCGTCATAGTCATCTCGGAAAACCAGTACTTTCCGTTCGCGAGGTTCCAGCCGCCGCGGGCCAAAGCACGCTTTCCGTTGATGTACTTGCGCACGTTCTTCGCGTAGCGTTCGGATGAAATACCTTTCTGCTTAATAACGGTCATTGAGATCACCGCCGTCGGTGAAATAGCGCCGCTCGAGCTCTCTTATGAAGAGAGTGACTTTGCGGGCGTTCTGGTAAACCTTTTCAAGCGTACGAAAAACAGCTTTCTCGTTGTACGCGGGAAGCCCTTGGGCGTTCACAAAATACATCAGCTGATTGAGGTTCGTTCCCTCGCGATACAGCTCGTGATAGATTTTCGCGACTTGGCTTTTATCGAAATCGATCTTCTCGATTTTACCGGCAAGCATCACGCGGCGGGCATACGCACTGACGGTCGCACCGAGTATATCCGCCCGTTTGCGGATCGCCTCGTGCTCGCCATCGGTGACCTTAACGTAAATGACCTTCGAGCGCTTTTCGTCCGAATCACCTGAAACGGGTTGCAGCTTTTTGCTGCGGCCACCGTCATCATTTTTGGAAACTAGATTATCGAGTGATTCACTCCGATGGATCAAGTTATAACGAATGAGTTCGGCTTTCGTCATGCCTGCCTTTTCCGCCAAAGCGGAAAACGTTTCATATTCTTCAGAAGTGAGTGTCGCCTTAACGGTGTGTGGACGCTTGCAACTCATATGCCCCCCAGGAAAGCAGAGCGAATCGGTGAGGCCACCGATTCAAAAACCGATATGAGATTGCTTTCCTTTTTAGGAGCGACTGACGTCGCGCCGTTTTTTTGAAGTGACGCCGTCGCTTCCCTTAGAAATGAAGGCGAACTTCATTTCTAACTTTATCGCCGTGAGAGGTGATAAACAAGATGTGTTGGCAGATAAAGGGGGCGAGTATGGCCCCATTTATCTAGCCCAACACCAATCTTGCAATCACCGGAACGGCGATTGGGCGGAGCGTAGCGTAGACACGAAATGAGAGGCCTCGTTTCGAGCGAAAGGCTTCGCGGTGTCGTAGTGTCAGCGGAGACCGTGAGCGGAAGCGAATTTTTAACGCGAAGGATGCTGAGTGTTAGAAATTCGCTGTAGCGAGAGCGGAGCGGTAATGCGAATGCGAGGGATGCCGAGTTTTTGCATTACCGCGCAGCGGACTCCGGGCGAGGGCTGGAGCAAGTTGATGAAAGACCTTACCGATTTGCGAACGGTTTTGCCCGAAGCATCCTGCACCGCCGGATTCTTTTGGAACGGCCTCTCGTTTGGTTGCTTTCCTATCGTTTGCTCCCAGACTGGGCGTCTAAAAAAGGCGGCCGAAACCGGCCGCCCGCAAATAAATATTTATTTACCGAATGTAAGAGGAGAGGAACGATGTACATTACTCCCAGTGGCCGGCGACGTCGACAACCCAATGCTGTCCCGTAGCCTGCTGTTCATAATGACCCTGGTCCTCAGAGGTGGTATACGAATCGTTTACGACAGATCCTCCGATACCGCCGTTGTCCATATCATTATGAACCCATGAATAGGCGGCATCTTCGGAATCGAAGGGCCCTACCATAGTACCACCATGGTTTACCCAATAGCGAGGATGACGCGTGTATACCACGTTCGGTACCCAGACCTGGCTGTAATCGGTCTCCCAGTGCCCCTGCTCGGCAACCCACTTCTTCTGGCTACCGCCATTAGAAGAGGAATTATTGCTGCTGGAACCCTGTGAATTGCCGGAACCCTGCTTCGAGTCGGAGGAGTTTCCCTTGCTGTCAGACTTCGACGAGTCGGAAGACTTGTTATCCTCTTTCTTGGAGTCATCGGACTTCTGGTCCTTATCGTCGGATTCTTTCTTCTCCTCGGTCTTGGTTCCAGAGGTTTGCGCCGCCTTTTCTTCGCTCGGCTTCTTTTTGTCTTTATTCTTTACCGCTGTGGCGGCCTTTTCCGTAGAGCCGCTTCCTTGCTTTGCAACGCTGGCACATCCAAGTTGAGGTGCCGAAAGGCACACCAGAAGCGCAACGATAATAGCCTTTGTTCTCACGCCGATCTCCCTGTCCATGAAACCGGGCGTTGGACACTAGCCGATATCCAACGCCCGGCTCGCTTTTACATCTGCTCGCGGCGCTTCTTTTGATCGAGGAAGACGCCGGCTGCCACGAGGACGGTACCGCCGATGACGAACGTCTCGCCGATGAGTCCCGCGCGGTCACCGGTCTGGGCGAGGTTGCCGGGCTGGGCGGTATCCGTGCCGGCGAGGTGCTTCGGGGTGTATGCCGCCTGCTGCTTTGCCGCCTCCTTTGCCTCCTGTCGTGCGATCTCATCGGAAAGCTTCTGCTCCGCTGCGATGCGGTCGGACTTCGCCTGCTCGTAGGCGGCGAGTGCCGCATCATAGCCGGACTGGAGCCCGTCCACCGCGGCCTGCTTCTCGTCCAGGATGGCCGTGGCAGGAGCGACCTTGGCACGTGCCTCGACTGCTGCGGCGAAAAGCGCGTTGAGGGCTGCATCTGCGTTCTCGTCATGGCCGGAAGCGATCGCCGCGCCGGCATCGATGGAGTTCAGCTTCGACAGCTTGGCGTCTGCCTGCGCCTTTGCCTGCTCGGCGGCGGAGACCAGGGACTCGGCGGCGATGGCATCCGCCTTCGCGGCATCGAGCGCGGCCTTGGTGCCGTTGACGGCCTCGGCTGCATCCTGCTCGCGCTGCTGTGCCTCGGCGAGCTTCGCGGCAAGACCGGTGAGGATGTCGAGGTCCGACTGTGCGTCCTCGAGATCGGTCTGGGAGCCGGTGAGCTTGGTGCCGGCGATGGTGACCTCGGTCTTTGCCACATCGGTCGCACGCTGGGCATCCGCGAGGGCGCGTGCGGTGCCGTCCGCCTTTTGCTTGGCGGCTGCGAGGACTGCCGCCTTCTCGGCCTGGTCGGCTGCCGCCGCGTCGTGAACACTCTTTGCGGTATCGACCGCCTTCTTGGCGTCGGCGACGTCTTGGAAGAACTTCGCGAGGTCGGCGTTCGCATCGTCCACGCCCTGCTGCTTAGCAGCGGTGTCCGCCTTGGCGGAATCCAACTTAGACTGTGCGGTCATTACGGCTGCGTTGGCAGCATCGAAGGCGACCTGCTTCTGCTGGACGGTCGACTTTGCCGTATCGACTGCCGCGTTGGCGGCATCGAGGTCCGATTTCGCCGCATCAAGCTCGGTCTGGGCATCCGTGACGCCCTGCTGCTTGGCGGCGACATCAGCCTTGGTGGCATCGACGGCACGCTGGGCATCGGCAACACCCTGCTTTGCGGCATCGACACCTGCCTGTGCGGAATCCACCGCGACCTGCTTCTGCTGGACGGTTGCGGCGGCGCCGGCGGCTGCCTGCTTCTTGGATGCGAGATCGGCCTTGGCTACGTCGAGTGCGCTCTTGGCGTTCTTGAGGCCGTTGATATAGGAGGTCAGCTTCTGCTCGTACTCGTCGACGGACATGGGGTTCATGTTCCAACCGGAGCCTGCCCAACCCAGGTTTGCGGTATCGAAGCTGTCGGTCTTCCAGCCGTTCATGGTTCCCTTGCTGCAGACTGCCATGCCCATATAGCCGATTTCAGGGCTGATGACATGCAGGTAATGACCGACGGTTGCGGGATATCCGGCAACCTTAAAATGCTGATTGACATAGGATTCAATCCCACTATGCGACTTGTAGAAGTCTGCGGCATCCTTACCGATTAGACCGGTGACGCCATAGAGCTCCTGAACCGCCTGATCGAAGAAAGCTTTTTCTTAGTCCACCCACTGCGGTTTCGGATCGGTTCCATAGTTCCATGCGAGGTTTTCGCTCGTATCAAACTGCATGGAATGCCCAAACTTGACATCGGAATAGTTCGCGTTGGCAATCGCCGCCGCAATGAGCTTGTACGTGACCTGGAGCTCAGAGAGACCGACGGACTTGCGATACTCGTTGATGGACTTCATGTACGGGATTGCCGCGAGCATGTTGTCGAGACTAGTCGCGTCGAGGCTGTTCCCCACCTCGGTGTAGTCCTTGTATGTGCAGTTCTGGATGATCTCGATAGCTGAATCGGCACCCATGGCGCGGAAGAAGCCGATGGCTCCCTGCTTGAGCTGCGCGTCGGCGGAATCGAGTTTCGCCTGTGCCTCGTCGACCTTCTGCTGGGCGGCGGTCACGGCGGCGTCTGCGGTATCCTTTGCGGTCTTGGCGTTCGCGAGCTCTACGTCGGCGGCTGCCTTGGCGGACTCAGCGTCCTTGACAGCCTGCTTCGCTGCATCCAGCTTGGCGATGGCGTTGACGTTCGCCTGCTTGGCGGCATCAAGGTCGGCGTTCGCGGCATCGAGGGCGGATTGGGCGGTGTTCACGCCGGATTCGGCATCGGTCGCGGCCTGCTGCTTCGCGGAGAGGGACGCCTGGGCATCATTCAGTTCGGTCTGTGCCGTTGCTGCAGCGGACTGCGCCTGCTCGAGCGCGGACTCGCACTGGGACTGTGCCTCTCGTGCGGCAGCGAGGGTTGCCTCTGCGTCCGCGACCTTCTGTTTTGCCGCATCGTACTCCGGACCGCTGGCGCCTTCCTCCGCTGCGGCGAGGTCTGCTTTCGCCTTCTCGTAGGCGGCACTGGCGGCTGCGGCCTTCGCATCCGCCGCGTCCTTGTTCTGCTGGGCTGCGGCGAGGACGGCATCGGCGGAATCCTTTGCAGACTGGGCCGCAACCAGCTTGGACTGGGCATCGGCAAGCGTCGCGTTGGCGTTGTCGAGATCGGCCTGTGCCCTGCTCACGGCATCCGTGGCGTCGCGCACGGCCTGCTCGGCGGCACGGATAGCCTCCGGGGTGGCGCCTACGGCATCGGCCTTGGCTTTATCGAGGGCGTCCTTGGCATCTTGGGCCGCCTTGAGGGCGGACTGGTACGCTTCGTCCTTCTCGGATGCATCCGCCTTGGCGTCTGCGAGACCCGCCTTCGCCTGCTCGAGGTCCTTGCCGGCAGCATCGGCGGCGTCCTTGCCCTCTGCGACCTGACGGGCGTACTCGTCCATTGCCGCTCGGTCGGCTGCCGTACCGGCGTTGACTGCAGAATCGTAGGATGCCTTGGCCTGGTCGCGGGCGGAAGCCGCCTCGTTGTAGGGACCGGCAGCCTCATCGTAGGATGCCTTGGCGGCGTCCTCCTTCGCCTTCGCCTCGTCGACTGCCTTCTGCAGGTCCGCGATGGTCTGTGCGGCGGATTTTGCGCCGGTACCGGATGCCGCGCCGGCGTGGGCGGCGATCGGCGACATCACGGCGGGGTGCTGCGTGCCCCCGTCACCGGTCTGGGCGAATGCCGCGAACGGTGAGATGAGGCTCGATCCGGTCATGGCGGCCATGGTCGCCGCGGTGACGGTCAGACGCGCGATCCCCTTCGGAGTGTGAATCTTTTTGTTTGGCAGTGCGGCGAAGTGATCGCCACCGGCAGCGAAATGCTTTCCCTGAGTCATTGTGCTGTTCCATTCCTTTTCCGTGCCCTATCCGACTGGGCATCAGAGTGCTTTCCAATAGAGATAATTATGCGCCTTAACTGGGATTGTTGTATATAGTCCGTTGGCATAAATACAACAATCCATGACTCTTTTTGTCATGGATATCTCGCCGCTACAACAATCCTTTGGTCTACGCTGCAAAGAACTCAGATCAGAGTCTGGTTACTCACAAGAGCAATTTGCGAACCGCATTGACATGGACAGGTCTTACTACGCCTCGATAGAGGTCGGGCGAAGAAATGTCAGTCTTTCTAACCTCTCTAAAATTGCCAATGGATTCAACATATCAATTGCTGCACTTATGACTGGTGTCACTGATAAAAAGGATTAGTCCATCATCAGCGAACGCAGTGAGCGTATCAATCGACGGCGTAGCCGGCGGCAAGGTCACGGCACGTGACCGCGCAGCGAGCTCTGCGAGCGAAGGGGACGGCATCGCCGTCCCTATTTCTTTATAAACTATTTCTCTATTAATTGGTTTCACCAAACTGGGTATTACACAAGCTTCTGAGCAGGCTTTTTATCAAATAATTCAAAGCTACCGAATCATCAAAATGGTGAAATTATTTACCCAAAAGAGGGAAGCACATCACCAAAATGGAACCGACTAACAGCTGTTGAAAACTTTTATCCCCAAAATGGTGATTTCCTGTTTTCAGTGGAAAACTCGGGAAGTCATAATATTTACTTACCAGATTTACAAACGAAAGCGGTTCTTAGTCCCAAAACCAGAACAGGTCAGAAGCAAAAATAACTCCTGACCTGCGATTTTCCTGGTGCCCCCGGGCGGATTCGAACCGTCGACACCCGCTTTAGGAGAGCGGTGCTCTATCCCCTGAGCTACGGAGGCATGTTGTACTAGTGTAGCAGATTTACGCCGTTGTAATACAGCGTATAGCCACTCTTCGAAGTTGCGGTGGAACAGCCCTCCGGAAAGTGTGTCCCACTATCCAGGCAAATTCTGGGTCAAACTTTCCCAATGGGACCTCGCTGGAAACTGCGTCCCAGAATTTCGGCTCGAAACGGGACACGGTTTCCCAAACGACCCCGTTCCGGAAACTACATCCCGGAATCGGCGCTCGAACTGGGATGCACTTTCCCAATCGAGCCCCATGGGAAACTGCGTCCCACTTTGGGGGGCGCTCTTTAATGACTAGTTACCTTTGTGGAAGAGGTTTTTGATAACGGAGGGGATGCTCTTGGCGCCCTTGGCCGTCACATCGATAAAGTCGGGCGAACGCACAAGCTTATCCTCGTCGACGTACTTGCGGACAGCACGAAGCGTCTCTTTGTCGTCGCGCGTCGAAAACGTAAAGTGACCGTTGTCCTTGGTGAAGATGGCAAAACGCGTGATCTTCTTGGTGCCGCGTAAAACCTCGGCGGCAATATAGTCGACCTCGTCCCACGGGATTTGAATATAATCCTCGGGATTGCGCTCGTTGTAATACTCGAACGCCTTATTGCCCACCATCACGTTACCGTGGCTGGTAAGCCCCATCAGGCAGGTTGCCGGCGTTGCCAGATCGACCGTGCTGTTCTGAGATTGCGCCATACGCGCCTCGCCCTCCAATAAAAACAATCGGACCGCATCCAGTGTACCCACCGGGTGCGGTCCGTTTCAATGGCTCAAAAGCCCTTACCTAGCAACTCTCGGTCTTAAGCCGAAGCGTGCTTACATGAAGCCGCAGAAGCGACCGATGATGCCGACGGCGAAGAGAGCCAGGATGATGACGATCGGGCTAACCTTCTTCTTGAGGAGCTTGCAGACCAGCAGGGTCAGGCACACGGCGGCAAGGCCGGGGATGAGCTGATCGAGGTTACCCTGGAGCGTAGTGACCTTCATCTGATCAAGGGCGGTAGCACCGACGGAGTTGTACATCGTCAGCGCTTCCTTGATACCCTCGGAACCGGAAGGCAGGCTAGCCCAGTCGATAAAGGCGCCAGCAGACTGCTTGACCGTGGAGACGATCGGGGTGAAGGAAATGGACACCCAGCGCTCGACCAGGGCGCCGATGATGAACATACCCAGGATGGAAGCGCCCTCGGTGACCTTGCCCATCAGACCGCCGGAGAGGTCCTTGGCGATAGAGGAGCCGACCTTGTAGCCAAACTCCTGTGTGTACCACAGGAAAGCGTAACGGATGATGTTCCACGCGAAGAAGAACAGCAACGGACCGACGATGCTGCCGGACATGGCCAGGGAAGCGCCCAGAGCGCCCAGAATCGGGCGAAGGGTGAACCAGAAGACGGGGTCACCGACGCCGGCGAGCGGGCCCATCATACCGACCTTGACGCCCTGGATGGCGACATCATCGATCGGAGCACCGTTGGCGCGCTCCTCCTCGAGGGCGAGGGTAACGCCAATGACGGGGGCGGAAACATAGGGGTGGGTGTTATAGAACTCCAGGTGGCGCTTAAGAGCGGCAATCTGGTCATCCTTGCTGGTGTAGAGCTTCTTGATCGCAGGGATCATTGCGAAGCACCAGCCGCCGTTCTGCATACGCTCGTAGTTCCACGAGCCCTGAAGGAACTGATGACGGAAGCAAACCTTCTTGCGGTCAGCCTTGGTGAGCTGAATCTTGTTCTCTGCCATATGTATCACTCCCCTCCTACTCGTAATCGTTCAGAATGTCGCCGAGCGGGTCGCCGGAGCCACCGCCCATGCCGCCACCCTGCTTGGCCAGATCCTTAAGGCCAAGGTAGATGAGGGCAAGGGAGATGCCAATGAGACCAAGGGCGATCAGCGTGAGCTGAGGGATGGCAGCAAGGACGAAGCCGAGGACGAAGAACGGCCAGGTCTCCTTGGTGGCCATCATGTTGATGACCATGGCGTAACCGACGGAAGCGACCATGCCGCCGCCGACAGCCATGCCGCCGGACAGCCAGTCGGGCATAGCGTTAAGCGCGTTGGTAACGGCCTCGGCCGGGATGACGCACAGAAGCACTGCCGGGATGGCGATACGAAGGCCCTGCATGAGGATGGCAGCATACTGCCAGCGCTCGATGCCGGAGAAGTCGCCCTTCTCGGCGCAACCGTCCATGGCGTGAGCGATAGCGGTAGCAATGGTACGGCAGATCATGGTCAGGAACAGACCAGCGACCGACAGCGGGACGGCGACGGCGATAGCGGTGGTAACGGCCTTGGCCGAATCGGTGGCGCCACCGTTGAGGGCGAGCACCATGATGATCGAAGAAGCGACCGAGGCCAGAGCGGCGTCAGGCGCGACAGCGGCGCCGACGTTAGCCCAGCCAAGGGCCATCATCTGGAGCGAACCGCCCAGGAGGATGCCCTCCTGAAGGTGACCGGTTACGAGACCGATAAGCGTGCATGCCACGAGCGGCTGATGGAACTGGAACTCATCCAGAATGCCTTCCATACCGGCAAGCAACGCGACAATCGCAACAAGCAGAATAGTGATTGCAGACATGTATCGGACCCTCCTTTACTATGCTTGAGCGGCCAGTTCGGCCTTAGCTTTCTTCAACATGGCGTCGAGATCCTCGGAGGAATCCGAAGGAACCTTGCGGACCTCGAACTTGACGCCCTTGGCCTTGAGGGCCTCGAGAGTCTTGACGTCGTCATCGCCCATAGCAACGGCGTTGGTGACGACGACCTTGCCCTTGGAGTGAGCCATGGAACCGATGTTGACTTCCTTGATGTCGACGCCGGCCTCGATGGCCTTGAGCAGATCCTGCGGGTTCTCGAAGAGCAGCATGGCCTTGGTGTCACCAAAACGCGTGTCCTTGACGACCTCGGCCATCTTCTTGATAGGCACGACGTTGGCATGGACTCCCGGAGGGGCAGCCTGCTCGATCATGGTCTTGCGGAGCTCGTCGTGAGCGACGCCGTCGGAAACCACGATGATGCGGTTGGGGTTGATCTGCTTGGTCCACGTGGTGGCCACCTGACCATGCAGCAGACGGGTGTCGATACGGACATGGGCAATCTTGATGTGCCCGTCGCCGATGACCGTTCCCGGAGGGATGGCGCCTGCAGGAGCAGCGGCGGCCGCAGCCGGCTTCTTCTCCTCGGGCTCCAGAGACTCGGGCTTGACGCGCACGCCAGCCTTAGCCTCAGTCACGAGATGTTTTGCGATCGCATGTGCAGTGTTCTTTGCGTCAAAGCGCTGCGAATATGCCTCGATGAGCATAGGCAGGTTGACACCGGTGACGATAGCCCAGGAATCGTGGCCCTCGATGAGCCCGCTGATCTGGTTGAACGGCGTGCCGCCCCACAGATCAACGAGGAAGAGCACCTGCTCCTGGTCCTCGAAGGAAGCGACTGCTTCCTCGACCTTGGCACGGAAATCGTCGGGGCCCATGCTCGGCTCGAGCGAGACCACGGCAACAGACGGTTGATCGCCAAAGACCATCGAGCCCGTCTGCTTGATTCCAGCTGCCAAGTCCCCGTGGCTAGCAAGAACAATACTTACCATCACATAACCTCCTTTTTGTCTACGTATTTCCTACACGACATGAAAGGAGTATAGCTGTTTGGTTTGTGGAATTATAGCTAAATCCGCAAAAGGTTGGATTATTTGTTTAAACGTCTAGGTTTGTTACAAGTTGATTACGTTACTGCTTTTTGACTCATTACACGACAAGGCGTCGCTCATCAAGCCATGCATTTTACAGATACAAGCAGGCTGTTCATTAATATCGATTTTAGGCAAGCGCGAATGCGCTTGTACTGCCGCTATTTTGTTTAAACAGACATGGCTTGACTATTTTCGTGACTTATGGTCTATGAAACCACTCAAAATAGTTGCGGTGGAATAGTTCTTGTTTAAGAGCCAGAAGGCTGGATTTAGGAACTATTTCACCGCAACTTATAGGGAATCCTAGACGATGTGGAGGGGGTGAGCGGCGTCGACGGCATCGGGGGCGTCGGAGAGGCCGTCAGGAGCAGCGTCTGCCGGTTCCTCGTCGGGGGTCTCAATCTGCTTGATCATGACCTCTTGGCCCTGGAGCAGATAGGTATCGCCGCTACCGCAATGGGGGCAGGTCTTGCCGTGCTCGACCGTCGCGTAGTCGCAGCCGCACGCCTCGCAATGCGTCACGGCCTCGACGGGCTCCACAATAAGCTCCGCGCCCTGCGCGATGGGCTTTTTATCTGCCGCCCAGCGCCAAGCGTCGAGCAGCAAGTCGGGAACGACGCCCGAGACCTCGCCCAGCAGCAGCGTGACGCTCGAAACGCGACTCACGCCATTGGCGCGCGCCACGTTCTCGACATCGCGAATGATGTGGTAAACGATTCCCAATTCATGCAAGGTAGAAACCTTTCAACAACGGTTGATGCGATGCAAACTCAAAGCAAGGGGACGGCAAAATCTAGCCTGCGCCGTCCCCTTACCCGCCATGGTTACCTATTTACGACCGAACTTGATTTTGATTGCACGCTTTAAAGCATACTTGCCGAGGCTTGGGAGCTTTTGCTCGTATTTGACCATCGTGGAGCACTCGGGGCGGTCGCGATCCAGATGGATGGCGTCGAACGCGCACTTGGTGGTGCACAGGCCGCAGCCGATGCACTTGTTGGGGTCGACGATCGAGGCACCGCAACCCAGGCAACGGGCGGTCTCGGCGCGCACCTGCTCTTCGGTAAAGGTCTCGACGTACTCGCTAAACGGCGCGGCCTTCTCGCGCTCGCGGTCCACGTGGGCAGCCTCGCGGCTCGCGTTGTCGTAGCTCTCGATCACGACATCGTCGCGGTCGAGCGCGGTATAGCGGCGCTGGTTGCGGCCGATGGTGAGCGTGGAGCCCGGCTGCACAAAGCGATGGATGGACACGGCGGCCTCGTGACCGGCGGCGATGGCGTCGATGGCAAAGCTCGGACCGGTATAGACGTCGCCGCCCACAAAGACGTCGGGCTCGGCAGTCTGATAGGTCTGGGGATCGGCAAGAGCACCCTGGCCGCGGCCAAGCTCCACCTTGGAGCCAGCCAACAGGTCACCCCACACAATGGACTGGCCAATCGACATGACGACACGGTCGGCATCGACACGACGCAGATCGTTCTCGTCGTACTCGGGCGCAAACCGGCCCTCGTCGTCAAAGACGCGCGTGCAGCGCTTGAAGGTGATACCGCACACACGGCCGGACTCGTCCAGGTGAACCTCCTTGGGACCCCAACCACAGCTGATGTGCGCGCCGTCCTCGATGGCCTCGCGACGCTCTTCCTCGCTGGCGGGCATCTGGGCCTCGCTCTCCAGGCAGAACATCTCGACGTGCTCGGAGCCCAGACGGCAGGCGTTGCGGGCCACGTCGATGGCCACGTTGCCGCCGCCCACCACGATGGTGCGGCCGGGCAGCGCGTCGATCTTGCCGCTGTTGACCTCGCGCAAGAAGTCGACGGCCACGGTCACGTCCTCGGCATCCTCGCCCGGAATACCGGCAAGGCGGCCGCCCTGGCAGCCGATGGCAACATAAAAGGCCTTAAAGCCCTGCTCGCGCAGCTCATCGAGCGTCACATCGCGACCGACCTCCACGCCATAGCGGAACTCGGCACCCATCAGGCGAATAACCTCGACCTCGGCCTCGATAACGTCCTTCTGCAGCTTAAAGCTGGGAATGCCGTAGGTGAGCATGCCGCCCGGGCGCTCGTTCTTCTCGAACACGACGGGCTTGTAGCCCTTCTCGGCCAGGTAGAAAGCGCAGGACAGGCCGGCCGGACCGGCACCGATAATGGCGATCTTCTGGTCGAAGCCGCCAGCGCGCGTCGGCGTCACCACGGGCGGGACATAGCGGGTCGCGGCATCCAGATCGCGCTGGGCGATGAACTTCTTGACCTCGTCGATGGCCACGGCGGCGTCCACACGGCCGCGGGTGCAGGCATCCTCGCAGCGGCGATTGCACACACGGCCGCAGATAGCGGGCAGAGGGTTCTCGCGCTTAATGAGTGCCAGCGCCTCGTCATAGCGGCCCTGCGCCGCGAGCTTTAAGTAGCCCTGAACGGCAACGTGCGCGGGGCAGGCCGTCTTGCAGGGCGCGGTGCCGGACTCATGCGTCTCGATGCGGTTGTCGTTGCGGTAGTTGGGCGACCACTTGGTGTGGTCCCACTTGGTGGCATCGGGCGGCTCCTGGCGGGGATACTCGGGCACCTGTCCGCCGGCCTTTTTGCTGCAGAGCTTCTGGCCCAGCTTAGCGGCACCGGCCGGGCACACCTCAACGCAGCGACCGCAGGCCACGCACTTGTCCTTCTCGACCTTGGCGACATAGGCCGAGCGCGACAGGTTGGGCGTGTTGAACAGCTGCGAGGTGCGCAGGGCGTAGCACACGTTGACGTTGCAGTTGCAGATGGCGAAAATCTTGTTCTCGCCGTCGATATTGGTGATCTGGTGCACAAAGCCGTTGTCCTCGGCCTGGCGCAGGATGTCGTAAACCTCGTCGCGCGTCACGTAATGGCCGCGGTCGGTCTCGACCACGTAGTCGGCCATATCGCCCACGGCGATGCACCAATCGGCCGGGTCGTCGGCGCAGCCCTCGCCCATCACGCGACGGCTCGCACGGCAGCTGCAGGTGCTGGCGGCATACTTACCCTCGTATTTGTCGAGCCAGTGCTCGATATGCTCAATAGGCACCGAGGTGCTCGCGGCATCGATAGCCTTCTCGACCGGAATGACGTGCATGCCGATACCGGCGCCTCCGGGCGGCACCATCGGCGTAGCCTTGGACAGCGGGCCCTTGGATGCCTGTTCAAAGAACTTGGCATAGACCGGATGCTCCTCGAGCTGGCTCACGCGCATGTTGAGGAACTCGGCGGAACCCGGCACCAGCATGGGCAGCACCCACTGCTTGGCGCGCTCGGGGTTTTCCCAGTTGTACTCGAGCAGGCCCGTGTAGCTCATGTCGTCGAGCATCTTCTCGATATCTGCCTCGGGCATGCCGGTGAGCTTGACCATCTCGGGCAGCGTATAGGGACGGCGCATCTTCATCTTGCAGAGCACTTCGGCTTGCTCGTCGGTTGCGGCCTCGGCAAACGACCAGTACTCGTAGCCCAGCAGCTCGTCGCGATGCAGCAGACGGTTGGTGCAGTGCTCGCACAGCTTGACGATGGCCTCGCGCGGATGCTCCGGCAGCGGCGGCACGAACTCCGAACCGATATCGGGCTCGGTGTAGCTAATTCCCGGTCCGTTGAGAATCATGGTTGTCCCTTCTCTTGCCGCAGCCCGGCGAGGCCGCAGCGCCCCTCTTTTTTTGCAGGCCGGGCATGCCCCCATGCCGTTCACCCGCCATTGTTGACATTGTGTCAAAAATAGTATTGACGAACCGTCAACAATATTCAAGACTGTTAGGCGAACGGTCAGGCAAAAGAGGATGAAAGGCGGCAAATCATGGGCAACAACACAGCAGATACCTCTGTGGTCGATGCCGTCCCCGCATCCGATAGCGCGGCAAAGCGCTTGACGGGCGACGAACGCCGTCGCGAGATCCTTGATGCCGTGCGCACCGTAAGCTCCGAGTTAGGCGTGTCCCACCTATCGGTATCGGCCGTGACCAAGCGAGCCGGCTGCACGCGCTCATTGTTCTACCACTACTTTGCCGATATGGACGCCGCCGTCACCGCTGTTATGGACGAGGCAATCGACGGTTTTATCTCCGAGCTCGAGCAGTGGAACGCCGGCCGCACCGTCGGTGATATCGAGGGCGCGCTCGACACCGTCGCCCCGCTCTTTAAGCGTCTGGTCGCCAGCGGCCACGAACTGCCGAGTACACTCACCTCAAGCAGCGGCGCGCTCTACGGCGGCTTTTTGCACAACGTGGTCCAGCGCGTGGCGCAGTATATCTGCGACACCACCGTGGTGGATTTTGTCGCCCATCACGAGCTGCGCATCGATCATGTCTACGAAACGTTCTACACCCTCATCATGGGGTTGTTGATGTATATCCGCACGCACCCCGATGTGCCCGACGAGACGGTCAAGGAAATCATCGCCTCGACACTCCACATCGAGGGCTATACCGCCAAGTATCCGGAGCGCAAGCCCCAGAGCTGACGACATTTGGCCAAACTGCCCGCGATCAGAAGAGGGGCCGCGGGCGTGTGAAAGGAGAGCAGCATGCTGTTCGATGTTTGGGGTAGCGATACCCTTATCCACTGGGCCGGCTGGGCCATGGTCTTTATTGGCCTGATTGTGCTCAACGAGGTCGGCCGCCGCACCAAGCTGGGCGCGGCAATCATCTTTGGCGTGGCTCCGCTGGCCATGACCATCTACTGCGTCGCCATCGCCATCGGCGTCTCACAGGGCGCCGAGTGGGCGCTCACCAACCCCACCCATGTGTACCAGAACAGCTGGTTCCACTACGCTAAGGTATACGCGGCGCTCGCCGGCTGCTGGGGCTTTATTGCCATTAAGTACCAGTGGGGAAAGATCGGCAAGGCGCGTTGGTTCCGCGCATGGCCGTTTGTGATCGTCGCCATCAACATCATGATCGCCGTCGTGTCCGACTTTGAGAGCGCCTATCACTTCTTTGTCCTGGGCGAGTCCACCTGGGTCACCTCCGAAGGTGCTACGCAGCTAGCCGGCTGGAACAACGTGTTCAACGGCATCGCCGGTATCATCAACATCTTCTGCATGACCGGTTGGTGGAGTGTCTACGCCTCCGAGGATCAGACCGACATGCTGTGGCCCGATATGACCTGGGTCTACATCATCGCCTACGATATCTGGAACTTCTGCTACACCTACAACTGCCTGCCCACCCACTCCTGGTTCTGCGGCTTTGCGCTGCTGCTGGCGCCCACCGTCGCCGCCTTTATCTGGAACAAGGGCGGCTGGATCCAGAACCGCGCCTTTACGCTGGCTATTTGGTGCATGTTTGCCCAGGTATTCCCCTACTTCCAGGAGGAGTCCATCTTTGTGACCCACTCCACGCTCGACCCCGGCGCCGCTACCGCGGTCTCGATCGCCGCACTGGTCGCCAACGTCGCCGCGATCATCTACATCGCCTACCGTGCCAAGAAGCTCGGCCGCAATCCCTATAAGCAGGATGTCTTTGAGGGCACCAGCGATTGGGAGAAGGCTACCGCCCGCCGCGCCAAGGTTGATTACGCGCACGCCGAGTAACATGTTTATTCCGTCCACATTTGGATGTAGGCAAACTTAGCCGATGCCGCAATCGCGCGTCATGCGCAGCCCCGGAAAGCGATTCGTCCGCTTTCCGGGGCTTTTTGTTGTTGCGCGCATTCACGCACATATGCAAAACCTCTCTCACAGATAAAATCAGATTTCCAATCGCCTGACAGCTCTATGTGACCCCAATTTTGGGTACATTGTTGTCCCGATATTGAGCTTGGGGGATGTATGAATGATGAGACGATGGGCCAAGAGGATGCGGCCCAAGATGCAGAAGCGAGTGCCGAAGCCCTGGAGAGCCTAGACCGGATTTCACTTGATGAGATTGCGTTTGACGATTCGGGCGTTGATGTGCAGGATGAGTCGGAAGCCGAGGCGCAGTCCGATGATCAGGATGCAGACGACGTTGAGCCTGCCGAAGATGAGGCAGATCACGAAGACACCGAATGCGAGGCCGACGACCAGCCCGAATCCGACACGAGCGAGGAAACCATCTTGCTCGACAGCTTGCCGGCCGAAGATTCGCTGACCCGCGAGCTTCCCGGCCTGGGCTCTGCGCCTGCCGTGGACGAGACCATCGCCATGGGCGATATCCCCCTACCGTCCGTTCCCTCGGCACGCGAGGCCGAGGTTCGCCATCGCAAGATGTCGCCCAAGCGCCGCAATCTGATGGTCGCCGGTGTCGTGGCCGTCGCGCTCGTCGCAGGCGGCGCAGGCTATGCCGCCTGGAACGGATATCAGCAAGAGCAGGCTGCCGCTGTCGCCGCCAATGCCCACACGATGATGTCAGTGCAGATTGGCGTGCATGCCGCGGGCCTCGACTGTTCCACCGGCTCCAAGATTCCCGTACAGGTGAGCGGTCAGGACGCTGATGGCTCCTCCGTGAGCGAAACACTCTATGTTGACGAGCGCGGCCGCGGCATCAAACTGCTGCCCGGCGATTACACGTTCTCCATCGCTGCCTCCCCCATCGCGGCCGACGGCACCATCTATACCGTCCCGACCACCAAGACGCAGGTCACCGTTAAGAGCGATGGACAGGATTTAAGTGCCCAGGCCACCTTTAAGCTCAAGGTGCCTTCGGCCGACACGGTGACTGACGACCAGATCGATGCCGCCGCCAAATATGCCGAAGAGGGCGGTGCGAGCTCCGCCGCGGCTGCCAAAGTGCTCCAGCAGGCAGCAACCGCGCGGCGCGACGCCGCCGTCAATGCCGTGAGCGCGCAAAAGGCACAGGCGGCCCGTGATGCCGACGCCCGACACAAGGCAACCGACCTCTACCAGCTCGATATCCCCGTCGAGTGGTACGGCAAGGTCGAGACTTGGCAAAATGGCAGCACGCTATGCATCTATCTTGCCGGCGACACCAACACACCACTCGTGACGCTCGTCACGGTGCGCGACGGCGAGAGCTTTACGCCCGATGAGGGCGATACGGTTTTGGGTGCGGCAAACCTTGGCAACGGCTACACCGTCTACGCCAGCGGCCCCGTCTATCCGTATGTGGTGCCCCAGACCATCAACGGGCGCACGCAAGACCCCGTGTCGACCTACCCCATGGACACGGCCATTGAGCTTGTCGAGCTGACGACCGGCAACCGCTACACCTATAGCCAGATCAAGAACGTGTTGGTCGGCAAAGACGGCAAGGCAGACACCGCGACCAAACTCGAGACCGACTACCTCGCCCAGATTCTCCTGCCGAGCATCAAGGCCCAGGACTAGCCTGGCGCAGCAAGGTGCTCCCCAACCGTGATGAAGGAGCCAGGAGGTCCTGACCCAACAGGTCCATAGATGATTAGGCAAGGAGCCACTTCCATGCGGGCATAACGTGGACCACACCGTGCTCGCATGGAATATCGGTCTGTTCATCCATGGTAACGATTGCCGACTCGCCAAGATCGAACTGGGCCATCGAGGCATCAAGCGCGGCAATTTCGCGCTCGCGCGTTTTCCCACTTGCCATATCCGCACTCACCTGAATCAGGCTATAAGCCCGCATGAGAAGCGCGTCCCCAGCCACAAAGTCCACCTCATGGCTTTTGCTCTTCTCTTTGATCAGCAGGCGGCAGACCGAGCCGGTCCTCACCGCGGGAGTCCTTCTTCTTAGCGCATTGAACACTGCGGTCTCGAGCCTCTGGCCCTGGTCCAATGCTGATGCGGGAGAGAATGCTCCAAACATCGCAGGGTCGACAGCGTAGACCTTAGACGCAGACCGCATGTTATTTGCCAATGAACGCGTGAACTCCGGCACAGAAAATAACAGGTAGGCATCCTCATAATACTCAAGTAAATCGCTGAGCGAATTACGACTGACGGGTATCTGTCTGCTCTTGAACTCGTTGTACACTTTGTTCACTGACAGCTCTCGTCCCGAAGATGCCATACACCGCGTCAAGAACAGCGATGCCAGGCGAGGGTTCTTGACGTCGTAACGCTCAATGACGTCCATAGCGACCGTTCGCGAAGCATATTCCTGTAGCAGCTGAATCGCGTCTGCGGGCGTCTGCTCAAGCGTCGCGATGAATCCCCCTCGTTCAAGATATCCGATCAGATGATGTCGAAGCAGCGCTGCATCGCTTGGGGAAAAGGTCGCATCTGGCTC
This sequence comes from uncultured Collinsella sp., assembly GCA_900539735.1. Taxonomy (GTDB): domain Bacteria; phylum Actinomycetota; class Coriobacteriia; order Coriobacteriales; family Coriobacteriaceae; genus Collinsella. The sequence continues at coordinate 24,389 of UQDE01000018.1, read as the reverse complement.
GAAAACGCTCCCCGTCTTATACCGAACGTATTCCGAAAAACTCAACGGAAAAAGCTCCCGTATAAGAGAACGACCCCTGAACTCGCTCTTAAGCTCTGAGGACAGCATCTTGGAAGAAGATCCCGTCACATAGACGGTCGCTTTCTCCGTATCGACTACACGCCGCAGAAACGCACCCCATTCGGGAATTTCCTGGATCTCGTCAAAGAAAATGTAAGCGCCCTCGGTTCGAGCAGCAGGATACAGCGCATAGAACGTGTCGAGCACGTCCGCCAGCAGCGATGACTCATACGGGCGCAAGCGCTCGTCCTCAAAATTAAAGTAAAGCATCCGGTCAAGCTCGACGCCCCGGCCCTGAAGCCGCTGCATCTCCTGATACAGGCGATACGTCTTTCCACAACGGCGGGCCCCCACAACCACATTTACGATGTTGTCGCGCTTTGGCTCCTGTGGGTTTTCCAGATCAAGGTCTCGCTCAAAGACCTGCGGAACCCCCTGCTGTTCAAAGTCCTTTATTTTCTGGGCGATCAAGTCGTTGAATGCCATGATTCTCCAATCTTGCTCTCTAGCTAATCAAAATTATACTGATTCTTGATTAATTAGAGAGCAAGATTGTGTGTAGCTTGATTAACACTTAAGCAAGTTTTATCACCGTTATTGCTCCGAAGGATATCGAGTGGCTAAGAGGACAACCGAGCTCGAATGCGGCTCCCCGAGCAGTCAATTTGGGACGGGGCTTTTTTGACTGCCCTCCCCTGCAGAAAAATCCCTAACGCAGTTGCGGTGAAATAGGGACTGTTTTTGCTGGTCAAACCGCAAAACAATCCCTATTTCACCGCAACTTATTGGTGGCCTTTTGGGTGGCACTCAGCGCCACGGGTCGGCTTCGAACATCGGCTCGCGCTCGGGGCGGCGATCGCTGTAGGGATCGTAGCCGTCGTCGTCCTCGTTCTCGGCACGGATGTAGGGGTCGCGCGGCTTGGGCACCGGCTTAGGCGCAGGCTTGGGTGCGGCGGGTGCGGCATCGGTCGCCGACGTGTTCGTCTTGATCTCGTCTTTCATCTGCATAGCTCCTTGCATCGCATCCGCTCAACATCATCGATTGTCGCACGAAAAAGGGCGGCGGACCCGATTGGATCCACCGCCCTTGGCGTTTAGAGACGACTGGCAGATTTTAAGGCATTGCCCAAAATCTACTCGGCGTCGGGAACCTCGTAGGTGGCCGCCGGCGTGTTATCGCACACGACGGTAAAGCCGCCGTCCTTGTCGACATCGACCGTCACCTGATCGCCCTCGCGCACCGTGCCGTCGATGATGGCCGCTGCGATGGCATCGACAACCTCACGCTGCACCAGACGCTTGAGTGGACGGGCACCAAAGACCGGGTCCAAGCCGCCCACGGCGAGCAGCTGCTTGGCCGCCGGGGTGATGGCAAGCGTCATGCGTTCCTTGGCCAGACGCGCGCGGACGTCGGCGAGCTGAATGTCGACGATCTTCTCGATCTGCGCCATGCCGAGCGGATGGAACACCACGATATCATCGATACGGTTGAGGAACTCGGGGCGGAAGGTCTGAGCCATGGCCGCGTCGACCTGATGGCGCATCTCCTCCTCGTCCTTGCCGGAAAGCTCAGCGATAGCCTTGGAGCCCACGTTAGACGTCATGATGATGATCGTGTTCTTGAAGGATACCTGGCGACCCTGACCGTCGGTCAGACGGCCGTCGTCAAGCACCTGCAGCAGCACGTTGAAGACATCCGGGTGAGCCTTCTCCATCTCGTCGAGCAAGATCACGGAGTAGGGCCTGCGGCGCACTGCCTCGGTGAGCTGCCCGCCCTCGTCGTAACCCACGTATCCCGGGGGCGCACCGATCAGACGCTGGACGCTGAACTTCTCCATGTACTCGGACATGTCGATACGCACGAGCGCGCGCTCGTCATCGAACAGGCACTCGGCCAGCGCCTTGGCGAGCTCGGTCTTGCCCACGCCGGTGGGGCCCAGGAAGAAGAAGCTGCCGATGGGCTTGTCCGGATCGGAGAGACCCGCACGGCTGCGGCGCACGGCCGCGGCAACGGCGGAGACAGCCTCATCCTGACCGATGACGCGCTTATGCAGCTCGTCCTCCAGGCCCTTCAGCTTGTCGAGCTCGCCCTGCATCATCTTGGACACGGGCACGCCAGTCCAGGCGCTCACGACCTCGGCGATCTCATCGGAGGTCACCTGCTCGTTGAGGCCCTCGCCGTCCTGCTGCTTTTGCGCCTCGAGCGCGGCCTCGGAATCCTGAATCTGCTGCTGCAGGCCCGGAATCACGGAGTAGCGCAGCTCGGACGCACGGCCCAGGTCGCCGTTGCGTGTTGCGCGCTCCTCTTCGCTCTTGGCCTCGTCGAGCTGGCCCTTAAGCTCCTGCACGTGGTCAATGGCGTTCTTCTGGTTGAGCCAGCCGGCCTTTTGCACGTTGAGTTTTTCCTGGACCTCGGCAATCTCCTGGCGCAGGGCCTCCAGACGCTCCTTGGAGGCGTCATCGGTCTCTTTCATGAGCGCCTGTTCCTCGATCTGCAGCTGAGTGAGCTGACGCGTGGTGGCGTCGATCTCGACCGGCATGCTGTCGAGTTCCATGCGCAGGCGGCTTGCCGCCTCATCGACCAAATCGATGGCCTTGTCGGGCAGGAAGCGGTCGGCGATGTAGCGATCGGAGAGGTCGGCAGCTGCCACGAGCGCGCTATCGGTGATATGCACACCGTGGAAGATCTCGTATTTCTCCTTGAGGCCACGCAGGATCGAGATGGTGTCCTCGACGGTAGGCTCGCTCACCATCACGGTCTGGAAACGACGCGCGAGCGCCGCATCCTTTTCGATGTACTTGCGGTATTCGTCGAGCGTGGTCGCGCCGATCGCGTGCAAGTCGCCACGGGCAAGCGCCGGCTTGAGAATGTTGCCGGCGTCCATGGAGCCCTCGGTGGCACCCGCGCCCACGATGGTGTGGAGCTCATCGATGAACAGGATGACCTTGCCCTCGGACTTTTGCACTTCCTTGAGCACGGCCTTCAAGCGGTCCTCGAACTCGCCGCGGTATTTGGCGCCGGCGACCAGCGCGCTCATGTCGAGCTCGATAAGGTCGCGGTCGCGCAGGGTGCTCGGCACGTCGCCGGCCACGATACGCTGGGCGATGCCCTCGACGATGGCCGTCTTGCCGACGCCCGGCTCACCGATGAGCACGGGGTTGTTCTTGGTGCGACGGGACAGGACCTGGATGGTGCGGCGAATCTCATCGGTACGGCCGATGACCGGGTCGAGCTTGCCGGCGCGGGCCAGATCGCAGATGTTGCGACCGTACTGCTCCAGTGCCTCAAACTGAGTCTTGTCCTCGGCAGACGTCACGCGGTCATCGCCACGCAGCTCCTCGTAGACCTGCTCGATGCGCTCCTTGGTCACGCCGGCATCGCGCAGCACGCGGCCCGCCTCGCCCTTGTCCTCGGCAAGTGCCATCAGCAGATGCTCGGTCACCACAAAGCTGTCGCCCATCTTGGTGGCCTTCTTTTCGGCCTTCTCGATGACGCGGACGAGTTCATTGGAAAGACCCATCTGCTGGCCCTCGCCCGAAACCTTGGGCGCGTGGTCGATGGCATCCTGTGTGGAGCGTGCGAGCTGAGCCGGGTCGGCACCGATGCGCTCGATGATCACGGAGATATTGCGCTCGCCGGCACCGAGCAGGGCAGACAGCAGATGAATCGGCTCCACCGCGCCGGCCTGCGCATCGGCAGCCGTGCTCATGGCGGTCTGCAGCGCCTCGCGCGACGTCATTGCTAGCTTATCGATTCTCATGGAATCACCTCTCTTGGGGTGGCCGCCCTACGGGGCGGCTTCACGTTGTTCGAGATGTATTGTTGCCAGCTTTGCGCGATCTTATACATAAATCTAAGTCTCTATATATAAGATTTTATGAGTGATTAAGAGATAGGGGCCAGGCACGCTCACCCGCTACGGCCTCGTCCCCTCACTATCTCAATCTGTAACATCTATCGACCGTTTCCGGCTCCAGATGTTACAGATCGAGACGAATTATTCAGCGGCGCCCGTTTGTCTCAATCTGTAACATCTAATCGGCAAATTAGGGTCTAACTGTTACAGATCGAGACGAACAGAAAACACCCGGATCAAAAATCTAAATCTGTAACACCAGGCCCACTTTTAGCGGCCAAGATGTTACAGATCGAGACAGACCGAAAACCACCACAAAGAGGACAGGCACCTTTGTGGTGGTCGCGGTCTCTACTCCTTCGCCGAACCCGTACTTCCCGATTCGACGGTCCAGGGCATCTCATCCTCGAACAGCCATGTACGGGCAGACCCACTATCGCGTGCAGTCTGCGGGTCAGGCAAGCAGGTCTGTTTATAGGCATCTTGGATACACTGACCCATAAAATCGTTGAGCTCGGTCTGGTCGCCCTCCATGACATAGGCGACATCGCCGTCCATGATGTAGATGCCCGGACCCTCATTGCCCTCGTAGCCCGGATCGTACGAGACATCACATAACTTTGCGCCGTTTGCAGTGTCCAGCTCGATGGAAGAGTGGCATCCGCCAACCATGTCGTTCGCTTTTGCCCGATAGGACGCATATCCGTACCAACGCTTAAAGGTTTTGCCTTTGAGCAGCTCGGTTGCTTTGCTGATTAGGCTCGCGTCCATGGTGTAGCGCATGGCCCCAAGCTGAATGCGCGGATAATTGCTAATGCCCAGCGCTGCCGGTTTCTCATCAAAATCAACAGTAATGGTCTCGGGTTTTTCGTCGCCGGTCAGAAGTTCGACTGATTGAGTCACAGGCTTAACCACCGGCTCCGTCACCGCAGCAGGCAGAAATGCCATACCGACAACGCCCACACCAACCACGGCGATCGCAAGCGCCAGAGCAATCAATCCAATACGGGCAGAGCGACTCACAGCAAAACACCTCGCAATGCAGATCTGCGTCATTTGCCCTAATGATACCGTCAGCTAACACTATCACCAAAAGAAGCCGCTCGCTCCCCACCACCACAAAGGAGACAGGCACCTTTGTGGTGGGTTTCGACGCTAACGGTCGACCATCTCACGCCATGAGATTAAACTTAATTTGTTATCTGAATATATCTATTTCTATCTATCCTCAACAGCTTTTGTCTCGAGGAGCGCAAATGAAGCCGTCTCATTCCGCCGGTCGCAACGTCATCGCCATTCTCGCCATACCCATCGTGATGCTCTTTCTTATCGTCGTCACGCCCTTTTCTTTTGGTATCGCCTCGCCCTTCGATCTTTGCGGGATGATCGACGCCGGCTCGCGTGCCACCTCGCTCTCCTTTGTCTGCCGTGGCGTGTTCTACGAAGATGCAATTCCCACCGGAAGTTGGCAGTCAAAGTTGCCACTGCTCGGTCAGATCGACGGATGCTCCCCCTATTTCTGCCTTGAACCTCAGACGCTAAACTATCTGATTGACGACCAGCCACTCGACTCCATCACCCTCGCCTACGACTACGCACCAAACACCGATGAACGCCACATGAACCAGGTCCTCGACAAGATGCTTGAACAGTGCGGGCTCACCGAGGAGGCCGGTCGAACCATCTATAGCGACCAGAAATTAAAGCGAACAGAACTCCGCCGTGTCGGAAAAATCGAAGGACGAAGTGGGACCGCCTACTGGCAGGCCTGGGCAATACGCGACAAGAGCGAATTCGGACACAGCACCTATATGGTCACCGTCTACACCAAAGACGGAATTAAGGACAATGTTGACGATTTCGCGTCGTCCAAACTCGGCATCCCCAAAACAACCAAACCCGCCACCCCAGATGAAATCCTGTAGAGACGCTCATTAGAATGTCGTTCAGCGAGCACGGCGGCATCGAGCTCGCCCCCACCTCCACGAAAGGGACAGGCACCTTTCTGGCGATTTTCGGCTCCGGCACTCAACATCTCGATCTGTAACATCTAGCGGCCGTTTTTGACCCCAGATGTTACAGATCGAGATGAAATGTTCAGCAGCTCCCATTTATCTAAATCTGTAACAACTACTACTCGGCAAATAAGGGTCTACCTGTTACAGATCGAGATAAACAGAAGACACCCGAATCGAAAATCTAAATCTGTAACACCAAGCCCTCTTTTAACGGCCCAGATGTTACAGATCGAGACAGGCCGAGAACCACCACAAAGGGCCCCTTTGTGGTGGTCGCGGTCTCTACTCCTTCGCCGAACCCGTGCTTCCTGATTCGGCGGTCCAGGGCATCTCGTCCTCGAACAGCCATGTACGGGCAGACCCGCTATCGCGTGCAGCCTGCGGGTCGGGCAGACAGGTCTGGTCGTACGCGTCCATCTCGCAACGATCCAAAAAATCGACCACCTGCTGCTGGTCGCCTTCAAGAATGTAGGTCACGCCGCCATCTTGGATATAGACGCCGTCCCCACCTCCGGCTTTTGCGTATTCCGGATTGTAGTTAACGGTGCGCATCAGTTTGCCATCAGATGAATACAGCTTCAGCGTTGTATGGTAGCCACCGTTCACAAAACCACGTCGGCGCTCATAGGCATCCCAACCGTCCCAGCGTTTGAACGAACGCCCGTTTAGCAAGTCCAGCGCCTGTCGGGACAACTTCTCGTCCTTGGTATAGCGAGACGAGCCAAGTTCAATCATGGGGTAGTTGCTTATACTTAGAATGCCCGGCGTTTCCTCGATATCGAGCGTTATCTCATCGGGCTTTGTAACGTCCGAAATCATTTGCCCGGGCATCGATGCAACAAGGGACGCCATCTCGACCGTCTGCTCAACCCCACTCGGCCCATAGAAGATAAGCGAGCCAAATAGGACCACGCCCGCAGCAGCGACGACGCAAGCCACCAACAGCAACAAAACAGAAGTGCAACGCTTCATCTTCAACTCCACAAACGAGAGTGTTTTGAGCTCACTTTAAAGCGCCAACTTCATACTGTCAATTCTAGATAGCATATGAACAAAGGCGCACTCCCCCATAGAGGAGAGTTGCAACCTCGATTTTAGCGTCCCTCAAGACCCAACGAGAACGCAGAAATGTAGCCCGGGGCTTACCCTTTCCCGAACGCGACCCTCGCGAAGCGCGTGAGCGGGCGGGGAAGGGTAAGCCCCGGGCGGACAATTAAGTGCGTTACTCGGCAGCGGTCTTGAACTTGTTGTAGTTGATCAGGCAGCCGGCCTTGACGATGGCACGCTCCTCTGCCGTCATATCGGCAATATAGAGCTCAATCTGCTCGACCGCACCGTCGGCGCGCACTACGTACGCGGCGATGTTCTGCAGGTCGCCATCGAGCGCGGCACGGATACCCGGCACAAAGACGTAGTCGCCCACCTCAAAGTTGGGCTCCGCCTCCATCTGGAAGGGCACCATGCCCCAGTTCATCACGTTGGAGCGATAACGCTTGGTGGCGTACTCGTGGACGATGTTGGCCAGGCCGCCAATTACGCGCTGGCAGCTCGCAGCCTGCTCGCGGGCAGAACCGTCACCGGGCTTCTTGGCATAGAGCATAGAGCCGTACTCGGTCACCTTGGCATCGGCCGCGACACCCGCGCCGGCCAGTGCCTCAAACACACCAGCAAGCTCGGCATCGAGCGCCGCCAGGTCGCCTGCGGACTCGCCGGCCACGCGACGCTTCTCCACGGCGTCGACCTCCTTGGAGCGACCCACGTAGGCCGGGTCGCGACGGCTGAGCGTAAACTCGGCCAGACCCAGCGGGTTGGAGCGGAAGGAGCTCGTTTCGCCCGAAGGAATGAGCTCGTCAGTCGTGGTGACCGGATCCATGATCTTGGAGCACACCTTGAGCAGGACATCGTCGCCGAGAGGCTCCATCGCAGGCCACGGCTTGATGTTGGGACCCTCGACCAGCTCGTCGGCAGGCTCCGCCTTGCCAAAGCCCCAGTACACACGCTTTTTGTACGGCGCGTCGTCAAAGGCGTACTCGCAGGCCTCGTCCCAAGTCTCCTCGGGCAGGTCGGTCGCCGACGTCAGGACGCCGCCGTTGGCAGCCGTCGTCGCAATGGAGCGGGCGTCCATCAGGGCCACGGCGCTCAGCTGGCCATTACCCGGCTTGGAACCCTCGCGGTTGGGGAAGTTGCGCGTGGTGTGGCGGATGGAAAGGCCGTTGTTGGCGGGCGTGTCGCCGGCGCCGAAGCACGGGCCGCAGAACGCCGTGCGCACGATGGCACCGGCCTCCATGAGGTCGTACATATAGCCGCGACGCGTGAGCTCGAGCGCCACGGGCTGGCTCGTGGGATAGACCGACAGCGAGAACTCGCCGCAGCCGGTGTTGGTGCCCTTGAGCACGCGGGCCGCCTGCACCACGGAGTCGTAGTTGCCGCCCGAGCAGCCGGCAATGACGCCCTGCTGCACGTGCAGCTTGCCGTCGACGATCTTGTCGAGCAGGCTAAAGTGCGTCTTGCCCTCGCCGATCTTGGCGGCCTCAAGCTCCACCTCGTGCAGGATGTCCTCGAGGTTCTCGTTGAGCTCGTCGATCTCGAAGCCGTTGGAAGGATGGAACGGCAGCGCAATCATGGGCTTGATGCTGGACAGGTCGACCTCGACGCAACCGTCGTAATAGGCGACATCGGCAGGCTTGAGCTCGCGGTAGTCGTCACCGCGGCCGTGCATGGTGAGGAACGCGTGTGTGTCTTCGTCAGTCGCCCAGATGGAAGAGAGGCAGGTGGTCTCGGTGGTCATGACATCGACGCCATTACGGTAGTCGGTCGTCATGCTCGCGATGCCGGGGCCCACGAACTCCATGACCTTGTTCTTGACGTAGCCCTTGGCAAAGACGGCGCGGATGATGGCAAGCGCCACGTCGTGCGGGCCCACACCGGGGCGCGGGGCTCCCGTGAGGTAGATGGCAACGACGCCGGGATAGGCGACGTCGTAGGTATCGCGCAGCAGCTGCTTGGCCAGCTCGCCGCCGCCCTCACCCACGGCCATGGTGCCCAGGGCACCGTAGCGGGTGTGCGAGTCGGAACCCAGGATCATCTTGCCGCAGCCGGCAAAATTTTCGCGCATAAAGGAGTGGATGACCGCGATGTGCGGGGGCACGAAGATGCCGCCGTACTTTTTAGCCGCCGAGAGACCGAAGACATGGTCATCCTCGTTGATGGTGCCGCCCACGGCGCACAACGAGTTATGACAGTTGGTGAGCACGTAGGGCAGCGGGAACTGCTCCATGCCCGAGGCGCGCGCCGTCTGGATGATGCCGACAAAGGTGATGTCATGGCTCGCCATGGCATCGAAGCGAATCTTGAGCGCCTCGGGATCTCCGGACGTATTGTGTGCCTGGAGGATCGAATACGCGATGGTGCCGCGCTTGGCGTCCTCGGGCGTCTGCGTAATGCCGCGCTCGGCAGCCTCGGCCGCAGGCACGACCTCGCTGCCGCCGCGCAGGTAGATGCCGTCCTCGTACAGCTTGACCATACTGTCTCCCACTCTGCCCAAAAGATTTGGGCGCATAGCATACATTCGTTCAATATCGTGCCATAGAACGGTTGCGAGCGGGTTACGAATCTACACGTTCACTTTATCTCGGTAAAGCATAGGACGAGCCCGGTGCAGGACCGGCGGATTTGGTGCAAGTGTGTCCCTTTCAACTAGTCATTTAAGAACGTCCCCAATGACTACCGCATCCGGAGCAAGGCAACGTCGCAGGTAGAGGACGGACAGCGAGCGGGCCGTATTTCCAAAGTGAGGAACGTTCCCAAGTGCCGCATCCGGGCCATGGCAACGCCGATGTTTTGGCGCGGGCAGCGAAAGCCCGCCAGAGCGAGCAAGGTGCCTTGAAACAAGGCGGCATTGATCTTTTGATCATGCCGCCGAAGTTGAAAGGCAGATTGCCGCTCTGGCGGGCTTGCAGCGTCAACTGGTTACGCGGTTTGGTAAAACCGCGTAACTACAAATCCCCGCCGGCACCCAAAAGCTTGCGCATGACCTGCTCGGGGTTGACTGAACCATCGCGCGGGGCCAGGGCGGTGATCTTCTTCTGCATCTTGTACTCATGCAGCTCGTCCTCGAGCTGGCGCACGCGAGCACGGAGCTTTTCGTTCTCGCGCTCACGCTCCTCGGCACGCTCCTTCATATCGAGGATGCGCACCACGCCGGCAAGGTTGATGCCCTCGTCGGTGAGCTGGTTGATGAGCTCCAGGCGCTCGATATCGGCACGCGAATACAGACGCGTGTTACCGCCCGAGCGCTGAGGGTTCACCAGGCCCTTGGACTCGTAGACGCGCAGAGTCTGCGGATGCATGCCGGTCAGCTCGGCCGCCACGCTGATCATGTACAGCGGTTTGTTCCTATTGTCCTCGGCCATGCTACCTGACCCCTTTCCGTCTCGTTATCGTCCATCATAAGCCCGCGGGCGCGGGCGTGCGCCACGACCGCCCTAGTACGTCGCCTTGTAACGGTTGACCTTCTCGCGATAATCGCGCGTGTCGGCCTCGCGCAGCCTGGTCATGGCATCGCGCTCATCGTCGGACAGGTTCGTGGGAACCTGCACCTTGATCTCGACGAGCAGCGCACCCGTGCGGCCGCGATGCTTAACGTCGGGTGCACCCATCTCCTTAAAACGGAACTTCTTGCCCGTCTGGGTGCCAGCGGGCACCTTCAGACGAACCGTCGCGCCGCCGGGCGTGGGCACATCCACCGTGCAGCCGAGCGCCGCCTCATAGACCGAGATCGGCACCTCCATGGTCACGTCGGCACCCTTGCGCTTAAACAGCGGATGCTCCTCCACATGCGTGGTCACGACCAAGTCGCCGCGCTCGCCTCCGGCAACGCCGTACTCGCCACGGCGCTTGTAGCGCAATTTGCCGCCGTCGACCGCACCCGCAGGCACCGAGACCGTGATGGTCTGCTGCTCGCCTGTCGAGGGAATGCGGTAGGTGACCTTGTGCGTCACGCCGCGGAACGCATCCTCGGCCGTTACGTCGACAGTCAACGACAGGTCGCCGCCCTTGCGCGCGCGGTTGCGGCCCGCGCCCGCACCGGCAGCGCCCGCGGCCCCGGCAAAGCCCGAGCCCCAATCGCTGCCCCAGGCGCCGTTGCCGCTAAAGATACTGTCGAAGATATCGCCCCAGCCGCTCGCGCCGGCACCGGCGCCGTAGCCTCCGCCATACGCGCCGCCCGCGCCCGGCATGCCGCCAAACATGAGCATCTGGTCGTACTCTTTGCGCTTCTTCTCGTCCGAAAGCGTCTCGTAGGCCTCGCTGATCTCCTTGAACTTGGCCTCGTCGCCGCCGGCATCGGGGTGATATTTTTGCGCGAGCTTACGAAACGCGCTCTTGATCTCTTTGTCGGAGGCGCTCTTGGATACGCCCAGGATGTCATAGAAGGTTTTGCCTGCAGCCATCGTAGCTCCTCTCCTGTTACGTCCGCCGCCCATGCAGACGACGGCTCATGCTTTCATATGGCACTAGGCCAGAAAGGGCCCCGGGTGTTGCCCCGGGGCCCTTCTCAATTACTCCTCGGTACTCTCGACCGTATCGGCCGTAGCATCCTCGGGCGCCGCTTCGGGCTCCGGTGCGGGGCGCTTCTCGCCACCGTAGGTCACCGTCACCATCGCGGAACGCAGGATGCGATCCGCCATGCGGTAGCCCTTCTGGTACACATCGTTGACGGTCTCGTCATACTGCGATGCGTCCTCGACGCGACCCACGGCCTGATGCTCGAGCGGATCGAACGCCTCGCCCTTGGGATCGATGGGCTCAACGCCCTCGTGCGCAAACACATCAAGCAGCTTGGCATGAACCGCATCGACGCCGTCGACGAACTGCTTAAAGTCGTCGGAAAGCTCTTGGCTGCGGGCATGGTCGATCGCGCGCTCGATATCGTCGATCACCGGCAACAGCGCGGTGACAAGCTTCTCGGTCGCGCGCTCGCGCTCGGCGATACGCTCGTTTGCGGTGCGGCGACGAAAGTTCTCCCAGTCGGCCTGCAGACGGGCGGTGCGCTCGGTGGCGTCCTTTGCCTTGTCCTCGGCGGCCTTCTGAGCCTCTGCCGCAGCATCAAGCTCGTTGCGCACGTCGGTAAGCTCCTTCTGAGCCTGCTCGAACTTAAGCTTAAAGTCGTTGTCGGCGGCTTCCTCACCGGCGCGGATAGCGGCTTCCACCATCTCGTCCTCGGTCATCGTCGCCTCCTTGTTGGAATCCTCTACCTGGTTCTCGGCAGCCTCGGCGGCCTCGGCCTCGTTGGCCTCGGTATCGTCGACGGCCTCTACGGGAATCTTCACGTCCTTCTCCTCAGAGTCAACGGGGGCGGCGCCAGCGGCAGCCGCCTCCGTGCGAGCTTTACGGGCGGACATGATTACTTGTCCTCGTCGTCCACAACCTCGTAGTCGGCGTCGACGACGTCATCGTCGGCAGGCTGGGCACCGGCGGCACCGTCGGTCTGCTGCTGAGCGTCGGCGTAGACAACCTGAGCCAGCTCGTAGGCCACAGACTGCAGGGACTCGCCGGCGGCCTTGATGGCCTCGACGTCAGAGCCCTCGAGCGCCTTCTTGGCGTCGGCGATAGCGGCCTCGGCCTTGGACTTCACGTCGGCGGAAACCTTGTCGCCCAGCTCGTTGAGGGTCTGCTCGGTGGAGTAGCACAGGCTGTCGGTCTGGTTGCGGACCTCGACCTCTTCCTTCTGCTTCTTGTCCTCCTCGGCATGAGCCTCGGCGTCCTTGACCATACGATCGACTTCATCGTCGGACAGAGCAGTGGAGCCGGAGATGGTGATCTGCTGCTCCTTGCCGGTGCCCTTGTCCTTAGCGGAGACCTTGACGATACCGTTGGCGTCGATGTCGAAGGTGACCTCGATCTGCGGCACGCCGCGGCGGGCAGCCGGGATACCGGTCAGCTGGAACTTACCGAGCGACTTGTTGTCGCGGGCAAGCTCGCGCTCGCCCTGGAGCACGTTGATCTCGACGCTGGTCTGGTTGTCGGCAGCGGTGGAGTAGACCTCGGTCTTGGAGGTCGGGATCGTGGTGTTGCGGTCGATCATCTTGGTCATGATGCCGCCCATGGTCTCGACGCCCAGCGACAGCGGGGTAACGTCGAGCAGCAGGATGCCCTCGACGTCGCCGGTGAGCACGCCGCCCTGGACGGCAGCGCCGTCGGCAACGACCTCGTCGGGGTTCACGGACATGTTGGGCTGCTTGCCGGTCATGGTCTTGACGAGCTCCTGGACGGCGGGCATACGGGTGGAGCCGCCGACGAGGATGACCTCGGTCAGATCGGAGAGCTTAAGCTTGGCGTCGCGCAGGGCGTTGGTGACAGGCTGCTTGCAGCGCTCGAGCAGGTCGCGGGTGATCTTCTCGAACTCGGCGCGGGTCAGCGTGTAGTTGAGGTGCAGCGGGCCGGACTGGTTCATGGTAATGAACGGCAGGTTGATGGTGGTCTGCTGGGCGGCAGAGAGCTCCTTCTTGGCGTTCTCGGCAGCCTCCTTCAGACGCTGCAGGGCCATGGGGTCCTGACGCAGATCGACACCGTTCTCCTGCTGGAACTTATCGGCCATCCAGTCGATGACGCGCTGATCCCAGTCGTCGCCGCCCAGGTGGTTATCGCCCGAGGTGGACAGAACCTCAAACACGCCGTCGGCGAGGTCGAGGATGGAGACGTCGAAGGTGCCGCCGCCCAGGTCAAAGACCAGGATGCGCTGGTCGGTGCCCTGCTTGTCCAGGCCATAGGCAAGAGCAGCAGCGGTCGGCTCGTTGACGATACGCTTGACGTTGAGGCCGGCGATCTTACCGGCGTCCTTGGTGGCCTGACGCTGGGCGTCGTTGAAGTAAGCCGGGACGGTGATGACGGCGTCGGTGACGGTCTCGCCCAGATACTTCTCGGCGTCGGCCTTCATCTTAGCGAGCGTCATGGCGCTCACCTGCTCGGCGGTGTAATCCTTGCCCTCGATGTCGACGACGGCACGGCCACCCTGGCCCTCCTTGACCTCGTACGGCACGGTCTTGATCTCGGAGGTGCACTCGGAGTACTTGCGGCCCATGAAGCGCTTGATGGAGAACACGGTGTTCTTGGGGTTGGTGACAGCCTGGTTCTTAGCGGCCTTACCCACGACGCGGTCGCCGTCAGCACGGAAGCCGACAACGGACGGGGTGGTGCGGTCGCCCTCGGCGTTCACGATAATGGTCGGAGAACCGCCCTCGAGAACGGCCATAGCGGAGTTAGTAGTACCAAGGTCGATACCAAGAATCTTACTCATTAGAAATTCCCTCTCTCTTTTGCGTTCGCGCCGCCTCGATGATCTGTCGCGCGGCGCTTCGGCTTGTCTTTCAGGATGTAGTGTATCCCCTTATGGGTCGGAATATACAAAATCTAAGTCAATTCATATAAGATTTCTTATTGCCGAGAGTTTAGGTTCGCAAATGCGCAGGTAGACGCACTGTTTGAGTTCTGGGCAAATCTATTGAGATCTATGTAGAGATGGCTGAGGTTTGGATCTGGGGGTGCCTGGGGCGGTCTGGGGCGACCCCGAGGAAGGCGTGACCCGTTTTGGGCGTCGATTCCGGGACACGCTTTCCAAAAGCTCGCTCAATCGCTCAATATTACGAGTCACCTTTAGCTAACATTTGCGCAGCTCAACGGCCTCACCTGCATATTTTTTAGTAAGCCGTGGCATACTCGGCGAACGGTATGAAGATGCCGGTCAGAGGGTATTGCAAACGGTCGCTCCCGTGGTATGTTTTTGCCCGAATCAAACCGACGCGCATCGCCTGTAGCGTCGGTCAACAGAGAGGAAACTACCATGGCTCATCCCGTAATTGATGCCGACGAGTGCATCGCTTGTGGCGTTTGCGTCGACTCCTGCCCCGCTGGCGTTCTGGAGCTCCAGGACGTCGCCACCGTCGCTGACGAGGATTCCTGCGTCGCCTGTGGCGCTTGCCAGGACGCTTGCCCCGCTGGCGCGATCACCGAGATCGTCGAGGAGTAATAACTCCCCCACTTGCACACTCAAAAGTACACCGTGCACAAAAAAGGAGGCCTCCGCATCGCCGCGGAGGCCTCCTTTTGCATTCGTCGTTACTAGGACAGGTCATCTTCGTAGGGCATCAGATCTGCCAGATAGCCCTTTTCCTTGAGCATGGCCTCGATCTCGTCGAGGGTCTGCTCGTCCTCCGCCGCAATGCGATGGAAGTGATAGCCGCTGGTCACCGTTAGCAGCGGAAAGCTCTTGCCACTCTCGATATCGCGCAGATAGCGCTCAACATCGCGACGGTTGCGGATGTCCAGGTCGGCCGTGATCTTGCCGTACACACGATGGTTGACGATCACGTTGAGCACGGCGCCGCCCGCGTCGACGATACTCGTAAGCTCGTCGCCCGCCTGCTCCACACTGTGGCGCACCTTAACAAGACGCGTGGGCACAGCGGGGCTGCTGGGGGCCTCCTGCAGCACATAACCACGGTTGGTCGCCACGATATCGTGCCCATCGGCGCGCAGCAGGGCGATGTCTTGCACGACAATCTGGCGGCTCACACCCACCTCACGAGCAAGTGCGCTGCCCGATACGGGCCCCTTGGCCCCCTCGAGCACGGCCATGATGGCACGGCGACGCTCGCGGGCGTTCATTATTTACCGTCCAGCAGACGCAGGTGCTTAAGCGAGAGGTCGAGAATCGGCGCAGAGTGCGTCAACGCCCCCGAGCTAATGTAGTCGACGCCCAGATCAGCCAGGGCGCGGATATTGCTGGCATCCACATTGCCCGAGCACTCGGTCTTGGCGCGGCCGGCGATAAGCTCAATCGCGGCAGCCATGTCGTCGTGGGTCATGTTGTCGAACATGATGATATCGGCGCCGGCCTCCACAGCCTCGCGCGCCATGTCCAGGTTCTCACACTCGATCTCGACCGTCGTGGTAAACGATGCATGGGCGCGCGCCATCTCGATCGCACGCGTCACGCCACCGGCGGCGTCGATGTGGTTGTCCTTGAGCATGACAGCCGTCGACAGGTTATAGCGGTGGTTGCTGCCACCGCCGATCTCGACTGCCGCCTTTTCAAACACACGCATGCCCGGTGTGGTCTTGCGCGTGTCGACAAGCACGGTCTTGGTGCCCTCGAGCGCAGCCGCCATCCGATGCGTGTAAGTAGCGATGCCGCTCATGCGCTGCAGGTAGTTGAGCGCCACGCGCTCGCCCGAAAGCAACACGCGCGCGTCGCCGCGCACCTGACCCACATGGTCGCCGGCGTGCACCTCGTCACCGTCGGCAACATCAAAGAGCACCGAGCTCTGCGGATCCAGCAGCTCAAAGGTGCGGGCGAACACATCCAGGCCGGCGATGATGCCGTCAGCCTTGGCGATGAGCTCCACCGTGGCGGGGCGCGCCGTGGGGCACACGCTCGCTGTGCTCACGTCCTCAAACGTAATGTCCTCGCGCAGAGCCTGCAGAATCAGATCATCGACGACGAGCTTCATGGTAATGGGATTCATGGTCTACTCCTCCACGGCCTGCGTACCGGCGGCACGGGCCAAATCATCGATTGCCAGGGTGTCGGCGCTCAGGGCGCGATGACGGCCATCGAGCGCGGGCTCGCCCGCCTGCTCCACGGCCAGCGACTCGCCGGTGCGCATACGCCAAGCAGCGCGGCGACCCCAGACTAGGGACTCGAGCAGGCTGTTGGAAGCTAGGCGATTCTTGCCGTGAACGCCGTTGCAAGCCGTCTCGCCGGCGGCGTAGAGCTCGGGCATCGAGGTGCGGCCGTCCTTGTCGACCCACACGCCGCCCATAAAGTAGTGCTGCGTGGGCGTGACGGGAATGGGTTCATCCAGGATGTCGCGACCGTCCTCAAGGCAGCGCGCACGGATGTTGGCGAAGTGCCCGGTCACCACGTCGCGCTCGACGGGGGCAAAGCTCAGCCACTCATGCTCGGTGCCGTCCTGCTTCATCTGCTCGCGGATAGCGGCGGCGACCACGTCGCGCGGCTGCAGTTCGTCGGTAAAGCGCTCGCCGGCGGCGTTGAGCAGAATCGCGCCCTCGCCGCGGCAGCTCTCGCTGATCAGGAAGGTGCGGCCCGGCTGCGGCGAGAACAGTCCCGTGGGGTGAATCTGCACGTAGTCAAGATGCTCCATCGTAATGCCGTGCTCCTGCGCGATGTAGCAGGCGTCGCCGGTGAGCTGCGGGTAGTTGGTGGAGTGGTCGTATACGCCGCCGATACCGCCCGTCGCCCACAACGTGTGGCGAGCATGAATCTCAAACGGCTCGCCGGTATGCACGCCCTCGGCGGCATGTGCCAGTTCGTCGGCGGGGCGGACCGAGTTGTCCTCGTCCACGGCAACAGCGACGACGCCAGTGCACACCGTGACCCCATCGCGCTCGGCCGTCAGGATGTCGGTCATGGCCACGTGCTCAAGAATCTGCACGTTGTCCAGCTTGCGGACAGCCTGGAGCAGCTTGGTCGTAATCTCCTTGCCCGTAATGTCGGCATGGAAGGCGATACGCGGACGGCTGTGCGCGCCCTCGCGGGTAAAGTCGAGGCCGCCGTCGGCCTTGCGCTCAAAGTCCACGCCCATGGCCAGCAGGTCGTTGATGACCGAGCGGCTCGAGCGAATCATGATGTCGACG
Source organism: uncultured Collinsella sp. (assembly GCA_900539735.1). Lineage (GTDB taxonomy): Bacteria > Actinomycetota > Coriobacteriia > Coriobacteriales > Coriobacteriaceae > Collinsella. The sequence continues at coordinate 6,799 of UQDE01000018.1, read as the reverse complement.
CTCTCGCGACGGTTCTCGTAATGACCCGCGTGCATGGTGTCCTCAAAGAAGGCGTCGTAGTCCGAGCCCTCGGGCAGCACGCAGATGCCGCCCTGCGCGAGCATGGAATCGCACTCGTCGACGGCGCCCTTGGAGAGCATGATCACGCGCGTGCTCGTCGGCAGATTGAGGGCCGCATACAGGCCCGCCACGCCGCAGCCGGCAATGACGACGTCGCATTCCATATCGGGGTATTGTTTGGTTTCCACAGGAATCCTCTCCCTTGTAATGTGGCATAAGGGATGGTCCCTCATGTCACATTGGCTTAGCGCGCCGCGTACTCGAGCATGCGGTCGAGCGTGAGCTTGGCCTGATCGGCAGCCTCTTCCGACACGCCAATCTGCACCTCGCCCTCGCCCGTCTCCAGGCAGTGCACGAGTTTTTCGAGCGTGATGAGATCCATGTTGACGCAAGTGGGCTGCACCGCAGGGAAGTAAAACTTCTTGCCGGTGCCCTGGCAGCGGCGCTCGAGTTCGTAGAGCACGCCGCGGACCGTCACGATGATGAACTCGCTCGCGTCCGACTCCTCGGCATACTTGATGATGCCGGCAGTGGAGCCGATGTAGTCAGCCTCGGCCAGGACGTCGGCCTTGCACTCGGGGTGCGCCAGCACGAGCGCGTCGGGATGCGCCTCCTGCGCGTCGACGATCTGCTCGACGGTGATGATGTGATGACGCGGGCAGTAGCCGTTGTTGAGGATGACGTGCTTTTGGGGCACCTGCTCGGCCACAAAGCGGCCCAGGTTCTGGTCGGGAATGAACAAGATGTGCTGCTGCGGAAGCTCGGAGACGATCTTGACGGCGTTAGAGCTGGTAACGCACACGTCACTCCAGCTCTTGATCTCGACCGTGGAGTTGACGTAGCACACCACGGCCAGGTCGTCGCCATACTCGGCGCGCGCCGCGTCGACCGTCTCGCGCTTGACCATGTGCGCCATGGGACAGTCCGCGCCCGGCTCGGGCAGCAGCACGGTCTTGGTGGGATTGAGCAGCTTGGCGCTCTCGCCCATAAACTCTACGCCGCACAGCACGATAGTCTGCTGCGGCAGGCTCTTGGCGAGTTTTGCCAGGTAGAAGCTGTCGCCGACGTAATCGGCAACGGCTTGGACCTCGGGCGCCACATAATAGTGCGCCAGGATCACTGCGTCACGTTGGGTTTTTAGCTGATGAATGGCCTCGACGAGCTCTGCGGGTACCAGCGCCGCGCGCTCCGTTGCCGTCGTTGCCGATGCCAGGCCGGCCGCGATATCGCGTGCAAGCTCCGATGCATCCATGTTCGCGCTCTGTGCCATCAAGGCCCCTCTCTTTTGGCGAATCTTGGGGCTTTAGTATGACACCTGGCTTTACAGCTGACAAGACAGCTGTAAAGCCAGGTGTAAAGTTGAAATAAAGATTCAATCATGCGGCGGGTCCATTTTCGAACTGGCAAGCTGAGGATAGTTGAAAATGGACCCGCCCCATGATTCGAGCAGCCCGTTTTGTCTTGGTCCGAGAGGCGGTTGGCATAGAAGCGGGCCCGAATCGCTCGATCCGGACCCGCTGGGGACTGGCGCGCGACTACGCGCGGCGCTTCATGGCCCAAGCCAGCAGCAGAGCTGCCGCACCGGCTGCGAATACGGCACCAGCCATGGCGTACTCGCTGTCGCCGGACTCAGGCAACGTCTCCTTGCCAGCCTTCTTCTTAGGCTTGGAAGTCGTGGTCGTGGTCGTAGTAGTCGTGGTGGTCTGACCAGGAGCGGGCTTGGCGGCCTCGGCAACGGTGAAGGTCGTCTCGGCAGTGCCCGTAGCCGAAACCACGCTCAGCTTGTGTTCGCCCACGCCGAGCGTATTCAGGAAGCTCGCCTTGAGCGTCACGATCGTAGAGCCCTCGGTGAGCTCGTAGTTCTCGGCCGCGACCTCCTTATCGTCAACCAGCACCTTCTGGAAGAACTTGAGCGGCGCGTTCGAACGGAAGCTCAGGTCCTTGGCGGCGTCGACCACCATCGTCTGGCCCTTGCCGTCGATGATCTCGGGCGCCAGAATCGCGACCTCCTCAGACTTGCCCTTCTCACCGCAGACCCTGCACTCCTGGTGCTTCTCGCCCTTGGCCTCGGTGGTCGCCGGCTTGTCGATGACCCACTCAAAGGTATGCTCGGCCTTGTCGAGAACTTCGCCGCAGCGGCAGACATGCCAGTGATTCTTGGCGTCGTGCGCCCAGCCAGAGCCGTCGGGCTCGTGCTTGAGGATGCCCTCGACCGTCACATTCACGTCGCCCTCGACATCCTTGAGCTCATAGGTGCCCTTGGCGGAAAGCTTAACGGACGTGCCGTTGACCTTGACGGCGTAGTCCTTGCCCGCAAAGTACGCGCTGTCGATGCTCATGGTGAGCGTTGCAGTCCCGTGCCAATCGAGCTCGGTTGCCGTCGAGGTGAGCGCGTAGCCCACCTGATTGCTCGGCAGCGTCACGACCAGCTTGGGGCCGGCCGCCACGGTAACCTCGGTGGCGGAAGAGGCGTCGTAGTTGACCTTGGCCTGGTAGCGCACCTCATACGTGCCGGCGGCAAGACCCGCAAGCTCGGCCGTGCCCTCGCCCACCGCCTGATACTCGGCGGTACCCTTGGCGCGCCACTCCATCGTCGCGTCGACGCCCGTGACCTTGCCGTCACGCTTGCCGCTCACGGTCTCGGCCGCAGCCTGGACCACCGGCGCGCCCTGCGCGGCGTTCTTGATGGAGAAGTCGCACGTCAGGCCCTCGGTCGGAAGCGCGTAGTTGCCAGCGGCCTTGCCCGTCAGTGCGGTGAGGTTCGCCTGGTACGAATCGCCGGCCTCGACCTGGGAGCCCTCGACGGTCGCACCAAGGTCATCCTTGCCGATGACGTTGCCGAGCGTCGCCTCGGGGCAGTGTTCCTTGCCATCATAGGTGAACTCGGTGGTGCCCCATGCCACAGTGAGCAGACGCTGGTTGATGGTGAACGTGCCGTCGACGAACGTGATGCCGTAGTTGGGGTTTGCACCCTCGGGCTGCGTCAGCTGCAGAGCATAGCCGCCGTCGCGCACGTTGTCGTTATTTTCGCGCTCGATCTCGAGGCCCTGAAGCGTTTCGCCCGCGACGAGTTTGCCAGAAGTGACATCCCACGTAAACACGGGGTCAGCCTCGCCGTAGGTCTTAGAAGCGTCCTGGGCGGTGACCGTAATCGTGCACGGCTTGACCTCGAGCTCAACCTTGCCCTCGGCGGTCGCACCGTCAATCGTCACCTTGTAGGCGACGGTCAGTTTGCCGACGTCCTTAATCTTGGGGGCCTCGGGGGACCAATTCTTGCCGTCGGTGCTGTACTGAGCCGTTGCGCCCTCGGGCAGTCTCGTCGCATCGACCGTGTGATACGCACCGTCGTACTCGTCGGAGTAGCCAACGATGGCGGCAGTCGGAATCTCGACTGCAGGCAACGCATGCCCACAAACCGTGCACTGCTGATGCTTGGAGCCCACCTCGGTTGCCGTGGGTGCCTTGTCGACAACCCACTCAAAGGTGTGCGCAGCCTCGTCGATCTTGTCACCACAGGCGCACCGATGCCAATGCGTGCTGTCGTCGGAGAGCCACTCATCGTTCACGGCCTCGTGCTTGCGCACGCCCTCGACGGTGATGATAGTCTTCTCCTCGACATTGCTGAGAACGTACTTTCCGTCCTCACCCTTCTCGAGAACAACGCCGTTCGCCTTAACGGCAAAGTCGTCGCCCGCAAAGTAGCCATCGGAGATCTTTACCGAGAACTCCACGCTTTCATGCCACTGCAGTCTGTTCGGGCTATGCCAGTCTATCGAGTAAGCATCATTCTCACCAGAAAGGGTGACCCATAAGTACTTACCCTGACCGACATGCACTTCCACGGGTGTGGACGGCATGTAGTTATCGGTCTCGGCATACCAGACCTGGTAGTCGCCGGCGGCAAGGTTCTCAATCTTGCCGTCCTCGGAAACCATAGTCTTGCCATCGACGTCCCCGGCTTGGGTACGGAACAGGCGATAGGCAACGTGGCCGCGTGCGCCCTCAATCTTGCCGTCGCACTTGCCACGGATAGTCTCGGCGGTGGCCTTCAACCCCTGGGGCTTCTCCTGCTCTGCCTTGTAGATCGTATAGCCCGTCTCCAGGAATTTGTCAGGAAGGACATAGTTCTTGATGACCTCAGGGTCGCCGGCGAGGCCCGTCACCTTCGCCTTATAGTTACCGGCATCGACAGCCGTTGCGCCCTCGGTCGCATAATAAACCCTGCCTTCGTCACCCTTGACAACATGGCTGATTACAATCTCGGGGCCCTGAGGCTTGCCGTTATAGGTATAGCTTCCGATCTTCCAGCCAATACCGAGTTGGCGCGGGGTGATCTCGAACGTACCAGTCTGGAGCGTCGGAGCATAGTTTGCCCGCTGGATCTTGTCCCACTTGTCGCCGACCTTGCTCTCCTCGATCGCCAGCGTATAGGTGTCCACGTTCTCGCCGGCCTCGCGGTGAATCTTAAGCCAAGAGAGCGGGTGGCCCTTGAGGATCGTGCCCTCGACAGCCTCGAGCTCAAAGTCCGGATCGTCATAACCGTACACCTTCGAAACATCCTTGGGCTTCACCGTCACCGGACGGGGATCGACCTTAAGCTCGACCTCGCCCTCGCAGGTGTCGCCAGACGTGAGCGTCGCCTTAAACTCGACGGTCTTGGAGCCAGCATCGCAGATGAGCGGAGACTCGTCGCTCCACTTCTTCTCGCCCTTCTCGCGATACCGGATAGATGCGACGGTCTCGGCGTTAACCGTCACGCCGTGCTTTTCGCCATCGTAGATACCCGAGTAGCCGGTAATACCGAAAGCCGGAATCTCGACAGACTCACGCTCGTAGCCGCACGTCTTGCAGCGCTCATGCTTGGAACCGGGTTTATCAGCCGTAGCGGCATGGTCGACGACCCACTCAAAGTCATGCTTTGCGCGGTCAACGTCCTCCTTGCCGCAGGTGCAGGTGTTCCAGTGCTCGGCGTCGTCGTGCTTCCAACCGCTACCGTCGGCCTTCTTGGGGCCGTCCTTGACCTCAACCGTCAGGGCCTCAGAGGCGTTATGGTTACGGTCGGCCTTAAGACGAACGCTGTATTTGCCAGCGGCGAGGCCCTTAACCGACGTCTCGCCTTCGGCAATCCACTGATAGTCGCCGGCGGCCTCGGCTTTCCACTCGTAGGTGTTATCAATCCCGTCGATGCTGCCATCCGCCAAGGCATGTCCGGTCGCGGCCGTCGTCTTAACGTCCTTGGGAGCAGCCTGTTCGGCGGGGGTGATCTTTATCTCGAGCTCGCCCTCCACCGGCACGTAGTCGGGTGCGGTAATACGATATTTAATCGTCTCGGCGCACACGTTGCCGTAGACATCGCGCGTGACATTGGTATAGGAGGGGATTCGGTCTTCGTACAGCGAGCCACCATCGACGCTATATTCGATCTGCATGCCCTCGGGGGCGTTGTCGACCGTCACCGACGGCGAGTGAGCCTTGCCATCATAGATGCCGTCAAAGCCCTTGGCCCGAACATTCTTGAGCTGCGTGCCGTAGATGCTCCAGTAGAAAAACTTGCCGTATGTGAAGTTTCCCAGGCCCCAAGCCTGGCTCCTATACGCACCGGGATCTTTCTCGGACACCGATTCGCCCCAAGCGAAACGCTCGAAATCGACACCTTCTTTAAGCTCAATCCATTCGTCGCCAAGCTTATACGTCACCTTAATGCGAGGCGTTATCTCCCCACCCGTCCACTTATAAGACGGAACGTCGTTGAGCACGTCACCGTTGCTGAACTTGACGTTATCCTTCAGTTTGTCGTAGCCGATGATTTCGACCTTGCAAAGATCCTTGCGGTTGGAGTCCTTCTCCGCAAGCGAGGCAGGCTTGATCGTGAACACGCGCTCGAGCGTAACATCGTTCTGCCCCTCGACGGCGACCGTCGCCACCACGCGATAGGTGCCCGCATCGCACGGCTGCGACCCTTCCATCTCGAAGCCCTGGGGATTATTGTCATCCACGCCTCTATAGAACCGCGCGCTCACAATCTTTACCTTGCCTTGGGCTACAGCGTTGTCCTTTTGAGACGGCTTAGTCGTAGCAAGCACGGCGTCGCGCTGTTCGCCGTTGTAGGTAAAGCTCAGGTCGCCGCTCTTGGACGACATCAGCGAGATCGTCTCGCCGTCCCTGGAGTAGACACAGTGTGAGGCCTCATACTGTCCGTTGCACGTAGCCGCGATGCTGTACCCATCCTTGTTGGCGGAATAGGTCCACTCGTGCTCGTGCTTGCGATGGATAACCTTGACCTTGCCATCGGTAACGTCGTATGCAAGGTCAGCGTTGGCAAGCTTGAGCCTGCTCGCGAGATCTTCCTGAGAGAGATCGCTCGTGCCGAGGTTCACATATTCATAGTAGTAGTGCTGCTTATTGGATTCGGAATCGAACTTGGAATCGTCGACAGACAGGGCAGCTTCGCCCGTAAAAGACTTATCGACATGAACCTTACCGTAGCTGCCAACATCGGACGCATCGACACCCTTCGCCTTGGCCGTAGTGACCTTCGTGTTGCCGGCGAGCGTCACAGAACCAAGGGCATAAATTGCGCAGCGCTGCGAGTCCTGAATGTCGAGTCTTTGCCCGTAATCACTATAATAAGGAGACACGTATGAATCGTCGATAGTCGAGCTCTCGATGGTGCAAGAAGCGTCTTTCCTTGAATATCAACTTCATCCGAACACCTCCCATATTCATCCGTACATGTACG
>UQDE01000017.1 GCA_900539735.1 uncultured Collinsella sp. | reverse complement strand
AGCTGCGGGAACGGCCTGTCCGCCTAATGTGTTCGGCTGAGATCGGAAATCAACCGTTCGCGCGTGAGCGTAAACTTTTAGTTGGGCAAATCCGGCAGATTGGAGCTTGAAACATGAGGGATATGCACCTCATGTCGCTCATAAAACGTCTCCTGACCTCGAAGGAGAACGTTTTTTAGCGATAAAAGGAGACATAAATATGATCTGGTTTACCAGCGATACCCACTTCGGGCATGAGAACGTGCTGAAGTTCACCGACCGCCCGTGGGAGACGATTTGGCAGATGAACGACGCCATCGTCGACAACATCAACGGCAGGGTTGCCGTGGACGACGAGCTCTACATCCTGGGGGATTTCTCATTCAAGATGACCGCCCAGGACGCCTACGGGCTGCGCAAGCGGATCGCCTGCAGGCGCATCCACCTAGTCCCGGGAAACCACGACAAGGACTGGACCCAGCCGGCGGTCGCGGGCGCCTTCACCGTGGAGCCGCCGATCTGCGTGCTCAAGATCGACGGGCAGAAGATCGTCCTGAGCCATTACCCCATGGCCGACTGGCAGGGCATGAACCATGGATCGTGGCACCTCCACGGGCACATCCACAGCAGCGGCGGCGCGTACAACGAGTTCAACCGCAAGCAGGGCCTTCTGCGCTACGACGTCGGTTGCGATGCCAACGGGCACTCCCCGGTGAGCCTCGACGAGCTGAGGGAATGGTTCGCCGGAGTCGACGAGCCGTGCGGCCGGGTGAAATGGCCCTGGTGGGTCAACGAGACCGGCGACAGGCAGGTCGAGCGCGAGCTGGCGGCTTACAAGCGGAAAGAGGCGATCCGATGACGGTCTATGTGACAGGCGACATCCACGGTGGGCTCGACATGCAAAAGCTCCGCGACTGGGAGCTTGGGGATAGCCTTGGCAGCGACGACTATCTGATCATCGCCGGCGACTTTGGCTTTCCGTGGGACTTCTCTGCCGAGGAATGCGCCGATATCGCTTGGCTGGAGTCGCGCCCCTACACGGTGCTGTTCGTCGACGGCAACCACGAGCGCTTCGATCACTGGGCGGAGCGCCCCATGGAGATGTGGCATGGCGGGCTGACGCAGCGCCTGTCGGACACCTCGCCCATTCGGCGCCTGACGCGCGGCGAGGTCTTCGAGCTCGACGGATCGACGGTCTTCACCATGGGCGGTGCCACGAGCGTGGACAGGGAATACCGCGTGCCGTATTCCAGCTGGTGGCCTCAGGAGCTCCCGGACGAGCGCGATTTCGATACCGCGCGGACAAAGCTCGACGAGGTCGGCTGGAAGGTCGACTGCGTCATCACCCATACCTGCCCGACGCGCATGCTCTCGCCGACGCTCTACCCGGACCCGGGCTGGGAACGCCCCGATGTGGACCGGCTGACCGAATTCCTTGACGAGCTCGAGGACCGCCTGGGCTACAAGCGCTGGTATTACGGCCATTTTCACCGAGACGGCAATCCGGACGAACGGCACACGGTGCTGTATGACCGGATCGTGAGGCTCGGGGACAAACTCCTGCCGTGGGGTGCGTACTGATGACGGTCTATGCGACAGGTGACGTGCACGGCAGGGCCGAGTACGGGTCCAGCCGGTTTGCCTTCACGAATTGGCCGCTGGGCCGGACCCTGACGCGCGATGACGTGGTGATCGTGGCCGGCGACTTCGGCTTTGTCTGGGATGGGTCCAACGCCGAGAAATACTGGCTCGACTGGTTCGAGTCGAAGCCATGGACCACGTGCTTCGTAGACGGAAACCACGAGAACCACCGGATGCTGGCAGAACTGCCGGTGCGGGAGTGGAACAGCGGCCTCGTTCATGAGGCGCGACCGCACGTGCTGCACCTGATGCGCGGAGAGGTGTTCGATATCGACGGACTCACAGTCCTTGCCATGGGCGGCGCCGCGAGCAACGACAGGCAGTATCGCAGGGAGGGGAGGAGCTGGTGGCCCGAGGAGATGCCGAGCGAGGAGGAGATGGGCCAATGCCGCGCCGCACTCGCCCGCGTGGGCTGGAGGGTCGACTACGTGGTGAGTCACGAGGCGCCGGCCGTCCTTGCTGAGGGACTGTGCCGCGAGTGCGGACGCGAGTATCGGGGCGACCGGCTGCAACGATTCCTTGGCGAGCTCGACGGACGGCTCGGCTACCGAACCTGGTTCTTCGGGCATTACCACGGCGACGAATGGCGCGACGCCAAGCATCGCCTGATCTACCGAGACATCGTGCCGATCGAAGATGCTGCGCCCGGTTCTAGGAACCTTCTGGAAGCGCTCTAGAAGATTCCTAGAAATCAGCCGCCTGATAGGAGAAGCGCGGGGCTACTCGCCCTTCATCTGGGTCATGACCTCGACCTTGGCCTCGGCCACGGCCGCCCGCTGCTCGGAGGCGGCGAGACGGTCCTTGAGGGCGGCGATCTCGGCCATCAGGTCGCGCTGGGCCAGGAGTGTGTCGGCTTGGGCTTTCAGTGCAGTGTCACGCTCGCCGCGCAGCCGCTCGATCTCATCGACCATGGCCTCAGCCTCGGCATGGAGTTGGACAACCTGCCTGCCGAGGCCCTTAGCACGGGAGAGGTACCTGATGCTTGCGGCGTGGAGCTCGTTGTTCTCGAGTTCGAGATTCGCGGTATCGAGTTCGAACTTCTCCTCTATAAAGGCAATCCGCTCATTGCAGTCGGCCTCAATCTTTTCATTCCGATCCGTCGCCTCGGCGAGCTTGCGGCTGAATTCATCCACCTGGGCCATGAGCAGTGCGTTCTCGGTCCTGAGGTCGGCGGTCTCGCGCAGCAGCTTCTCCCGCCACCTCGCCTCGATTCGCTCGGCGGCCTCATCGAGGACGGACTTCATGCCGTAACCGTAGATCTCCCTGATTTTTCTCTCGTCTGTCATCGTGCGACATTCCAATCAACAATGGGCATGACTCCGCCACGCCGTACGGCTGGGAACAAATACGCGGCCGCTGTTGATTTGTAGTCGTCCTGCGATCGGTGAGTTCTAAAAAGGCGTCTCAAGTCATGCGTTCACGCAGGTTTTCGATTGGAGAAATACCGCACGTTTTCATGATATCACGTGCCTTAAAGACCATGAATGGACGGCCATATCGATTCGTTGAAAATGGCACCAACGACGTGTTGGTGGCGGGGGAGTGATGGCGTTAAAGATGTCGAGAATGATTATGGGATTGTTTTAGATGCGGGCATGAAAAAGGGTCGAATCGAAGTGTCTGGCCGGACGCCAATTGTCCGGGAACTGTTTCGATTCGACCGTGTTTCATTTTACATCCGCGGCATGCTCTTATAGACGCCCGGCGATTACCGACCTTCACGACCTCGATAGTCGGGCTATGGACTTAAGATTTCTTGGGCTCCCAGCCGTTTTCGATTGCGGCGGGGTAGACTGCGGCGTAATTAAGCATCCAGCTGCCATCGCCCGCTTTTTGAATAAACCCCTTATCCGTCAAAGAGGTATAGGCCCGGGAGATCGTATTCTTACTTAGGTGGTAGCGCTCCTCAATCCATTTGCTTTTTGCGTAAAAGCCCATGGCTCGTTTGTTTTTGGAAGGATTTCCAAGCTTCCATACTAGGCCGAGGATGAGGCGCTCGGCAGCGACAGTGGTGGCACAACACGCCCAGTCGGGCACCGAAATATAATTCGCGTTATCCATTTTCCTTCTAATCTCTCGTTGCTCATTAACATCATCGCGATATTTGTCAGAAATTGATGGTAGCTCGCTCATGTTTACCGCCTAGTCAAGGTGGGCGGTACGACCTTCAAGCTGTTTGAAAAGTTCGTAGAATGAGCTTTCAAACATGTAATTAGAGCGATGGACCTGGATGAGCTTGCCGGACTCGCGCATGAATTTGCGTGCAGTGTTCTCGCTCCAGCCAGTGATTTCGCGGATATCGTTAACGCGGAGCAACCGATCGCACTGAGCGGCACCAGTAGGGAAAGTCGGTGTGGACGCCTGGGTGCTAATCTTTGGAGTAGCCATGATGAGCTATCCTTTCAATGAGGGCCCTCCCTGTGCTTGTAAGACGTACCAGGTTCATAAGCACTTGGGGGGCCGGTTTCTATGACTACATGCGTAGTCATCTGACAGCTTTAGCATGTATTAAAACTCATTAGATGTCAATCAAATAAAGCATCTACCTGCGGAAACGGTATTATAGTACCGTAATATTATGAAAAAAACGATGAATGAAAAACATGCTATTTCTCGCTTCTCTGTATATAGGCGTTGATGAAGTCTTCGTAGCCTTTAACTGCTTTTATTTCTGATTGTTGAACGAGGCTTGTATACGTTTTGAGCGTGATATTGGGGTCCGCGTGGCCAAGAATACCTTGCACGCTTCTAACGTCCGATCCGTTCGCCAGCATAAAAGTGCTTACACAATGCCTGAGCTGATGCGGGCAGATGCCCTTATATAGTTTTCCGCCAGTCGAATTGTTCGGCTCATAGATTCCAAGATTGCAGCTAACTGCGAAATCGCGAAACCAATGGTTGAAGATGTAGTTTTTCATGTGACAGACAGTAGGGACCCCTTGCTCGACAGCAATATCGCTAATGATGGGAGTGCTGCCAGTCTGGGACAGCCCCAGAGAGGCCAGGAGCTCTTTTTGTATGGCTGACCATGATTGAAGACGTTCGGCCAAGGTTTCTCCAACGGGGATTTTGCGTTGGCTTTCTTGTGACTTGGGTGCCCTCAGTTCATGATCGTTGGTGTACTGCCTGTCAATTTTCAAGGTTTTATTGGCAGGGTCCCAATCGCGCCATTCGAGGCCCAGCATCTCGCCTTTTCGCATACCCGTATACACTAGTACTAGCGTACCAACAGCTTCGGCGGTGAGCTCAATGTGTTGAAGATGTGTGCATAGGGTAGCTACTTGGTCGATTGTAAGTGATTCTCTTTTGTTGCGTGGTCTGCGAACATGAACGGTAGCGCAGGGGTTTCGGTCAATTATTCTCTTTGCGACTGCATTCGACAGAATCTGACGCAGTTTCGCATTGATTCGTACAAGCTCTGATGGTTTGTATTTTCCCGTACGACGAGCTTCGGCATATGTTTCTTCGATTAGATCGGGAGTTAGCCCCTCAATTGTCTGAAACGCACCGAATAGGTCTTCGATATGCCTGCAATCGTACGCTTCTCTTTCATAGCTCGTTGGCGCAAGCTCGGTGTCCCTATTTTCATGAAAGGCCCAGCAGTAGGACGCAAGCAAAGTGGGCTTTTTAGTTTTAGTGATCGTGCCAGAGGAGTTGATTTCAGCCAGCTTGGCCTGCATTGCAGCCTTAGCTTCTGTTTTAGTCTTGCAACGAACCGTATAAGTTGGGGATCGTTTGTAACGCCCTGTCTTAGGGTCCTTGACCCCAAGGGAAAAATAATAGCGATAGGTGTTAGGTGATCTCTTGTCTTTCCAACACGTGCCTCTTCCGCTAATGAGTGGCTGTTCTGACATCTTTGCACTCCGTTTCTTTGAATAGTTTTCAACAATTCAATGAGTGCAGTTTAGCTAAAGCTGTTAGTAATATGTTTGTAAAAGCGTAGGCGCAGCTACCGGATGCAGAAGACACAAACTGCTATGTTTATCTGCGGTTATATGATGTTCAATGATGCTTGATGAATGGTAGGGGGTAGCATTAAATCATATCTCCTAAAGCGGGTGTCGACGGTTCGAATCCGCCCGGGGGCACCAGAAGATTATGACGGCGTCGCGAGGGCGGCGCCGTTTCTGGTTTGTGGGGACCGCCGGCGGATTCGGACCGTCGACACCCGCGTCACCAATTTCCCCGCGGGGGGGGAGTTTTCGAATCCGCCCGGGGGCACCAGAAGATTATGACGGCGTCGCGAGGGCGGCGCCGTTTCTGGTTTGTGGGGACCGCCGGCGGATTCGAGCCGTCGACACCCGCGTCGCCAATTTCCCCGCGGGGGGAGTTTTCGAATCCGCCCGGGGGCACCAGAGGAATATCGAGCCCGGTACCGCTACGGTGCCGGGCTCTTTTGGTCTAAAGGCATGCCGTAGTTTTTGCTGCTTCAGATAAAGAAAGCGCCCGTTTGCCGGGGGGGGGCAAACGGGCGCCGCTGAGCGAATGTGTTTGCGTCATCAGCCGCTGTGGGCAACGTCTTGATGACTAGTTGGTCGTGCCGGAATCGTCGCCTGAATCAGTACCAGAGCCAGAAACCGAAACCGTCAGCGTAATCGTGCTGTCGGTGGACTGCTTGCCAGTGGGGGAGACGCCCGTCACGGTGGCGTTTTCGTTGCCACTCACGGGGTTGCCGTTCTGATCGCAGAATGCGATGTTGTAGAATCCGGCGTTGTTGAGCGCGGTGACGGCGGCGGAGATGCTCTTGCCGTACAGGTTGCCCGGAACGCTGGCCTTGCCGGACTTCTTGGCGATGACGACGGTGATCGTGGCGCCGGGCTTCTGCTTGCCGCTGGGGTTCCAGCTAATGACGGTGCCCTCGGTGACGGAATCGTTCTCCTGGTAGCTCACGTTGACGCCAAAACCGGCCATGTCGAGAGCGTTGCGTGCCTGGGCCTCGGTCATGTCGGTCAGATCGGGAACGGAGGTGGTGTCAGGACCGCTGGAGACCTTATACGAGATGGTCGTGCCCTTCTCGACTTCCTTGCCGGCATCAGTGCCCTGCTCAAAGACCTGGCCTTCGTCGGCCTCGTTGGCCTCCTCGGTTGCGTTGCCCTTCAGGCCCACGCTTGCCAGCGCGGCCTCGGCCTGGTCCTTGGTTAGGCCGACGAGCTGCGGAACCTCAACTTTCTCGGAGGGCTTGGGGCCCTTGGAGATCACCAGGTTAACCTTGGAGCCCTTGGGCTTCTTAGTGTTGCCGTTGGGGGTCTGCTCGGCAACCTTGCCCTCGTCGACATCGTCGTTATAGCTCTGGTCGACAGTTCCGACCTCAAGGCCGGCCTCCTTGATCAGCTCGATAGCGGTCTGCTGGTCCTTGTTAAGCACATCGGGCACCGTAACTTGCTCGCCCCCAAAGAGCCCGGTGGCGAAGGCCACCACAACGCCAACCACGGCGATTGCGGCGACTACGGCGGCGATAATCTTGTTCTTGTTGGACTTGGGCTGATCGACCTCGTAGGAACCGGTGGAACCCGAGACGGCGCTGCGGGGGTTGGTCTGTCCACTTACGCCCGATACGGGGCGAACCATAGCGCGTGTGGAGTCAGACAGCTCACGGGTCTTGGTGGCGCCCAGGTCGCCCGCGGCACCGATGATGCGCGTGGGCTCGGAGACGTTGACGGCGCGGCCGGACAGGTAGTTGTTGAGCACCTGGCGCAGCTCGTCTGCCGTCTGGAAGCGGTTCGACGGGTCCTTTTCCATGCACTTGAGGATGATGCGCTCCAGATCGGCGTCGACGCCGGAGTTGATCTGGCTCGGCGGAACCGGCAGTTCGTTTACCTGCTTGAGCGCAACCGAGATGGCGTCGTCACCGTCAAAGGGGACGCGACCGGTGGCGCACTCGTACATCACGACGCCCAGCGAGTAGATATCCGAGGTGGGGCCAAGGTCCTGACCACGGGTCTGCTCGGGGCTGACGTAGTGGGCGGTTCCCAGCACGTTGTTGTCTTGCGTGAGGTGGCTGTTCTTGGCGCGCGCGATGCCAAAGTCCATCACCTTGATGTTGCCGTCGGGCAGCACCATGATGTTTTGCGGCTTAATGTCGCGGTGGATGATCTCGTGCTTGTGGGCGACCGAAAGCGCGGAGCTGATCTGCGAGCCGATCTGGGCGACCTTCTTGGGGTCGAGGGCGCCGTGGCTCTTGATGCCGCTCTTAAGGTCGGTTCCGCGCAGGTACTCCATGACGATGTAATAGGTGTCGCCGTCCTTGCCCCAATCGTAGACGCCCACGATATAGGGGGAGGAGAGACCGGCTGCTGCCTGGGCCTCCTGCTTAAAGCGTGCGGCGAAGGTTGCGTCGCCAGCATACTGCGGCAGCATGATCTTGACGGCTACCGTGCGGTCGAGAACCTGGTCCTGTGCACGGTAGACGGTCGCCATGCCGCCTGTTCCCACCTTATCCTTGAGGAGGTATCTTCCCCCGAGGACCCTCTGTTCCATTCCTGCTCCTAACATAACTATTCGCTCAACGATGTGTGTAGTACCTATGATGTGGCCGCTGGGGTCGTGTGGCGCGTTGCCGCTAACCCTTAGGCCGCGGCGCGCCTCGGGTGTCCGATTCGATCATGGGCATCACGCTCCCTGTGCGGCAAGCGCCGCGGTCAGGACGATACCGGCGATCTTGGCGGCCTCGACGTCATGCTTGTCGAAATTCTCCAAGGCCACCGAGATGGCGACCGTGGGTGAATCGTAAGGTGCAAAGCCAACGAACATCGAGTTGACGTTGGTGCCGCCAGTCTCGGCCGAGCCGGTCTTGCCGGTGACCTTGACGCCTGGGATCTGGGCATCGGTGCCGGTGCCGGACTGGACGACGGCAAGCATGGCCTGCTTGACCTGGTCGGCCGTGGCGGAGCTGACGGCCTGACCCAGCGAGCGGGACTGCGTGGTCTTGACCACGGTTCCGTCCGGGGCGAGTACCTGGGCTACAAAGTACGGGTCCATGACCACGCCGCTGTTAGCGATGGCGGCGGCAATCACGGCGTTTTGCATGACGGTGGTCTGCGGGCCGGGCGTGTGGTCCATGCCGACAGGCTGGCCGGCGCCGGCCCAGGCGGTCTCCCACTCGGTCATGAGCGACGGGTCGGCCATGATGGAGGCCGCGGAGGTCAGGTCCTGGCCGAGCTTTTGGCCGTAGCCGAAGGCGTTGGCAAACTGCACGAGCGTGTTTGCGCCAACTTCGTTTGCCACCTGGCCAAAGACGACGTTGGAGGACACGGCAAAGGCCTGCTGCAGGCTGATGGTACCGTAGCTCTCGTTGGCATAGTTGGTGACCGGTGCGTTGCCGATGTCCATGGAGCCGGGCGCCTGGTAGGTGCTGGTAAGGCTGGCGGTACCGGTCTCGAGTGCCGCGGAAAGCGTAACGACCTTAAACGTTGAGCCCGGCGTGTACAGCGCGTCCATGGCGCGATTGTACATGGAGCCGTCCTCGCCGCCGCCCGTCTGCAGCAGGGCATCGATGTTAGTGTTGTCGTAGGTGGGCGAGCTGGCACATGCGAGCACCGCGCCGGTACGCGGGTCGATGACCACTACAGCGCCCTTAAAGCCCTTGAGCGCCTGCTCAGCAGCCGTCTGGATGCGCGAGTCGATGGTGAGCTTGGCGGTGTTGCCCGGCTGGGTCTGGCCCGCGAGCGACGCGATGGCGTTGTTCCAGCTGGAGTAGTCCTTAGAACCGGTGAGTGTGTCGTTCATGACGCTCTCGATGGCGGTGGTGCCATACTGCTGGCTCACGTAGCCAACCACGTGCGCTGCCAGGTTACCGTTGGGGTAGGAGCGTACGTAGGTGCCGTCCTCCTGCTGCAGCGACTCGGCCAGCGTCACGCCGTCGGACGTGATGATGGAGCCGCGCTGGATGTACTTGGAGCGGGCGATGGTGTGGTTGTTGGTCGGCATGTCCTGATAGTCCTTGGCCTTAATGACCTGGACATAGGTGAGGTTGCCGATAAGGATGGCGAACAGCGCCGTAAAGGCGAGCACCGCACGGGTTAGACGGTTGGCGAGCGCAACGCGGCCGAGCACACCGGATTCGGGCGTGTCGAGCAGGCGACGGCGCATGCGCGAGCCGACGGAATGGCTGCCGCTGCCGTAGGAAGACGAAGTGGCAAAGCGCGTGCCCGTCGGGGCGGCGGCAGATGCGACCTGATCATCGGTGATGGCGGCCATGGTGCCGGTGCCGGTAAGCTCGGCCTCGCGTCCGGTCGCCTCGTCACCGGCGCGCAGCAGGAGCGCGACGATGATAAAGCTCGCCAGCAGCGAGGAGCCGCCCTGGCTCATAAAGGGTAGGGTGACGCCGGTCAGCGGGATCAGGCGGGTTACGCCGCCAACGATCAAGAAGGCCTGGAAGCTGATGGCTGCCGTGAGACCGGTGGCGCTAAAGGCGGCAAGGTCGGACTTTGCGCGGGCAGCTGTGGTCAGGCCACGCACGGCAAAGAGCATAAACAGGATGAGCACGGCGCCGCCGCCCAAAAGGCCCATCTCCTCGCCGATAGCCGAGAAGATAAAGTCGGACTCGACGACAGGGATGTTGTTGGCCATGCCGTTGCCGATGCCAACACCGACCAGGCCGCCATCGGCAAGCGAGAAGAGCGACTGGACGATCTGGTAGCCCTGGCCCTGGGCGTCCTTAAACGGATCGACCCAAACCTGGAAACGCACCTGAACGTGCGATAGGAACTTGTAGGCGCCCACGGCTCCGACGGCTAAGAGCGCAAGGCCGATAACGACATACGAAAAGCGCCCCGTGGCAACGTAGAGCATCAGCAAGAAGATGGTGTAGAACAGCACGGCCGAACCCAGGTCGCGTTCGAAGACGACGACGAGCAGGCACACACCCCACACGGCAAACAGCGGCAGCAGCAGTCGCAGGCGAGGGATCTTAAAGCCCAGGATCTTGCGGTTGGAGATGGAGAGCAGCTCGCGGTTCTCGGCCAGGTACCCGGCCAGGAACAGCACGATAAAGACCTTGGCGAACTCGCCGGGCTGGATGGTAAAGCCCGCGATGCGAATCCAGAGCTTGGAGCCCGAGATCGTGGTGCCGATAAAGATGGGCAGCATCAGCAGGATGATGCCGATAATGCCAAAGGTGTACTTGTAGCGCATGACCACGTCGAGGTTTTTGACTAATGCAAGCGTTCCCACCATGAGCGCCACCGAGACAAACAGGATGATGAGCTGTGAGATGGCGAGAGCGGGGGCGAGACGCGTCACGAACGTGATGCCGATGCCCGAAAGTATAAATACGATGGGCAGGATGGCGGGGTCGGCACCGGGCGCCAAGATGCGCACGGCAATGTGGGCCGCGGCAAAGGCGGCAAAGAGGCCGATCGGTACAGCGAGCGTCTCAAAGGAGATGGCAGCGCCCGCGGTGAGGACGTACATCGCATACAGCAGGATGACGGGGAACGCCGAGGCGATGAGCAAGAGCAGCTCGGTGTTGCGGCGACTCATAAGCGGCACTCCCTTTCTAATTCTTATCGGAGGCTTCGGCCTCGGCGGACTGTTCGGCGGTTTTCTCGGAATCTGATTCGGAGGTCGATCCCTGATTGGTGTTGTCGCGAATCGTTTGCGCGTCGATCACCTGGCGGGTCTGCTCCTCGTCGATCTGGTGGCGGTACTTGGATATCGTGTCCTGCGCATCGTCGACACTTGTTTGCGGAATGCCCGCCTTGAGGCGGTTTTGCGTGTCTTCGGGCAGGTCGGACAGCTTGATGCTGGTTTCGCTTTCGAGCCAGTGGAGCTTGAGTCCGAGTGGCTTGCCGGGCAGGCCGCGCCAGACGGCGACATTGCCCTGGTAGGTACCCAGGTAGTACGAGCCGGTGACACCCGTGTAGGCCCAGATGCCAGCTGCCAGCACAAAGACGAGGGCCAGGATGGCGGCGATAGTAACGTTGCGGCGACGCACGCGTTGCGCCTCGCGCATGACGCCATCGTCAACCAGGTCAACGACTACTACGGTCACGTTGTCGTGGCCGCCGGCGGCAAGCGCCGCGTCCACTAGGTTGTCGACGCAGATTTGCGCGGTTGAGGACTGCGTGGTGATGTTCTCGATATCGCTATCGGGAATCATGCTCGAAAGGCCGTCAGAGCACAGGATCAGACGGTCGCCTTCCTCGATATGCAGAGTGAAGTGGTCGGCATACATGGCGGGGTCCGAGCCCAGCGCACGGGTGATGACCGAACGGTTGGGGTGGACGCGAGCCTCGTCTGCCGTAATCTCGCCGGCGTCCACGAGTTCTTCCACATAGGAGTGGTCGCGGGTCACGCGGATGAGCGTGCCCTCGTGGAGCAGGTAGGCGCGCGAGTCGCCCACGTGGGCGATGGCGAGCGTGTCGTTTTCGATATAGGCGCAAGTGGCTGTGCAGCCCATGCCAGGCTTGCCCAGGCCGTTCAGGGCCGCCTCGATTACGGCGGCGTTGGCTGCCTCGACGGCTGCGGCCAGGCGTGCTGCGTCGGCGGACTGTGGGGCCGTCTTGGCAATAGTCTCGACGGCGATGGAAGAGGCTACCTCGCCGGCAGCGTGACCACCCATGCCGTCGCATACGCAAAAGAGCGGCGACTGCACCAGGTAGGAATCCTCATTGTGCGGACGCACGCAGCCAACGTCGGAGCGGGCGCCCCACATGAGTTGCGTGGTGGTGCCGGCATCATAGGTCGAGTCGGTCTCGATGCGCTCCTCGGTCAGGGGCTCAAAGCTCATGGTCGAGCCGGGGTCTTTGAGCTTGGCCTCAACGGCGGCAACGTCGATCTCTGCTGTGTCACCGGGAGAGACGGTGTCGGTCTCGGCGTTTGATTCAGAATCACCGGTGTCCGGGGAGTCGGGCTCCTCGGAAACGCGGGCGGTCGACTCGTCATCTTGCGGGCTGACGTCTATAGGATCGGGCGCCGGCGTAGACGCGGGCGTAACCTCGGATGCCGGGGCTATGGGAAACGCCGGCGCGGCGGGCTCGGGTGCTGCAAACACCGCAGCGCTCTCGTTGATTGCCGCGGCGACGGGCTCTGCAAAGTGAGCCGGCGCCGGGGTTGCTTCGGGCGCTGTGGGCTGTTCCGCAGCATGTGCACCGATGGGCGCCGCTACGGCATCCTCTTCGTCCTCGTTATCGGCGAGATCCGAAATATCATGCGTTACATGCGAAAGAGGCAGGGAGAACACGGTGTCCTCGGGTTCCACGGGTGCGGAGCCCGCCGGAGCGGCGTGGGCCGGCACGGCTGCGGCGGCAGCCGGTGCCTCGGTCATAGTTGCGGACTTGTTCTCCTCGTCGATCATCGACGGTTCACCTTCATGACCACATCGCCAATCTGGACTTCGTCGCCCTCACGCAGCGTCGCGGGCTCCACGAGCTGGCGGCCGTTGACGAGCGTGCCGTTAAGCGAGTTGAGGTCCTCGATGATGAGCGCCGGGCCCTGCAGCGAAAAGCGCGCATGCGAGGCCGAGACGAATGGTTCGTTGATGCAGATGTCCGAAGATGGCGAGCGACCGACGATGACGGGGCCGAGCATATCTACGTGGATGCCGCGGATACCGCGCGGACCCTTGTCCACATCGATCGTCCAGATAGCCGAGTCGCGGCGCTGTCCGCGCACAAGTCCCACGCCGGTCTTCATGACGGCGAACAGGAAGATATAGAGCAGGGCGACCAGGACGATGCGGCCTGCAAAAAGGACGATATCGATGTTCATAAGCGACTATCCCCTAAATTCAAAGGTGCTCAGGCCAAACGTCAGCAGATCGCCGTTGCGCAGCGGGCAGCGCGTGATGCGGCGGTTGTTGACGAGCGTGCCGTTGGTGGAATTGAGGTCCTCGATCGACCAATCCGAGCCCGTAAAGGTGAGCTGGGCGTGGCGGCGCGACACGTTGGGGTCGCGCAGGGCAATGTCGGAAACTGAGCGCTCGCGACCGATGGTCACCTGTGCGGAGGTGATGCTATGGCTCTCGCCGCTCACGACGTCGACGAGCTGGGCGAGCGGGCGCTGCGGGGCGCGAGTGCTCGCCATGTTGGAGGCGATGCCGGCTGCGGCGCCTAGGCCCACGGCGGCACCGGTCGCGGCGGCTCCGCCCATGCCGGCAAGCGCGTCGCGCGAGACGGTCTGCGGCACCGGGATGGGTGCGGCGGCGGGGTCGGGGACGCTAGGCGCGAAGGGGTCTGCCACGGCAAGCGGGTCGGGAGCGGCGGCGCGAGGCGTCGGCTGCTGCTGGGGCATGGCGGCGGGGCGCTGCTGCTGCGGGGCAGCAAACTGCTGCTGGCCGGCGCGCGGGGCGCTGGCGGCACGGCTTGCCGCGGAGTTGTTCTGGCCCAGGCCGTTTTGATAGGCGCGCTCTTCTTCGTACAGGCGGCCGAGCGTGGGGGCATCGACGTTCTCGGCAAAGACCGAGAACTTGCCGGCGCGCAGCTGCGGATCGATCATAAAGCGCACGAGGGGCTCGCCGACAAAGACATAGCGGCGCTTTTCGGCCTGCGCCTTCACAAACTCGCGGACCTCGCGCGAAAGCTCGGGGTAGAACGGGGCGAGCATGGGATCGTCGTCGGCGGCGATCAGGATGGTATAGAGTGCCGGCGCCGTGTTGACGCCGTTGATCACCAGAGTCTGATCCTCCATGTCGCGAGCGGCCTGCTTGGCAAGCTTCTTAAAGGAGAACGGGGCACGGGTGGCACCGAAGATGCCGGCCACGTGGTCCTCGAAGATGTTCAGGAAGTTCACGAAAGATCACTCTCCGTATAGGTTCTTTGGTATCCGAGCAAATATAGGCATATCCCAACGATTATAGAGGATAGGATTCCCGCAACCGCCGCCTTGGCGATGACCGCGGCTGCAAGGCTGGCAATTTCCATATGGTGTGCAAGACAGGACGCCGCTGCGCAGCCGATGCCGGTGACAGCGATGGCGGCGATTGCGGCAAGGTTTGAGCCCTGATTGGCACGCTTGGCATGGGCATTGAGCAGCGCGGATGACGCTGCGGCAGTTGCCGCGGCCAGCCCAAAGGCAGCCCAGAGGAGCGGGTCTCCCAGCGCTGCGGCAACGTTACCGAGCCCCAGCACGCCTCCGGCTGAAAGCGCGACTGTCGCCAGGCGGGCAAAAAGCGCGCCCATGCCCGTTGCCGCGGCGGCGCTTGCCGGGCCGAGCCAAAATGACGCGACGCCGGCGGCGACCCCAGCTGCCAGGAAGGTATTGCCGGTCAGACAGCCAAGCGCGAGTGCACAGGTGAGTGCGGCGCTCGCGGCAGCCTCGGTGCGACCCCAGGCGATCCACCAACCGGACATGGCAGCGGCAAAGATCACCGCGACGGGCAACATCGACAGGATGCCCTGCGCCTGCATGGTGGCGTTGGCCATGAGCACCAAAAAGCCCACAGCCGAGATGGCCGAGCCAATCTGGGGGGCCAGGCCAGCCGCCGCTCCGATCGCGATGGCCGCAATGACCAGGCCGGGAAGCGCCGCGACCCCGGCCGTTTGCATCAGCAAAAAGCTAAAGGTGCCGCACGTTAGCGCCGAGATAGCGTGCATGGTGTAGTCGCGCGCATGGCTCCAGCGCGTGCCCGCCCAGCCGAGTGCGCGGTCGACCTCGATGGCGTCGTCCTCGTAGTGCGACGGCTCGATATCGTCGAGCTCATGCTCGTCATCCGAAAGCTCGCCAACCATTTGCTCCAGGCTGCGACGGCCCTCGCGCACGCTGCCCAGACCGGCAAGGAGCTGGTCGCAAAATGCCTCGATGCTGTTGGGGCGGTCCTGCGGCATGGGGGAGAGCGCGCTCATGAGCGCGGCCTCGGCTCCCGGGGGAAAGTGTGGTATCAGCTCGCTGGGATAGGTGGCGCCGCCGATGATGCGGTCGAGCGAGTCGGCGGGCGTGGCCGCCATAAAGGGAGCGCTGCCGCACAGGCCCTCGTAGATCACACAGGCGAGGGCAAAGACATCGGCGCGCTCGTCGACCGTGCCGGTCTCGATATCGAGCTGCTCGGGCGGCATGTAGCCGATGGTGCCGCCGCGCGAGCCGCCAAAGCCACCGGCGGACGACAGTCGCGCCATGCCAAAGTCGGTGAGCTTTACATTGCCCGAGTGGTCGATGAGCACGTTGGCGGGCTTAATGTCCAGGTGGAGTACGCCATTACTATGGGCGAAGGTGAGCGCCTGGCCCAGGGCATCGGCAATGGCCGCGGCCTCGTCAAAGGTAAGTGAGTGGCCGTCCACGCGGTGCAAAAACTCGGCCAGCGACATGCCATCGACATATTCCATAACCAGGTAGGCATAGGCTGTGTCGTGCGTAAAGTCGATGACCTGCACGATATTGGGATGTTGAAGCATGGCGGCGGTGTGCGCCTCGCGCAGGACATCCATGATGTCGCTGGCGGGCATGCCGACACCGTTAATAAGGGGGATGCGCTTAATGGCGACGCGGCGGCGCAGGTGCGTGTCGCGGCAGATCTCGATGGAGCCAAAACCGCCGGTCGCAAGTGTCTCGAGCGGCTGGTACCGCTTGAGCAGCTCGCGAGAGCTGGTGCCCTCCAAAGGAACGTCCGGCGAGAACCGGGCGGTATGTTGCGAGAAAAGCGGCATGGCCAACCCTCGTGCGTTTAAAGTTCGTTTGCGAGTGGCGGGCGCGGAGCCGAGCCGTTCGCGGTGGCATAGATGCTGCTAGTGTAGCACGCTCGGGTGCATGGGGAGGATAGCGGGATGCGAGGCTGCCTGTCTGGTTTGGCCTTAGCGCTTCTTCCTGTTCTTCTTCTGCTTGCGCTGCTTGCCTTTGGTCTCCTGGGGCTTGTCGCCCTGCTTGGCCTCGGCGGCGGCCTTCTCGGCCTTCATTTTCTTCTTCTTGGTCTCGATGCGGAGTATTTTGTTGATGCGCGCCTTGAGGAAGGGACCGAACTGCTCGGCATCGCCGCGGACAAAGGTGTCCTTAGGGATCGTCACGCCCTGGTCGGCGAACATGGCCACAAAGATGCGCTCGCCGTCGAGCACGTGGTCGAGCTTTTCAAACGGGAAGAACTGCGACTTGCCGCTCTTGCCCCAAACCATCAGGCCGTCCTCGTTGGCGGCGACGCGGCGATAACGGCCACCCATGGACTCGTCGGCCTCGACGGCGTCGATAAAGTCGCGGGCGAGGGTGTGGTGCAGGTTTTTGCTCCACCAGGCCAAAAAGGCGCCGAATACGATCAAGACGACGCCAAACTTGATCCAGTTGCCGCCGGCCACCAGCATGCCGATGCCGATGAGCGCGGCAATCGCGGCGGCGACATACAGCGAGCCGCGACGCCTGGGCGAGGCGACCAGGCGGGCGAAGTCGGTGACCAGGTCGTTTTCGTACTGGTACTCGTTGAGGTACAGGATGCCGTCGTCGGCTGCGGCCTGCTCCTCGAGCGCGACCTCGACCTGGTCGGCTGCTTCGGAGGGAACGAGGTTGCTCTCTGCGTCTGCCATGCTCTTTGGACTCCTATCGCGGCGGGCTCGCCGTACGGGTTATTATAAATGCAGTATGCCGTGCGACCGCATGGCCGTCGCGGCAACAAGACTCAGTATACCCGGGGGAGCACCCATGGAATCGTTGTACCGAAAGTATCGCCCGCTCACCTTCGACTCCGTGGTGGGCCAGCAGCATATCGTCTCGACGCTCGAGCACGCCATCACCGAGGGACGCCTGTCCCACGCCTACCTGTTCTGCGGACCGCGCGGCACGGGCAAGACTACCATGGCGCGCATTCTGGCCAAGGCGCTGCTGTGCCGCAATGCCGAGGCGGCGCGCACCGAGGGTGCAAGCGGCTGCATGCCTGACGGTACTTGCGAGGAGTGCGAGCTCATTGCCGAGGGCAACCATCCGGATGTCTACGAGCTCGATGCCGCAAGCCGTACCGGCGTGGACAACGTGCGCGAGGAGATCATCAACTCCGTCAACTTTGCCCCGGTGCGCGGCAAGTACAAGATCTATATCATCGACGAGGTCCACATGCTCACGACGGCGGCGTTCAACGCGCTGCTCAAGACGCTTGAGGAGCCGCCGGCACACGTGATCTTTGTGCTGTGCACCACCGACCCGCAAAAGATTCTGGAGACCATCCTCTCGCGCTGCCAGCGTTTCGATTTCCATCGCATCGGCAACGAGGATATCGAGCATCGCCTGTCTTACGTGTGCGAGCAGGAGGGCTTCGATTACGACGACGAGGCGCTGGCCATTGTGGCGCGCCATGCCAAGGGCGGCATGCGCGACGCGTTGTCCACGCTGGAGCAGCTGAGCGTTTTTGGCAACGGCGCCGTGCATGCGGACGATGCCCGCTCGCTTTTGGGCGAGGTTTCGGACCAGATCCTGGGCGAGTTTGCCCGCGCCATTGCCGATCGCGATGTTGCCGAACTCTATGGACTGATTCGTGCGCAGGTCGAGGAGGGCAATGACCTGCTTGAGCTGACGCGCGACCTGGTGGCGCATGTGCGTGACGTGTATGTTGCCTGCGTTGCCGGTGCCCGTGCCGAGCTGTTTGAGGGCGGCTCGGAGCAGGCCGAGGCGCTTGCTGCCGAGGCCGCTGCCTTTGGCGAGCATCCTGCTGACCGCCTGGCCCGTGTGCTGACAGTACTCGACGATGCCGCGCTGGAGATGAGGGGCGCGAGCGACGTGCGCCTGGTGCTCGAGATTGCCTGTACGCGTCTGGCACGTCCCGAGGCTGATTTAACGATTGAGGCATTGGCCGAGCGCGTGGCACGCCTGGAGGCCATGGTCGCCAACGGCGCCGTGCCGGCGAGTGTGGCTGCTGCTCAGGCTGCCGCGCCTGCCGCATCCGTATCCGCTGCTGCCCAACAGCCGACGCTCATTTCGGGCGCCCGTGCTGCTACGTTCGCGCATCAGGGTGGCATGCCTTGGGACCGCGGCGTTGCTGTTCCGGCTGCCCAGCCTGCTCCCCGTTCTGCGTCCGTGTCAGCTTCCGAGTCTGCAGCGCCTGCACCTCAGCCTGCGCCGGCTCCGGCGCCTCGGCCCGTTGCGGCCCCCGCGTCTGCCACCGCTCCGGCACCTAAGCCCCAGTCCAACAATGGCGCCCAGGTTGCCGCCGCCGGTGCTGCCGAGACACCCGCGGTCGAGGATGCCGGCGAGCTCCAGCGCAAATGGGCCGAGGTTGTCGAGCGTGTCAAGGCGCGTCAGGCTTCCTACGCAGGGCTTTTGCTCAACGCCCGCGCCACGGCCGACGACGGCTCCAAGCTCACGGTCTCGTTCCCCGCGGGTTCGACTTTTGCCATTAAGATGCTCGGTCGCGCCGATACGCAGTCGGTGGTCCTGCCGACGGTCTGCGCGGTCTTCGGTCGTCGTACCGTCGACTATGTCCTGGATGGGGGTGGCACGCCGGCTCCTCAACATGAGGAGCATTCTCTATCTGCACGGGCTGCGGCATCTGCGGACCCGCAACCCGTGTCCTCGGCGGCCCCTGTATCCTCGAGCGCCAGCGCGCCGCAGCAGCAAACGGCGCCGGTAGCGGCATCGACCCCGTCGGCGCCTAAGCCCGCGGCGCCCAAACCGGCTGCTCCGACACCAGCGCCCAAGCCCGCCTCGCCCGCGCCCAAGTCGTCTGACCTGGGCAAGGCCCCCTGGCTGCGCTCGGACAACCCTGCCGGCGCTCCCGCCACGGGCAAGCTCCCGACTGAGCCCGCGCCCCGCGCGCCCGAGCGCGCGTCCGCTCCCAAGGCTCAGCCGTCCGCGCAGTCTGCACCGTGGGAATCCGAGCAGGTGCCCTACGACGATGCCATGGTCGCCGGTTTTGCCGCCGATGCAGGCGGGGACGATCTGCCCCCGTTCGACGTGCCGGCCACGGCGTCCGCGCCCAAGCCCGCTGCAACTGCCCCCAAAGAGGAGGACGCTCCTGCAGCTCCCTGGGAGTCCAACCCCGGCGCGGGCAGTCCCTTCGGCCATCAGGGCGCAGCCCCAAGCATCCCGCAGACCGAGGACGAGGCCAAAGCCCTCATCCGCAGCGTCTTCGGTCAGGCCACCATCTTCAAGCCGGTGGAGTAGCTGTACAGGCGGGTATACTGCTCAAGAAGAGACGTCTTTGAACGGAGCGAGCTTATGATGTGGGAATATGTCCGCCTTGAGGACGATACGCAAGTTTCGTATTCCGAAGTCCGTGAGGACAATACGGTGAAGGTCGTTGTGGAGCGCCCACGCGATTGGGGTTTTGACACGGCGGAGTGCATCTTGCCGGCATTCAATTGGGTGTCGCACGAGGGCTTTAGCGAAGCAGACCTCAAAGAACTCGATGATTTTGTACGCAACAACGCCCCGCTCATCTTGCGTTTTGCTTACGAAGGCGGACGGGTCTATGCCTAGTCTTTTCCGACTCGGGCCGTACATCATCTTTTTCTGGACAGGGGAGAACGGCGAGCCCGTCCATGTTCATATCGCGGTCAAGCGCCCCACCGCCGAGGCGACCAAGATATGGCTTACCCGCTCCGGCGGATGCAAGCTGGCCCATAACAAGGGCGATATTCCTGCTCGGGATTTACGCGATATCATGCAGTTTGTTTCATCTAACCATGCGCTGATTTGCAAACGCTGGAAAGAAACAACCGGTGGGCTGTCGTTTTACTGTTGAGAATCGCTTGCTGGGCTTAGGACCCCTAGCTCTTTAGGGGCTTTTTATCCGGGCGCATCTGTATTTCGGACATGTGTAGTGTGGTGCCGCGTATCTCGCATTCGAGCAGACAGGTGCGTGACGGTCGGCCTAGGATGCTGAGGTCGATGCGATACGTCGCATGGCTGTCCGTGTACTCGACTTGCTCGGCGTTAATTGTTGCTCCGATTGCCAAATAAACGCCTAGCTCGGCATCGACAATCTTGAAGTCCTTTATCTTGACCTTGAACTCTTGATAGAGGGACGGGCTGTTGTAGTAGACGGTTCGGGTTCCGTCGGTGCACTCATCGGTCGTCTCCCATTTGACGACGGGCTGGTCCGAGCTGGCTATCAGCAGTTCTGCTCCAAAAGCTATGGCATGGGTGATGACAACCAGCAATGCCCAGCCGACAAAGAGATAGAGAACCACATATGCAACGGGGTGTTTTGAGCGGATGTTTTGGAGCGCGTTGGGGGCATTCATGGGGCACCTCCAAATTACTATCTATGGCAATCAAATTATACCCTGCCGCCATGTGCGCCGCCTCGAGCAGCGGTTCGGCATTTAGCTATTTAGTGGCGCACATGAAATGCCGGATTCGGCTCTACTAGATTGAGTGTGCGATATTATGCAACCTTGCATAATTCGACCTTGCATAATCTTTGAGTGCGGTTTGTATTGGAGGACATGTATATCGACTGAGGTAACACGTCCGCCCCGCTCTCTCGCCGCGCGCCGTGGTACGATTTTTGAGTTTGAAAGTCCCGCCGTGCTCCGGCTGCCCTTGCAGCTCGGCGTGCGGCCGCACGTAAAGGAGCCATCATGGCCGGTATGAACATGCAGCAGATGATGAAGCAGGCTCGCAAGATGCAGGAGCAGCTTGCCGCCGCGCAGGAGAACCTCAAGTCCCAGACCGTCGACGCCTCTGCCGGCGGCGGCATGGTCAAGGTGACCGTTAACGGCGAGATGGAGCTCGTCAACCTCACCATCGATCCCGATGCGCTCGATCCCGAGGACGTCGATATGCTGCAGGATATGATCATGGCTGCCGTCAACGAGGCCGTCCGCGGCGTCAACGAGCTCGCCAACAAGCAGATGGGCGCCATCACCGGCGGCCTCAACATCCCGGGCATGCCGTTCTAAGACACGCATATATATGAGTGCCAACCACAGTCTGCAAAAACTGCTCGATGAGCTGGGCCGTCTGCCGGGCATTGGTCCCAAGTCGGCCCAGCGCATCGCCTATTACCTGTTGGAGGCCGACGCCGAGGAGGCGCGCCGCCTGGCCGAGGCCATCCTGGAGGTCAAGCAGGAGGTCCACTTTTGCAGCCGCTGCTTTAACTACGCCACGGCCGACGAGTGCTCCATCTGCCAGGACCCGATGCGCGATACCACTCGCATTTGCGTGGTGGGCGAGCCGCGCGATGTCCAGGCGATCGAGCGCACGGGCAGCTACCACGGCCTCTACCACGTATTGGGCGGCGTGATCAGTCCCATGGACAAGATTGGCCCCGAGCAGCTGCACATTCGAGAGCTGCTGGCACGCTTGGGCCACGAGGACATCCACGAGGTCATCATCGCCACCAACCCCAATATTGAGGGCGAGACCACGGCGAGCTATCTGGCCCGTACCATCAAGCCGTTGGGCGTCGAGGTGTCGCGTCTGGCAAGCGGCCTTCCCGTGGGCGGCGACTTGGAGTATGCCGACGAGCTTACGCTTGGCCGCGCCATCGAGGCCCGTCGCGCGATTTAGGTGGCGAGCCTGCTCCTGCCGTATGTTTTCCTCACAGTCGCACGGGGTAGTCATAATTTCCCCGTGCGACTGTGAGTTTGTTGTGCAACAAAGATGCTTCGTATCCGCTTATCGCATGGATGCTTCCGCTCGCATCCTTAATTTGCTCATTCGTTGCGCAACCTTTTGGGTTCGCTGATACACTCAAATATGGATTCGAATGAATGCGCCGCTCCCGAGCGGCGTGTTTTTGTTGGAGGAGAACGCATGCGGCCCGGTGGCACTCAGACAAAGCGCGGCGCCGCGGTGCGCATACGACGCCGACTGGGCTTGGCGTCGCGGGCGTACGCACTGCTATCGTGCTCGCTGGTGCTGGTCATAGCTGGCGTTTCTGCCTATGGCATGACCGTGCCGTCCATGATGCAGGCGCATGCCGCACGCGAACCGCGCGTGGGGCATGAGGTCAAAAGCGATCTGGGCACCACGACTGGATATGCTTGGGCAAGTGTGGTCGGGCATATTGTGTTTGGCACCGACGATGCGGACGGCGCCGAGGCCCCGGACAACGAAGTCACGCTTGCCAATGGCAAAACCATCGTGCTCACCAACACCAAGATCATCGATCGATTGTCCAACAATAGCGTGGCGGCAACGGTGAATAAGGTCGAGCAGCAAAAGGAGCAGGACGCCCAGCAGTCCGGAAAGCCCGGTAGCTCGGATACTTCTGGCTCCGGCTCGGATTCATCGAGTTCGGGCGGCGGCTCTGGGTCGGGTTCCTCTACCGGAGGGCCTGGAAACGGCGGCTCGACGGGCGGCAACACTGACAACGATGCAAACTCCGGCGGCCTTTCCGCTGCTGAGGAAGAGAGCATTCACAGTTGGCTTGTGACCAAGTACAACATGCTCGACGGCTATGTTTCTCGTGCCAATGACGTGGTCTCGACCTATAACTCTACGGGAGATCCCAGGCCGTGCGACAGCCTGGTCGGGGAGATGTTTGTCATTCGAGCCGAGTTCGGTCGTCAGACATTCTCGCCCCGGTCAAGGTGGTATCAGCAGTATGCCAATCTGTGGGGCTGTTACACCAACCTATGTCAATGGGTCGGCCATTACGGCGATGATGACGTCGCGCTCGGTAACTTCAACAATAACGTGGCGGCGCTTGCCCTATGATGACCGATCTTGCATCCACCACACCACAATCGCTCGGTCGCGATCCCATGGTCGGCCTGCGCCTGGCGCGTGTCGACGGGTTTGAGCCGGCCATTGCGCTCGGTCAGGACGAACTGCCTGCCTATCTGCGTCGTTTTACGATACTGTTTGCCGACGATGCCACCATGCGCCGTGGCGGTATCGGCCGCGTGACGCGTGCCGTCAACGCCCAAGGCGAGGCCGTGGCACTCAAGCAGCTCATCTTGCCGACGCGCGATGAGTTTGACGACGATGCCGCCCATGAGGCGCTGGTCGCCAAGTTCAAAGCGGCATTTCGCGAGGAATATGAATGCCATCGCGCCCTTTCGGGCCTTAAGGGCTTTCCCCGCCTCTATGGCTGGGGCGAGGTTGACGGTGTGCCTGCAATTGTCATGGAATGGGTCGAGGGCGAGACGCTCGCCCGCTTGCGCTCGCGCTTTGCCGTGGACGATGCCGGCCGCCTATCGCCGCTTGTGGCGGCGCGCTTGGGGCGCGACCTGTTCGACCTGCTCTGCCGCATGAGCCTGGTGGGGGAGGGCTTTGTCCATCGCGATATCTCGCCCGCTAATATTATGGTGCGTACGGCGCGTCTACCGCTTGACCGGCAGCTTGCCGAGGGCACCTTTGACCTGTGCCTGATCGACTTTGGCTCGTCGCTGGCGCTCGAGCCTGCGTCGGCCGTGGCCGGTACCGGCGGCAAGGCATCCTTTACCGAGCGCTATGCCACGCTGCGTCGCGCGACGGTGGCCTACGCCCCGCCCGAGATGCTCACCGACGATATTCCCGACCTGCGCGCTTTGCGTATGTCGCCGGCGATCGACGTCTATGCCGCGGCAAGCACGGTTTACGAGCTCATTGCCGGCGCCGCGCCATACGAAGCCGCGCCGGGCACTTCGGGCACCTCGGGTTCGCGCAAAAAGACGCGCGACATCGCGAGCCCCTACCGTCTCAAGATGGACACGCGGCCCGACTATCCCATTGGTGCCCATGCGCCCGGTTGCGATTTGACTCAGCTGCTTCGTCGTGAGCCCGATGTGGCGCTCGCCGCGGCCGAGCAGGCCCAGCAGCTAGGGCTTGAGCCGGATTCCGAAGAGCTACGCGATGCGCTGGCGTTTGTCGATGCCCAGCTGTTCGACGTGGTGATGGCCTGTCTGTCCAGCCATCAAAAAGATCGTCCCGAGCCGGCGGCGGTCGAGGCGGCGCTCTCGGCGTTTTGTGACCACTATGCGCAAAATGTCGGCCGTTCGCTCCGCGGCGAGCCGCTCACGCCGTGCCCCATGGATGCGTCCGGCCGCGCGGTTCGTCGCGCGCTGATGGTCGGCGCGACGGTCGTCTGTGGCGTGGTTTGGGCTGTGGTCGTGGTTTCGGCCGCGCTGCTGGCGTCGGGCGCTCGCGTGACGGCGACTTTGGGATCGCTCGTGTGGTCTGGGTCGCTACCGGGTATTATTGCCGCACTGGCGTTGGCGCTGCCAGGCATAGCCGGCGTTGCCGCGGGGGCACTTGCGCGCGATCGGCGCTCGGGCTTCCTGCAGGGTGTGCTTGCGCTTTCTGCCTGCGAGGTTCCGGTGCTGGTTGTGGCTGCATGTAGCGTATTTTCCCAACGCGCCGTGATGGGCGGCCTTGTTGCCGCTCTGGTTGCAACCTATACGCTTACGTGGTTTTTGCTTGCGATGGGCTTTGCCTTTGAACTTCCCGTTTCGGCACCGCGACGCACAAAAGTCCAGATGGCGACTCCGCTTGCCGGTGGAGCCGCAGCTGCCCGTACTTTTGGCGGACCTGTCGAAGTATCGTCCGATTCTATTTCTACGACCAAGGAGGCCTAGGTCATGGCATCTCAAGTTGAGCTCACCCCATGCGGGGCCATGTTTGACATCTTTAAGCGCGCGGCGCATCTGAGCCATATCGAGCTGTGCGGCTTGGTGCTTTCGTCCCGTCCGCTCGCCGACGGCCGCAGCCCGCAGAGCCGAGCCGCCGATCGCTCTTGGGTTTCCCGCTTTATCGTTCGCGCACCGGTCGGCACGCTTCAGCAGCGCTACTTTGCCGAATACGGTACCTCGGCTGCGCGTATTATGTCGCAACTGGCCCTGCGCCAGCACAATCCCATGGACTCCACGGCTGTGATCAATATGGTGTGCGGTCCTGCAGGTGAACCGATGGTACGCGCGCTCGAAGAGTGCCACCAGGACACGAATCTCTATCGCAACGCGCTCGATCGCCTGTCCCAGGCGGCGGAACTCATGCCCGCCGAGCGCGCCGAGGCCGTGCTGGTGCTGTTTGTCGCCGTCGGTTGTTCGGCGGATGTGCGGTCCTCGGTGAACTATGCCATCGACTATGCGCACGCGACCTGTGGCGGAGGCACATCCACGCCGCGTTCGCTTGGCATGTCGATGACCGCGGGCGAACGCGAGCCCGCGCCGGCGCATCCGTTGGGCCTGCTGCGCGTGCAAAACGGCTTTGTGGTGAGTGCCCCGCGCTGGATTCAGCCGAGTGAGGAAGGTGTCGAGATCGGCGCGCTGGCAACGGGGGAGGGCGATATCACCGACGTCGGCGATGACGTCTCGGCTCGCCATGCCCACATCTGGTGTGATGCTCAAAATACCTGGCACGTCGAGGACCTGTCGTCTACCAACGGGACCGTGGTGGTAAACGGGGTCACGAGCGTCTGCATCCAGGTCGAGCCCGGCCGCTCCGCCCAACTTAATCCCGGCGACGAGCTCAAGCTCGGCGAATCCACCACCTACGCCATCCTCTTCGGTGCCCTCTAGCCAACCCTCAATAAGTTGCGGTGAAATACGGACTGTTTAAGGCTCTGAGCAGCAAAAACAGTCCCTATTTCACCGCAACTGCCGTATGGTTCCCGGGGGACATTTTGCTCGGCGCTGGGCATTCGATAGTCACCCGAGGTAAACCTTTACCGCCCGCCTATATTTGCCGAAATTACACTTGACGGCGGGGTACAATAAACCCGCATGCGGATTTTCGTTGCGGGCGCTTCCCATCGCCGGGGCGTGCCCGGGAGCATCCGGCATGCGGCCTTTGCGGCGCTCGGTCATGTGCAAGACGGGCGGTCGGGTCTGTGGGGCGCATCAGCTGTCCCTCGCCTCGGCATGTCTTCTCTCCACGCCACGTACCTGCTGCTGAGCCTGCCTGCCAGATGATTGGAAGCAACAGCGTAAATCCCATCACGCCAACATCCCGGCGATCGCCGGGGCCTGTATACCTATATGAGAGGAGAGGGGTATATGGCGCGTAAGTTTAAGTCTATGGACGGCAACGAGGCGGCCGCATATGTTTCGTATGCGTACACCGAGGTAGCGGGAATCTATCCCATTACGCCGTCCAGCCCGATGGCCGACCATGTCGACCAGTGGGCGGCCCAGGGTCGCAAGAACATCTTCGGCACCCCGGTCAAGGTCGTCGAGATGGAGTCCGAGGCAGGTGCAGCCGGTACCGTTCACGGTTCGCTGGGCGCCGGTGCTCTGACCACCACCTACACGGCTTCTCAGGGTCTGCTCCTGATGATCCCGAACATGTACAAGATCGCGGGCGAGCAGCTCCCGGGCGTCTTCCACGTCTCCGCGCGTTGCGTCGCTTCCCACGCCCTGAACATTTTTGGCGATCACTCCGACGTCATGGCCTGTCGTCAGACCGGCTTCGCCATGCTCGCCGAGGGTAACGTCCAGGAGGTTATGGACCTCTCGCCAGTGGCTCACCTTGCTGCCATCGAGGGTAAGACCCCGTTCCTTAACTTCTTCGACGGCTTCCGCACCAGCCACGAGATCCAGAAGGTCGCCATGTGGGACTACAAGGATCTGGCCGAGATGTGCGACATGGACGCCGTCCAGGCTTTCCGCGATCACGCGCTCAACCCTGAGCACCCGCACACCCGCGGCAGCCACGAGAACGGCGACATCTTCTTCCAGAACCGCGAGGCCTGCAACAAGGTCTACGACGAGCTTCCCGCCGTCGTCGAGGGCTACATGAAGAAGATCAACGAGAAGCTCGGCACCGATTACGGCCTGTTCAACTACTACGGCGCTCCCGATGCCGACCGCGTCGTCGTGTGCATGGGCTCCTTCTGCGACGTGCTCGAGGAAGTCATCGACTACCTCAACGCTCACGGCGAGAAGGTCGGCCTGGTCAAGGTCCGTCTGTTCCGTCCGTTCTCCATCAAGCACTTCGTCGACGTTCTCCCCGAGACCGTCCAGAAGATC
Source organism: uncultured Collinsella sp. (assembly GCA_900539735.1). Lineage (GTDB taxonomy): Bacteria > Actinomycetota > Coriobacteriia > Coriobacteriales > Coriobacteriaceae > Collinsella. Next base: position 17,563 of record UQDE01000017.1, on the reverse strand, counting down.
GCCGTCATGGACCGTACCAAGGAGCCGGGTTCCATCGGCGAGCCGCTCTACCAGGACGTCGTCTCCGCTCTCTACGAGGCCGGCAAGACGGGCATCAAGGTCGTCGGCGGCCGTTATGGCCTGGGCAGCAAGGACACGCCTCCCGCGTCCGCGTTCGCTGTCTTCGAGGAGCTCAAGAAGGACGAGCCCAAGCGCGAGTTCACCATCGGCATTGTCGATGACGTGACCAACCTGAGCCTGCCCGAGGCCGAGGATGCGCCCAACACCGCAGCCCCCGGCACCATCGAGTGCAAGTTCTGGGGTCTGGGTGGCGACGGTACCGTCGGCGCCAACAAGAACTCGATCAAGATCATCGGCGACCACACCGACAAGTACGTCCAGGCCTACTTCCAGTACGACTCCAAGAAGACCGGCGGCGTCACCGTCTCGCACCTGCGCTTTGGTGATTCTCCGATCCGTTCGCCGTACTACGTGACCAAGGCCGACTTTGTCGCCTGCCACAACCCCAGCTACATCGTTAAGGGCTTCAAGATGGTCCGCGACGTCAAGCCGGGCGGCACCTTCCTGGTCAATTGCCAGTGGAGCGACGAGGAGTTCGCCGAGCACATGCCCGCCGTGGCCAAGCGCTACATCGCGAACAACAACGTCAACGTCTACCTGATCGACGCTATCGACCTGGCCGCCAAGGTCGGCATGGGCAAGCGCACCAACACGGTGCTCCAGTCCGCCTTCTTCGCGCTGGCCAAGGTCCTGCCCGCCGAGGACGCCCTGCAGTACATGAAGGACGCGGCTACCAAGTCCTACATGAAGAAGGGCCAGGCTATCGTCGACGCCAACCACAAGGCCATCGATGCCGGCGCTACCGCCTTCCGTAAGTTCGAGGTTCCGGCCGACTGGGCTACCGCCGAGGATGCCGCTCCCGTCGAGCTCTCCGAGGAGACCAAGTCCGCTATCGCCCAGCAGGTCAAGAACCTGCTCGAGCCCATCGATCGCATGGACGGCGACAGCCTGCCTGTTTCCGCCTTCGTCGATTGCGCCGACGGCCAGTTTGAGCTGGGCGCCTCCGCATACGAGAAGCGCGGCGTCGCCGTGGTCGTTCCCCACTGGGACGAGACCAAGTGCATCCAGTGCAACCAGTGCGCCTATGTGTGCCCGCATGCCACCATCCGTCCGTTCGCGATGACCGAGGACGAGGCTGCCGCCGCGCCCGAGGCTACCCGCACGCTCGACGCCATGGGCCCCAAGGCCAAGGGCATGAAGTTCACCATGGCTGTGTCCCCGCTCGACTGCATGGGTTGCACCAACTGCGTCAAGGTTTGCCCCAAGGGCGCCCTCGAGATGGTTCCCACCGAGCAGGAGATGGACCAGCAGCCCGTTTGGGACTATATGGTCGAGAACGTCTCCGAGAAGAAGGAGCTCATCGCGGCCAACGTCAAGGGCAGCCAGTTTAAGCAGCCCTACCTGGAGTTCTCCGGCTCCTGCGCCGGCTGCGCCGAGACCGCCTATGCACGTCTGGTGACCCAGGTCGCCGGCGACCGCATGTTCATTTCCAACGCCACCGGCTGCTCCTCCATTTGGGGCAACCCCGCTGCCACCGCTCCTTACTGCAAGGACAAGGACGGTCACGGCCCGGCGTGGAACAACTCCCTGTTCGAGGACAATGCCGAGCACGGTCTGGGCATGGCCGTCGGTTACGAGGCCGTCCAGAAGAAGCTGATCGCCGCTACCCAGGACATCATCGCTGCCGATGGTCCGTCCGATGAGCTCAAGGCCGCCGGCCAGGCTTGGATCGACTCCGTCAACGACGCCGAGGCCTCCAAGGCCGCTGCCGCTGCCTACGTTGCCGAGCTCGAGAAGTGCGGCTGCGACGCTTCCAAGGCGATCCTCGCCGACAAGGCTTACCTCACCAAGAAGTCCTTCTGGATCTTCGGCGGCGACGGCTGGGCCTATGACATCGGCTTCGGTGGCCTGGACCACGTCCTGGCTTCCGGCCACAACGTCAACGTCTTCGTCTTCGACACCGAGGTCTACTCCAACACCGGCGGTCAGGCCTCCAAGGCCTCGAACCTGGGCCAGGTCGCTCAGTTCGCCGCTGCCGGTAAGGTGACCAAGAAGAAGTCCCTGGCCGAGATCGCCATGAGCTACGGCTACGTCTACGTGGCGCAGGTCGCCATGGGCGCCAACCCGGCTCAGACCCTCAAGGCCATTCACGAGGCCGAGGCCTACGACGGCCCGTCCCTCATCATCGGCTACAGCCCCTGCGAGATGCACTCCATCAAGAAGGGTGGCATGCAGAACTGCCAGGCCGAGATGAAGAAGGCTGTCGAGTGCGGTTACTGGAACCTCTTCCGCTTCAACCCCGAGGCTGCTGCCGGTAAGAAGTTCTCGCTCGATTCCAAGGAGCCCGCGGGCGGCTATCAGGAGTTCCTGATGAACGAGGCCCGTTACGCTTCGCTGACGCGTTCCTTCCCCGAGCGCGCCGAGGAGCTCTTCAAGGAGAACGAGCAGGCCGCTATGGATCGCTACCAGCACCTGCTGAAGCTCAAGACGGTGTACAACGAGGCCTAGGTCTCCCACCGCAGGATCTGAGGGCTAGCCTTCGCGGACGTCCTCGGACATGAAAGAACCCCCGCTGCGCATTACGTGCGGCGGGGGTTCTTTCGTCCTGCGGAGTGTCCGCGAAGGCTAGCCCTCAGATCCTGCTACGGCTACGTCCTCGGATTGTGTGGGCGGATGACGGATGTGGTTGGTCGGGTATTCCGTCCCCTTCGCTGTTTCGCGGCTTTGTCGCGAAACCTCGCGCCACTTTGGGGATGGATGGGGGACTTGGCTGTTGCCGTCTTTTCGGAGCTCTTCTTTATTCCTTTTGCTGGATGAAAAGCCCCTTGTTTTTGCAGGGGTGCATACTCGTCCAATAAGTGCATAGAATCTCGTATAGTGCGAGTAAGATATTACGCTGCCTGTTTTGTGTTTAGCAAAGATACAGTTTGCATAATCTGATCTAATCCCTGCTCTATTAAAATAAAGTCGCACGTAAATGGCGTAAACATATCTAAGCTGGGGTTCTGTACGCTGAGCGGATAAAAACGACCGTTCACCGTTCAACTATTTTCAAAATGAATAAAATGAGCGATAAAGAGAATATAAACCTTAATAAACTCGCGTATCGCACGGGCGCGGGTTATTAATGGGTTGTAGGCCTTTTACAGAAAGGATTCCAGCAATGTCTAAGCCTCTTGGCAAGCCCGATCGTATCGTCGTCGCCCTTGGCGGCAACGCCCTCGGCAACAACCCCGTTGAGCAGATCGAGGCCGTGAGCAACACCGCTCACGCTCTTCTCGGCCTGATCGAGCAGGGTAACGAGATCATCATCACCCACGGCAACGGCCCGCAGGTCGGCATGATTCAGAACGCCTTCGCCGCTGCCCACGACGCCATCGGCACCCCCGAGATGCCGCTGCCCGAGTGCGGCGCCATGTCCCAGGGCTACATCGGCTATCACCTGCAGCAGGGCATTGGCCGCGAGATGCACAAGCGCTATAAGCGTTGGCACGCCGCAACCGTCGTCACCCAGATCGAGTGCGACCCCGACGACCCCGCGTTCAAGAACCCGACCAAGCCGATTGGCCCGTTCTACACCGAGGAGCAGGCCAAGGAGTTCATGGCCGAGGATCCTTCCAAGGTCTTCGTCGAGGATTCCGGCCGCGGCTGGCGTCGCGTTGTCGCCTCCCCCGACCCCAAGAAGATCGTCGAGGCCGACTCCATCCTCAACCTGCTCGACAACGAGTTCATCGTCATCGCCTGCGGTGGCGGCGGCATCCCCGTCGTCCGCGACTACGAGAACAAGGGCTGCTACAAGGGCGTTCCCGCCGTCATCGACAAGGACCTGGGCGGCGAGCTGCTGGCTGAGGACTGCGACGCCGACGTTCTGTTCCTGCTGACCGCCGTTGAGCATGTCGCCATCAACTTTGGCAAGCCCAACCAGGAGGAGCTCGAGGACATCACCGCCGACGAGGCCGAGCGCCTGGCTGACGAGGGCCAGTTCGGCAAGGGTTCCATGGAGCCCAAGGTCCGCGCCGCCATCAAGTTCGCCCGTTCCCGCAAGGGCCGCACCTGCATCATCGGCGCCCTGGACAAGGCCGCCGAGACCATGGCCGGCCTCTCCGGTACCCGCATCCACGAGTAGCCTCTACTCCATTGCCTCTCTCGTGGGCGCCAGGCAAGATGCCCACAAACTAGCCTCTCTTCATGAGCCCCGCAGTCCGCTCCGACTGCGGGGCTTTTGCTATTCACCTAGTCATTGGGGACGTTCTTAAATGACTAGTCAAACAAGAGCGTCCCCAATGACCACTCATTTAAGTCTGTCCCCAATGACTAGTAGTAGGCCCACATGGCTTCGACTTCGTTGAGGACCTCTACGACGCCCCAGCGGCGGGCGCTGCGGCTGGCCGAGTTGGGGTCGTAGACGCCAATCTGGTCGGCATCGTCGATGCCGTAGAGCACGATGTAGTGGCCTACGTTGGTAAACGTACCGGGGCGCACTGCGGCGATGACGGGCGCACCCGAGCGAAGTGCTTGGGTAATCGATTCGCGATCGTTATAGAGCTGTGTTCCGTTGAGCCCCAGCTGCCACGCACCGCCTGTCATAAACGACCACTCGGTGGCACCAGTGGGGGCGTAGTTGCCGGCTTCGGCCAGCGCGCATATATCGACCGGCGTCTTATCGGTATGGCCGGTCTTAAAGATATAGACCATGGTGAGGCAGGTAGGACCGCAAGCGTTTTCGCGAATAGTGCCACCGGCATAGGGCAGCTCCGACCATGCGGGGTCAATTTGGTAGATGTGGGGCATGGTGCCGGCCTGCCATTGCGAGCGTGGGGTCGAGAACGCAAAGGAGTAACCGGGCGCGACGGGAGCTTTAAGCAGCTTGTCCTCGGCAGTGGGCTCAAGACCGGCTGATCCGTGGGAGATGCAGGATCCCAAAAACACAAAGACGAGGCAGGCGGCGATGGAGCAAAGCGCAAGGCGTAGGCGGCGGGCCGGAAGCGCGTGGCTTGTGGTGTGCGACGCGGGGTGAGGGGCGGAATTGCCGCGATCGCGTTGAGGTCGCGAAAAGGAGCGCTTGACGTAGTAGTCGGTCTTATGCCGATCGTAGCGGCGTGGCTGCGATGTGTCGGTCTGGCGTTGGCGTGTGCTCGTACTCACGCGGTCTGACTGCTGCACGGTACGGCTTTGTTGCCGCGAAGAAGCCCCGAGCTGCTCTTGGGGGCGCTGCGGGCTGTCGTTGTCGGAGGTGCTTCTGGGCGTTGGCATGGTGCGGCCGGCAAGGCGCACGCTTTGTGGCCGTTGGTCGCCGTCATTGTATCCGTATGCCATTCGAATCACCTTGCCTCATGTGTAACTTGTCTATCCTACATAAAAAGATGCACGACACATGGGCATGTGCGCCAAAAGCCTGACAAATGGTATGAACGTTGCCGCGCCGCGCGCCAAGCGTCACGGCAGCAGGTATTCAAAAGCAGACAAGATGAAAGCGTCCAAGACGAATGACGTCTCCCGCCGTTCGTCCCAAAAACGGTGCCGCTCGTTTTGCAGTTCTGCCTTCGGTCGAGCTGCGAGCGGCGCTGCTGCGCCAAGGCCGTATCTTAAAGCCATGGAATAAAAGCGCGCGGCAAAACGGACCGCGCAAGGGGTGACGCCAAGGGCGTCAAAAAGGAAAGGAGGGGAACAATGGCGGACAAGAACGCAGAAGTTGCAGTCGAGGATAATGGCGGCATGAAGAAAACGCTTTCGCTCTGGAACTTCTTCACCATCGGTTTCGGTGCCATCATCGGTACCGGTTGGGTTCTGCAGGTCGGTGACTGGATGGTCGTGGGCGGCGGTCCCGTTCCCGCTATGATCGCATTCCTCTTGGGTGCAATTTTCCTCGTGCCCGTCGGAGCTGTTTTCGGTGAGCTCACGGCTGCTATCCCCATCTCGGGCGGCATCGTCGAGTATGTCGATCGTAGCTTTGGCCGTACGCTGAGCTACATCACCGGATGGCTTTTGGCCCTGGGCAACGGCATCCTGTGCCCGTGGGAGGCCATCGCCATTTCGACCCTCGTGTCCGAGATGTTCGGCAGCCTGCCCGGCCTTGAGTGGCTGCGCGCCGTCAAGCTCTACACCATCCTGGGGGCCGACGTCTACCTGTTCCCGACGCTGATCGCGCTCGGCTTTGCAGTCTACGTCATCTTCCTCAACTTCCGCGGCGCCAGCTCGGCCGCCAAGCTCCAGGCCTTCCTGACCAAGGCTCTGCTTTGCGGCATGCTGCTCGCCATGGGCGTCTCGCTGTTTACCGGCTCGCCGGACAACGCCATGCCCGTGTTCTCCCAGGTCACCGGCGCTGGCGGCGGCAAGGCCGCCACCGAGAGCACCAGCCTGTTTGCCGGCATCGTGTCGGTCCTGGTTCTGACCCCGTTCTTCTACGCCGGTTTCGACACCATTCCTCAGCAGGCTGAGGAAGCTGCCGAGGGCCTCAACTGGAACAAGTTCGGCAAGATCATCTCCTTGGCACTGCTGGCCGCCGGTGGCTTCTACATGGTCTGTATCTACTCGTTCGGCACCATCCTCGACTGGCATGAGTTTGTTAAGAGCCCGGTTCCCGCGCTCGCCTGCCTCAAGGGCATCAACATGCTCCTGTACCTGGCCATGCTCGTCATCGCCACGCTTGGACCCATGGGCCCGATGAACTCCTTCTACGGCGCCACGAGCCGCATCATGCTCGCCATGGGCCGCAAGGGCCAGCTGCCCGAACAGTTCGCCGAGGTCGACCCCAAGTCCGGCGCTCCCAAGCTCGCCTGCGTCGTCCTGGGCGTCATCACCGTCGTCGGTCCGTTCCTGGGCAAGAACATGCTCATCCCTCTGACCAACGTGTCGGCTCTCGCCTTCATCTTCTCCTGTGGCATGGTCGCCCTCGCTTGCCTGCGTATGCGCTTCACCGAGCCCGACCTGCCTCGTCCCTACGAGGTGCCCGGCGGCAAGTTTGGCATCGGCCTCGCTATCGCTGCCTGCGCCATCATCATCGGCCTGCTCGTGATTCCGTTCTCTCCCGCCTCCCTCAACATGGTGGAGTGGAGCATCGTGATCGGCTGGCTGGCCGTCGGCCTGGCTCTCATGGCCTTCACCAATTCCCGCAAAAAGTAACGCCGAGCCGGGGCGGATCAGGTGCGCGGGACCCTCTCTTCCGCGCACCGAACCCGGCACCACTTGGGTAGCTTTGTGAGGCCTTAACCCAACACGGCCTCGCCCACTATATGGATCCATAAGGAGGAACCATGTCCACTAAGTATGCAATCGTTGGCGGCAAGCTCATCGACGGTACCGGTGCCGAGCCGGTCGAGAACTCCCTCGTTCTCGTCGACGACAACGGCAAGATTGAGTACGCCGGTGCTATGCAGGACCTTCCCGAGGGCGTTGAGGTCATCGACGCCGCCGGCAAGACCGTCCTTCCCGGCCTGATCGACACTCACCTGCACTTCTCGGGCAACTTGACCGACGATGACACCGACTGGGTCATGCAGCCGCTCCTCGAGAAGCAGGCCGTCGCCGTCAAGCAGGCTTACGACTGCCTCACCCACGGCCTCACCACCGTCTGCGAGATCGGCCGCTTTGGTATCCAGATCCGTGACTGCATCGACAAGGGCGTCTTCAAGGGCCCGCGCGTTCTGGCCACCGGCCTTGGCTTCTGCCGCGTTGCCGGCCACGGCGACTCCCACCACTGCAGCCAGGAGCTCAACAAGGAATCGCACCCCTGGGGCGATCAGGTCGACGGTCCTTGGGATCTGCGCAAGGCCGTCCGTCGTCGCCTGCGCGAGAACCCCGATGCCATCAAGATCTGGGCTACCGGTGGCGGCATCTGGCGCTGGGACTCCGGCCGCGACCAGCACTACTGCTCCGAGGAGATTCAGGCCGTGGTCGAAGAGGCCAAGATGGTCGGCATCCCCGTGTGGAGCCACTGCTACAACAACCACGCTGCTGCCTACGATTCCGTTCGCTTTGGCTGCGAGCAGCTGATTCACGGCTTCGATATCGATGAGCGCACCATGGACCTCATGGCCGAGCAGGGCACCTTCTTCACCCCGACGATCGCCTTCCTGCCCACCTGGTACGCCACCTATCCGCCCGTCTACGTCCCCGAGCTGCACGACAAGTACGAGGGCACCCTGGTCGAGAAGGAGCTACAGCGCAACTACGACTGCCTGCGCGAGGCCAAGAAGCGCGGCGTCGTCATGACGATCGGCTCCGACTCCTTCTCCTTCGTCACCCCGTACGGCACCTGCTCCATCGAGGAGATGTACGAGTTCGTCGACAAGATCGGCTTCACCCCGGTCGAGACCATCACCTGCGCCACCCTCAACGGTGCCAAGATGTGCCACATCGAGGACGAGACCGGTTCCATCGAGGCCGGCAAGTGCGCCGACCTGCTGGTCGTTAACGGTGACGTCGCCGCCGACATCCACGTGCTCAACACCGACAACATGGACGTCATCATGAAGGACGGCTGGATTGTCGAGGCCGGCACCTTCGGCGAGGCAAACAAGTACAGCGCCTAAGCTACCGTTCATCGATGGCTTGATGCAAAACACAGTATTTGATTGCATAATGCAATGGAGAGGGTCGCTTGCGGCCCTCTTTATTGCTATGGGGTGCGTCAGTAAGAAGGAGATGACGGTGAATCTCAATAGGCTGATTCTGGGCAAGAGCTACAACTCTACCAAGGTCTTTCGTACCGCTCAGCATGTGGTTCAAGCCATCTTGCTCGGTATTGTCGTTCCACTGCTTATCCTGCTGCTCATCTGGGATCTAACCGATAATCCCAATCCCGTTCCGGCCGTTGTCGTCATTGCCGGCTTGGTCATGCTGTGCTTCTTCTTCTCGTACGTCTTTGTCGTTCCCGACGACCTCACATCGAGCGCAACCGACCGCACGCTCGCCATCGCATCAAAAATATTCGCCTACACGTCGCGCGGCCTTACGCCCGAAGCTGCTCTGGGCGCCTCTAAGATCATCCTGTCCGAAACTATCGCCTCTGCCATCTGCTTTACCGACGGCAGGCAGGTGTTGGCGAGCTGGGGCGAGGACTCGGCAAAATGCCCCGCGGGCACCCCGGTGGTACTGCGGACTACGCTCAACGTGATCAACAGCGGTGAGCAAAGCGTGTTCTCGCGCGATGCCTCGACCGAGACGGGTGGCTACTTTCCGCGCCTGCGCGCCGGTATTGTCGCACCGCTTACCGTGCGCGGGCATTGCGTGGGCACGCTCGAGCTGTATTATCCCCGTCTGAGCAGCATCGATATGCGCCAGACGGCGCTTGCCTCGGGCTTTGCCGACCTCATTTCCACGCAGCTTGCGAGCTTTGAGCTTGAGCGCCAGGACGAGCTTACGGCCCGCGTGGAGCTGCGCGCCTTGCAATCGCAGGTCGATCCTCATTTTCTGTTTAACACCATCAGCACCATCGTGTCACTCGTACGTACCGAGCCGGACAAGGCCAGGTCGCTGCTGATCGACTTCTCCAACTACTACCGTCAGACGCTTTCTGATTCCGATACCCTCACCACGCTCGAGCACGAGGTGGAACAGGGCACTCGCTATATCAATCTTATGCAGGCTCGTTATGGCGACGGCCGTCTGCGCGTCTCGGTCGATATCGACTTTGAGGTGCGCGATTGCATGGTGCCGCCGTTTATCTTGCAGCCGTTGCTCGAAAACTGCATCAAGCACGCGCAGCGCGAGACCGAGCCGCTTTCTATTCATGTTAGGGCTTTCGAGACCGATGACGGTTTGGAGATTATCGTCGAGGACGATGGCATCGGTATGAGCGAAGAGGTCTGCGCGCATCTGTTTGAGCAACATCGCCTGGAGGAGCCCGAGAGCATTACCGCCGACGGCTCCGTCAAGCGAGGTTGCGGCCTGGCGCTCTTCAACGTGCTTCAGCGCATCCATTTCTTTTACGGAGAAGATTCCGGCATGCGCGTGAAGTCCCAGGAGGGCGTGGGAACGCAGGTCATCGTCGAGCTGAACGGCGAGCCGCATGAGCCCGCGCCGTTGACGGCGTAGCACGCGGTTGGATTGAGAGAAAAAGAGGGGAAGCACATATGTCCGAAGGCTGGAACATCTTGGTGGTTGATGACGAACCTCCCATTAGGGCTGAGCTACGCTATCTGTTGGAAAAGGATACGCGTGTGGGCCAGATTGCCGAGGCGGGCAATGTCACCGAAGCCGTGGAGTCGATTCTGTCGAACAAGCCCGACGTGCTGTTTTTAGACATTACCATGCCCGGTCGCTCGGGAATTGAGCTTGCCGAGACGCTGCAGAACCTAAAGACGCCGCCGGTGGTTGTGTTTGTGACGGCGTTTGCCGAGTATGCGGCTGATGCGTATAACCTCGATGCCGTCGATTATGTCGTCAAGCCGGTCGAGGACGCACGCCTGTCAAAGGCACTCGACAAGATCGAGGCAGCCTTGGGTGTCCGTCGTGTTATCCACGCTCCGCGCCAGCCTTTGCGTCTGACGGTGGACCGCGGGGGCAAAAAGGTGTTCATTCCCGCCGCAGACGTCTGCTACTTTGAGGCGCGCGCCGATTTTTGCAACGCCATCTGCGCCGAGGGAACGTACCTGATCAATGAGTCGATCTCTTCGCTCGAGCGTCGCTTGGTCTCCGAGGGCTTTATTCGCGTTCATCGCAGCTATCTGGTCAATTTGGAAGACGTGCACAATGTCGAGATCGGTTCCACGGGTCTTATGGAGCTCAGGCTCGATCGCGTAACCTCGACGGTGCCCGTGTCCCGCCGTCGCGCTGCCGAGGTTAAAGCACACTTGGGGCTTGCGTAGACGGTCTGCGTGCCGTCGTTTACCATCGCAGGTTTGGCATGGGCGCGCGGTGGGCATAATGGGTGGCATCGAATGAAATCGAAAGGATCATTATGCCCGCGCTTATCACCCATCATCTGTTTGGCGAGGAAAGCATCGACCGTCTTCCACAGGGCGTCATCACGTCCGATGAAGAGCGCATTGCCTTTATCTTGGGCAACCAAGGCCCCGACCCGTTTTTCTTTCACATTCTGACACCGCGTGTTTCCGACTGCGCGCTGCTGGCGCAGGTCATGCATCGGTCGCGCATGTCTCGTCAGTTTGCGTGCCTGCGCGACGGCGTGTCGCATCTGCTGCCGCGCGACGCCAGCTTGGGTCGTGCCTTTGCGCTGGGCCTGCTGTCTCATTACGTGCTCGACCGCAACGCTCATCCCTTTGTCTATGAGCAGCAGTTTGGCATTGTCGAGTCCGATTCAGAGCTTGAGGATTCGAGCAGTCAGGTCCATGCCGTGATCGAGAGCGACCTGGATGTGCTGATGCTGCAGCTTAAACGCGATGGCGCTACGGTTGACGATTACCCGCCGGCGGGCGAGATCGTCACCACTGATCGCATCAATCGCGTGGCCGGCGTGCTGATGAGCTATGTTGCCGGACGCGTGTACGGCATTGACATTCCGGCGGGGGAGTACGGTGCTGCCGTTGCCAATATGCAGCGACTTTACCGCGCGATTGAGCCGGCCGGCTCCGCAAAGACGCGCGCGATCTCGCTGGTTGAGGGCTTGGTGCACGATTACTCGCTGCTCGACGGCCTTGCTCATCGCGTGACGACGGAGTTGCCCGAGCGCACCGGTAACCTGGGCCATCTGACATGGAAGAATCCCTTTACCGACGAGGTCTCGAACGAGAGTTTCCCCGAGGTCTTTGATCGCGCGCTGGGCGATTACGAGTGCACGGTCGCACGTTTTATCGAGACCGGTGACATGGATGCCGTGACCAGTCACGTCAACTACAGCGGTCGCGTGCTCAATGCCGATGAGGAGTTCGACCGCGAGGAATAGGGCCCGTGCGTGCCCCTTTGCCGAATCCTTACCGGCGGTTCTGGACAATTGGGGTACGATGAACTAACTGCATATCGGGCGAATACGAAGGGTCCCTGTCCATGAAATACACCAAGCTCGAGCGTAACTGGGTTATGTATGATGTGGGCAATTCGGCCCTCGTGCTGCTCAATACCTCGGTGGTGCCCATTTACTTTAACGCCATCAATACCGGCGCTTCCTCGGCCGACCTGGTGGTCGCCTGGGGCAATGCACAGACGATCGCCTCGCTGGTCATCGCCATGCTCATGCCCATTCTGGGCGCACTTGCCGACTGCGCTGGCAACAAAATCAAGTTCTTCTTGGGCTTTTTCCTCACGGGCCTGGTTCTTTGCCTGGCGCAGGCTATCCCAATGTCCGCCATGGCATTTTTGACCGTGTACGTGCTGTGCACCATCGGCCTTAACTCTTCTATGACATTCTACGACGCCATGCTGCCCGACGTTACCACCGACGAGCGCATGGACGCCGTGTCCAGCTCGGGTTATGCCTGGGGCTACATCGGTTCCACCGTGCCGTTCGTCATCTGCCTGGCGCTCATCATGGGTGGCCCCGCTCTTGGCGTCCCCACCATGCTGGCAACGCGTCTGTCTTTTATCATCACTGGTGCCTGGTGGCTCATCTTTACCCTGCCGCTCATTCACACCTATAAGCAAAAGTATGGTCGCGAGCGCGGTCCCGAGGACACTATCGGCCGCATCGTGGGCGGTGTGTTCTCCGAGGTCGGACACACCATGCGCGAGATCGCCCACAACAAGACCGTGCTGGTCTACATGGTCGCGTTCTTCTTCTATATCGATGGCGTCCACACGGTCATTTCCATGGCCACCAGCTACGGATCGGCTTTGGGCATCGACTCGACGCAGCTGGTGCTGGCGTTGCTCGTTACGCAGTTCGTGGCCTTTCCGTCCGCCATCATCTACGGCAAGCTCGCCGGACGCGTGGGCACGCTCAACATGATCCTGGTGGCGGTCGCCGCCTACATGGGCATTGTGCTGTTCGCCGCGTTCTTCCTAAAGACCGCCTTTGAATTCTGGGTGCTTGCCATTATGGTCGGCCTGTTCCAGGGCGGCGTGCAGGCGCTCAGCCGTAGCTACTTTGGCCGCATTATCCCCAAGGAAAAGTCCAACGAGTACTACGGCTTCTTTGACATCTTCGGTCGCTATGCAAGCGTCATGGGCACCTTCCTGGTGTCGGTCGTCACCTCGCTGACCGGCAACCCGTCGCTGGGCGTCCTTTCCATTGGCGTGCTGCTGATCGTTGGCTTTATGCTGCTGGTTCGCCTGTCCCGCATGACTCAGGCGGCGGCGTAAGGCAACCGGGCTCAGTACAGCAATTGGGCCTATCTGCAGTACTCTTTTGGAAGTAGCCGCATAAATCATTCTGACTTCCGAACAATGTTTAGCCCAAGTGGGTATGATGGAATCAGCTAGGTCGCGGGGCGTCGCCTGTGTTTGGCGGCGCCCCGTTTTTGTGTTGCAAGGAGGGTAAAGGTATGAACGCCACGGTTGTGATCCCAACATATTGGGCAGGCGATGATACCCAAGCAAACGCTCCCGGCACCTACGATCACTCGACGTCGCTCAATGCCGCCAACCCGGAACTCGATCGCTGCCTGACTTCGCTCGAACAGGTACGCGACATTCCGCGCATCATTCTCTTGGTGGTCTGTCCGGTTTCTGCCACGGCCGACGTATCCCATCGTGTGCACGAAATCGTCAATGCGCATCCCACACTTAAGGTCACCATCGTTACCAATACTCAGGCTTCGCGTGTTGCCGACCGCGTGGCGCAGATTGCGCCCAAAGGCTCGGGCGAGTGCGTGAGCCTGCGCGGCTACGGCGCCATTCGCAACATGGGTCTTGCCTGCGCGGCGGTGTTGGGGCACGACGCGGTTGTGTTTTTGGATGACGACGAGACCGTCATCGATGCCGACTTTATGAAGCGTGCGACCTATGCACTGGGCCAACAGACACGTCAGGGCCTGCCGATTTTAGTCAAGAGCGGATACTTTTACGATCGCGACGGGTCGCCGCTGGCTCCCACGGACAAAGCGGGCATTTGCCATCGCTGGTGGACCAAGCGTATCGAGTTCAATCGCTGGATGAAAAAGGCGCTCTCAGGCACCCGCATTTCGCGCTCCAATTACGTGTGCGGCGGCCTGATGGCCCTCCACGCCCGCGCCTTTACACGCGTGGCCTTCGACCCGTTTATCACCCGCGGCGAGGATCTGGACTACCTGTTTAACATGCGCATGTTTGGCTACGACGTGTGGTTCGATAACGAGTGGACCGTGCGCCACCTGCCGCCCGAGTCCGAGAAGCGCTCGCCGCGCTTTATGCAGGACGTGTACCGTTGGTACTACGAGCGGGCCAAGCTGACGTTCGCTGCGCACCAAAAGGAGCTCATTCCGGTTACGGCCGCATCACTCATGCCCTATCCGGGTCCGTGGATCTCGCGCGAGCTCGACGACCGCGTGCGCAAGACTGCCATGGTCCGCAGCATGTTTACCCGCGAGCACGAGGGGTATCTGCGCATCTGGCGTCATGGTATTGACGAGGCCAAGACCTATGCCCGCCAAAACGCCGCAAGCTACCTGCGTTTTCAGAGTTTCTGGCCCAAGATCATGGACGAACTTTGGCGCGACGCACAGCTGATTAGCATCCTGGAGGGGGCTGAATGATCGACCGCCGCGCTCAGCGCGATAATTCAATTTCAATCTTTCGCATCATCGCCGTTGTCTGCGCCGTTTGCGTGTTGGTGTACTTTATCTTTGCCCTGGCGACTGGCATTGAGCCGATTGCCACGGTGATCGCCTGTGCGTTACTGTGCATCTTCCTGTGCATCTTTATCTATTTGACGCTCAATCCCGATTCGGTACGCTCCCAGTACACCGAGGAGACGCTTTCGGTTGCCTCGGCCATGCTCGAGGACATTAAGGGCGGCCTGACACAGGAATCAGCGCTTTTGGTGTGCCGACGTATTCTGCCCGAGACACGTGCCATGACCGTTGCCATCACCGATGAGGGCAACGTGCTGGCCTGCGCGGGCGAGTTCGAGGAAAAGCTACTGCCCGACTCGCCCATCCACACGCTTGCCACGCGCTACGTCATTGAGCACGGCATCGTGCAGTCGTTCAACCGCGTGGTAGACGTGGTGGGTTCGGATGGCTCGCACAACCATGTTCCCGCCGGTATCATCGCGCCCATCAAGGTGGGCGACCGCACCGTCGGCACGCTCAAGTTCTACTACAAGACCCCGCGCGCCGTCGACCGTACCCAGTATGCACTCGCCTCGGGCTTTGCCGAGATCCTGTCCACGCAGCTCGCCATCCACGAGCTCGAGGTGCAAAAGGAGCTCACGGCCCGTGCCGAGGTACGGGCCCTGCAGGCGCAGATCAATCCGCATTTTCTGTTCAACACGCTCAACACCATCGCGTCGTTTACACGCACCGATCCGCTGCGTGCCCGCGAGCTGCTGCGCGAGTTCTCCTCGTTCTATCGCGCCACGCTCGACAACTCGGGGTCGCTTATCCCGGTCTCGCGCGAGGTTGCCCAGACCAAGCGCTACCTGACGTTTGAGAAGGCGCGCTTTGGCGAGGACCGCGTACTGGCGACCTTCGATGTCTCCGAGGATGTCGAGGACACGTTGGTCCCGGCCTTTGTAATCCAGCCCATCGTCGAGAACGCCGTGCGGCATGGCATGGGCGATGACGACGCCCTGCGGATCGACGTGACCGTCCATCAAGACGGCGACGACGCAATCCTGATTGCCGTGGCCGACAACGGCGTGGGCATGGATGAGGGTACCGCCGCCAGACTGTTTGACGAGCGCTCTGCCCGTCCCGACGCCAGCTCTCCCCAGGGTGGCGGCGCCGGTGTGGCCATGCACAATATTTCGGAGCGCATCCATCGCTTTTATGGGCCGCACTCCTATACGCGTGTCGAATCGGCGCCGGGCAAGGGCACCAAAGTGCTCCTTCATCTTGATTTGTCAGAGAGCATCTTTGACATTCAAGAGTAAAATAAAAGGCTACGGGCTCAACGTCATGCGGCGGATGCCCGGCGTAGTTAGTTGACGAAAGGTTTTATCCCTATGCTGCGTGCGATGATTGTGGATGATGAGGCGCCGGCTCGCTCGGAGCTTCGCTTCCTGCTCGAGCAAACGGGCAAGATCGGCACGATCACGGAGGCGTCGAGTGTCCGCTCCGCCATCGAGATGCTTATGGAAAGTCGCGTGGATGTCGTGTTTCTCGATATCTCGATGCCCGGTGCCTCGGGCCTGCAACTTGCCGAGGCGCTGCATAAGCTCAAAAATCCGCCGGCGATCGTGTTTGTGACTGCGTATAGTGACCATGCGGTCGAGGCATTCGACGTGGATGCCGTCGATTATCTGATGAAGCCGGTCGAGGAAGCTCGCTTGGATCGCGCGATCGAGAAGGTCATGCAACGCACCAAGCCGGTTACGGACAGCAAGGTGACCATCGAGCGTATCCCGGTGGAAAAGGGCGGCCGCAAGGTGCTCATTCCCGTGGACGACATTCGCTTTATCATGGCCAAGGACGATTACTCCTGCATCTATACCGTCGATGATCGCTTTTTGTCGACGACCTCGCTGGCGCAGTTTGAGGCCAAGCTCTGCGATTTTGGCTTCTTCCGTGTTCACCGCCGCTATATCGTCAACTTGGCGTGCGTCACGGATGTCGAGACGGTGCCCTCGGGTGCCATCCAGCTGGGCATTACGGGCGTCGACGAACGCGTGCCGGTTTCGCGCCGCCGCGTCGTGCCGCTTAAGAAGGCCCTGAGTCTCTAGCACACTGGCCCCGCAGCCCTGTAGACCCATCGTCTGCGGAGCCGTGGGGCCTTTTTGTATGTATCTGCCGAATCGTTTTTTGCGGAAGGGATCCCATGAACAGTGCAAGCGCCAAGCGCATCGACATCATCTCGGACACCCACGGCTATTTATCGCCTGCGCTCTTGGATGAGCTTGAGGGCGCAGACCTGATTATCCACGCCGGCGACCTCACGTCAGAGATGGACTACGAGCACCTATGCACCATCGCCCCCGTGCGGGCCGTACTGGGTAACAACGATTACTACCGCGACTACGGCCCCGATGTAGACCGTCTTGCACTCTTTACCTACGAAGGCCTCAAATTCGCCGTAGCCCACTACCGCGAAGACCTTCCGGTGGGATCCGTAGACGTAGCCATCAACGGTCATACCCACGTAACCAAAGAAGCCCAAGTGGGCCGCTGCTTAGTCCTCAACCCGGGCAGCGCCAGCTACCCCAGAGGCACCCGAGGCCCCACCATGGCCAGAATGCTAGTAAAAGACGGCAAGATCATAAGCACTAAGTTTATTGACCTAGAGTAATCACAACAAAAACGGGGGATGTAAAATCGCATCTCCCGTTTTTTATGAGCCAAAGGCGGAGTTTCAACAAGAATAATCAGACCAACCCCACCGAGGAGAACGGGGACCTCGAGCCGCGGAAGCGGCGAGGAGCAAGAACTGTTTGGACAAAGTGACGGCAGGGAGGGTCTCCGGGGCTGAGGGCGGGGGTTAAGTTTGTCGCGAGTTCCGCACGCAAAGGAAAGCACTTAATGTGCTTTCCGTC
>UQDE01000016.1 GCA_900539735.1 uncultured Collinsella sp. | reverse complement strand
CGTACATGTACGGATGAATATGGGAGGTGT
This sequence comes from uncultured Collinsella sp., assembly GCA_900539735.1. Lineage (GTDB taxonomy): Bacteria > Actinomycetota > Coriobacteriia > Coriobacteriales > Coriobacteriaceae > Collinsella. Next base: position 45,261 of record UQDE01000016.1, on the reverse strand, counting down.
TCGGATGAAGTTGATATTCAAGGTTCCAATTGATTTCTGCAGTTACGTTAGCGAAACTGATTAAAGAAGAATGTCCATCTGTTAAACACGTCTCATTGGGCGGCAATTACATTACTCGTTTAGCAGATGACTGCATGAAAGAATGGCATCCCTTTTTTGAATACATTGATTCGATAATGATGTATGACGGCGAAGAGCCGCTTGCACGTCTTCTTGAGGCTCTTGACTCTGGTGATGACAATCTCGACTGTGTTCCAAACCTTTGCCATGCTAAAGGTGGAAAGATATATAAAAACCATCGGATTGAGCAAACATTTATCAACGATACAGTTCCCGATTTCGATGGCTTCGCCCTTTCTAAATACTTCATGCCTGAGTTAATATTGCCGGTTTATTCCTCTAGGCAGTGTTTTAATCATTGCGCCTTCTGCACCATTCCCGGTGCTACCGGTGGTTGTTACCGAAAGATGCCTATATCGAGAGTATTTGAAATAATGTGTCGGTTAAATGAAAAATACGGCACGAGAGTTTTCTCTTTTGTGGATGAAACATTCGAAGGCAAAAGAATGGAGCAACTCGCGGATGAAATAAACGCATCGGGAAAAACGTTTTTCTGGCATGGAGAAACGAGGTTCTCTCCAACCCTAAGTACAGACGTTTTCAACAAGATATACCAAAGTGGATGTAGGCAGATTCAGTTTGGCCTCGAGTCATACAACCAAAGAGTTCTTGATCTAATGAAGAAGAACACGAGAGTTGATTGGATTGATCGCAATATCCATGATTGTCTCAATGCGGGTATTCCTGTTCATCTATTCTTTATGATTGGCTTTCCGACCGAAACTAAAGAAGAGGCTCTGAACACCTTAGCTTATACAGAGAATGTTTTGAATTATTCAAAACAGGTATGTGGTGTTCCATATTCCACGAGAGGATTTACGAATTTTGGTCTCGTTATGGGGTCGGATGTTTGGAATCATCCCGATAAGTATGGTGTCTCTGTAATGCCGAAGTCCCAATATGAGGATTTGCGCCTCGAAGTGGATTATGTTTCAGGCACTGGTTTAACTTTAAATGAAGCAAAATCCTTATCTGATGAGCATCATATTGATTTTTATATGCAAGAGGTCATAAACGGTAGCGACACAATTGACTTGCCCCAGCGGCTTCATATTTCAGAGGTGACCTGGATCCTAGATTCTATTCACGCTGTCAGGTATAAGGGACATTTGACCAAAGTAAAGCGACGGCTAACTAGTCTAAATCCAGCTGATCGAATCTGGCTGGATTCCAAGACCTCTGTCGTGCTCGTTGAGCCATTTGCCTACTTCTATAATTCTGAATACCATCATGTCTATGCTGTTTCCCAGTTGGTATACCTTAAGTTGGCCCGTTTATTGGAGGCTGATTGTAGCATTTCTCTTATCCTTGATCAGGGCGATCTCGAGCTGACAAGGGCGATAGAAGAACTGTTGCATTATGGATTGCTGAATACAAATATCGATGCCGATTATGTAATGCACGATAATGGTTTTCAATTGGTTAAAAGTTCGTTTGTGAAAGAAGTCGGACGCTCAAAAGAGGGGTTAAGAGTACTGCTGAGTTGTGCCACCCATAGAATGTGTGCGGTTAATGATTTTTCGTTCGCTTTGCTTTCGTTGTTTGAAAAGCCGATTACTAAGAACGAGGTGCGCGACATTTTGAAAAAAGAGGGACTATCGGCAAACGAGGAGCAATTAAACAAGTTGGTTGATAATTGCATGAAAGCAGATATACTACAATTGATTAGATAGAGGAGGTTTCTGCATGGACGTTATTAACAAAGATCTCTTGGAGCAACTGAAAGAGTTTCAGGAAGAGGGCGTCGTGGTAGAAGTGTTCGACTTTGAGGACTACATGGATAAATTCTGCCATTAGTTTCGGAATTTACTCGCCTCGCTTAAAGGAGAAGTCGATTATCGATTTCTCCTTTTTTAATTAAAGATTTTTTTGAAATACATGCTCTTAGCACAGGTTGGCCTCTCAGTAAACTGGGAGGTTGCTTTGGCTAGTTAGAGGTATGTGAACGTTCGTTAGACTGAATCTCAGGGTAGAAGGGGCCTCCAGTGTCCAGATCAACAAGGCAATGCTGCGTTTCGGCTAATAAGAACGATGGCTTTTTGCGTGTGGCGGCGGCGTCGCCGCAGATTCGCGTTGCCGATGTCGAGGGCAATGCCGAGGTTGCGTTGGCGGCTGTTCGCGAGGCTGCCGAGCGCGGCGTTCGTGCTCTGGTGCTGCCCGAGCTTAACTTGTGCGGCTATACCGCGGCCGATCTGTTCCATAACCGCACATTACTGCATGCCTGCGAGGCTGCTTTGGTGCATATCCTCGATGTGACTCGTGAGCTGCCGATTGTCTTTACCATCGGTCTTCCCGTTGCAGTTGCCGAGAATATCTACAACTGCGCCGCCGTGTGCTGCGCGGGTGAGCTTTTGGGCCTCACGGCCAAGAAGTATCTGCCCAACTATGGCGAGTTCTACGAGCGCCGCTGGTTTGCTCCGGCGCCCACAGATCCCGTGTGGGTTGAATTTGCCGGTCAGGGTCCGGTTCCGCTGGGTTCGGGGCTTGTCTACCGCTGCTGTGATGAGGGTGCTGAGGACCTGGTGCTGGGCGTCGAGGTCTGTGAGGACCTGTGGGTACCTGCGCCGCCCTCGACCGAGATGGCGCTTGCCGGTGCCACGGTGATTCTCAACCCCTCCGCTTCCGACGAGATCATCGGTAAGGCAGATTACCGACGTAGCCTCATCTCCAATCAGAGTGCGCGCCTCTACTGTGCCTATGCCTATGCGGACGCGAGCGAGGGCGAGTCCACGACCGATATGGTCTTTGCGGGCGAGAACCTCGTCTACGAAAACGGCTCTAAGCTGGCGGCGACGAAGCTCCTTACCTGCGATATGGCGGTTGCCGATGTTGACCTCGACCGTCTGGTTGCCGAGCGCCGTCGCTCGACGACGTGGACGCGCGCGGACGATGCGCCGGAGGCCACAACCGTTGAATTTTCGTTTGAGGGCGTGCTGGCCAAAGAGCCTGTCCTGCGCGATGCACTCGACATCGACCGTGTCTTCCCCCGTGCTCCCTTTGTGCCGGCCGACCACGGCGACTTGGCAGAGCGCTGCGAGACGATCCTCGATCTGCAGACTGCGGGCCTCAAGACCCGCCTTGCCCACACGGGTACCAAGGCTGCGGTCATCGGCCTTTCGGGCGGCCTGGACTCCACGCTGGCGCTGCTTGTGACCGTGCGTGCCTTCGATGCGCTGGGGCTGCCGCGCACCGGTATCACAGCCGTGTCCATGCCTGGCTTTGGCACGACGCATCGCACCAAGTCCAATGCCGAGTCGCTTGCCCGCGACCTGGGTGTGAGCTTCCGCGAGGTTTCGATCCACGCGGCTGTGGAGCAGCACTTCAAGGACATTGAGCACGATTCGGCCGTGCAGGACGTGACCTACGAGAACAGCCAGGCCCGCGAGCGCACGCAGATTCTGATGGATCTGGCCAACCAGGCTGGCGGTTTTGTCATCGGTACGGGCGATCTGTCGGAGCTGGCGCTCGGCTGGGCTACCTATAACGGAGACCACATGAGCATGTATGCCGTCAATGCGAGCGTGCCCAAGACGCTTGTGCGCCATCTGGTGCGCTATGCGGCTGATGTCTTTGGCGGGCGTATTGCCGAGGTCTTGCTCGATATCCTCGATACGCCGGTATCTCCCGAGCTTCTGCCGCCCACGGGCGACGGCGAGATTGCGCAGAAGACTGAGGATTTGGTGGGCCCGTACGAGTTGCACGACTACTTCCTCTACTACCTGCTGCGTTTTGGCTTTGAGCCGGGCAAGATCTACCGCATGGCGCTCAAGAGCTTCGAGGGCGTCTACGACGCCAAGACCGTCCACACGTGGCTACGTACGTTCTACCGTCGCTTCTTTGCCCAGCAGTTTAAGCGCAGCTGCCTGCCCGATGGTCCCAAGGTGGGTTCGGTGACGCTCAGCCCGCGCGGCGATTGGCGTATGCCGAGTGACGCTAGCTCGCGTCTGTGGCTTGCGCAGATCGACGCGCTCAATCCAGTTGACTAAGGTTGGCTAAATTGAACCAATACGGGGGTTGCAAGCGTTACACTTTTGCAATCTGATGGCCCGTATCGCGCGGCGCTCTTGTCGGAGCGCCGCGTTTTTTATATCGAAAGGTGGCACCATGCAGGCATCGCAGCGTCTCGACCGCTTTGGCGCGGAGGTCTTCGCCTCGCTCAACAACAAGCTTCTCGCGCTGAAGGCTCAGGGCAAGACCATTTACAACATGAGCGTGGGCACGCCCGACTTTAAGCCGTACGACCATGTGGTCGAGGCGCTCACGCAGGCAGCCCAAGATCCCGAGATGTGGAAGTATGCCCTGCGCGACCTGCCCGAACTCAAGCAGGCCGTGTGCGATTACTATGAGCGTCGCTTTGGCGTTTCGGGCATTACGCCGTCTATGGTGCAGTCGTGCAACGGCACGCAGGAGGGGGTGGGCCATTTGGGCCTTGCCCTGCTCGATCCGGGTGACACCATTTTGGTTCCCGATCCGTGCTACCCGGTCTTTGAGGCGGGTGCCAAGATCGCCGATGCCAAGCTCGAATACTATCCGCTGGTTGCCGAGCACAATTACCTGCCCTATGTGGCGGGTATCGATCCCGAGGTTGCCGATCGTGCCAAGTACATGATCGTGTCGCTGCCCGCGAACCCGGTCGGCTCGGTGGGCACGCCCGAGGTCTACGAGGAGATTATCGCCTTTGCCCGCGAGCATGATCTGTTGATCGTCCATGATAACGCGTACTCCGACATCGTGTTTGACGGCGAGCCCGGCGGCAGCTTCTTGCAGTATCCCGGCGCGCTCGAGGTGGGCGTTGAGTTCTTCTCGCTCTCCAAGTCGTTTAACGTCACCGGTGCCCGCATCGGCTTTTTGGTCGGTCGCGAGGATGTGGTCTCTGCCTTTGCCAAGCTGCGCGGCCAGATCGACTTTGGTATGTTCTTCCCGATTCAGAAGGCCGCCATCGCGTGCCTGAACGGTCCGCGCGATGAGGTCGAGGCGCAGCGTCTGAAGTACCAGGAACGCCGCGATGCCCTGTGCGACGGTCTTGAGGGCCTGGGCTGGGAGCGTCCCAACGCGCATGGCTCTATGTTTGTGTGGGCCAAGCTTCCCGGTGGTCGCACCGATTCCATGGCGTTTTGCGAGGAGCTCATGGAGAAGGCCGGCGTTGTGGTGACGCCGGGCGCGAGCTTTGGCCCTTCGGGCGAGGGGCACGTGCGCATGGCGCTGGTCCTGCCGCCCGATCAGATCGCTTTGGCTGTCGAGGCCATTCGCGAGGCGGGCCTGTATTAGAAACCTATTTCGACTCGTCAATAGCTCGAAACCGATTTCGTGCAGTTATTTTACGAATGCTGCAAACAATTTCGGTAAACGGTCGATTTTTGGCTGCGAATAGGGGCATAATCAAAGACCCGATTAGATGTATTGGGATTACGACAAGCCGCTCGGGTCGTTCCCGGGCGGCTTGTTTGTGGAGAGAGATGGGAGTTTCTAATGGTTAACGAGAAGAAGGTCGCTATTGTCGGCTGCGGTTTCGTCGGTTCGTCTTCGGCGTTCGCTCTGATGCAGAGCGGTCTGTTCTCCGAGATGGTCCTCATCGACGTGGACAAGAACCGTGCCGAGGGTGAGGCCCTGGATATCGCGCACGGCATGACGTTTGCCGAGCCGATGAAGATCTACGCCGGCGATTATTCCGATGTCGCCGACGCCGCCATGATCGTCGTCACCGCTGGCGCTGCCCAGAAGCCCGGTGAGACCCGCCTGGACCTGGTCAACAAGAACGTCAACATCTTTAAGTCCATTATCCCCGAGATTAAGAAGTCCGGCTTCGACGGCATTCTGCTAATCGTCTCCAACCCGGTCGATGTTCTGACCTACGCCGCCATCAAGATGTCCGGCCTGCCCGAGGGCCACGTCATCGGTTCCGGCACCGTGCTCGACACCGGCCGCCTGCAGCAGATGCTTGGTGCCCACGTCGAGGTTGACCCGCGCGATGTCCAGGCCTATGTCATGGGCGAGCACGGTGACTCCGAGTTTGTCGCTTGGTCCAGCGCTCAGGTTGCCGGCGTTCCGCTGAACACCTTCTGTGAGCTTCACGGCCACCTGGAGCATGAGGCTGCCGAGAAGCGCATCGCTGAGGACGTCAAGAACTCCGCCTACACCATCATCGAGAAGAAGCACGCCACCTACTATGGCGTCGCCATGGCCGTCAAGCGCATCTGCACCGCCGTTATGCGCGATGAGCAGACCGTTCTGCCTGTCTCCTCGCTCATGGTGGGCGAGTATGGCCTGTCCGATCTTGCCATCTCCATGCCGACCGTCGTTGGCCGCGACGGCGTTGTCTGCCGCGTCCCCGTGCCGCTGAACGACGACGAGCAGCATGAGCTCACCGTCTCTGCCAAGGCCCTCAAGGACATCATCGACAGCGTCGACTTCTCCTGCTAAATCAAGCTCGCTAGAGCGAAAAGCTACAATGAAGGCGTCCGGGTCCACACGGCCCGGGCGCCTTTTTGGTGCAAAGTAACCTGACTCCAATGCACCATAGTTGATGGGAGGGCCATGTCGGATTCGCCTAATTTTTTGACCTATGTCCAGACGGCGTTTGATCCCTTTGAGGAGCGGCCGTTCTGCGCGGTGGATAGCCTGGTCTTTGCGTGGTTGTCCTATTTGCGCTTGCCGGGTGATATGGCGGGGCTGACGAACTGGCAGGGCCTAGACGTACGCGAACTGCTGCGTGCCGAGTGCTACCGGGACATGATTGACGACTTGTGGGACCCAGAGGGAAGCAGGGCCTTGTTGGAGGCCGTGGCAGCAAATCCCAGATACCGCGGCGTGCACGTTTGCGGCTATCGTGCCGTGAGCGATGTGGTGGCGACGGAGCAGTTTGCAGCCATGGCGTTCCGGTTTCCGGCGGGGTTTAGCTATCTTTCCTTCCGGGGGACCGACAGCACGATTGTGGGCTGGAAAGAGGACTTTAACATGGCGTTCCGGTGTCCTGTACCGGCCCAGGAATCCGCGGCGCGTTATGTGGACGAGGCGGCGGATGCGATCGACGGGCCGCTTTTGTGCGGAGGTCATTCCAAGGGCGGAAACCTTGCGGTGTACGGTGCGGCGATGTGCTCCGATGTCGCCCGTGAGCGAATCGAACGGGCGTATTCCCATGATGGTCCAGGGTTCGTCGAGGAGTTTCTGAACGGCAACGCCTTTGCCGATCTTTCCGGTCGAATCGACAAGACGCTACCTCGGTCGTCGATCTTCGGCATGATGTTCGAGACACAAGAGGACTATGCCATCGTTGAGAGCACCGAGTTCAGCCTGCTGCAGCACAATCCCTTTAGCTGGGTGGTTGATGGTTGCGACTTCGTATACTGTGAGCGCCTGTCCGCCGGTGCTCGATACGTCGATGGCTCCATTCGTGAGATGCTGCTTGCAGTGTCACCTAGCGAGCGCGAGCGTTTTGTAGATGCGTTGTTCTCCGTGTTTGAGGCTACGGACGCCGAACGGTTTGCGGATATCGCAGGAAATCTGCGTGAGAGTCTGCCCGTGATGCTCCAGGCTGCGCAAGGCTTTGACAAAGATACGCGACGCTTTGTCTCGCAGACTATCGTTGCGATTCTTAAGTGTGCGCTTCTGCCCAAACGTCCCCAGATCGACATGCCCGCTGCCGGCAAGAGCTTGGCAGAACAGCTCGAGGCTTGGCAGTCCGAGCTCCTGCGCTAACCATTGGTGCAAAGCAACCTGTCCCCGATGCACCAATCTTCGATGCGCCTGGGGCGGGATCGACCGCTATACTGGTTCGTGCCGAAATCGATCTAGAACGGAATGCCGTATATGAAAATCAATCACGCGATTCTGCATATCCTGGACTTTGACTCTGCCGTCAACGTTATGAGCCAGCGCGAGCTCGATATCGAGAGCCGCACCGTGCGTAATTTCGTAACCACGCACCTGCGGCGCGCTCGTACCTCGGCTGATAACAAGCGTGCCACGTTTGCCGAGAACTCCGCATTCGGCGGCGAGCTCAAGGGCTATTTCTTTGGTGAGCGTGAGTTCGTGGATCTGTCTCAGCAGATTGCGGAGTTCATCTCTTCCGAACTTACCAAGGCCGAGAAAGCCGAGTCCACTGACGTGCTTGTGGCGGACTTTGATGACGATGAGGATGCCCGCTGGTTTGCCGTGATGCTGCTGGGCTCCAAGCAGGCTTTTATGCACGAGGTGGGTCGCGAAGAGGGCGAGGTGCGCAACGACATTGCGCGCCACTACGCCATTCTGCCGAATCCCTCGCAAAAGGTGCCGAGCTATGCAATCGTGCGTGCAAGCACCATGGAGATCGGCTATGTGGATAAGAAGCGCAAGATTGCCGGCGAGGATCGCATGCTCATTCCCGATGGCCTGCTGCAGTGCGACACGGGGGTATCGGGCAAGGAGGTCATCGACACCGTGACGCGTGTGGTCGAGGAAGTCGCCGAGGAGCACGGTGCCAACACGGCTGTAGCACTCGCCAAGGTTAAGGCTGCTGTTGCCGAGAAAGTTGAGGATGACGAGGAACTGCCCCCTTGGGATATCGTCGATGAGGTCTTTGAGGACGAGCCGGTTATCAAGGAGAGCGTGCGCGCGGCACTGACTGAGGAGAAGGTGCCTGAGCGTGTGCTCGTGGAGCGCAAGCAGGTCGAACGCGCGGCCGTGCGCAACCACAAGATCCGTACCGACACGGGCATCGAGATCAGCTTCCCGGCCGAGATGGGTTCGAACTCTGAGTACATCGAGTTTGTCAACGAGCCCAACGGCCTCATCTCCATCGAGCTCAAGAACATCGGAAGTATTGAGAATCGATAAACTGCTCTTGGACGTTGCAAAAAACAAAGGCCGAAGCCTTTTGGGACTTCGGCCTTTTTTGTTTTCGGCTTGGTTGCTGACATTGCGCCGCAGGTTGAGCTCACGTCAGCGAAAACGCCCCTAAGCGAGCAAGGTGACGTGAAAGAGGAGGGAAGCGTACTTCGGTACGCGACCGACGATTGAACGTCAGATTGCCGCTTAGGGGCGTTTGCAGCGTCGAGCCGTTACGCGGTTTGGCAAAACCGCGTAACTTCTACAGCTGGCGCAGGCCCTCTTCCAGGCCGGTCTTGCTGTCGGTCTTCTCGTCGCGCATCTTGATGGCGCGGGCGGGGACACCGGCCACGACGGCGCCGGCGGGGACGTCCTCGACGCACACGGCGCCGGCGGCAACTACAGCACCCTTGCCCACGTGCACGCCTTCCAGGACCACGGCGTTTGCGCCGATCATGACATCGTCCTCGATGATGACGGGCGTGGCGCTGGCGGGCTCCACAACGCCTGCCAGCACGGTGCCGGCGCCGATGTGGCAGTTCTTGCCCACGGTGGCGCGACCGCCCAGCACGGCGCCCATATCGATCATGGAACCCTCGCCGATAACGGAGCCGATGTTGATGATGGCGCCCATCATGATGACGGCACGGTCGCCAATCTCGACGCGGTCGCGGATGATCGCGCCCGGCTCGATGCGGGCGTTGATGCCCTTAAGGTCGAGCATGGGCACGGCGGAGTTGCGGCAATCGTTTTCAACGTCGTAGTAATCGATGGAATCGGCATTGGCGTCCAGGATGGTCTTGAGCTCGTCCCAGTCGCCAAAGACGGTCTTGCCGCGACGGCCGCCGTAGACATGTGCGTCGCCCCAGGCAACCTTCATGCCCGGCTTCTCGCGCACGTACAGCTTGACGGGCGTCTTTTTGGGCGCGGTGGCGATGTAGTTGATAATCTCCTGTGCATCCATCTCGGCTGCGTTGCTCATTTGCTATCTCTCCTTTGGGTGGATTCGGTTGATACCTGGTTAGGCAAACATGACCTTGTCGAACGTATAGAAGCCGGGTTCGCGGGTGACGAGCTTCTGCGCGGCTGCCAAGGCGCCGTTGACAAAGATCTGACGGCTCGTGGCGCGGTGGGTGAGCGTGACCTCCTCGTCCTGGCCAAAGAAGCTCACCTCGTGCACGCCGGCGACGGTGCCGCCGCGCAGCGAGTGCATACCGATTTCCTTGGGATCGCGTGCTCCGCACATGCCCTCGCGGCCATAGACGGGGTGGTAGCCTGCCTCGGGCTCGGCTTCGACGACGGCGTCGAGCAGTAGCTTGGCAGTGCCGCTGGGGGCGTCGACCTTTTGGTTGTGGTGCGTCTCGACGATTTCGCAGTCAAAGCCGGGCAGCTCGCGTGTAGCCTGCGCTACCAGATGGCGCAGGGCTGCGATACCGATGGAGTAATTGCCCGAGTGCATAACGCGGGTGTTCTGGCCCAGCTCACGCAGGCGGTCCATCTGCTCGGGGGTGTAGCCTGTGGTGCCTGAGACCAACGCCGCGCCCGTGCGCTCGACATAGGCGACGACGGCGTCGAAGGTCGCGACGTTCGAGAAGTCGATGATGACGTCGGCAGCCGGTGCGTTCTCGAGCTCGCTCAAATCGAAGCCAATCTGGGCCACGATATCAAAAACGGGCTGCCCGGCGGCGTCGACAATGCCTTCGGCGGTAGTGCGGATGAGCGAGCCCATGCGGCCCGTTCCCATAATGACGGTCTTAATCAAGTAGACCAGCTCCCTTCAGAGCATCGGTAAGTGCGGCTCGCGTGTCGTCTGCCATGGGGCACAGCGGCATACGGTAGTTTGCCTCGATCATGCCCATCTGGGCGAGCGCTTCCTTGACGGGGATGGGGTTGACCTCGCTAAAGAGGGCATTGATGAGCGGCTGGCCGGCAATCTGGATATCGCGGGCGCGCTCCACGTCACCGTCCAGATAGGCGCGGCACATGTCGTGCACGAGCTGCGGCTGAACATCGGCCCACACGCTGATGGTGCCCGAGGCGCCCAGGCTCATGAGCGGTACGGTAAGCGCGTCCTCGCCCGAGTACATGCGGAAGTCGTCTGACAGCAGGTGGGCGATCTTGGCCGCGTAGGCGACGTTGCCCGAGGCCTCCTTAATACCCATGATGTTGGGGTGCGCGGCCAGGCGTTCTACGTTGCGCTCGCTGATGCCGCAGCCACAGCGGCCGGGGATGTTGTACAGGATGCAGGGGATGTCCACGGCATCGGCGACGGTCTTAAAGTGCTGATAGATACCCTCTTCATTGGACTTGTTGTAGTAGGGGGTGATGAGCAGCAGACCGTCGGCGCCCAGGCCCTGATAGGTGAGCGACTTGGTGAGCATGGTCTGCGTGGAGTTGGAGCCCGAGCCGGCAATAACGGGGACGCGTCCTGCAACATGCTTGACCACAGCGGCGACGACGGAGTTGTCCTCGTCATCGGTCATCGTGGCACTCTCACCGGTGGTGCCCAGGGTGAGGATGGCGTCAGTGCCATTTTGCAGGTGGAAATCGATAAGGTGCTCAAGCGCGTCAAAGTCGACACTGCCGTCCTTTTTAAACGGCGTGACAAGGGCGACGATTGAGCCCTCGAGATTGCGGATATCCATGTTCTTCTCCTTCGCTTCCGCGATCTGGACGCGTTTGTTCCATTGGGCGGCGACTACTAGGCGCTCGTCCTGAGCGCGACGGCGGGCGCTTTCGGCGCGCGATTTGGCCAGCAGCTCGCGGCCGCACGGCAGCACGTCGAGCGTGGCAAAGTAATCGCCCAGGCGCTCGGCGCGGCGAATAAGGTCGGCCGAGCCGTCGGGGCGCAGCAGGACCTCGGCGGAGCGCAGGCGGCCGTTGTAGTTGTAGCCCATAGAGTGGCCATGCGCGCCGGTGTCGTGAATCACGAGCAGGTCGCCCATGTCGATATGCGGAAGCTCGCGGTCGATGGCGAACTTGTCATTGTTCTCGCACAGATTGCCCGTGATGTCGTACGTGTTCGTGACGGGGGCTGCGGTTTTATCGGGACCGTCCGGCTGACCCATCACCGTAATGTGGTGGTAGGCGCCATACATGGCAGGGCGAATCAAATCGACGGCACTTGCATCGACACCGATATAGTCCTTGTAGATCTGCTTCTCGTGGATGGCCTTGGTGACCAGGCAGCCGTAGGGGCCCATCATAAAGCGGCCCATCTCGGTGCAGATGGCCACATCGCCCATGCCGGCGGGAACCAGAATCTCGTCGTATGCCGCGCGTACTCCCTCGCCGATGGCGTGAATGTCGTTGGCCTGCTGCTCGGGCAAGTAGGGGATACCGACGCCGCCGGATAGATTGATGAAGGCGACGTGTGCGCCGGTCTCGCGCTCCAAGCGCACAGCGAGCTCAAAGAGGATGCGCGCGAGCTTGGGGTAGTAGTCGTTGGTGACGGTGTTGCTGGCAAGGAATGCGTGGATGCCAAAGTCCTCGGCGCCCTTGGCCTTGAGCATGCGGAAGGCCTCAAAGAGCTGCTCGGTGGTCATGCCATATTTGGAGTCGCCCGGGTTGTCCATGATGCCGTTGGAGAGCTGGAACAGGCCGCCTGGATTAAAGCGGCAGCTGACCGTCTTGGGGATGGGCCCCGCAACGCGCTCAAAGAACCCGATGTGGCTGATGTCGTCAAAGTTGACGATGGCACCCAGCTTGTCGGCGAGCTCAAAGTCGGCAGCCGGTGTGTCGTTGGACGAGAACATGATGTCGTGTCCCGTGATACCCAGTGAGCGGGCGATCATGAGCTCGGTATAGCTCGAGCAATCGCAGCCGCAGCCGTATTCGTTGAGAATGGAGATGAGCGCCGGGTTGGGGTTGGCCTTGACGGCAAAGTATTCCTTAAAGCCTGGGTTCCACGCAAAGGCGTCGCGCACTTCTTGCATGTTGCGGCGGATGCCAGCCTCGTCGTATAGATGAAACGGCGTGGGGAACTGCTCGACGATATGCTCGAGTGTCTCCTTGTCCACAAACGGCTGCTTGGCCGCATATGCCTCGTTGGGGGTCAATGCCATGTCCCGTAAACCTCGCTATCCAGACGGCGCCATCTGCGCATCGAATCCGCATAGCGTGGACCCAATGTCCGGATAGCGCTCCCGCATTGCTGCAGACAGTCCTGTGGGTGTTTCCCACAGGCCCACCAGGTTGTTCGTGCCCGAAAAGCCCAGTTCGGCGGGTTTCGCCTCCCCACGGGGTCAAAGCCTGCCGGCTCGCCCGCGGTTCTTCGTGCCCGCGCCTCTATCAAGTGGTAACGACCCTACCACGTTGCACTTTACCAAACAAGAGTATTCGTATATAACGTTTAAAAAATGCAGGGATATGCTGGAAACATGTGCGCCACAATCCTGTATCACAATAAGTTGCAACAGATGTGCCTCACGAAGGGATCCTCTATGACCGAGCTCCAAGAACTCCGTCGCTATCGCCGCGATCTCCATCGCATTCCGGAGCTCGATTTCGATCTTCCGCAAACCATTGCCTATATCGAGGGCGTGCTGGCACCGCTCGCTTGCGAGGTGACCCATCCGTGCCCCAGCTGCGTCTGTGCTTTCTTCGACGCCGGTGTTGATGCCGCGCATGCCACGGCGATTCGCGCCGATATGGATGCGCTGTCCATCGCGGAGGCGACGGGAGCGGCCTTTGCCTCAACCCATCCTGGCAAGATGCACGCTTGCGGACATGACGGACACATGGCCATGGCGCTTGCCGCCGCGACGTATGTTGACCGTACGATTCGCGAACAGCCGGGCGCCATTAGGCGCAACGTTCTCTTTGTGTTCCAGCCGGCCGAGGAAACGACCGGTGGTGCCAAGACGGTATGCGAGAGTGGTGTGTTCGAGCGCTATGGGGCCGACCGCATTTTTGGCTTTCATGTGTGGCCCGATCTGCCCGCCGGCACGTTGGCGAGCTGCCCCGGTCCGCTGCTGGCGCGCTCAAGCGAGACGCACATTCATATCCATGGAACGAGTATCCATATCGCCAAGACCTACGGCGTTCCAGTCGAGGAATCGCACGATGCCGCGCTGGCAGCGGCCAAGTTCTTAGTTTCCGAGCGCGAGCTCATGGACGAGTTGGGTGCCGATGAGCCCTGCATTGGCAAGTTCGGCCTGCTGCAGGCAGGCACCGTCTGCAATGCGGTGGCGGGGGAGGCCCATGTTGCCGGTAGCTTGCGTGTGTTTACGGACGCCATGTTCGACCGTGCGCGCGAGGGCGTACGCCGTGCGCTCGACGAGGCGTGCACCGCAACGGGCTGTACGTACGATCTCGACTTTGCCGAGGGCTATCCGCCAGTCGATAACGACCCCGAGTTGTTTGCCCACATTGCGCCTGCCTTGCCCGAGCTGCAACTTGTGGACGAGCCGCTGCTGATCGCCGAGGATTTCGCGTTCTATCAGCGCCATCTGCCGGGCGTGTTTTTCCTGCTGGGCACGGGTATGCCAGAGGACCAAGACAACCCGAGTGATTCGGATGGCTGCCCCGCCTATGCCACAAGCGCTCTGCATACCGATAGCATGCTCTTCGACGAGGAAATCCTACTCAAAGGTCTCGATGTCTACAAACGATTGCTTTTGCTTGACTAAGGCGTGAAGGACTATTTGTTCTAGAAAACACGAACAAACGTACGATATAATAGAGATGTAAGTCTATAGAAACGTTTGACGTTACTAACGTAAGGCCATACTATGATTGCATCGTAATGAGCGCTATCGGGTCTGTTTTGAGTGGAGACAGGAGATGGCTTGGAATGTCGAAATCGTCGATTATCACAAGTGATGAGACTTCGGCCGATTTGCTGTCGCCGGTGACTCCTGGTGAGCTTCTCAAAGAGGAGTTTCTTGTTCCCATGGGCATTTCTCAATATCGCCTTGCGAAAGAGACTGGGATTCCGGCTCAGCGTATCGGGCAGATTGTCTTGGGAAAACGTCGCGTGACGGCCGACACCGACCTCCGTCTTTGCCGTTATTTTGGCCTGACGGATGGTTATTGGCTGCGCGCTCAGGTGGCGTTTGACCTTGAGGCCGAGAAAAGGCGGATCGAACCGGAGCTGAATAAGATCGTTCCTGTCCAGCAGGCCGCTGCGTTGTAGTGCTCAAAGATATTGAGGTTGGAGTGACGATGGAACGACGCCGACAGTCTGCCGTTTATAGTCCCGGTGGGTGTGGATGCGGCTTGTTGTTGCTTCCGGTTATTGCTGTGAGCATTGGCGTGATGTTTGCGCTTGCTGGGCTGGCTGCGGCGGCACTCGTACTGTTTATCACTGCCATCGGCGTGACGATTTGGCTCTGCCGCAATCGCGAGCGACGCCGTGCCGGCGGTAAAACCAATGTCGGCTGGGTTGTATTCCTGGTCATTGCGTACCCGCTGAGTGTCAGCTACCTGGTGTTCTTTGTCCTGTTGATGGTCAGTGCCTTTACCGGGGAATCCGTCACGGTGGGTTGATGCGCTGCCGGCAGACGGTCGCGCAAAGTGCGTTTGCTCGGCGTTTGGATAACTGCATTGGCCGTTTACCGCAACCTTAGCTCTCAGCTAATGAATTCAAGTTTAATCCTTCCTACGATGTGCTGTGTGCCGGCACGGTAGCCGGATCGTAGGAAGGATGAATAATGGCAAAAGAGGGAAAGAAGCCGATCGGTAAGATTGTCCTAGGCGTCATCGTGGTGCTGGTTATTGTCGGTGCCGTGGGCTCTATGGGCGGCAACTCAACCGATTCGCCTGCGAGCGATTCGGCAAAACCTGCCGGGACGACACAGCAGGCTGAGGAGCAAAAAGAACCGCAAGAACCGTATACCATTGCTGACGAGGCTGAAGACACTTCCAATCAGTTTGCCTATAAGATCACGGGGACGCTGACCAATAACACGGACAAGGAAAAGAGCTACATTCAGATTGAGTATGTTCTGTATGATGCTGATGGCAACCAGGTTGGAACGGCTCTTGCAAACACCAATCATCTGAAGGCGGGCGGCTCCTGGAAGTTCGAGGCGCTGGGCACGGTGTCTCCCGATCAGGTCGCCAGTTGGGAGCGTTCGGACGTAAGCGGTTTCTAGCATGTTGTATGCACTGGGGGAGGTGAAGTCGTATGCCCGATAAAAAGCTGACTGACGAGTTACTCAATGAGCTTCTCGACGCGCCAAACATCGATGGCTATATCAAAGAACACGACTTTGCCGCCCCGTCGCTTTCGGACTACCTGAAGCAGCTACTGCAGGAAAAGGGCTTGGAGCGCTCGCGCGTGGTTCGTATGGCCGATCTCAATGAGACCTTTGGCTATCAGATCTTTACCGGTGCGCGGCATCCGAGCCGCAATAAGGTGCTGCAGATTGCCTTTGCGATGGCGCTGACGCTCAAAGAAACCAACCGTGTGCTGACGGCTGCCGGGGTAAGCGTCCTTAACTGCAAGGACCGCCGCGATGCGATTATCATTTTTTGCATCGATCGCGGGTGCAGCCTCCAAAAGGTCAACGAGGAGCTGTATCGCTTTGGCGAGGAGACGGTGAGTTAGCGGCTGATATCTGAGCCGGCGGAGCTGCCGAACAACGATGCAAGCGAACGGGGCGCAGATGCCATGGGGTGTCTGCGCCCTGCGCTATGATGGAGGCTATGGATACTCAGAGCCCAACATATTCCGATGACGAGCTGACCGCAGCGCTTGCCGAGCACCTGGCGTCGCTCGATCGCGACGACAGCTATCGCGTGGAGCGTGTACTTAAGCGCTCGTCCGTCGAAACAACCGAGCTCGTGTACTTTGAAGGAACCGGCGGTGGTTCGCTCGGTCCCTTTGTTCGTAAACGCATCGATGCTTCGGCTCAAATCGGCGGGGCATACGAGCGTCTGTTTGCCGCTCAGCGGGCAGGCAGGCGTTTTGAGCACCTGCCCAGAATCGTCGATTGTCGTCGTGTGGGCGACGAGCTCAACGTGGTTATGGAATACATCGAAGGGGAGACACTCGGGGCGCTGGTGGACCGTCTGGGAGCCACCCCCGATTATGCGCGTGAATTGTATCCTGCCCTATGCGATGCCGTGGGCGAGCTCCATGCCGGTTTTGCAATGGTGGGGGAGACGTCGGCGCCGGTGATCCATCGCGACCTCAAGCCGTCGAATATCATCGCGGCAGGTGCCAACTATACGCCTGATGACGGCCTGGCATTTTCATCGCTGGTGATTATCGACCTGGGGATCGCGCGCGTATGGCGCGAAGGCGCCGATGCCGACACCGTCAAGTTTGGCACGCGACCCTATGCGCCGCCCGAGCAGTATGGGTTTGGGCAGACGAGTGTGCGCAGCGATGTCTACGCACTTGGGGCCCTGTTGTTCTTTTGCTTGACGGGAGTCGACCCTAAACCAGGGCTCGACATGCGCGAGCAATGTGAGGCATGCGGCATTCCCACTCCACTTGCCGATGCCGTCTGCATGTCGATGGCGCTCGACCCGGCCAAGCGTTTTGCGAGCGCGGAAGCGTTGGGACGGGCGACGCGCGCGGCATACGATCTAAGTCGCCCCGTGCGGCCTCCTGCGCCTGTGCTTGTCCGTACTCCGGCCTCGGAGACGGTGTTGACGCCCCAAGGACTCCAGAACCCCACAGGGCTTCCTAGGCCTGCCGCCTCCACTGCATGCGGTCTGCTCTCTCGCGTTCCGGAGTCTCTGGGGCGCATTTGGAATACGCTCGTCTTCTTCTCGCTGCTTGTGTTCTTTGCCGGAAGTCACTTTGCCGTCTTTCACCCCACGGGAGCAAACCAAAGCTACCCGACGTGGCTTCTCATAATCGAGTATTTTTTCTTTGTCGATGGCCTTATGGTGCTTATGCATTTTGCGCTGTTCGACAAGCGTCGTCTTCGTCGGCGATTCGCGCTGCTCGACAGCTATCGCGGCAAGAAACTCGCGAAACTCTGGCTCAAGGCATTGGGTGTGCTGCTCCTATGCATGATCGTCATAGTCGCGGTTGCCAATGCGACCGGCGTCGTCGATACCTCCGCTACCTAAAAGAAAAGGGCCCCATTGGGGCCCTTTGCAGTTGCACTTAGATGCGGTTCATCTGAGCGGCGACCTTGTTGTACCAGTCCTGCCATGTGGGCGGGCAGTACTTTTTGGCCGCTGCAGGGGTAAGGGTGGAGCCGTAGTTGGCGCCCAGATAGGCAACATGAGCGGAGATGCCCTCGCTCCAGCTGCCAAAGCTGCGCCAACCGCCGCCACGAGCGCTCCAGCCCCAGGCGTTGTAGGAATTGGCGCAATAAGTGCCCTTGGTGCTCTCGATGCAGGCGATGGCGGGGGACCAACGGGGGTCGACACCGGTATTCCAAGCGGCGACGGCAAAGTTATAGCCCTGGCCTGCCATGGGGGACCCGGCAAGATAATTATCGATGCGGCTCGTCCACTCATTAATGAACGAATCGAAATCGGAATTACCGGTATTGACGTTGTTCACCGTGGTGTCGATGGTGGTGTTGGTGTTGGTGGCCTGACTGCTGGAATTGCTGCCGCTTACGCCCTCGCCCGAGAGCTTCTCGGCGGCAGCGGCCTTATCGGCCTCAAGCTTGGCGAGCTCGGCGGCATTTTCCTGCTCGGCTTTTGCCTGCGCCTCGCTGCGGAGCTGCTGGGCCTGCGCCAGCGAATCCTCGGCGTTTTTCTGTTCTGCCTCAAGCTGGGACTTGGCCTGCTGGAGCTCGGCCTTGTTCTGCTCGAGTTCGGTTTGCATGTTGTTGAGCTCTTCGATCTCATCGACGCTCGAGCTCGTGATCTGGTTGGTGTATTTGCAGGTGGTGATGAACTCACCCAGGCTCTGCGCGTTGACCAGGAAGCTCACGATGGGATTGGTGCCCTTCTGGTACTTGTACAGATCGCGCATGGCGGAGCTTGCCTTGGCCTGCTGCTCGGGAAGCTTGGCCTCGATTTCCTCGATGCTCGCCTCATTGGAGTCGATCTGCTTTTGCAGGTCGTCGAGTTTGGTGCGGGCATCGTTGTAGGCGCTCGTGGCGGCTTCGATTTTTTGCTGCGCGGCGGAAAGCTGATCCTGCGTTGCCTGCGAGGCGGCATATGCCGCAACGGGGGAGAGCATCGGCGTGGCAGTCAGTGCGACAGCGAGTGCGGCGCTCGTGATGATACGAGCCGGCTTCGACGCGATGAGCGCTGCGACGCGATGATTCGAATGCTGCATCCAATCCCTCTGCAATCAATCGTAGGTTATGGTTCGAACGGTATTCTACTACTGCTTTCGACCTCAACTTGAACCTTAAAGGTTCCAAAGGGTCAAGTTGAACTTGAGGCTTTGGCTTTGACCTGCAGTTATAGTGAATTGTTGAGAAACCATAGAGTTCAACTTTAACGTTACGGAACTCGGTTTGATCGCAGATTCACGCCTTAAGGGCTACTCCAACATGGGGTTTTGCACCTATAGGGTTCCTTCGCGGCGAGCCTGCTCAATTTCTTCGAGCGCCTCGGCTGGGGTGAAAGAACACGTGCCGTCGCCGAGCTTGACTGTTTGGATATCGTCTCCGACATGCACCTCTCCGCCTCGAAGCACCACACCGAAAATGCCCTCGTGGGGAAAGATGCAATCACCGGCGAGATAGTAGATGGCGCAGCGGGTGTGGCAGACCTTGCCGATCTGGCTGATCTCGACCAGAACGTCGTTGCCGATCTTGAGCTGTGTGCCCAAGGGGAGCGAAAGCAAGTTGATACCTTGTGTGGTGAAATTCTCCCCAAAGTCGCCTTCGTGCACATCGAGCCCGCGATGCTGAGCCGTCTGGATTGATTCTGCGGCCAAAAACGAGACTTGGCGGTGCCAGTGCCCGGCGTGCGCATCGGAAGCGAGACCAAACTGTTCAATGACGGTATCGTGCCCATCGGCGACGGGCGACTTGCGTGTGCCTTTGTGCGTCGACGTGTTAATCGAGACGATACAGGCGGGTCCTTCGTAGGCGTTGCTGGCGGTGCGTAGGGGGAGCGGTTGTCTGTGAGCGTTCCGCTAGCTCGCGTTTTGCAGCGTCAAGGATGGGGTCGTCGGTCAGATGTTCTTGGGGCACGCGTGCGCCTTTCGCTTATGAGATTGACAATATGTTGAATCCTACAACAACGGTAGGTTCATTGTCCGTTGTCGTACAGCGGTGAGTGCCGTCTTTGCGCCGAGTTTGCCCCTCCGATGCCCCTCCGATTGCCATAGATACGGTGGAACTTTGGGTACTGGCGGTTTGGCACGCTAAAATGAATCGGTTGCACTAAGACCGCCCGTTGTGCGGGCAGTTCACGATAGGAAGTTTCCATGGCATTGCAGTTTACAGAGCGCGAGTTCATTCCCGTGCTGCTCGGTGGCGACATCAACGCCTATTCGGTGGCGCGCGCCTTCTACGAGGAGTATCAGGTCAAGAGTCTGGTCTTTGGCAAGTATCAGACGGGCCCTGCGTATCGAAGCCAGATTATCGACTACACGCCCAACGTCGACATCGACACCATGCCCGTGATGCTCAAAATCGTCAATGGCATTGCCCAGGCGCATGCCGATAAGACGATTGTCCTGATGGGCTGCGGCGATAACTATGTTGCCCTGGTGGCTCAGGCAAAGGATGCCGATGAGCTGGCGGATAACATCGTCGCGCCCTACGCGCCCTACAGCATGCTCGAGCAGTGCCAGAAGAAGGAGATCTTCTACGAGCTGTGCGAGAAGCATGGCGTGCCGTATCCGCATACGTTTACCTTTACGGCGCAGATGCTCAACGCGCAAGGCGAGGCGCCGGCCGAGGTGCTCGACCAGATCGACTTCCCGTTCCCGATGATCCTGAAGCCGTCCGACGGCATCATGTGGTGGCAGCATGAGTTCGAGGGCCAGAAGAAGGCTTATGAGATTGCCGATCGCGCCGAGCTTGCGCAGGTCATTCGCGACTCGTACGCCAGCGGCTACACCGATGACCTGATCTTGCAGGACCGCGTGCCCGGCAACGACGAGTACATGCGCGTGCTCACCAGCTATTCCGATCGCAACGGTAAGGTACGCATGATGTGCCTGGGCCACGTACTGCTCGAGGAGCATCAGCCCCATGGCGTTGGCAACCATGCCTGTATCATCACCGAACCCAACGACGAGCTCATGGGCGGCGTGCGCAAGCTGCTCGAGGACCTGAACTTTGTTGGTTATTCCAACTTTGACGTGAAGTATGACGAGCGCGATGGCTCGTTTAAGTTCTTCGACTTCAACACCCGCCAGGGCCGCAGCAACTACTATGTCACCAACAGCGGCTTTAACGTTGCCAAGTATGTGGTGGACGAGTATGTGTTCAACCGCCCGTTTGAGCCGGAGTTTGTGACGGCGCAGGACGAGGCCCTGTGGATGGTCGTCCCCATGGGCGTCGTCGACAAATACGTCAAGGATCCCGAGTTGCGCGCTAAGGTGCATCGCCTGGCCAAGGAAGGCAAGGGCGCCGACCCCTCGTTTATGAAGGGCGACTTTGTCTTTAACCGCTGGCTGCGCATGTGGCACACCAAGCTGCGCCACTTTAAACTGTTCAAGACGTATTACAAGTAGATGAGTGCGGCGCCCGTCCGGTTTGCATCGGGCGGGCGCGGGTATGATACGCGCAATTGCGCGGGCGTCACCAAGGAGGCGGCGATGGAAAAGCTGGGAGTTATCGGCGGCATGGGCGCCGAGGCCACGTCGTATTACTACGACCAGGTGGTGCGCCATACGGCGGCTACGTGCGACCAAGAGCATATCGACATGGTGGTGCTTTCCAAGTCGACCATGCCCGACCGCACGCTGGCCATCAAGACCGGTGAGCATGCCGAGCTGCTGGCGACCATGAAGGAGTGCGCCCAGGCGCTCGAGTCGCTGGGCTGTGCGCACATCGCCATCCCCTGCAACACGTCACACTACTTCTACGACCAGATTCAGTCGTTTACGAAGGTGCCGATTATCCACATGCCGCGCGAGTCGGTGCGCTATGCCCTAGCGGGCGCGGTGATGGGGGAGTGCGAGTTCGATCCCAACCTGAGCATGCCGGCCGAGCCGGTGCGCAAGATCGGCATCATGGGCACCGACGGAACTGTGGGCGCGGGCGTCTATGGGCGCGAATGCGAGGCAGCGGGCGTCGAGGTCGTCTATCCCAGCGAGAAGCGTCAGGCCGATGTGATGTCGCTCATCTACGACGACGTGAAGGCCGGACGCGAGCCCGACATGGATAAGTTCGACCGCGTGATGTGGGAGTTTGCCCGCAGCGGCTGCGACCGCGTCATCCTGGCCTGCACGGAGCTCTCGGTGCTGCAGAAGTATCGCGAGATGCCCGAGATTACCCTCGACGCGATGGATGTCCTGGTACGCGAATCTATCATCCGCAGCGGCGCCCCCTACCGCCTCTAGCTCTCGCCCTACCAAAAAGGGACAGGTTTATTTTGGTAGGTTTTATCTGGGAAAACAGCAAAGGCCCCGGCTCGTTTGGTGCGAGCCGGGGCCTTGTGCGTTATGCCGTTGGTGCTGGCGATGAGCTAGAACAGGAAGCCGAGGACGATGAAGGCAACGCTGATGGCGAGTACGGCGATGTCCAGGCCCTTGATGGGGTAGCGCTTATACGAGCTGGCGCGTGTGCGCAGGTAGAAGCCGCGCTGCTCGGCGGCAAGCGCGGTGGCGTCGGTCTTGCCCACGCTCGAGATAAGCAGAGGCACGCATAGCGGCAGCATGAGTTTGAGCTTCTTGATGGGGTTCTTGGTGTCGTACTCGACGCCGCGTGCGGTCTGCGCCTCCATGATGGCGTTCATCTCCTGGCCAAACACCGGCACAAAGCGCAGCGCCGTGGTAAAGGTAAAGGCATGGCGATACGGCACGTGCAATACCTCGACGCAGGCGTTGGCAAGGTCGTTGAGCTTGGTCACCATGAGCATGAGGATGAGTGGTAACGCCACACCCAGCAGGCGCAGGCAGGCCTTCGATCCTGTGATGAGGCCCGTGTCGGTGATAAAACCCCACACCACGTTGCCATCGCGCATAAAGGCCAGCTGGAGCATCAGCATGATAAGCGCGAGCGGAATCAGCAGCTTGAGTAGCGAGAACAGGCGATCGACGACGCCGGCGTAGGCGCCCAGCGCAAGGGTGAGTGCCAAAAAGCCCAGCAGCGCCACATAGGTGTCGGACAAAAAGATGCCGATGATGATGGCGGCGGCAAGGCCCAGTTTGACGACCGGGTTCAGGCGATGCAGCAGCGTGTCGCCCGGCATGTAGTCGATGACGTTAACCACGGCGGACCATCTCCTTGGTAATGCGAACGATATCGGTGACCTCGCTCACCTGCGCAAAAGCGGGGGAGACGGAGTATGCCAAGCGGCGCGAGAGCTCAATGACCTGGGGTGGTTCCACGTAGGCACGCTGCATGAGCTCGATATTCGAGAACAGCTCGTGTGTGCGTCCGCGGTCGAGGATGCGGCCGTCGGCCATCACAACGATGCGCTCGGCAAAGTCGGAAACGACTTCCATATCGTGGCAGACCATGATCACGGCGCAGCCGCGCTCGGCCATGGTGCGCACCGTTTCCATGACGGTCATGCACTCGCGGTAGTCAAGGCCGCTCGTGGGCTCGTCGAGCACTACGATCTTGGGTTCAACCACTACGACGGAGGCGAGCGCCACCATTTGTCGCTGGCCGCGCGAAAGCGAGAAGGGCGCCTCGTCGGCGGGCAGGCCAAAGCGGTCGATGACGAGCTGGGCACGGCGCAGGGCTTCGGCGCGGTCGATGCCGGCAAGCTCCAGGCCAAAAGCGACCTCGTCGAGCACGGTATCCTTGCAGATCTGGCGGTCGGGGTTTTGGAAGAGCGTCGCGACCTCGCGGGCGATGCGGCTCGTGGGAACTGCGGCGGTGTCCAGACCCGTAACGCGCACGCTGCCCGAGGCGGGCTTAAGCAGGCCCGTGAGCAGCTTGGTGAGCGTGGTCTTGCCGGCGCCGTTTTGGCCGACAATGCCCACGAGCTCGCCGGGGTAGAGGGTCAGGTTAAGGTCGTGGACGGCGGCGCCGCCATTGGGATAGGCAAACTCAACGTGTTCGAAGGTGAGCACCGGCTCGGCGTCTTTGGCGTGCGGGCGCAGCGACGGGGCGTGCGGTGAGCTTGCAGGTGCTTGAATGTCGCTGATGGTGTAGGCGGGGTCGACGATGCCCGTAATCAGGCGCTCAGCCTCGTCGACATCCAAGCAAGGGGTGCCGCTTGCCAGGCCATCGGCCTCGAGGCTGTTGAAGATGCGCGTCACGCGAGGGCAGTCGACGCCGATGGCGCGAAGCTCGTCGGTGTGCGCAAAGACCTCGTGCGGCTCTCCCTGTAGTGCGATTTCGCCATGGTTGAGCACCAGTACACGGTTGCAGTATTCCGAAAGCAGGGCGACCTTTTGCTCAACGACGACGATGGTGATGCCGAGTACGCGGTTTGCCTCGCGCAGGGTCTCGAAGACCAGCGTAGAGCTGGCGGGGTCGAGTGCTGCGGTGGGCTCGTCGAGTACCAGTACGCGGGGGCGCATGGCGAGGATGGCAGCGATGGCCACCTTTTGCTTCTGTCCGCCCGAGAGGGTGGCGATCTCGCGGTCGCGCAGGTCGCTGATACCGACGGTCTCGAGCGTCTCGTTTACACGCTGCTCGATCTGATCGTGGGGGACGCCAAAGTTCTCCAGGCCAAAGAGCATCTCGTCCTCGACGACCGAGGCGACCATCTGCGTGTCTATGTCCTGCAACACGCTGCCGACAATCTGTGACACATCGGTGAGCGAGACTTCACAGGTGTCGTGGCCGTCAACCATGACGGAGCCAAAGAACGTGCCGGTGTAGTGGTGGGGCACAGCGCCCGACAGGCAGGCGGCAAGCGTGGACTTGCCGGCGCCCGAAGGCCCGATGATGCCGATAAAGTCTCCCTTGTTCACGTCGAGCGAGATGTGCTTAAGCGCCTGCTCGGTCTGCGTACCATAGGAGAACGAGACATCGTCGACGTTGATGATCGTTTTCATGGATACCTTTCATGGTCATTGGGGACAGTCTTAAATGACCAGTTGTTTAAGACCGTCCCAAAAAAGCTCGTTGTTTGGGACGGTCTTTGGTGGTGAAGCACGGAGACGGCTTTACGAGGGGCCCCAGGTTGGCGCGAAAGAGGAGCGAAGCGTACTTGGGTACGCGAGCGACGAATGAACGCCAAGATGGGGTGGCTCGTAAAGCCGAACGGGTTAGTTGAGCCTAAGGGCCTTCTGGATGGGCAGGTAGAGGGCGCCGACCAGAATGGCGTTAAAGACGGCGGTCATGGCGACGACGGGCAACATGGCGGCGGCGAGCTCGCCGACCACGCCGAGCATGGCCATCTTGATGACCATGAAGATGACGCCGGAGACAAAGGTGGTCAGGAAGGTTGCGACAATGGCGATTGCGGGCTTGACCTGACCGTCCTTGCCGGCGGCGTTGACGATGCCGGCCATGAGCATGGCGGCGATGCCCTCGGCGGCAAAATCGACGAACGGCGAAGTGGTGGTGATCTGGATCACGGCAGCCGAGATGAGGCCAATGACGAGCGCCTGGCCGATGTTGGGGCGAACGACCAGGATGGTGAGGCAGAAGGCCGAGATGATGAACTCGGGGCTGATCATGCCGCCCGAGATGCCTGAGATGGCCTTGCCGACGGTGAAGTTGAGGATGAAGCCGGCGGCGAGCAGGATGGCGAGCAGGACGAGAGCGCGGACGTCGAGTTTGCCGCGGTCGGCGGTCTGGACGGTGCGGGGCTGGGTGGCGGTGGTGTTCTGAGACATGGTGAAAATCCTTTCTGAAGGGAAGCGCAGGGGAAAAGCGGAGGCGCGTGATGCGAATGCGATCGGGCTCGAGATAGAAAAAGGCCCCCGGTCGAAACCGGAGGCCTTCCAATCACCTAGAGCGCAAAAACAGGCGTGAGGGACTCACTGTCGACCGATCGTATTCGCATCACGCCACCACCAGTTGTTGAGAGACTTCATCGTGTTCTTCATCTTGGTGGCTCCTTTCGTGATGCCGTGGCGCGGTCGCACCTTGTTGCTGTTGCGCTGCACTATAGCACAGCAAAGTGTGTGCGGGGAAATCTTTTTTGAAAAGATTTCAGCGGTGTTTCCCGCCGGTCAAAAAGGCGGGCGGGACGAACCGTGCCATCCCGCCCGCACCAGTGAGGGATTACTCCTTGTTGCGGCGATAGAGGATATAACCGCCTGCGGAGATGACGGCAACGCCAGCGATGGCGAATGCGGCCACCATGCGGCCATCAAAACGATCGCCAGTGGTGGGCAGGCCGCCCTTGGTGTTCGTCTTGTTGGTGGTTACCGTGGTCGTGGTATCCGACTTACCAGGCTTCTCGGGCTTGGCGTCTGGCTGCTCGGGCTTAGCGGGCTGCTCGGGCTTAGCGGGCTGCTCGGGGGTACCGGGCTGCTCAGGAGTACCAGGCTGCTCGGGGGTGCCGGGCTGATCCGGGGTGACCGGGTCGGTGGCAAGAGCGTCCTGGGCGTAGGTAATGGACACCTTGAGGCCCTTGGTCTCGGTGTTCAGATCGCTTGGGGTGAAGGGCTGTTCGAAGTTTCCGGCCTTCTGATAGGCGCGCATCTCCTGGAGCAGGGCCTTGCACTTCTTGTAGGTGTTCTCGGTGGCAGCCTTGCCGGCCTTGTTGGCTAGGGCAGTGCGGCCCTCGGTGGTCGTTTCGGCCAGCATGGCGGCGTCAACTTCCTTGTTCTGCTCGATGAGCTCATTCTGCAGGGCATCGAGGTAGGCGCGGACGTTGGTGCCAAGGGTGTCAGGGTTCTCAAAGCAGAGCGAGCTGATGTCCATGAGGACGTAGTTAATGGAGTTCTCGGGCTCCTCGTTGTACACGACGTCTTTCGCATTGCAGTGGTCGAAGGAGACGGTCTGATCGCTGAAGTAGGGGCTAACTTCAGTTATCAGAGCGGAGTACAGCGGGATGGCGACAGAGTACGCGGCACGGGAGAGCATTTCCCACTGGATGGTAGCGACTTCGGGATCATACCCGCGACGAATCTGGAAGAGATTGATCTCGGTGTTGCGCTCGCTGCCGATGCAATAAACGCCATCAGTGTTCGCGTTGAGACCAGGGACGTTCTCTCCGCGGTTGCCGAAGGCACGAATCAGCTCAAAGGTGCTCCAACCAGACTTGCCAGGCTTGAAGAACAGAGGCTGGATTTCGCTGACCATAGCTCCCTTTTGGACGGGTTTTTCCATCCTTATCGGTGATAGTTTTAATTTCGTAATCCGTGCCTTCGGTCAGCTGACTAGCAAAATAATGGCGGCCTTGCACATAGCGGGACCATTGGTTAACGCCAGAATCGGCGAGGCTTTCGCCATACGTTTGGGCGACATCGAATTTACCGTCAGCGGAGTATTTGGCGAAACCCTTCTCCACGGGCATGGACTCGATGTCCTTGGAGTGCAGGCAGTTCTCAGTATCGTTCAGGTCGACATCGTAGTTGAGGCTGCCGATGTTGGGGTTGAGTGAGGCGACGTCGTCGGCCAGCTTCATGGCAATCCATTGATGGGCAGAAAGCGTGGCGAACAGCCAGGTCTCGTTGTTGTCGGCGATAATGATCTGGTCGTTAGTGCAAGTGCCCTGCTCGTCGATCAGGCTGCCGAGGAGCTCGACGCCCTCGCGGGCATTGGCGCTCTGGCCCAGGATGACGCTGCCGTAGCTGTACTCGCCGATGCCGGTAGCCTCATCGATTGGGTCTGCTGCTTTGGCATCCTCGTTATAGGAGGTGCTCAGCGTAGCGGAGCAAGAGACACCCTTCTCGTTGATACCGGCTTCGGAGTAGGCGTCGGTGTGGCCCTCCCAATTGGAGGGATGGTCACGTACGTAGCTGTAGCGATATGTAGGCTTATTCGAAGTGTATTCGAAAGCAGACTCATTCGAGCTGTACGTAAAGCCAGCTTCGTGGGCAGGTTCGATGCCGAAGTGTTTGAGGTAACGCGGGCCAAAGTCCTCGGCGCGGCCGTAGTACGTGTTGCCGTCGGCCGTAAGGTTCTTGCCCATGTACATCTGCGTGCAGGCGAGCGCAGACGTCGGCATGGACATGATGGTTGCAGCTCCAAAGGCGAGGCCTATGCCAAGCTTCTTGAGCGCGTTGACGGGGTGAGTTTTCCTCATTTTCCCTCCCAGCGTGCGAAAGCCCTCTGTCGCCAGAGGGCTTCAGCCAATAAAGACACCTCATTAGCGTAACGAACTGGAAACAATATTCATCTATGAAAAATACTTACTCGATAAGCGTGATGAAATATGCGATGAGCGGTTAATTGTACTCAGCATATAGCTTTACTTTAATAAAGACGCCCTGTAATTACTATAGTCGAATAAAGTAGCCGAGAATGCCCGAAATGAAAATCCCCTGCTGTTTGGCAAATGCATAAACGGCAGGGGAGACGATAATTGGATGAATATCATACCAATGTAGATTTACTTCTTTCGGCGGTGAATCACGTTGATGGCGTAACCGACGAGCATGGCCAAGACGATGACAATAAAGCCGATCAGGGGATTGTCGTTCATGGGGTCCTCCTATTTTCCGAGCGGTGAGAATTCGTCGACGATGAGGTCGAGGCATTGCGGAAGCGCGCGGGCTCCAAAGACGCCCGAATTGCTGGAGATAATCTCGCCATCGAACTGCATGCCCAGCGACGGGGTGCAGGTAATCTTGGCTTCCTTGGTCTGGATGATCTTGAACTGCGGGCGCCCGAGTACCTTACCGGCGGGGTCAAGCGCAGCGGTGATCACAGTAGGCAACAGCTGCACGGTGCGCACGGGTTCGATGACCGCAATGTCGACCATGCCATCGTTCATGCGGCAGTCGGGGAACAGGTTGATGTCGTTTTGGATGACCGAGGTATTGCCGGCCATGCAGCAGATGCCGTCGATCTCCTCGACAATGCCGTCATGCTCAATGGTAAAGTGCGCCACCGTGGGGTTGGGCGTGGCGAGCGCAGAGAGGAAGTAGGCGATCTCGCCGATGTCGTTTTTGGTGGGAGCGGCCTTCATCATGATCTCGGCGTCGAAGCCTGAGCCAGCGATGATGATAAAGCCATGGCGCTTCTCGTTGCCGTTCTCGTCGAGCCAAAAGAGCTCGCCCATGTCTGCCTTGACGGTGCGGCCGGCGCGGCAGGCCTTGGCGAGTGCCGCCGCCTCGGGGGCATTGCCGATGTTGTTGAAGAACAGGCAGGCCGTGCCAGAGGGGAAGACGAGTGTGGGGACGCCGCATCCGCGCATCTGGTCGAGCACGTTGGAGACGGTGCCGTCGCCGCCCGAGACCACCACGCGATCGAACTCGCGCACGTCCGCCACGGCGTCTTCGGGCTCCATGCCATCGCCGATAAAGCGCATCACGACCTCGTCGCCGCCCTGTGCGAGGGAGTGCGTGAATGCGTAGATTTCATCTGAGCTGGGGCCCGATGCCGGGTTGTGGATGATAAGGCAGCGCATACTTACGTTCCCGTTCTGTGACTAACCGAGTATAGTTGTAAGGCAATGCCGATATCCTACCCGTGTTTTTCGGGCCTAACCTTATTCGATGGGTTGATATGTACATTTCCACACATCAGGCTCTACTCGACTTTTGCCAGCGCGCCCGCGAGTTCGACGCGATTGCCGTCGATACCGAGTTTTTGCGCGAGCGCACGTTCCATCCGCGTCTGTGCCTGGTCCAGATTGCCACCCCTGCCGAGAGCGTCGCGGTCGACCCCCTGGTGATTGGCGACCTGTCACCGCTCGCCGAGCTTATGGCCGACGAGAGCGTGACCAAGGTGTTCCACGCTTGCTCGCAGGATATGGAGGTCATGCTCCATACCGTAGGCGTGCTGCCGCGTCCGATTTTTGACACGCAGGTGGCCGCCGCCTTTTTGGGCGAGCGTCAGCAGATTTCCTACGGCGCGCTCGTGCAGACGTTTTGCGGCGTCTCATTGCCCAAGACCGAGTCACTGACCGACTGGTCGCGTCGCCCGCTGACCGATAAACAGATTGAGTACGCGATCGATGACGTCAAGTATCTGATCGTCGCCTATACCGAGATGATGAGCCGCCTGCGCGAGCTGGGCCGCGTGGACTGGGTGCTCGACGAGCTGCGCCCGCTGGCTGACGAGTCGCACTATCGCGCCGATCGCCACGAGGCGTTCCGCAAGGTCAAACGCATCAACTCGTGCAGTCGTCACCAGCTGGGTATCGCGCGCGAGCTCGCCGCCTGGCGTGAGGACCGCGCCGAGCGCCGCAACATCCCGCGCAAATGGGTCATGTCCGACGACACGCTGCTTGCGCTCGTTAAACGCAATCCCGTGCGCGTTGAGGAGTTCCGCAGCATTCGCGGTACCGATCAGTTGGGGGAGCGCGACGTGGACGGTGCGCTCATGGCCATCAAGCGCGGCGCAAGCTGCCCGCACGATCGCCTGCCGCTCATGGTGCGCGGGCATCGCCAGATCTCTCCGGAGTTGGAGAGCGTGACGGATCTCATGTACGCGCTCATCCGCCTGGTTGCCGAACGCTCGGGAGTGGCGACCTCGGTCATTGCCTCGCGCGATGACCTGGCCGACTACATTGAGCATCCCGAGCAGAGCTCCTTGCGCGAAGGCTGGCGCTTTGAGCTTGTGGGCTCGCGCCTGGACGATCTGCTCTCGGGCAACATGGGGTTGACGGTCAAAGATGGCAAAATTGAATTGCTGTAAGGAAGCCTAGCCGCTTGAGTGGGTAGAATGCCTCCAACGTGTAACTCGATTCGGAGGAATTCGCATGCCTTATTACTATGGATACGGCTTTGGCATCGACCCGCTGTACCTGCTGGTTGTTCTTGTCTGCACGGTGATTGGCCTTGCCGCACAGAACTATATCAACTCGACGTACAAAACCTGGTCCAAGGTTCGCTCGGACGGCGACACGGGCGCCACGGTCGCTCGCCGCATGCTCGACGCCAACGGCTGCAACGCCGTGGGTATCAAGGGTGTCGCCGGCGAGCTCACCGACCATTACAACCCACAGGACAATAACCTGTATCTCTCGGATGCCAACCGTTCGGGCGGGTCGGTCGCAAGCGTTGCCGTCGCCTGCCACGAGGCGGGCCATGCCGCCCAGCGTCAAAGCGGTTACGCCATGATGAAGGTTCGCACCGCCCTCGTGCCGGTCGTCAACTTTACCCAGAACACCTGGACCATCGTGTTGCTCTTGGGCCTGTTTATGAACATCGCGGGACTCACGACCCTCGCACTGATCTTCTTCTCGTTTAGCGTGCTGTTCCAACTGGTTACGCTGCCGGTCGAGATTGATGCCAGCCGCCGCGCCGTGGCGTACATCGAGCAGTCGGGCATGAGCTCCAAGCAGGTCAATGGTGCCAAGAAGGTCCTGACGGCAGCCGCGCTTACCTATGTTGCTGCAGCGCTCACTTCGATCATTCAGCTGCTCTACCTGATGGCTCGCTACAACAGAAACTCCAACCGATAACAAATTGGCTTGACAGGCGCCGCGGAGATTTGTGTCCCCGCGGCGCTGTACTATGTGTTGGACTTGAATTTGCGCAGGGCCGGAGCCCTTGTGCACGATAACGAAAGGAGGCTGCGTGGCAGGCTGGAATCTGACCGGCAATGCCGTTTCCGCCGAGTTCGACGGTTCGGACGAGCAGGAGCGTAAGGAACTCAGCGTGAGCCAGGCGGTGGAGATCGCCGCCGGCGCGCTCGATGCCATTCCGCAGCTGAGCGTTTTGGGCGAGGTCACGGGCTTCCGTGGCCCCAATGCCCGAAGCGGCCACTGCTACTTTCAGATCAAGGACGACTCGGCGGCCGTCGACTGCATCATCTGGAAGGGTGCCTATCTCAAGCGCACGTTCGATCTGCGCGACGGCATGCAGGTGAGCTTTAAGGGCAGCTTCAATCTTTATAAGGCCACGGGCCGCATGAGCTTTGTCGCTCGCTCATTCTCGCTGGCGGGGGAGGGTCTGCTGCGTCAACAAGTGGCGCAACTGGCCGAAAAGCTGCGTCGCGAGGGCCTGATGGACGAAGCGCGCAAGCGCCGTATTCCGGTGTTCTGCTCCCGCGTGGCGGTCGTCACCTCGCTTTCGGGTGCCGTAATCGACGACGTCAAGCGCACATTGCGTCGTCGCAACCCGCTCGTCGAGCTCGTCTGCGTGGGCGCCAAGGTTCAAGGTGAGGGTGCGCCGGCTGAGCTCATTGAGGGCTTGCGCCGCGCCGCCGCCATCACGCCGGCGCCCGACTGTATTTTGCTGGTGCGCGGCGGCGGCTCCTTTGAGGACCTCATGACCTTTAGCGACGAGGAGCTTGCTCGCGCGGTGGCGGCTTGTCCTGTGCCCGTGGTGACCGGCATTGGCCATGAGCCTGATACCTCGATTTGCGACATGGTGAGCGACCGCCGCGCCTCCACGCCCACGGCGGCGGCAGAATCGGTGGCGCCGGCTATGACAGAGCTGGCGGATGTGCTCGAGACGCGCCATCAGCGCCTAGGTGCTGCGATGGCTTCGATGATCGGGTCGGATCAGGTCGATCTGGAGATGCTCGATCAGCGTGGTCGGCGTGCCTGGGATACCTATACGGCGCGCTTGGGCGATGCGCTCGATGCGGCCGCGTGCCGCCCGTGCCTGAACGATCCAACGTTTATGGTTGAGCGTCGCGAGTCGGAGCTTGCCCTGACGGCCGATCGCCTGTCGGGCGCCATTGCGCGCTCGGTCGGTGCCTTCCGCTCCAACTTCGAGCGCCTGCCCGAGCGCTTGGTCGCAAGCACCTCGGGGCTCGATGGCAAGCGCCATGCGCTCACGCTCGCGAGCTCCCGTCTGGAGCATCAGGGACGCACGATGTTGAGCAAGCCTGCGTCTGACTTAGGCCGTGCAGCGGCCTCGCTCGACGCCCTGTCGCCGCTCAAGGTGCTCGCCCGCGGTTACTCCATCGCGTACAGCGATGACGGCGTGGCTACGAGCGCCAAGACGTTTAAGCCTGGTGACGCTATCCGCGTGCGCATGGCGGACGGCAACGTGGCGGCAACCGTCGATACGGTCGAGTAGACTGCGTTTCATTGTGATAGACCTTTAGGAAAGGAAACAGATATGGCAGAGAAGACCCCGGTCGAGCAGCTTACGTATAAGCAGGCCTCGCAGGAGCTGGAGCTCATTATCCGCAGCCTGGAGTCGGGCGACATGGAGCTCGAGGAATCGCTCGAGAGCTACACCCGCGGCGTTGAGCTTCTCAAGAGCCTGCGTACCCGCTTGGCCGATGCCGAGCAGAAGGTCTCGGTGCTCCTTAAGGACGTCGACGGCAACGACGTACTCGCCGACGGCGAAGCCGCCAACACCGACGACAACCTCTCGTTCTAACCATCCCGACCAAATATAATTACTCTAGTCTGTTAGAAAGGAACCAACCATGTGTGATTGCATCTTCTGTAAAATCGCCAACCACGAGATCCCCTCGACTGTTGTCTACGAGGACGACCAGGTCATCGCGTTCGATGACCTCAATCCCCAGGCACCGGTTCATACGCTCGTGATCCCCAAGAAGCACTACAGCGACATCGCTGATAACGTGCCTGCCGAGACCATGGGCGCCATGGCCCATGCCATCCAGGAGGTTGCTAAGGCCAAGGGCCTGGAGGACGGTTTCCGCGTCATCTCCAACAAGGGCGTTAACGCCGGCCAGACCGTCATGCACTTCCACATGCACGTCCTCGGCGGCAAGAACTTGGGCGAGAACCTTATCTGAGATCGTATGGCCCGTCGTCTTGATTGCCTTTGGAGAAACCTGTGCAGTTGTCTCAACTCGAATATCTTCAAGCGGTAGCGAATTATGGCGGCGTGCGCAAGGCGGCTCGCGCCGTTCATGTGAGTCCGCAGGCTGTTTCGTCGGCGATCAAGAAGCTGGAATCTGAGTATCAGGTCGTTTTGCTCGACCGGTCGACGGGCGAGGCCGTTTTGTCTCCTGCAGGGCGAGAGTTTGCGGGACGTGCGCGCGTAATCCTCGCGCAAGTCGATGATCTCAAAAATTACGCTCGGTCGATGGGGCAGGGTGTTTCGCCCGACGGTCATTTTCGTCTTTACGCCCCCTGCCTTCATGGGCGGGGGCGTCTTTTTGACGAAAACTGGTACGACTCGTTTGAGAGTTCGCACCCCCAGATTCACCTCGACGTGTGGCATCAGCCAACGGCTACGTGTTTTGAGTCTCTTTTGATCGGGATATCGGATGCGGCTATTTCATTCGAGAAGCCACGGGGCAGCGCCTTTTGTTCGAAATACCTGGGTGAAAAGGAGCTCAAGGTTCTTTCGTGTCCGGTTGGCCATCGTGTCAGGGGCACCATAACCATTCGTGAACTATTGAGCGGTAGGCTTGCTGTCCCCATCAACTTGTCGCCCTGTCTCAATGCAATCAACCAGTGCCCTGAGGCCCAACTCGTTAATTTCCGCTTTCGTGATGTCGAATATGGAAGCGAGAGACAGATTGAGTTTCTTCAAGGCGGGGGATTGATATTGAGCTTTTCTGGCTCCTCTCTTGCATCAGATGGATCCAACGTGAGCGAATGCTCCATTG
Source organism: uncultured Collinsella sp. (assembly GCA_900539735.1). Classification (GTDB taxonomy): domain Bacteria; phylum Actinomycetota; class Coriobacteriia; order Coriobacteriales; family Coriobacteriaceae; genus Collinsella. The sequence continues at coordinate 10,771 of UQDE01000016.1, read as the reverse complement.
AGGGCTCGCGCGACGTAACCTTGCCTATCTATTTTTGCTACCGGCAAAACGCCTGGACGGATCGGCATCAGACGGTATTTCTTCACCTGTTGCGCCATCTCGCTTCTTGAGGTTGCTTGGCTTCGTGCCGTCAAATGAATATTGACGATTTGTAACGTATGGCTGACGGTTTTGCCTTCATGCTTTTTGAGACCTCGGCTTGGATTATCGGCCTTTGGAGGAGGAGTATGAAAAACCGTACGGTTTGGCTGTATATGGCGTTTGTTTTCCTATCGAACTTCAGCACCATCTTGTATTTTCTGACGGTTTACCTTGAGTTCGTCGGATTCTCGATGGTCGCGATTTCTGGCATGATGATTGCGTACCAGGTAAGCAAATTTGCTCTCGAGATTCCTACCGGCTATATCGCCGATAGATTTGGGCGAAAGATAAGTGGCCTGGTGGGTATCGCGGGAATGCTCGGATACTACGCTGCCCTGCTCCTCATACGATCTCCTCTGCTTTTGATAGGTGCGTTTGCCCTCAAGGGTTTTGCCGTCGCATGCGTGAGCGGTTCTATTGAGGCAATCTATATCGATTCCGTCTCCCAAGATCAGCTCGTTAGGCTTAATGTGGTTGAGCGATTCGTCTTTTACGCATCTTATGCTCTTTCCGCGTGTGTGGGCGGCTTCATCTCGTCAGAAGGTGCATATTTCATCGGTCTTTCGGCCGATATCTTTACGATGGTATTGACGTTGCTTGTCGTTGCCTGCATTCCCGAAACGAAAGGGAAAGGTAGCGCTGCGGCTTCTATGAGCCAAATTAGCCCGAGGATGATTTGGACTGCCATTGCGGGCAATGGCACGCTTCGCTCGGCGTTCGTCATGGACTGTTCTCAGGCATTTGCTTTTGTCGCTCTGGAAGATTTTTTCTCACTGCTGCTCGCAGCCCGTGGAATGGGTGCCGTCGCTTCGGGCATGACCATTGCGGTCCAGCTCCTTGTCTCCGCCTCCATAGGGTTTATCGTGCCCAGCGTAATTGCTCATGTCGACAAGAGGCTTTTTGCGCGTATTTGCGGCATCATCCGTCTCATTCTAGCTGCTTTGTTTTTAACCCCTTTTATTCCGGTTGACCTGTTGCCCGTTTTCTATGTGCTGCAGACGGTTGCCTACTCGTTATTTGCTCCAATCAAATACTCAGTTTTTCAAAATGCTGCCGATTCATCGATGCTCTGTTCGTTGATTTCGGTTCAAAGCCAGATGGTGGCGGTGGGCGCCGTTCTTTTCTATCTGCTCAATGCTGTGTTGAGTAGCGTTGTGGGTATTCGGGTTGTGCTGCTTGTTGCGCTTGGGATTTCTTCTCTGGCGTATGTCCCCGCGCTATTTCGCCTTACAAGTCGAAGACCATGAGCATGCATGCATCGATAACTTATATATCAACGCAATAAACCCGAGCTCGAGGGCGTTTGGGTTTATTATTGAAGCGTATGTAACCTGGCGGCGCCACACCGCCTGTTAGTAGGGAGACACATGAACGTTCTGGTCGTCAACGCAGGATCTTCGACCCTTAAGTATCAGGTCATCGATACCAAATCCCACAAGGTGTCCGCAAAGGGCTCCTGTGAGCGCGTCTGCTTTACCGGCGGTACCTTCACCCACGCTGCCAACGGCTCCAAGAAGGTGACCGAGAACATCGAGTTCCCCGACCACAAGGTCGCCATCGAGGTCGTCCTGAAGGACCTCGAGGCTAACGGCGTCAAGATCGAGGGCATCGGTCACCGCATCGTTCAAGGCGGTTGGTACTTTGGCGATTCCTCCCTCGTCGACGAGGACGTTCTCGCCAAGATTCGCGAGGTTGCCCCGCTCGCTCCGCTGCACAACAACCCCGAGGCCAACGTTATCGAGTTCTGCCTGGAGCAGTATCCCGACCTGCCCAACGTCACGGTCTACGACACCGCTTTCCATTTCAACATGCCCGAGGTCGCCAAGACCTACGCTCTGCCCAAGGACGTTTGCGACAAGCTGCACATCCGTAAGTACGGCGCTCACGGCACCAGCTATCGCTACATCTCCAAGAAGGTTGCCGAGATGACCAACGGCGAGGCCCGCAAGGTTGTCGTGTGCCACATTGGCTCCGGCGCTTCCCTGTGCGCCATCGAGGACGGCAAGTGCATGGACACCACCATGGGCCTTACCCCGCTCGACGGCGTCATGATGGGCACCCGCTGCGGTTCCATCGACCCGGCTACCGTGTGCTACCTGCAGCGCGAGGGCGGCTACACCTTCGACGAGGTCGACGAGATGATGAACAAGAAGTCCGGCCTTTTGGCTGTGACCGGCGGCAAGACCAACGACTGCCGCAACGTTGAGGAGCTCGCCGCTGCCGGTGACCCTGAGGCTCAGCTCGCCTTCGATATGTTCGTCTACAAGATTGCCGCCAAGGCCGCCGAGATGGCAACCTCCATGTGCGGCATGGACACGCTTGTCTTTACCGCTGGCATCGGCGAGCACGCTCCGGCTGTCCGCGCCGGTGTGGCCGACCGTCTGGCCTTTATGGGCGTCAAGATGGACCATGCCCGCAACGCCCTGCGTGGCGACGGCGCCTGGTGCCTGTCCGCCAAGGATTCCAAGGTCAAGATTTTCGTCATCCCCACGGACGAGGAGTTCATGATCGCCTCCGACGTCGAGCGCATCGTCAACGGCAAGTAATTGCAAGAGGGGAGGGGCTGGACGACCGAGCGCCGTTCGGCCCCTCTTTTGCGCTCGTTGGGCGATATGCTTGATAGCTATTTATCAAGTTGTGATAACTTCTTATTAAAATGCGGCCGCCTTAAGGGGTCTGCGTCGACCGTATTGCACTGCAAAGGAGTCTCATGAACGTACTTGTTGTCAACGCCGGCAGCTCAAGCCTTAAATATCAGCTTTTGGATACCGATACCCGCGAGGTTTTCGCCAAGGGCAACTGCGAACGTATCGGTTCGGACATGGGCATCTTTGGCCACTCCGAGAACGGTGGCGCCAAGCAGACCGAGGAGGTCCCTTTCCCCGATCATCGCTCTGCTATCGCTCGCGTGCTCGAGGAGCTTGAGAAGACCGACTTTACGATTGATGGCATTGGTCATCGTATCGTTCAGGGCGGCTGGCACTTCGATGATTCCGCAGTTGTCGACGACGAGGTTATGGCCAAGATTCTCGAGGTGGCCCCGCTCGCCCCGCTGCACAACTACGGCGAGGCCGCGGCGATTGAGTATTGCCGCGAGAAGTATCCGGAGCTGCCCAACGTGGCGGTCTTCGACACCTCGTTCCACATGACCATGCCCGAGGTCGCCTATACCTACGCGCTGCCCAAGGACGTGTGCGACAAGTACCACGTGCGCAAGTACGGCGCTCACGGCACGAGCCACCGCTATGAGTGGATGATGGCCAAGGAGATCCTGGGTTCGCGCTGCCACCGTCTGCTTTCGTGCCATTTGGGTAACGGTGCTTCGCTTGCTGCTATCGAGGACGGCGTGTGCCGCGACACCACGATGGGCCTCACGCCGCTTGACGGTCTGATGATGGGTACCCGTTGCGGTTCCATCGACCCGGCCACCGTGTGCTATCTTCAGCGCGAGGGCGGATACAGCTATCAGGAAGTCGATGACATGATGAACAAGCAGTCTGGTCTGCTTGCCATCTCGGGCATCTCCAACGACGCCCGCGACATCCGTACACGCGCCTCTGAGGGCGACGAGCGCTGCCTGCTCGCCTTCGATATGTTCGCCTACAAGGCCATGCAGCAGGCCGGCTCCATGATCGCTTCCATGGCGGGCGTGGACACCATCACCTTTACCGCTGGCATCGGCGAGAACGACTGGTCGATCCGCAAGGCCTTCTGCGACTGCTTTGAGTGGCTGGGCGTACGCATCGACAACAACAAGAACCGCGAGGCCGTGGGCAACGGCCCGCAGGTCATCAGCGCCGCCGGTTCCGCCGTCACGGTCATGGTCATCCCCACCGACGAGGAATACATGATCGCCCACGACGTCGAGCGCCTGACCAAGAACAACTAACGCGCGCATTTGCAAGTAAACGAAAGGCCTCCAGAGCAACAGCTCCGGAGGCCTTTTTGCTAGCAGGTGGACGGCGGAAACCCCATCCCATTTCGAGCCCAAATACTGGGACACGCTTTCCGGTTGAGGCACGTTGCGGAAAGTGCGACCCACAATAAAGCAAAATTCCGGTCCACAGTTTCCCAAACAGCCCCCAAGCGGAAGCTACATCCCACAATTCGCCTCCAAACCGGGACACACTTTCCGGTGGCCAGACATCGAACCGCAGCCAACATTTCGGTCCCAAAGTGACCATATCTGCATCGTTTGACCCTCCAGCAACGGCACCCATTCATTCAGATTTTCAGCCCTAGCTCGTAGCCAAGCCGCCGTCCACCCCAGATACCCTGATTGCTACGTGGCGGCAGGGACCCTACAGGGTAAAGCTCTGAAAACTTTCCGCAGGACGGAGGAAGCCCCCGCCGCACGTAGTGCGCAGCGGGGGCTTCCGACATGTCCGAGGACGTTTTCAGAGCTTTACCCTGTAGGGTCCCGAGGGGATATGTCTGCTACTCAGCCATCTGAGCCTGGACGGCGGTGATGGCCACGACACCCACGATGTCGTCGGCAGAGCAGCCGCGCGACAGATCGTTGACCGGCTTGGCGATGCCCTGCAGGATGGGGCCGTAGGCGTCGGCGCCGGCGAAGCGCTGGACCAGCTTGTAGCCGATGTTGCCGGCCTCGAGGTCGGGGAACACGAGCACGTTGGCCTTGCCGGCAACGGAGGAGCCGGGAGCCTTGAGCTGGGCGACAGTGGGGACGATAGCGGCATCGAGCTGCAGGTCGCCGTCGATGGCGAGCTCGGGAGCCTTCTCCTTGCAGAACTTTACGGCCTCTTGGACCTTCTTGGCGACCTCGCCGCCGGCGGAGCCCATGGTGGAGTAGGAGAGCATGGCCACGTGCGGCTCAACGTTGCCCATGAAGGTGGACCAGGAGTGAGCGGAGGCGATGGCGATCTCGGAGAGCTCGTCGGAGGACGGGTTGATGTTGAGGCCGCAGTCGGCGAAGATCAGCGTGCCGTCGGTACCGAACTGCGGGGTGTCGGTGCACATCACGAAGAAGGCCGAGACCAGCTTGGTGCCCGGGGCGGTCTTGAGGATCTGAAGCGCAGGGCGCAGGGTGTCGGCGGTGGAGTGGCAGGCGCCGGAGACCAGGCCGTCGGCGTCGCCCATCTTGACCATCATGGTGCCAAAGTAGGTGGCGTCCATCACCTGGGCGCGAGCCTGCTCGATGGTAACACCCTTCTTGGCGCGGAGCTCAGCAAACTTCTGCGCATACTCCTCGTGCTTCTCGGCATTGCGCGGGTCGATGACGGTAGCGCCGGGAACGTTGATCTCGTCGGGGTTGCCCAGGATGACGATCTTTGCCAGGCCCTCCTCGATGATCTTGGTGGCCGCGACGATAGTGCGCGGATCCTCGCCCTCGGGCAGGACGATCGTCTTAAGGTCGGCCTTGGCGGCAGACTTCATACGGTTTAGGAAATCGCTCATGTTACTCCTTACAAGCGTTTCGCTAAGCTCCAGGCGCCCGGCTGTTCACGAATAAACCCGCTGCTAGCGGGTCTACCTTTCAATTATGTTCGCCGCGGTGCTTGAGCTTTCCTTGTGTGGCAAGCTCATTATAGGACGCATTAGCGCTATAATCGCTCTGATAAATATGTCTCGAAGAATGTTCGAGAAAAGCCCAGCTAACGAGCCCGTGGCTTTTGACAAGGAGTATCGATGCAGATTACCTCAGGCCTGCCTGAAGGCTTTAACGCCGGCGCGTACGACATGATTGTCGTCGGTGCTGGATATGCCGGTGCCGTTTGCGCCCGCCGTCTTGCCGAGACCATCGGCTATCGTGTTGCCGTTTTGGAGCGCCGTAGCCACATTGCGGGCAATGCCTATGACTGCACTGACGAGGCCGGAATCCTGATTCACGAGTACGGTCCGCATATCTATCACACCTTTAACGAGCGCGTGCACAATTTCCTGTCGCGCTTTACCAAGTGGACGGATTATCAGCACAAGGTGCTCGCCAACATCAACGGTACCCTTATGCCCGTGCCCTTCAACCATGCGAGTCTTAAGCTCGCCTTTGGTGACGAGCGCGGCGAGGAGCTGTATCAGAAGCTCGTGGAGACCTTTGGCAAGGATGTCAAGGTGCCCATTATGGAGCTGCGTAAGAAGAACGACCCCGACTTGGCCGAGGTCGCCGATTACGTCTACGAGAACGTCTTTTTGCATTACACCATGAAGCAGTGGGGCCAGACGCCCGATCAGATCGATCCCTCGATCACCGGCCGCGTTCCCGTCTTTGTGGGCGATGATGACCGCTACTTCCCGCAAGCCCCCTTCCAGGGCATGCCGCAGGAGGGCTACACGGCGCTCTTTGAGCACATGCTCGACCACGACCTGATCGACGTGTTCTGCGACGTGGACGCCCGCGATCTCTTTGAGATCGACGAGACCACCGTCAAGATCGACGGCAAGGTCTATGGTGGCGAGATTGTCTATACCGGTCCACTCGACGAGCTGTTCAACCTCGACTTGGGTGCGTTGCCGTACCGCACGCTCGATATGAAGTTCGAGACGCTCGAAATGGACCAGTTCCAGCCCGTGGGCACCGTCAACTACACCACGAGCGAGGACTACACGCGTATCACCGAGTTCAAGAACATGACCGGTCAGGTCCTGCCCGGCAAGACCACCATCATGAAGGAGTACTCCAAGGCCTATACGCCCGGCTCGGGCGAGACACCGTACTACGCCATTCTTGAGCCCGAGAACCGTGAGCTCTATGAGCGCTATCTTGAGCGCGTCCAGAACCTGACGAACTTCCACCCGGTGGGTCGTCTGGCCGAGTATCGTTACTACGATATGGACGCTGTGACCAATTCCGCCCTCGATCTTTCGGATGAGATTATCGCCTGCCATGCATAAAGTCATAACATTCGGTATTCCCTCGTATAACGCCGCCAAGGACATGGACCATTGCATCACCTCCATCTTGGAGGGGAGCAATTACGCCACCGATATCGAGATTATCGTAGTGGACGACGGCTCCAAGGACGAGACGGCCGCCAAGGCCGACGAGTGGGAGGCCCGTTATCCTGGAATCATCCGCGCGGTGCACCAGGAGAATGGCGGCCACGGTATTGCCGTCCTTTCGGGTCTGCGCGAGGCGCAGGGCACCTACTACAAGGTTGTCGACTCGGACGACTGGCTTGACGGCGCTGCCCTTTCGACCATGCTGTCGATTCTGCGCGGCTTTGAAGAGCGCGACCAGCGCGTTGACCTGTTTATCTCGAACTACGTGTACGAGAAGGTTTACGAGGGTACGCATACGGCCATTGGTTACAAGTTTGCCCTGCCTCGAAAAAAGATCTTTACCTGGGACCAGATCGGCCATTTCCGTCTGGACCAGAATCTGCTCATGCACAGCCTGTGCTATCGCACGGACGTGCTGCGCGAGTCCAACCTTCCCATGCCGCCGCACACGTTCTATGTGGACAACATCTACGCCTACGTGCCGCTGCCGCGTTGCAAGACCATGTACTACGCCGACATCGACCTCTATCGCTACTTTATCGGTCGCGAGGGCCAGAGTGTCAACGAGGCCACGATGGTCAAGCGTCTGGACCAGCAGTTCCGTGTTACGCGTATCATGATGGAGTCGTACCACCTGTACAGCGATGTCGAGTCGTCGCGTCTGCGTTCGTACATGATGGGCTACTTCACCATGATGATGGCGATCTGCTCGGTGCTCACCAAGCTTTCCGACGAGGATTGTGCCGACGAGCGCCTAAAGACGCTGTGGAATGATTTGAAGGCCTATGACGAGCGTATGTATCGTCGTGCACGTTACGGCGTGGTGGGCTTCTTTACCAATCTGCGCGGACGGGCCGGAGACAAAACCACACTCGGCCTATACCGTCTTGCCTCTAAGATCTTCAAATTCAACTAACTGTTGAGTAATCGCTGCTGATAGGTTGACTGGGCCCCTTGGCCTTTAGTTTGCTACTGCGAACAGTCCTGCTCGCACGGAAAGCACATTAAGTGCTTTCCGGCTCGTGCGGAACTTGTATCAAACTAAAGGCCAAGGGGCCTCTGCTATAAGAATCGATTGTCAGGCTGCCTGAATTTGAAGATCTTCGACGCGCGGTACACAGGGGCCTGGGCTGAAAAGAATCTGGTTGGTAGGTTGCCCGGTGGGGCTTGGTTATGTTTGTCGCGAGTTCCGCACGAGCCGAAGAACACTTAATGTGTTCTTCGTGCGAGTCAGGACTGTAGAGCAGCAAACATAACCAAGCCCCACCGGGTAACCGGTCAGGTTAGGCTACTTCGCGGCGCCGGGGATGCCGTGGGAGGTTTTGGCGGTTTTGGCTCCGTTTACGATGGCGGTCTGTAGGGCCCTTACGGCGAGCATACCCAGTAAGTCTAGGGGAACGGCGGCGCTTGCCTGGGCGCCCAGTTTGCCGCTGGCGAGGGTGTAGATGGTGTCGCCGTCGTTGGTGGTGTGCGTGGGACGGATGGCGTGTGCGTAGGCGTCTGCGGCCATCTGGGAGACCTTGGTGGCTTGTGCCTTAGTGAGTTCCACGTTGGTGACGATGCAGCTGATGGTGGTGTTGGTGCGGTCGAGCGGCATCTGCATGGATCCGGCGGCGGCAAAGGCTGCGAGTTCCATGTCGACGATCTGGTCGCTATCGGCCGCGGCGCGCATACCGGCGACCCACTCGCCGGTGAAGGGGTCGACAACGTTGCCGCAGGCGTTGACCGAGACCACGGCGCCCACCTTGATGGGGCCGAGTGCCACGGCGGCAGCTCCAAGGCCGGCCTTCATGCAGGTGGCGGGCCCCATGAGCTTACCCACGGTGGCGCCCGTACCGGCGCCTACGTTGCCCTGTTCGAGCTTGGTGGGGGTGTGGTCGAGTGCTTCGCACACGGCGGCGATGCCGGCCTCAATGTCGGGGCGCACGGTGGGGTCGCCAAAGGCAAGGTCGAAGATGCAGCTGGAGCACACGATAGGCACCTGCGTGGGGCCGACGGGAAGGCCGATGCCGCGGCTCTCAAGCTCGCGAGCGACGCCGCTTGCAGCCTCGAGGCCAAAGGCCGATCCGCCCGAAAGGCAGACGGCGTGGACCTTGTCGACGGTGTTCTCAGGTCGCAGCAGGTCGGTTTCGCGCGAAGCGGGAGCACCGCCGCGAACGTCAACACCGCCGGTGGCGCCCTCGGGTGCCACGATTACGGTGCAACCGGTGCCGGCCTCCTCGTTCGTATAGTTGCCATAGCAAAAGCCATCGACATCGCAGACGTCAATGGCCTCGAGCAGTGTATCCATGTTTAACTCCTATCGGTTTTCCGCCGCGCCTTGTGCCCGGTCGGGATCCGTACGGTACGCCAAAATTGTAGGCGCCGGGGGATACCCAGCGCCAGATGCAATTACGAGAGTTTTTGAATCGCGCGCGCGACGCGGGCGATGGGTAGGCCCACCACGTTATAGAAGTCGCCCGAAATATCGTGCACGAGCATGCGTCCTCCTGTGCCCTGAATGCCGTAGGCGCCGGCCTTGTCCATGGGCTCACCCGAGGCGACGTAGTGCTCGATCTGCTCGTCGGTGAGCTCGTAGAACGTCACGTCGGTCACATCGACAAAGGACAGGCTTTCGGCGGCATGCGGGCCGGCCGTATCGCCTGCCTTAACGATGCAGACGCCGGTTGCGACCTGGTGCGTGCGGCCCGAAAGCTCACGGAGCATAGTGCGCGCCTCGTCCTCGGTTGCCGGCTTGCCCAGAATCTTGCCGTCAAAGGTGACGATGGTGTCGGCCGCGACCGTCAGCTCATTGGGCTCGGCATACTCGGCAGCAACGGCAGCCGCCTTGGCGCGTGCCAAGCGCTCGACAAGCGTGAGCGGGGCCTCGCCATCAAAGGGCGTTTCGTCGATATCCGCGGGAATCACGCGAATGTTGTAGCCTGCCTCGCGCATCAGCTCTATGCGGCGCGGCGATTGCGAAGCCAAAATCATAGTTGGATGCCCTCGGCGACCTTCTCGACGGCCTTGTCGCCGGCGAGCGTACGCAGCAGCTCCAATGCAAAGGGGAGGGACTGTGCCATGCCGCTGGCAGTGATGATGTTGCCGTCTTGCGTGACCTTCTCGCCGGTATAGGCGCCTTCGGGGAAGCTTTTCTCAAAGCCAGGGAAGCACGTGGCATGGCGCCCCTCGAGCAGGTCGAGCTCGCCCAGGATAAACGGGGCGGCGCAGATGGCGGCGACGTGCTTGGTTGCGGCGAACTCGCAGACCACGTCGCAGACGCGCTGATCTGCGCGCAGGTTGGTGGCACCGGGCAGGCCGCCGGGCAGCACGACGCAGTCGTACTCGTCAAAGTTGATCTCATCAAAGAGCGCATCGCAGGTCACGGGGATCTGCAGCGAGCTTACGACCTCGCGCGTGGGCATGATTGAGACGAGCGTGGCACGCACGCCGCCGCGACGCATGACATCGACCATGGTCAAGCATTCAATAGTTTCAAAGCCATCGGCGGCGAGAACGGCAACGCTGGGCATGAGGGTTCCTTTCATAGGCGGCATACAATTAGCCGTCTTATACCCCGAAGACCCCCGCTTGCCACGCTCGATTTCCCAATGTTTAAAAGGGACGGGGATTAAATAAGGCTCTGTTAGACCAGGATTGACATGCCGACCTGCCGGCTAACTCGCCGCCT
>UQDE01000015.1 GCA_900539735.1 uncultured Collinsella sp. | reverse complement strand
CTTCGTTAAACGGGCGCTAGGGCGTCACCCTTACACCAACATTTTCGACGCGATCACACGAAGGAATCCCCTTTCAGCTCGGAACAAAGCAAACATTGTTATATTTTAACCTCAGGCACAATAAAACAAGCCGGCAATAAAAGCATATGGAAAGGCGCGAGTTCGTACTGCGCCATTCGATTGTAAGAACGATTCCCACATTTCAAGAAACCGCAATTGACATTTCAATACTGAGAGCGCGTTATTCTCGCGTAATCTTGAAGCGAGAAAGCGCATAGCTACTATAACTGAACATCAGAATTCCCACAGCTGATACTAAACCCCAGCGTGCTGCAAGCTTCATTAAAGACAGCTCATTAAGATTTATTAGTATTGAACCAACCATCCTACTCCTGCTAAAAATCACGTAGTCGTCCCCGACCGTAACGACGACATGGACATACTGGTTCCCGAAAATATCGCGTCCGGGTTCTCTGTGAGAAAAAAGACACCTTAATATCCCAGGCCCCCAGACAAGGTGCCGATACTTTCTTGTGGACTACACTTGAAGGATGTGCCCTCGATCGAAGCCTCTGGTGGCAAACGGTACTGAGCCGTTAACGTCGACCTAATTTAGCAACGAATTTGCAGGCATGAGCAGGAATTTCGCCTCGAGCCGCGGGCGGTATCGACTCGCGAAATTTCTGGCATCAAAACTGACGATTACGCATTTGAAGACGAAACCGAGAAGCACTCGCATCCGTCTTTGCTGAACGGCACTACTAAGGCGATAAACGACCTGGTGGCCGCTGGTAATGACGTTTATATCGCGACGTACACGCCGAAGCTGGTCTCGATGCTCGATTTTGATTTGGTAGTCCTCCGGCTGATTAACGATTCGAGCCATGACCTAAAGACAATACCCTTCGACGAGGCGGTTGCGGCTGCCTCGTCGAAGGTAAACGTCGGCTCCATGCAAGGCAAGTTCAGGCGCTGCTACATGAGCAGCAATTCCCTTAAGGATAGTGTCTCCAAAAGGCACGGCAGGGCCTTCATTGAGGTGCTGTTTACCCGTAAGGTGTTCCTATGTGAGGGCGCAAATGACGAGCTGTACATCAATGCTTCCCTTCAGCAGCATGGAGGGTTCTACGACGATTACCTGATATTCAAGGTGTGAGGCAAGAACAACTTCCCGGTCTTTATCGAGCTGTTCGAAAGACTCGGCATCGAGCTCGTGACGATGTTCGACGTCGATGACGAGAACAAGGCCCTCACAGCAAATTGAACCCTGTCATTAGGTCGTTTTCCGACAGGGGCTCAGGGTTATTGACGTCAAGCCGAACCTTAAAGCGGCGCTCGGCTATAATGGTATAAAAGACGACGCGCCGGGGCTTACTGAGCATTTGGAATCGGTGGGTGTGCCCGCTGAGTATTCGCTGGCTTAGGAGGGACTATGGAAATCAATTCGGCGAATTTCAGAAAGATGGCAAGCAGATGTGGAGGGGAATTGCTAGAGACGTTCCGCGGTGCCTTCGATGGGCTGGTCTCCCAGGAATGCGAGGATGTCTATTTGCAGGCTGTGGAGCTTGGCATCGAGAACACGATGCGTGCTCTCATTGAAGCTGGCGTTGAAGATAGCGCAATGGTATCGGCGCTCTGCGAGGTTTGGGGGTTGCCTAGGAAGGAAGCTGCGGAGAGGGTCGTCTGGCTGAAGCGGAAGATAGCCGTTGAGCGTCTGAAGGAGTTTCTCCTGCTCAAAGGGAAGCGCAGCGAGGCAGTTGACGAATTTTGCGGGGAATATGCTGTGCAAAAGAGGCTCCGCAACGATGACAGCCTGCTCGAGTTTTGGGATAAGCCCGAGCAACTATATATCGAGCTTTCGGACATGGGTCCCGATCCGTGTCCGGTCGCACGTCTAGTTACCCGCGACTGACGCGCGTTTGTTTTCAGCTGCGTTGTATCCTTCTGGCCCCTCATACATAGCTCTTTAGGAAAGGTTTTTGCTATGTTCTCCTGCCCCCGCCCAAGCCCCGCCATCACTTCTCCAGCACGTCGGGGCTTGGGCGGGGGCTCATGGCGGTGCCACCACGGGGCGGTCACCGGCGTCGAGGAAGCCGCGCGAGCGGTTGCAACAAGAGCTGACATGGGGCGTGACCACTCTAGATGGACTTATGCAAACGGTCAAGCATTCGTAAGTCGACACCTCCTTTCACCGACTGGCAAAACGATTTACGCCTAATTGTGGACATTGCCCACGCGATTTCTCTTTGCCCCCGCATCGATCTCGCTAAACTGATAACTGCCGCTACCAGGGCATTTTCTGGTGCACATCCTATTGGCTCCTGCGAAGATCGGAGCGGGTATGTTTGCCGCCGAGTCCCACACCAGCCGTCATCACATCGTGGTCGTTGCCATGGCCTGCCTATGCGTTTTGCTGGGCGGGCCGACTTATGCCGCGGGCGCGGAGAGCCTGATCATCGCGGGCGCGACGTACTGCGAGCCGGGCGCGTCGGGCTCCGGATGGGCCTGGACCGATGCCGACCATCTGGAGCTTAACGGCTACACGGGCGAGGCCATCGGCGCCGATGGCGACCTGGTGGTGACGCTGACCGGGCTGAACACTGTTGTCGAGACGAGCGCGCCCGACGTGGACATCTCGCGTTGCGGCATGGAGGTGTGGGGCGATCTGACGCTCCGCGGCACCGGGTCGCTGGTGGCCACGGGCTCGCAGTGCGGGATCTACGCGTCGGGGACGCTCGCGGTGGACGGCTGCAAGGTTGACGCGCGGGCCGACGGCGCCGGCATCGCGGATGCGCGGGTGGCCGGCGTGATCGCGGACGGTCTTGCCGTTCGCGGCGGTGGGCGCGTTGTCGCCGCGGGCGCGGGCTCCGGGGTGGGCGTGCTCGCCTATGGTGTGTGTCTGCTGGGCGGGGCTGCCGGCGGTGGCGTGGCCGGGCAGCTTGCCGTCGATGCGTCCTGGCTGGATGCGTCGGGTGCCGAAGGCGGCGTCGCCTGCCTGGGCGGGTCGCTTGCATCCGTGCGCTTTGTGGCGCCTGCGGGCGGGGGCTTTGGCGCGGGCGGCGTGGTGCGTGCCGACGGGTCCGTGGCGGCGCATGTGACGATCGAGCCCGTGGACATCACGACGTCGGCGGGGGAGACCGGTGGGCCCGTTGTGCCGGGCGATGGTCCGTCCGCCCCTGGCACTGACCCCGCTACCGGCGAGCCAGCTGCAGATTCGTCGACGAATCCCACACCGAAGCCCGCGGCCGCGACTAAGACGGTGACCACGACCACGGCGACCAACACCACGGCCGCCAAGACCTCCAGGCCCAAGGCCGCCACCGCGACTTCCTCGTCACTCCCCAAAACCGGCGACAGCCATTGGATTGCCGTGTCCGGCTTGCTGTTCGCGCTGGGAACAGCGGTTCTTAAAGCTGCGCGCCGTTGCTGATGCTCCCGATTTCCGTATGTGCGGGAAAACCGGAGCCCGCCGAGCGCAAGCCAAATTCTGTTAATAAAACCGCAGGTCGCGAAAGCGCAAAACCGGGGTCTGGTCGGCAGAACTCAGCCCCTTCCACTTCTGGACTGGGCCAGCTGTCAGAGTTCGTGTCTTATAGGAATAATTTAATTCACGCCGCGTTACATCTGGTCTGCTCTTTATACTCGAATATAAACACTAAGGAGGTAGTCATGTTTTGGAGCTATGTTCAGCTTGATGATGGCACCCAGTTTGCCTACTCAGAGACAAGAGAAGACGGAACCGTTCGCGTAGCCGTCGAGCGTCCGGTTGACTTTGGCTTTGACCATGCGGAATGCTTCTTGCCTGCGGTCAAATGGTTCAACGTCGAAGGATTTACTGCTGATGACCTTAATTTCTTGACAGAGTTTGTTAGATCAAACGCCCCGTTTATCTTCGAGCTCGCCGAACGCCAAAAAGCCGGACCGGCGGTGGCATAATGCCTCGAGTTCTTATTTTTGGGCAGTACGTTCTGTTCTTTTGGATTGCGGAAAACGGAGAACCAATTCACATACACGTAGGAGTAAAGAGGGCGGCTGCTAATTCGACCAAGTTTTGGCTGACGAAAGACGGCGGATGCAAACTTGCCAACAACGAGAGCAAGATTCCGGCTAAGGATTTCAGGGATCTTTCAAAACTAATCACCATGAATCATCAATTCATATGTGACAAGTGGTGTGAAACCTTTGGTGATGATTCGCTGACGTTCTACTGTTAAACGCCCAATTGAGACATGGTTTCACTTGCTGACATATCATCTGCGGCCACCCGCATGCTGGTTCAATACGACGTCAGCGAGGCATATTTATTTGGTTCGTTTGCCCGAGGCGAGCAAACGCCCGATAGCGATATTGACTTGCGCCTAGTCTGCGGCAACACAATGACGTTCGGCGCGCTTTACGAACCCTCTCATGAGCTCGAGAAGGAACTTGGACAAAAGGTTGATATCGTCACCAACCCACCAGAGCGAATGCGTCCGTCCTTCCGCAAAAGCATCGAACAAGATGAGGTGCGTGTCTATGAAGCACTGTAAGCAGGATGAGGCGTTAGTGTGCTCCGGCGTGATCATCAAGTCTGAATTTTGTCGCATACTTCCGGACTCGGCGAGCCTTAGAAGCAAGTATTGAACTCAAACTCGGTTCCAAACACCCTCTTACTATTTAAATACAGGTATCGCTCTAGCGATAGTATGTTACACTATCGCTAGAGCGATACCTGTAAGGAGACTCGCGTGGAACTGTGGCATGGTTCTCAGAAAATCATTGAGACTCCCCAGCTTGGCCTGGGGAAAGTCCATAACGACTACGGACAGGGATTCTATTGCACGGAGAGCCTCGACCTTGCAAGGGAATGGGCATGCTCGCGTGATGCCGATGGCTTTGCGAATCGCTATGAACTCGATATGGCCGATCTCAAGGTACTCGACCTGCTATCGCCGCAATATTCAGTTCTGCATTGGATAGCGTTGCTTGTAGAACATCGTTCTTTTCGCAAGGACACCGCTATTGCCGTGGGGGCGTGCGAATATCTCCACGATCACTTTCTACCTGACACGAGCACTTGCGACGTAATAAGGGGATGGCGCGCGGACGACTCGTACTTTAGCTATGCCAGAGCTTTTGTGAACAATACGATTACCGTCGATCAGTTTGGTCGATCTATGAGGCTCGGCAACTTGGGAGATCAGATTGTGCTCAAAAGCGAGCGCGCGTTTAAGAGCATTCGTTTTGCTGGACTTGAACGTGCGCCGCAAGCTTTGTATGGTCCATTGGCCAAGGAGCGAGATAAAGCGGCAAGGGCACAGTATCGGGAGCTACTTGCCGAAAATCCATTTGAGGGAATCCGTATCGTCGATATCATTCGAGAGGGGATGACGGGCGATGACCCACGCCTACAGTGAGATGTATCTCGAGGATGCCATGAGAACGCTGGGCGAGGCGGTCGATTTTGCTCTCTGTGACCAAGGGCTGACTCCAGCCGAGTTGACGGCGATCCTGTCGAACGCTCTTGAGATGAAACAGTTTGAGCGCGGTATGCCTCGCGTCGTCTGCGGCATGGCGGGCGACGAGCTCGCGCGCGATATTATCGCCCATGCGGGACTGACCCCCGTCAAATGCAGGGAGACCTATCCGTTCGACCGTTCGCCTCAGTATTGGGCGGGCTGGGTTTTGGCCTATGCGCAATGGATGAGCAGCTTGGGCTTTAATGAGCTACTCGAAGTCGCCCCGCTCGATTGGATCATCGGCTCGTACCATCCGCTTCACGAGGCCTCCGAAGACAAATTCGCCCAGATTGTCATTGATAAATGGAACGATGCCCAGGCAGACAAAAAGGGCCTCAAAGCGGCACGAAAGGCGGCCGGCCTAACGCAAAAACAGCTCGCCGCCCAATCGGGGGTTAAACTTCGCGCTATACAACTCTACGAGCAAAACCAGCTCGACCTACGCCGCGCCTCGGTCTCCTCGGCATTGGCGCTTGCAAATGCCCTAAACTGCGCCATCGAAGACCTCGTCTGGCAGCCAATTGCTCTGGAGTACGACTCGCGGGCTATTTCGTCTGTAAAGCTATAGAGGAGGCAGACATGCCTTGGAACTGTGTTCAACAAGATGACGGCGCTGATTGCGTTGCTCAAGAGGATCATTCAACTTCGCACGTGGCAAATTCAGCATCACCGATTTTGCTCGACGGCGTCACGTCGAGCGACGAAGCTATTCGGTTGACCATTGCGGGCATGCCCAACGCGCTCAGACTCTTGGAGAACTCATGATGGCGACTACGCAGCGGGGCGCGCATCCGTTCGCGCCACTGACGCTCGATGATGCCGGTTCGCTCGAAGCTATGGCTGCGGCCGTGATGCGTCTGCGTGGCACGTTGATAACGGTCGGGCGCTGCTATACAACCGACGCCACAGGCAACCGGGCCGCGCTTGAGCTTGGACGCGTCGAGTCCGTGCTTACGGGCGCATTCTGTACGATATTCGGCCAATCGCCGGCCGATCGCTTCGCTGATATCTTTGACCAGGCCACCTACGTAGCCGAGCACATGGTCAAGGACCACATATTTGAGGACGGCAACAAACGTACTAGCCTTGTCTTTGCGTTGTCCGTCTTAAGGTTCGCCGGCACTCCGGTCGTGCTGTCCGACAGCCCCGAGCCCAAAGACAACCAGTACTACGCTTGGATCCAGGACCTCGTTTCCGGAAACCGCTCCCGCTCCGACCTCGCCGAAGACCTGCGCCGCGGTTGCGTTGCGGGCGCGGGCGACCCGTCGCACGTATAGAATCTAAGCATCCGCACGCCGACTATTCAATAGATTGGACGCCACATGGAAATCCCCAGCTCCCTGTGCAGCAATGTGTACGACTTTGCGTTTTGCCCCGAGCCCTGTTACGACCGCCTGGTTGACCTCGCCGACCCCGAGGACTGGGGTCCCAGCAACCGCATCCTCAAAAACTACCTGTCGTTTTCGTTTAGTCGCGCGGTTTTCCTGACCGAGCGCGACGTGAACCAGACCGCGCCGTCCAACCTGCCGCTGGTGTTCGACGACGACCGCTGCCTATTCAATACCGGCTTGTACACGCGCCGCTACGAGACCATCTACGGCCTGTTTGAGCCCAACACCAAGCCCGATGCGCGCCAGCGCTGGTTTTTGAAGGGCTTCTTTAAGGAAAGCGACCCCATGCTGGTCTCGTTTGAGTACCTGCCGTGCCGCGTGCGGTTTGCCGAGGACCCCTCCGAGCTGGTCTTTGACTATCGACTGCCCATCCGCTCCAACATCGATCACATTCTGGGCGACGAGGAGAACCTGACGCGTATTCCCGCCAGCCTGATGGGGGAGGGCAACTCGCTGCTGCTGCGCCGCGCCTTTGAGGGCGCCGTCGTCGAGGCCGCCCGCCGCGCCGCCGCCAACTACACGCTTGCGGTGCCGCAGTTCTACGGCGGCCGGATCCAGCTGCTGCTGCCGCTGTGCCTAACCGGCGACAAGCCCGAACTGGCGCTGACCATCCAGCGCGAGGACGGTTTCTACGCCGCGCGTACCTGTCTCACGCTCGACATGGCCTACAACAACGCGCGACTTATCTGCCGCCCCGAGACCTCGTGGATCAAGCGATAAAAGTCGGTTGAGCTGGTGGTTTGTCGGCTGCCCTGATTGCAGTGGCGCGGTTTGCGCCCACGAATTTAAAATCGAGGGCAAAAAGTTCTTGGTAAACCACGCGCGGCTATGATAGTATCTCTTTTGCCGAAAGGCGACGGGCGATTGGCTCAGGGGTAGAGCATATCCTTCACACGGATGGGGTCACAAGTTCGAATCTTGTATCGCCCACCATCAAACGCACAGGTCAGAGGTGTTAAGCCTCTGGCCTTTTTCGTTTTGACACCAAGGCTGACACCAAAAACAAATTGCAGTCGTCTAAGGCGTCATTTTTTTATCGCACCCTTTTATTGACGCCATTGCCCGTTTTGTATAAAACGCATGCGTATTTTCATTGAATTCCCCATGTGATCCGAGCGCAAATGTGGAGACAGGGACCAGATGCCCAGAGCGCCTTCCAGCGGATTTCTATCACACGACGGTTTTTCGGCGGAACTCGTCAAGCTTTTGGTTTGCTTCCGGTACTTACACGCATGATGCCCTGGTAGATAATCGGCCATGTCCGCAATCCGCATGGCCTACGGCCGATACCAGGGGAGGCGCAAATGGACGAAATCGTCTGCGCAAACACCGCATTCCGCTACTGGCGCTGCCCACCGCAAGTGCGCGACCTCTACCCACGCCTACCCAACTCCGAAGAAGGCTGGCGAGCCCTAGCCCAAGCACCTTTCGTAACCGACGTCCTCAAGACGCCAGTCATCACAGCAGCATCAACACGAAGCAACCTACATTCCGAACTGCGACGCACCATCCGGTGGAACGAAGCCTACGCAGGCATTACGTCCATCGATACCGAAATGGGGTTTAGCGTTACGAATCCTCTCAACACGCTATTTACTATGACGCGCTTCGTTTCTCAAATCGATTTAGTGCTGGCAATGTATGAGTTTTGCGGATGGTTTTCTATTTTCAAACCGTCGGCCGCATCCGAATCCGCTCTTGGGCTAGCAAATTTAGATAAAGCAAGCTCCGACACCAAAGAATTATTTGAGCCCGATGAGACCCAGGACGACGCGTACTGGAAGCGAGTCTATCCACTGGCGCAACAAAAGGATAACGAAAAGAGCAGTCAGGAAAAGGATGGAGGCGGCCAAAACAAGGGGAAGGGAACATCACTATGGATGAGGAAACCTCTCATCGAAATAGAAGAATTGCAGAAGTTCGCCGCCGAGGTTAAGAGCGAAATGTGGGGAAGGCAATTCTATGATGCTGCCCAGCAGGTAATTGGCGTTGCGGCATCTCCCTTAGAAGTGGCTGGAATCATGCTGTTGAATCGACCGCGGCGACAGGGCGGAGCGGGATTTAACAATATATACGTTAACGATCTGACACCGTTATCAGTTTCGGCTAGACAGATAGCTGGTCAGAAAGTGTGTTACGGCGACATCGTGCTCGTAAATCCAATAACAATGAAAGCCGTCATAATCGAAATACACGGAGAGGTTATTCATGGCTCAGGCGCCGTGCTCGACCATGATGCGACCCGAATGACCGCCTTACAAAGCATGGGATACGACGTGCTTTTGGTGACCCACGATATGCTCAACGATCATAATCAGCTCGACACCATTATTCGAAGTGTGTGCGACCGTTTGGAACTGAACTACAAACCAAAAACCGAGGCGATGCGATGCGCAGAAACCAGGCTACGCGCCAATGTGCTTTCCAATTGGCTCGATATCGGCCTGTAGCACTTCTCGATCTGTCAATTTGGGTCCTAAGAGGGTGTCAGTTTATTTTATCGCAGCAAAACTATGCCAGTTTTACTACGATAAATCGACGAACCTCCAGTACTCGGGAATTGTCGTTTATAAAACCGCAGGTAGAACGCTTGTCACTTTTGTCAGAAATTGAGCGTGGTCGCACATCACAGATTTAGCGTAGTAAACTGGCATGGTTTTGATGCAAACGATCGGGGCGAATCGGGCTCAGAACCATTATTGTGGCCGTCGGACGCGAAAAGCCCTAGACGGCGAGACTGATCGCTCTTTTAGAACACAGCAAAGTGGCATGGCGCGCGGTGGACAGTCGGAATCTGGGAAGGCGGGCGGCGCCGGGGCATCGCGGTCCCGGATCCGCGCCAGCGCGCACCCCAAAAAGTTTTTCCAAAAATGTCCTTGCATAGGCAGGGGAGTTCCCGTATAGTACTTCTTCGCACGGGGGCGTAGCTCAGCTGGGAGAGCGCTTGACTGGCAGTCAAGAGGTCAGGGGTTCGATCCCCCTCGTCTCCACCCGAGCATTGAATGAGGCTCCAACGCAAGTTGGGGCCTTTTTTCATATCTATCGATTTACGCCATGTGTTGACTGAGCAGCATCTTGGCGACATACCCATTGTTAATTACGAATATGAATGTTAATAACTTTACGTATCTGGATAGCAAACCTGGTCTGCAGCGCCAATAACAAAGAGGCCGGGCGTAATGCCCGGCCTCGAAATACTCTGGTGGGCCCTCCGGGATTCGAACCCAGAACCCAGGGATTATGAGTCCCCTGCGCTAACCGTTGCGCCAAGAGCCCTTATGAACGGTGAATGCAATTCTAGCAAAGGCAACTAAGGCCTAATTTCTTCGCTTCACGTCGTGAAATACTACCATGCACGAGCAAGTCGCACAACGCAAGATCAAGTTCGATGCTAAACAACAGCTAATCTAGGCCCGTCGCAGATAAGGAGTGTTTTATAAAAAGTTAAGGCCTTAAATTCAGGGCTTCAAGACATTTCAGCGTGAAATCAACCTGATGCCATTTCAAAACCATGCCCGTTTACTACGACGGATCGGCGACCTTCGACCACCGCGTGTTCTCAGTTTGCAAAACCGCAGGTAGAGAGTCCGACGGTTACACGAAAAGGCGTGCGTGGTCGAACATTACAGATACATCGTAGTAAACCGGCATAGTTCTGAGGCGCAGATGAGGGACGGTTCGCAATCGGACCCGATAATGGGACTGGCGACGCATAGGAAATCCGGTTGCGCGGAGAGGGTCGCGTTCCGCGCGCCAAGTCGGCCGGCGTAGGGGCCGTGCGGGGGCCAGGCGCTCCGCAGGCTGGCCCGGCCCCGCGCGACTCCGGCGCCCGCGCCTCCGGAAAGTTTTTCCAAAATTGTCCTTGCATCGGCGGGGGAGTTCCCGTATAGTACTTCTTCGCACGGGGGCGTAGCTCAGCTGGGAGAGCGCTTGACTGGCAGTCAAGAGGTCAGGGGTTCGATCCCCCTCGTCTCCACCCGAGCATTGATTGAGGCTCCAACGCAAGTTGGGGCCTTTTTTCATATAGGCACACAAGGTCAAAGGCGGCACCATGATCCTCCTGGTCGACAAGATCGAAAAAAGCTTCGGCGCGCGCGTCCTCTTTAGCGGCGCGTCCTTCCAGATCAACCCCGGCGAGCGCTTCGCGCTCGTGGGCCCCAACGGCGCCGGCAAAACCACCATGCTCAAGATCATCATGGGCATCGACAGCCCCGACGCCGGTCAGGTCCAGTACGCTAAGGACTGCCAGGTAGGCTACCTGGAGCAGGAAACCAACCTGGAGCAAAAGGACACCACCATCCTTGCCGAGGTCATGGCCGCCGCCAAGGAAATCCGCCGCATGGGCGAGCGCGCCAACGAGCTGCAGGCCCAAATCACCGAGCTCTCCGAGCAGGGCAAGGACGTCGACGCACTCCTCAACGAGTACGGCCAAGTCCAGGACCGCTTTGAGCATCTGGGCGGCTACGAGCTCGAGAGCAACGCCCGTAAGATCCTATCCGGTCTGGGCTTTAAGGTCACCGACTTTGAGCGCCCGTGCTCCGAGTTCTCAGGCGGCTGGCAGATGCGCATCGCGCTCGCCAAGCTCTTCCTGCGCCACCCCGACCTGCTGCTTCTGGACGAGCCCACCAACCACCTGGACCTCGAGAGCGTCCAGTGGCTGCGCGGCTTTATTGCCAACTACGACGGCGCCGTCCTCATCGTCAGCCACGACCGCGCCTTCATGGACGCCTGCGTCGACCACGTCGCCGCACTCGAAAACCGTCGCGTGACCACCTACACCGGCAACTACAGCAGCTACCTCAAGCAGCGCGAGGACAACCTGGAGCAGATGCGCGCCAAGCGCGCCGCCCAGGAGCGCGACATCGCCCACATGCAGGTCTTCGTCGACAAGTTCCGCTACAAGCCCACCAAGGCCGCCCAGGCCCAGGAGCGCATCCGCAAAATCGAGCAGATCAAAAAGGAGCTCGTCATCCTGCCCGAGGGCCACAAGCACATCGACTTTAAGTTCCCCGATCCGCCGCGCTCCGGCGACATGGTCGTGGGCCTCGAGGGCGTCTCCAAGTCCTACGGCAACAAGCACATCTACAGCGACATCGACCTCAAGCTCTACCGCGGCGAGCACGTGGCGCTCGTCGGCCCCAACGGTGCCGGCAAGTCCACCCTCATGAAGATCCTCGCCGGCCTGGAACCGCCCACTACCGGCACGCGCGACCTGGGCACCAACGTCGGCGTCGCCTACTACGCCCAGCACGCACTCGAGGGTATGACCGAGTCCAATACCGTCCTGCAAGAGATCGACACCGTCACGCCAAAATGGACCGTGCCGCAGCAGCGCAGCCTGCTGGGCGCCTTCCTGTTTAGCGACAACGATTCCATCGAGAAGCAGGTTCGCGTCCTCTCCGGCGGCGAAAAGGCGCGTCTGGCGCTCGCCAAGATGCTCGTGGCCCCCGAGGCGCTCCTGTGCCTGGACGAGCCCACCAACCACCTGGACATCGACTCGGTGGACATGCTCGAGAACGCCCTGCAGAACTTCCCCGGAACCATCGTGCTGATCAGCCACGACGAGCACCTGGTCCGCGCCGTGGCCAACCGCATCATTGACATCCGCGATGGCAAGGTTACGGTCTATGACGGAGACTACGACTACTACCTCTACAAGCGCGAGGACCTCGCAGCCCGCGCCGCCGCCGAGGCGACAGGGGAGAGTGCGCCGACCGCAGGGAAGAGCACCAATACCGCCAACGCCGTCCAAGCCAGCAGCCCCGCTGCCGCCCCCAAGGCGGCCGAAGGCAAAAAGACCAAGGAGCAAAAGCGCGCCGAGGCCCAGGCCCGCGCTGCGCTCAACAAAAAGCTCAAGGGCGTGCGCAACCAGCTCAAGAAGATCGAGGCTGAGCTCGACAAAAAGCGCGCCCGCTATGACGAGCTTATGGAATTGATGGCAAGCGAAGAGCTTTATGCCGATCAAGACAAGTTCAACGCTGCGCTGGGGGAATATAACGGCCTTAAGCAAGAGCTTCCCAAGCTCGAGGATGAATGGCTGGAGCTTTCCACCCAGATCGAAGAGGAGACCGCGCGTGAACTCTCGTAAGGCCGCCGCCGTGGCGATGAGCATCATCGCCATCGCCTGCCGCGTTTGCGGCATCTTTATGAGCGCGATGACCGTGCTGCTGTGCTTTAGCGGCCTCACCGCCAAGCTGCAGATTGTGGGCTTTGTCGTCGAGCTTTCGCGCGCGCTGCCGAGCGCCATCGCCGGCTACGGCGTCATCACCTCGCCCTTTGGCGGCGTATTCCGCCTGGATTACGCCATCGTGGCCGTCATCCTGTTTGTGGCCGACTACCTACTCGCTCGCGCCTCGCGCCGCGTCCGCTAGGGGAGCACCATGTCCAGCAGCTACATCATGAACCTGCTCGCGAGCGCCGTCGCCGTCATCGTCGGCATCGTGATCCACGAGAGTGCGCACGCCGCTGCGGCCTGGGCACTCGGCGATAAGACGGCCCGATCACGCGGCCGCGTGTCGCTTAACCCGCTCAACCATATCGACCCGTTTGGCACCATCATCTTGCCGCTGCTCATGCTTGCCGCCGGCGGCCCGGTGTTCGCCTTCGCCAAGCCCGTGCCCGTCTACCTCAACAACCTCAAGCACCCCAAGCGCGACGAGGTCCTGGTGAGCGTTGCCGGCCCCGCATCGAACATCGCGCTCGCGTGTCTTGCCGCGGTCCTCATGCGCCTGGCATATGGCAGCCTCTACACCAGCATGTCCTTTGCCCTGGCGTCACAGATCATGAACTTCGGCGCCACCTTTATCGTGGTCAACCTGTCACTCGCGTTCTTCAACCTCATCCCGATCCCGCCGCTCGATGGCTCGTCGATCATCGTGCCCTTCCTCAAGGGCAAGGCGCTCAACAACTACTACCATCTGCAGCAATACGCTATGCCCATCCTCATCCTGGTGCTGTACCTGCTGCCTACGTGGACCGGCATCGACGTAATCGGCCGCTATTTCGACGTTACCGTGTATCCGCTCGCTGAGCTGCTGCTCAACTTCGCAATCGCCGGCATCTAAGGTAAACTTACAGGTCGACCGTGCAAAACGGTCGCAACATGCACCCAAACCGCGCCGCGAAGGCGCCGTCAAAGGAGGTCGAAGATGTCGTATCGCGTGTCGACGCAGGTCTACAGCGGACCGTTCGACCTGCTGCTGCAGCTGGTAACCCGCCAAAAAGTAGATATCGGCGCCATCTCCATCAGCGAGGTGGCCGAGCAGTACCTTGCCGAGGCCGAGCGCATCGAGGCGCTGGACCTTGACGTGGCGAGCGACTTTTTGCTGGTCGCGGCAACCCTTTTGGACATCAAGGCTGCCTCTCTGGTGCCGCAGGAGGCCCCGCGCAAAGCCGATGACGACGATGACGAGTTCGACGAAGACCTCGAGGAGCTCAGCACGCTCGACGGCGACGCCTTGCGCGAGGTCCTGATCCAACGCCTGATTGCCTACAAACAGTTTAAAGGCGCGGCTGCGGCCCTCGGTGCCCGCATGCAGGCCGAAAGCCGCATGCACCCGCGTGTGGCCGGCCCCGACCCCGAGTTCTTGGGCCTCATGCCCGACTACCTGGCCGGCATCACCCTGCGCGGCCTCGCCGTCATCTGCGCCGACCTGGACGGCAAGCGACAGACCTTCCTGCTGGAGGCCGAGCACGTAGCTCCGCATCGCGTACCGCTCGACCTGACCGTGGCCTCAGTCGACCGCTTTACCATGGCGCACCAAACCTGCACTTTCCGCGAGCTGCTGGACGGCGATGCCACCACCGAGCAGCTCGTCGTCACCTTCCTTGCCATGCTTGAGCTCGCCAAGCGCGGCTCGCTCACGCTGAGCCAGGACGAGATCTTTGGAACCATTCAAATCAACCGCGTCGAGGGCGCCGAGGCCTATGTGCCCGGCGAGGGCCCCGAGCTCACCGAATAGGAGCCGCAACCATGTCAACCCTTTCCACGCTGGAGGCAAACAGCCTCAAAGGTGCCCTCGAGGCGCTGCTGCTGGTGTCGAGCGACCCGGTGAGTGCGCCCGCGCTGGCCGGCGCACTGGATATCGCCCCCGGCGAGTGCGCGTCGCTGCTCGCCGAGCTCAAGGTTGAGTACGAGGAGGCCAACCGCGGCTTTCAGCTGCGCGAGGTCGCCGGTGGCTGGCGCCTGTTTACACATCCCGCCTACCACGATGTGGTCGAGGCCTATGTGTTGAGCTGGGACACGCAAAAGCTGTCGCAGGCGGCGCTCGAAACCCTGGCCGTCATCGCATACCACCAGCCCGTGACGCGCGAGGTGGTCAAGGGCATCCGCGGCGTCAACTCCGACGGCGTCATCGCGTCGCTCGTGGACAAGGGTCTAGTGCGCGAGCTCGGCCGCGATCCCCAGCGCGGTCAAGCCATCATCTACGGCACGACCAACGCCTTCTTGGAAAAGTTCGGTCTGCGCTCCACCCGCGACCTGCCCGATCTGGAGCAGTTTGCCCCCGACGAGCAGTCGCGCCAGTTTATCCGCGAGCGTCTAAGCGGCCGCAGCATTCAGTCCACGCTCGAGGAGCAGGCCGAAGATCTGGACGAAGAGCGCGAACTGCTCGATACCGATGTTGAAGATGTTGAGGCAGTCGAGGACTTTGAGACCCTGGTCGTCGACGAGACCTCGGAGGATATGCATGACGAGGACTAACGAAGTAGGGGAGACGCGCGCCATGGGCAACGCAGTGCCCGCAACCGACGCCCAGCCTGTCTACCCGCACACCATGCGCCTGCAGCGCTTTTTGGCGCGCGCGGGCGTTGCGAGCCGCCGCGGGTCGGAGGACCTGATGACCGCCGGACGCGTGACCGTCAACGGTCAGGTCGCGACCGAGCTGGGCACCAAGGTCGACGTCGACCGCGACCATATCGAGGTCGACGGCATGCCCGTCAAGCTCAACCAGGGCGCCGTGTACTTGATGCTCTACAAGCCGACCGGCTACCTCACCACCATGAGCGACCCGCAGGAGCGCCCCTGCGTGGCCGACCTGGTACCGCGCAACCGCTTTCCGGGGCTCTTCCCGGTGGGCCGCCTGGACCGCGACACCACGGGCCTTTTGCTCTTTACCACCGACGGTGATCTGTCGCAGGACCTGCTGCACCCCAGCAAGCACGTCTACAAGACCTATCAGGCGCTCGTGGACGGCCACCTGACCGATCGCGACTTAGAACCGCTCCGCCGCGGCATCGAGCTCGACGATGGCGTCTGCCAGCCGGCAATCTGCCGCGTCATCACCGCACGCGAGGCCGAGGCCGTAGCTCCCCAGGGGGTTAAGCCCGGTACCACCGCCGTGGAGGTCATCATCCGCGAGGGTCGCAAGAATCAGGTTAAGCGCATGTTGAGCAAGATTCACCATCCGGTAATTCGTCTGCATCGCTGCAACTTTGCCGGCCTGGAGCTCAAGGATGTGGCCAAGGGCTCGTGGCGCGAGCTCACCGACCGCGAGGTGCAGATCCTCAAGGCCGGCGGTATCCCACCCAAGCAGGCGAGCGCCAAACGCGGTGGCAAGCCTCAGGAAACCCTCGCCAGCCGCACGCGTCATCACGGCAGCCACGGCTCCGCACCCAAGCGTAACACCTACCGTGAGCGCTACACGGGCTAGGCAACCCGCCGCGCCCCAACGCCCGCGAACCATACCAGCACGTCACCCATCGAAAGGAAGCATTGCATGATCGTCGCCATCGACGGCCCCGCCGGTTCCGGCAAGTCCACCATCGCCAAGGAGATCGCCCGCCAGCTGGGCTTTAACAAGCTCGACACGGGCGCTATGTACCGCGCCGTCACCTTCGCCGCGCTCGACCGTGGCATCGATTTGGACGACGAGGCGGCCATCGACGCCCTCGCCGAGCAGATCGAGATTCGCTTTACCAACGGCACCGGCGAGGACACGAGCCTGACCATTGACGGCCAGGACGCTTCGGCCGCCATCCGCACCCCGCAGGTCGACGCCAACGTGTCCAAGGTCTCGGCCTATCCGGGCGTGCGCGCCGCCATGCTCATCCACCAGCGCCGCGCCGCCGAGGACCGCGATATCGTGGCTGAGGGTCGCGACATCGGTACCGTCGTGTTCCCTAACGCGCAGGTCAAGGTCTTCCTGACCGCCGACCCGCGTGAGCGCGCCCGCCGCCGCGTGCTGCAGCGTCACCAAAACGACGCCCAGCCGCTCACGTCCGAGCAGCTCGAAGCCGAGGTCGACGAGACCCTCGACGCCCTTAAGCAGCGCGACAAGCTCGACAGCAGCCGCGAGGTCGCCCCGCTCGTGCCCGCCGAGGACGCCGTGCACGTCGACTCCACCGCCCACACCATCGATGAGGTCGTCTCGATAATCGAGGACCTCATCAACCAAAGGAGGTAGCCCATGCGCCTGTTTAAGCAGACGCCCGAGGATTATTACAACGCTCCTTATGCAGAGTTCCCCGTGCTCATCCGCGGCACCGTCGCCGTAGTCATGGCCATCCTTTGGGCCTTCTCCAAGCTCATGTGGCGCTGGAAGGTCGAGGACGCTGACCTGCTGTTTGAGCGCCAGGAAGGCCGCGGCAGCGTGGTCATCTGCAACCACACCTCGATGGCCGAGCTCTTGGCCGTGGAGACGGCGCTGTTCTTTGGGGGGCGCCGCATTCGTCCCATCTTTAAGTCCGAGTTCGCCAAGAGCAAGATTGTGCGTTGGGCCTTTAGCCGCGTCGGCGGTATCCCCGTCGAACGCGGTACCGCCGACATGAAGTGCCTGCGCGCCGCCCAGCATGCGCTGCAGCGCGGCGAGGACGTCCTGATCTTCCCCGAGGGCACGCGCATCCGCTCGCGCGAGATCAAGCCCGAGGTCCACGGCGGCTTTGCGCTCATTGCCCAGATGGGCAAGGCGCCCGTCAACCCGCTCGCTATCTGCGGCTGGTCCGATATTACGCCTGCGGGCAAAAAGCTCATGCGCCCTAAAAAGTGCTGGATCCGCGCCGGCAAGGCCGTCTCGCTTTCCGACGCACCGGCTGGGCTTAAGCGCACGGAGCGCCTGGAATGGTTTGAGTCCGAGGCCATGAACCGCGTCTACGCTATGCGAGACGAGCTGTGCGCCGAGCATCCGGGCAGGTTCTAGCCATGAGCGAGAACGTTACGAACACTGCCGCGACCGCGTCCGACCAGGCAACAGCGCCTACCATCGAGATCGCAGCACACGCCGGCACTTGCTACGGCGTACAGCGTGCGCTCGATATGGCGCTAGCCGCCGCACCGCAGGCAGGTGAGTGCGCTCAGGTCCATACCTTGGGTCCGCTCATCCATAACCCCATCGTGGTGCGCGAGCTTGCTGAGGCAGGCGTTGGCCTGGCCGAGACCCTGGACGACGCAGCATCGGGTACCGTAATCATCCGCGCACACGGCGTAGTGCCGCAGGTGATCGATGCTGCCCGCAAGCGCGGCCTCAACGTGGTCGACGCCACCTGCCCTTACGTCAAGAAGGTCCACGTGGCCGCCGAGCGGCTGGTGCGCGAGGGCTATCGCGTACTCGTCGTGGGTGAGCCGGGCCATCCCGAGGTGGAGGGCATCCTAGGCCACGCCGGCAATGGTGCGCAGGTCGTGAGCTGTGCCGCCGATGCCAACGCTTTGTCGCTCAAGGGCAAGGTGGGCCTGGTTGTGCAGACCACCCAGACCGCGCAGAACCTCGCTGAGGTCGTGGCCGCTATCACCCCGCGCGTGCAGGAGCTGCGTGTGATCAACACCATCTGCGCCGCCACGAGTGAGCGTCAACAGGCAGCAGCCACACTTGCCAACCGCTGCGACTGCATGGTCGTGGTGGGCGGCAAGAACTCGGGCAACACCCGCCGCCTGGCGCAGATTTGCGCAGACGCCTGCGAGCGCACGTATCACATCGAGGAAGCTTCCGAGCTCCAGGCCGCCTGGTTTACCGACGCTCACCACATCGGCATCACCGCCGGAGCCTCAACCCCGCAAGAACACATCGAGTGCGCCGTCGAGCGCATCAAGGAGCTTTGCCGCTAATCATGGACCAGACCGTACCCGCATACGCCGCCGAGGTGGCCGATTACGGGCGCAGCCGCGACCCCGAGCCGGGTGAGGGCGCGCTCGTAAAGAACGTGCGTCCCGAATCGCCCGCGTGGGATGTGGGTATCGAGCCGGGCATGCGCGTGCTCGCGGTCAACGGCGAGCAGCTTACCGACATGATCGTGTGGCTCTGGGAGGCAGACGACGACACGGTCGACCTCGAGGTTTTCGACCCGCGCGATGGCACCGTCACCCCCGTGGAGCTCGATCGCTTTCCCGGAGAGGATTGGGGTCTGGAGTTCGACGGCCCTATCTTCGATGGCATGCGCACCTGTGTAAACGCCTGCGTGTTCTGCTTTATGACGATGCTCCCCAAGGGCGGCCGCTCCACGCTCTATATTCGCGACGACGACTATCGCCTAAGCTTTTTGCAGGGCAACTTCGTCACGCTCACGAACCTCACCGACGAAGATATTCAAAACGTCATCCAACGCAACATGAGTCCCATGAACGTATCGGTCCATGCTGTGAGCCCCGATGTCCGCCGCCGCATGATGGGCCGCAACGCCCAGCGCGGAATGGACGTACTCGAGGCCATCATGGCCGCCGGCATCGAGATTCACGCGCAGATCGTGTTGTGCCCCGGCATGAACGATGGCGAGGAGCTGGAAAAGACCCTGCGCTTTTGCGAGGAGCACGAGCAAATCACAAGCCTGGGCATTGTGCCGCTCGGTTTTACCAAGCACCAAAACCGCTTTAGCTGGTCATACAGCGACAAACCCGAGCTAGCGCGCGAGACCATCGCCATGATCCGACCGTTCCAGGACCGCGCCTATGAGCGCTTTGGCCGCCACACCTTCCAGATGAGCGACGAGTTCTATCTGGACGCCGGCATCGATCCGCCCGAGGCGGACTTTTACGACGGCTATCCGCAGTACTACGACGGTATCGGCATGATCCGCTCATACCTAGACGAGACGGACGATGTGCTTGCCGCCGATGCCGAGCGACTGGCCCTCGTCCGCGAGGCCATCGCCGCTCGCAGCCAGCACCTGCTGTGCCTCTCGGGCGCCAGCGCACGCGACACCGTGGCACGTTTCGTGGAATCGCCGCAGGGGCTCGCCGGCACCGTCACGGCCATCAAGAATCGCTACTTTGGCGGCAACGTGGACGTGACCGGCCTCATCGTCGCCTGCGACATTCTGGAACAGCTGCCGCAGGACCTCTCGGGGGTTATGCTCTTTGTGCCTAAGCTCATGTTCAACGCTGACGGCATGACGCTTGACGAGTATCATCGTGAAGATTTACTCGCAAGCCTTACCAGTCGCGGCGCCGAGGTTCATGTGGTGTCGACCATGCCGCATGAGCTGCTCGATACCCTGGAGCACATCCTTGGCATTGTGCCTGCCGACTCTAACACTTCCACTGACCCTACCCATTAAAGGAGTGCAGATGAAACCTATCGTCGCCGTCGTCGGACGCCCCAACGTGGGCAAGTCCACGCTCGTTAACCGCCTGGCCCAGACCTCGGACGCCATCGTCCATGAGTCCCGCGGCGTCACGCGCGACCGCTCGTACCACACGGCCGATTGGAACGGCCGCGAGTTCACCATCGTCGACACGGGCGGCATCGAACCGCTCAAGAGCGATGACGTCTTCGCCACGTCCATTCGCGACCAGGCCCTCGCCGCCGCCGAGGAAGCCGCCGTCATCCTGTTTGTGGTCGACGGCCGCACCGGCGTCACCGAGGAGGACGAGTCGGTCGCCCGCATGCTCAAGCGCTGCGACAAGCCGGTCTTTCTGCTGGTGAACAAGCTCGACAACCCCGATCGCGAGAACGACAGCATCTGGGAGTTCTATTCGCTCGGCATCGGTGAGCCCACGCCGCTCTCGGCCCTGCACGGCCATGGCACGGGCGACCTGCTCGACGACATCGTGGCCCTGCTTCCCGAGGAAGAGGACGAGGTCGCCGATGAGTTCCCCGACGCGCTGAACGTCGCCATCATCGGCCGCCCCAACGCCGGTAAGTCTTCGCTGTTCAACCGCATCCTGGGCGCCGACCGCTCCATCGTGTCCAACATTGCCGGCACCACGCGCGACGCCATCGACACGGTCGTCGAGCGCAACGGCAAGCACTACCGCATGGTCGACACCGCGGGCATTCGCAAGAAGAGCACCGTGTACGAGAACATCGAGTACTACTCCATGGTTCGCGGCCTGCGCGCCATCGACCGCGCCGACGTGGCGCTGCTCGTCGTCGACGCCTCCGTGGGCGTTACCGAGCAGGACCAGAAGGTCATGGGCTTGGCCATCGAGCGCGGATGCGCCATCGTTGTGCTGCTCAACAAGTGGGATCTGCTCGACGACGACCGTAAGCGCGAGGCCTGCATGGAGACCATCGACCGCCGTCTGGGCGTCATGGCTCCCTGGGCCCAGTACCTGCGCATCTCTGCCCTGACCGGCCGCAGCGTCGAGAAGATCTGGGCGATGGTCGACGCCGCCGAGAAGACGCGCTCGCAAAAGATCAGCACCTCGCGCCTCAACACGTTCCTCACCGACCTGCGCGAGTTCGGTCATACCGTGGTGGACGGCAAGCGCCGCCTGCGCATGCACTACGTGACCCAGACGGGCGTCAACCCGCCGACGTTCACGTTCTTCGTCAACCACAGCGATCTGGTCAACGACACCTATCAGCGCTACGTCGAGAACCGTATGCGCTCGACCTTCGACTTTGCCGGCACGCCCATTCGACTCTTCTTTAGGAAGAAGGAGCAAAAGGATGCATAATCCGATTCTGCTGACCGCCATCTGCGCCGTGGTCTCGTTCTTTATCGGGGCGATTCCGTTTGGCCTGATCCTGGGCCGCGTGTTCAACCACACCGACATTCGCAAGGCGGGCTCCGGCAACATCGGCACCACCAACGCCCTGCGTGTGGCCGGCCCCAAGGTGGCCGCGCTCACGCTGCTGCTCGACTGCCTTAAGGGCGCCATCTGCGTCCTTATCGCGCGTCCGCTCATTGCCGACTTGGGCTATGGCTTTCCGCCGAACATTATGGCGCCTGGAGCCCCCGGCGACTGGATGCTCGGCGTCATTTGCCTGGCAGCCGTGTGGGGCCACATCTTCTCGCCCTACCTCAACTTCCATGGCGGCAAGGGCATCGCAGTTGGTCTGGGCGTCATCCTCGCCTGGTACTGGCCCATCGGACTTTCGCTGCTGGGCATGTTTATCGTGGCCGTCGCCATCACCAAGTTTGTGTCGGTGGGCTCGCTTGCCGCGGCCATCGGTCTTCCCATCGCTGCCTGCGCGGTCTTTCCGTACAGCAGCCTCGGACTTAAGTTTTGCATGGCGCTGATCGGCATTACTGTGGTGTGGGCCCATCGTGCGAACATCAAAAAGCTCATGACGGGTAAGGAGTCCAAGCTCTCGTTTACCAAGCGCGTCACCGAGCCCGACGATAAGTAGGAGAGAGTCATGAATGTTGCGCTGATTGGCTCCGGCTCCTGGGGAACCGCCGTCGCCGGCCTTGCCGCCGCGCGAGCCGAGCGCGTGACCATGTGGGCCCATAGTGAGCAGACGGCCGCCGGCATTAACGGCGAGCACCGCAATCCCCGGTATCTGGTGGACTACGAGCTGCCTGACAACGTCGTCGCCACCACGGACCTATCGCTGGCGCTCGACGGCGCCGAGGCCGTCATCTTTGCCGTGCCCTCCACGCACCTGCGCAGCGTATGTCATCAGGCAGCACCCTTCATCGCCGCCGACACCCCGGTGCTCTGCCTCACCAAGGGCATTGAGCCCGAGTCCGGCCTGCTCATGAGCGAGGTCATCGCCAGCGAGATCGGCAACGAGGCGCGCGTGGCGGCGCTCTCGGGCCCCAACCATGCCGAGGAGATCTGCCGCGGCGGGCTTTCTGCCGCCGTCATCGCCAGCGAACATCCGCAGATAGGGGAGACCTTTAAGGACCTGCTCCTGTCCACGGCCTTCCGCATCTATCTGTCGCAAGACATGACCGGTGTCGAGGTCTGCGGCGCCATGAAAAATGTCATCGCCATCGTGTGCGGCATCTCCGCCGGCACCGGTGCCGGCGACAACACGCTCGCCCTCATCATGACGCGCGGCCTGGCCGAGATTAGCCGTCTGGTGCATGCCCGCGGCGGTCAAGCTATGACCTGCATGGGACTTGCCGGCATGGGCGACCTCATTGCCACCTGCACCTCGGAGCACTCGCGCAACCGCACCTTTGGCTACGAGTTTGCCCACGGCGTGTCGCTCGACGAGTATCAGACGCGCACGCATATGGTGGTTGAGGGCGCCGTCGCGGCCCGCAGCGTCAGCGAGCTCGCCCGTTCACTGGGCGTAGACATTCCGCTCACCTTTGCCGTGGAGCAAACGCTCTACAACGGTGTTACTTTGGATAGGGCGCTCGAGATTCTTACCGACCGCGTCCCCTCTCAAGAGTTCTACGGACTCAACGACTAGCGCAGAAAGGCTACTACCATGGGTTCCATCAAAATCGCTCCGTCCGTCCTTTCGGCCGACATGGCCAACCTCAAGGGCGAGCTCGACAAGATCGCCGGCGCCGATTACGTGCACTTTGACGTTATGGACGGTCATTTTACCGGCAACCTCACCTTTGGCGTTGACATCCTCAAGGCCGTCAAGCGCTCCACCGACGTGCCGGTCGACGCGCACCTGATGGTATCGAACCCCGACGAGACGGTCGATTGGTACGCCGACGCCGGTGCCGACATGATCACCGTGCACTATGAGGCCTCCACGCACCTGCACCGCACGCTCACGCATCTTCAGCAGCGCGGCGTCAAGGCCGGTGTGGTGCTCAACCCCGCCACCCCCGTGTGCGTGCTCGAGAGCATCATCGACGTCGTCGATATGGTGCTGCTGATGAGCGTGAACCCCGGCTTTGGCGGCCAGAGCTTTATCCCGGGCACCATCGCCAAGCTCCACGAGCTCAAAGCCATGTGCGAGCGCCACGGCGTGTCGCCCATGATCGAGGTCGACGGCGGCATCTCTTCCAAAAACATCGCCGAGGTCGTCAAGGCCGGTGCCGATGTCCTGGTGGCCGGCTCCGCCGTATTTAAGTCCCAAGATCCCGCTGCCGAGGTTGCGCTGCTGCAGAAGCTGGGCAACGAGGCCGCACAGGAGGCATAAACCCTTATGACCGCAGGTCAAAACCGCATACCCGTTAATCTTGACTATGCCGCCTCGACGCCCATGCGCGCCGAGGCGCTCCTTGCGCAGCGCGAGTACGACGACAGCGAGCTTGCCGGCGTCAACCCCAACTCGCTACACTCGCTTGGCCGCAAAGCCGCCGCGCGTCTGGAGGTTGCACGTCGCGAGATTGCCCGCAGCTTTGGCGCACGCGTCCGCCCGTCCGAGATTGTCCTGACCAACGGCGGTACCGAGGCCAACCAGCTGGCGCTGCTCGGTCTTGCCGAGGGCGCTCGTCAGCGCGATCGCAAGCGCGATCGTGTAATCGTGTCGGCCATCGAGCACGATTCGATTCTGGACAACCTGCCGCTGCTGCGTGCCGCCGGATTTACCGTCGACCTAGTGCAGCCCTGCCGCATGGGCTACATTGAGCCTGCCGCGCTGAGCGACTTGCTCGGCGACGACGTCGCGCTCGTGAGCATTATGGTCGCCAATAACGAGACCGGTGTGGTGCAGCCTATCCGCGAACTTGCCGCCGCCGCGCACGCCGCGGGTGCCCTGTTCCATACCGACGCCATCCAGGGCTACTTGCATATTCCGCTCGATGTCACCAAGCTGGGCGTCGATGCTATGACCGTTGCCGCGCACAAGATTGGCGGTCCTGTGGCCTCCGGCGCGCTCTACCTTAAGAACCGAACGCCGCTGCGTCCGCGCATCTTTGGCGGTGGACAGGAAGCCGGCCGTCGCGCTGGCACGCAGGACCTGCGCACGCAGCTGGCCTTCGCCGCTGCCACCTCCGCGCTGTTGCCGAATGTTGCCAAGGAGCGCGCAACGCTGCAGGCCTTATCCGACAAACTTTACGCCACGCTTACGGCTCATCCGCGTATTCATGCCACCATGGGCGACTACGCGCAGGCTGACCGTCTGCCCGGCATGGTATCGATCTACATTGACGGCATGGACTCCGAGGAGCTCATCATTAAGCTCGACGCCGCCGGCTTTGAGGTATCGGCAGGCTCGGCGTGCTCCAGCGGCAGCATGGACCCGAGCCATGTTTTAAGCGCGATGGGCATCGGTCGCGAGCAGGCGCTGGGCGCCCTTCGCATCTCGTTCGATGACCGGGTGAACCCGGGCGATCTGGACGAGTTTGCCCAGACGCTGTTGTCGATCGTAGGTGCCGCATGATCGTCGCCCAGCTCGAGCGTGCCCTGCTGACGCGCTACCCCAAGGCGGACGCCGAGGGCTGGGACCACGTAGGCTTATCCGTGGGCGACCCTGCCGCCGAGATTACCAACGTGGCCTGCGCGCTCGACGCGACCGAAGCCAACGTGAACCGCGCCCTCGAGGCCGGTACCAACGTGCTGCTGACGCATCATCCCATCTATATCAAGGCGCCCGAGGCCTTTTGTCCGGCCGATTCCGCGCGTCCCCAGTGCAGCGCTGCACTATACGAGGCAGCTCGTTGCGGCGTGAGCATCATCTCGCTTCACACCAACCTGGACCGCTCGCACGAAGCACGCGTTCGCCTGAGTGAGTTGCTGGGCGCTGAGCCCATGAGCTCGCTGGAGCATGTGGACGAGCCCGAGCTCACCGGTCTGGGCGCACTCGCGTCCCTCCACGACGCCTGCAACCTGCGCGATCTCGCCAACCGTGCCGCCATGGCCTTTGGCAGCGACCCCCGCGTATGGGGCGACGCCGAGCACCCGTGCCGCACCGTCGCCATTCTGGGCGGCTCCCTCGGCGACTTTGGTGAGCTCGCCATCGCCGCGGGCGCAGATGTTATTGTGACGGGCGAGGCGGGCTACCACGTGGCGCAGGACCTTGCCCTGCGCGGACTGAGCGTGATTCTGCTCGGCCACGACCGCTCCGAGGAGCCGTTCGTTGATATATTGATGAACTCTGCAGTTGACGCCGGGGTCGACCCCCGTCATGCGATTAAAATACTGAACCCTTGCCAATGGTGGACTGTGACAAAAGGAGAGAACTTATGAGCGCCGGCGCTACGCTACTCAAGCTGCAACAGATCGATTTGGAGCTCGCCCGCAACAAGAGCGAACTTGCCAATATGCCGGAGCTCAAGGAGCTCGCCTCAAAGCGTAAGACCTATGTGAAGCTCAAGTCCGAGATGACCAAACTCTACGCCCAGCGCAAGGATCTGGACATTGAGCTCGACGATCTCAACACCACCGAGATCCAGACCAATAACGCCATCGAGGCCGCCAAGAAGCGCCACGTTGATGGCTCTGACTACCGCGAGGTTCAGGACCTGGAGAATGAGCTTGCCACCCTGGCAAAGCGTCTGGACAAGATCGAGCACACCCGCA
The DNA here is from genome assembly GCA_900539735.1 of uncultured Collinsella sp. Lineage (GTDB taxonomy): Bacteria > Actinomycetota > Coriobacteriia > Coriobacteriales > Coriobacteriaceae > Collinsella. The sequence goes on along the minus strand of UQDE01000015.1, from coordinate 20,004 downwards.
AGGATGTCGTTGTCGCCCATAAGGAGGCGCTCGACCGCGAGACTCGCGCGCAGGCAATCATCGCCAAGTTCGAGGAGGGCGTGAAGGCCGATACCAAGGCCGCCCGCGCCAAGGCTTCCGACCTGCAGGCTCAGATTGACGCCGCCACTAAGGAGCGCACCGCGCTTGCCGCCACACTGCCGACCGACGTGCTCACCGACTACGAGCGTCTGCTCAAGCAGTTCCGCGGCCTGGCGGTCGAGACCATCCAGGGCAACATCCCCACGGTCTGCCACACCGCGCTGCAGGCATCGTCCATGAGCGACCTCAACCACGACGGTAGCGAGATTACGCACTGCCCGTACTGCCACCGCCTCCTGGTACTCCCGAGCAAGGAAGCCTAAATGATGACGGCGGCATCCAACAATTCAATGCAACTTGAGGGAAAAACGATCCTGCTGGGTATTACCGGCGGGATCGCCGCCTATAAGTCGTGCAATATCGTGCGCCTGCTGCAAAAACGTGGCGCTCGCGTCAAGGTCGTTATGAGCGAGCATGCCACGGAGTTTGTGGGGCCGCTTACCTTCCGCGCGCTCACCAATGAGCCGGTCGCGGTGGGCCTGTTCGACGACCCCTCCGACCCCATCCACCATATTTCGCTCGCGCAGGAGCCCGACCTGGTAGTCGTGGCGCCCGCAACGGCCAATATCATCGCAAAGATGGCCAACGGCATTGCCGATGACCTGATTTCCACGACGCTCCTCGCCACGCCGCGACCCATTGTGATCGCACCCGCTATGAACAACGGCATGTGGAAGGCACCGGCGACGCAGGCCAACATGGCCACGTTGCGCGACCGTGGCGTCCATGTGGTGGGACCCGGCAGCGGCTACCTTGCCTGCGGCGACGTGGACACGGGGCGCATGAGCGAGCCCGAGGACATCGTCGAAGCCATCTGCGAGGTGCTCAACCCCGCGCCGCAGGACCTGGCGGACAAGCGCATCGTGATCACCGCCGGCCCCACGCATGAGCCAATCGATCCGGTGCGTTTTATCGGCAATCGGTCGTCGGGCAAGATGGGCATCGCCCTGGCGGGGGAGGCTGCTCGCCGCGGTGCTGAGGTCACGCTTGTGCTGGGACCGACATCGCTCGATGTTCCCCGAGGTGTAGAGTGCGTGCGGGTGCAGACCGCCGCAGAGATGCTGCAGGCGGCGTTAAACGCCTTCCAGACGGCCGATGCGGCCATTTGCGCGGCCGCTGTCGCCGACTACACCCCCGCGGCCCCTGCCGACCATAAACTCAAAAAGGCCAACGAACGCTTGGATCGTATCGAGCTCGTCGAGACCGTTGATATTTTGGCCGAGCTCTCGCGCCAGAAGGGCGAGCGCCGTGTGATCGGATTTGCAGCCGAGACCGATAACGTCGTGGAGTACGCGCAGCACAAACTTGCCCGTAAGGGTTGCGATGCCATTATCGCCAACGATGTCTCGCGCGCCGATTCGGGCTTTGGAACCGACACCAATAAGGCCTGGATTGTAAGCACAGCAGGGACGCAAGAACTTCCCGTGCTAACAAAACCCCAGCTCGCAGATACAATTTTGGACTTGCTCAAAAAATAATTAAAAAAGTTCTTGCGCAAGGGTAAAGTTTCGGGTTAATATACTCCCTGTTGCGAGCGAGAGCAGAGCAACAAACAAAAGCTTCGGGACGTGGCGCAGCTTGGTAGCGCACTTGACTGGGGGTCAAGGGGTCGCTGGTTCGAATCCAGTCGTCCCGACCAGAAGTTTGCAGGTCAGGCACCTTGTGCCTGACCTTTTTTGTTTTAAGCAATTGCTTAATTTTGATTAAGCAACAGGGTGCTAAAAATCTACCTACGCGATATTCGCCTTTTGCGGCTACTTGCGCGTTTTGCACGCGCTTGAGCCGATTTATTAACGCGATATGAATCTACATACGCGTAGCTGGTATACAGCCGAGTACGGGCTGTATTTATCGCGGCGATTTACACAGATATAGCGACTGTAACGGACAAGCGTGTCGCTGTATTTATTCCAGTAGTTCACTTGACCGGTGGACAAGTGAGCGATTGCAACGATATGCCAACCAGGATGGGCTCCATACGAGGACGCCGCAGGGGTAATGGCGGGGGAGTGCAGCAGGCGCTCTGAGAGCCGCTGTATGACCCCATTTCTCCTCAAACCGATAACCTATGCCACAAACATCAAACCGTTCGAGTAACCGCCAAAAGAAAAGCCCGCACAGGCCGTGCAGGCTTAACAGATGAATCTAGAAGCACCAAGCTGGGCAGACGCGATTCGAGTTCGTCGCGCCGTAGTTGTACGACGGATCGCCGTTGCTGTTGACATAGAGGAAGAGCGCAGAGGCGCTCGGATTCAAGGAACGCTCCCACCAAGCGACGCCAACACTCAGGCAATCGTTACCCGAATAATTGTTCGTCACCTTACCCTTGAAGGCCTCGTACTGGGTTCCTTCGTTTCCGATCCAAGAATAACCAGACCAGCCGCTATAAGGGGTCTCGACGATTTCGGAATAACTGAGCATGAACAGCTTGTCCGAGGTCGCCGTCACGGCGGCATTCTTGTCGGTTCCATCAACGTTGTTCGTCAGCTTCCTGACCGGCTTCACCTTGGATTGGAAATCGGAGAGCATCAGGTTCCAGATCTCGCCGGAGTTCATCTTCGCGCGGAGTTCCGACTTCTCCCAGCCACCGGCATTGGTGTTGGTGGCGTTCACGCGAGATTTGATACCCGTCGAGGTGGCGAGGAACGTCAGGCCCGCCTTGCCGCTACCATCGGCCAAGTCATCGTGGTTGATGCCGATAATCTTGTACTCGAGCGTCTGACCATCGGTGAGCTTCATCGAGAACTTCGTCCCTGCATTCATCGCGGCCTCCGCCTTGGCGAAGGCGGACGATGCCTCGCCCTTCGCGGCGATGTCCTCGGCCACGGCCTTCTGCTCTTCGAGGGTCCAGTCCTTCGCGTCCTTGGCGATAGCCGCCTGGACGGTCGCGGAATCGGTACCTGCAGACTCTCCGCCGGATGCGCCTCCCTCGACGCCGCCAACCGTCCCATTGTTCACCGTGTTGCCGACCAGGTTTAACTGGTTGCGGATGGCTCCGGCCACGCCGGGTCCCGCGAACACGATCACCAGGCCGATGACCGCGATGATCAGGACGTACTCGATGATAGATTGGCCTCGGAGGCGGGTTCTCCTAGGAGATACCCCCCCCCGAAGGTTAATTGCCGCTGCATGCATTTGCAGCTCCCTTCGCTCAGGGTTTGTAGATACATCGCCGAGCGTAGGGCTATTTCAGATTTCTGCATCGGTCTTGCCGCAGCGGCAAACGTAATTAACTAAACGCCTTCGCGACGCAATCAACCGCTCACTCAATCGAATTTGTTGCTCAACAAATTCGCAGGTGAGGACAGTAGAATTGGTGTTATCGGAAGTGACGGATGACCGCCGGTGTCGAAGCTGGCGGCCGAGAAGAAAGGACCGAAAATGAGAACTATGGAGCTGATAATCTTCTTCCTGCCTCTCCTGGCGATCGCCGCCAACATCTGCGGCGTGGCGGAGCTCGTTAAGATTGCCAGGGCCAAGGGGCATTACACCAATGACGCGGGAATCCTCTGGTTCATCGGCCTTTTCGGCACGGCGCTCATGGTCGGCCTGATCGTCTGCGCACTGCCAGACCGAGCTGCGCCGGCGCCCAGCGCAAAAACGGATGAAGACGCCCTGCCCGAGGTGTAGACATGTCAAAGTACAAGATCGTCTACCGCGACGCCAACCCCTCCTGGCAGGAACTCTGCCCCGTCAGGGTACTGGCCGTCCAGGTCTCCAGGGACACCGAGACGGGAGCTTGCTTCCTCCAGACAAAGATCGTCAACGTATCGACGAAACCCATCAGCCGCATAGAGTTCACGGTCGGGCTCGAGGGCGAGGGAGGGGAGACGGAGAACGTCGACTTCTCGCTCCTAGATGCCGACCTACCCGCCGGCGAGGTGCTCAGGCCCAAGGCGGTGAGAATCAAGCTGTCTGTTATCACCGGCTCGCGTGCCGTTGTGACCCGAGCGGACTGCGAGACGTCCTTCGGCGACCCGGTCGACATCGATAGCCCCGCGCCACTCGCGCTCAACGGAATCGAGGAGTCGGAACGCGATGTCCTGCTCTCCGAGATGGGCGCCGATGCCTGCAAATGCTCGAGTGTCCATTCCGAGCACGAGGGATGGTGACAGTGCGGCTGCGGGGCGGTGAACCTCAAGCGCGGAACCTGCTGGAACTGCGGCGCCGTGCGCGAGAAACCGGCGGATCTGGAAGATGCCGCGTTCCTGGATGAATCCAGAAGGGACAGGGTCTACAAGACGAGCGTCGCGATACTCGAGAAGGGCAACAGGAAGGAAGCTGAGGCCGCAAAGGAAAGCCTCGAGAGGCTGGCCGAGCAGGGATACGGGGACTCGGGCGAGAAGGCAAGAGAGGCCGGCGAGAAGATTGCGAACCTCTCCAAAAGGAGGAAGAAGATATCCGTCGCGGCTGTCGCGGGCATCGTCCTGCTTGCCGTCATGGTCGCCATCTCGCCCCTGCCGTCCATGCTCGAAGCAAGGGCGGACATGAAGGCGGAGCAGGAGAAAATCGAAAGCGTCGCGATTGAGCAGACCGTCGAACTGGGAACATATTCGGGCGAGCTCTCGGCTTATACAGGAAAGGATATCGAGGGCCAACCGATTGAATGGATAGTCCTCCACAAGGAGGGCGACAGGGCTCTCCTCATGACCGAGCATTGCATCGATGAGATGGAATTCAGCGAGAATGGAGACGTATGGGACTTCAAGTCAAGCTCGCTGTATAGGTATCTGAACGGACCCTTCAAAGAATACGCCTTCAACGATGCCGAGCGCGGGATTTTAGCAGGCGACGTAACGATTCTAGACTCCTGGAGCGATTACCTTAGCGAGGATAATATGTACGCGACTCTAGCCGGCACGGACGTCCCCGAGGCATGGTGGGCTTCCGATATAGAGAAATGCGAAGACGATTCATATGGGGCCTACTACGCCGGTCAACCCTTGGCTAGTTACATTGACGAAGAAGGTGGCATCTCCTGCGGCGACCTCGGCAGCACGCAGGATTCGACTCTCGGAGTTCGCCCAGCCATCTGGGTCAAATTGAATTAGCAATCGATTTTTCCATCGGTTAAATTGTGAAGATGGCTTCCGAACCATCGGGAGCTACCTTTATGCGTTCACTTGAACTTGGCTATTGCCGTGCCTTGGGAAGGATTACGCCGGGGGCATTCTTGTTGGAGTTGCCATGCAGTGTATTCGGGCTGACGTTTCAGTCGGAACAATCCAGATGAAGACTCCGGCACTGCTCAAACATTCCCGTTTAGTCATATACGTCACTGAAATCGCACTTGGCACCGAGACCAGTTACGTCCACATCCGCGTCCGGAACGAATCGAAGCGGTATCCCGTTTCAAAACGAAGCCTCGGTCCATGAAGGAGACTTTCCCATATACATAGATTAAGATAATACCGTGTATGACCAATATGAACTTGAGCATATTCCGTCCGTATTCATACTGGATGATCAAGGAAACATCATCGGCTTATCCGAAGGAGAGGAAGAACCTCTTGCCTTATTAAAGAAATACGCCGAATACAACGGATATAAAGCGGAAGGAGGCGACATCGAGTAACTATCAAAGGCCAGATTAAGGAGCCAGCCATGAAGAAATGCCTGCCCTCCATCGTCTCAGCAGCTCTTTGCCTCTCACTTGTCATGACACCATTTGTGCCCGTTGCGGCAGCCTATGCCGACGAGGGATCTCCCGCCGAGAGCAGCGAGACCTACGTCGGAGACAACTACGACGAAAATTACGATATATCCCTTTTGAGCGCGGACGCTGCACGGATTCATATTCCAAGGCGTGGTGCGATTCTCACGGATCTGCAAATAACCGCCCCGTCCCTCACAAGGTCAAGCTGAACGCGAAGGAGGAGGCTTGCCTGCGCGATCCCTACCTTGCTGGCACCGCTGAAGTTATCGCCGGTCTCGTGACAACCGGTCCTAGCGGCGGCTTTTTTGCAACCGCAATGACATCGTACCGACTTTTCATTTGCATGTTCTGAAAGGAAGTTGCCATGTTGTCGCAAAATCAATCGAGATACTTGAACACAATCGGCTTTGCCCTGCTTGCATTACTCTTTGCTAGCGACCTTTTTCTGAAACCGCCCAAGGAACTCGTTTCGCTTGCCATAGACTGCATTTCCGTCCTTTACTTTACGGCAACCCTATTCGTCGGACTAAAGGAGAGGAAAAAAGGCGTAGTCGTTGCATCTGCCGTAGGCGTGATCATAACCATTGCCTCATTCTTTATCTGACACATTGGTGATCTAGGGGCGATATCGTAGGAATACGACCGGGAGAGCCGGGACCAGATTGCCCGGGTTGCCCGGTCGGCTCGCGCGACGGTGCGGCGGTTCCACAGAAAGCTCTCCGGACTTCACGCCGTTTCTGATCGCATTGTGACAGCCATCTCGTCTTTGCAGTCGGCGAGCACGCGGTGTGCGTCGTCGTTTTGGATGTCCAGTAAATCTCGAAGGTCCTCCATGCACCAGCGTCCGAGATCTGGCCATGCGCGTTGCGCGAGCTGATAAGTGTCGATTGCGATGTTGTAGTTAAAGTCCAGGCCAAAGCCGTCCCAGGCAGAACGGCTTTGTTTCCTTGATTATCAACTTCATCCGGACACTTCCCGCATTCATCCGTGTGTGTACGGATGAATGCGGGGTTCAATACCCCGGCGGCCTGATCGGCAGACCGCCGGGAACTCTCACTCCTCGATAAAAGCCGGCACTCGGTTAGTCCTGCGCATCTTGAAATCGCCAGACTCGTGGGAGACGTAGAGAATGCCGTCCATCCCATCTCGTGATGCATACGACAGGTGAACTGAACCGCAATCCGATCCATCATTGTCGAGAAGATCGAACGAATTCGGGTCGCTCGTTGCGGCCAAACGACCACTCAGACAAGAGCCATCGTCATTACAGATTTGCCATTCCATGTCTTCGCCTGCAAGAATCGCCATAGACGGCCTGGTCGCGCCATCGTTGACATACATCCCGTCTATGCCAAACCCATTTTCAGCGCCATCGATGAACGACTGCTCGGACCTATACCTCGCAAATGATGCACATAGCACCATTGCAAGACAAAGTACAAAGCCAACAATCGCTATCTTTGCATAGCTCTTGCCTATCATGTCATTCACCTCGCTCGTATGTATCGAGGTATTCCTGCTTGAGCGTCTGCGAGGACGACTTGATCTTTTCCACGAGCGTGCCGGCCTCGATGAAGTAGAACGAGTTGGTGAGGTTTGCCAGGTCGTCGAGCAGATGGCTTGAAATGAGCACGCTTCGTCCCCGCGCCACCTCGCTGCGCATCGCGTCGCAGGAGGTTTTCCGTTTTCCCGGATCGAGGCCGTTCAGCGGTTCATCGAGGATGAGGTACGGGCAATCGGTCGCTATCGCCATGGCAAGCTTTACCTGCTGCTTCATTCCTGTCGAGAGTTTACGGGTCGGCTTGTCGAGATATGGGGAGATTCCGAGGGAGTCGCAGAGCGAGTCGATGTCAGCGGCCGATTTCCACGCCTCCCTAACGAAAGCAAGGTGCTCGATGGCCGATAGCGTGGGATAGAGATCCGCGCCGCCCGAAGAGCTCAGGTAGACGAGTTCTGCAAATTCGGCTGATCGACGTTGGCTGATTCCGTCTGCCACCAGGCTTCCCGAGCGGATACGGGTGGGAAATTGGCCCGACAGCGCTTCAAGAAGGGTGGTTTTCCCCGAGCCGTTGGGAGCAACGAGGCCCGCCGCCGTTCCCGGGCTCAGGAAAAGCGATCCGATTGAAAGTATCGTCGTACTCCCGTATCCCACGCTCGCGTCTAGAAGCTCGAGCCCATGGTGCTTTTTAGCGGGTCCAGCCTGTTTGGGCGAACGTGCCACGACGGCGCCGACCGCAAAAAGGACCGCGACGTATATCAGGGCCACGGCAAGCATCGATGCTCTGCCTGAACCGGAGCCAATGAATTCTGTCGGGAAGCATCCTACGTAACCCGTTGCCTCGATAGGCGAGAATACGGCCAGCGGCAGGAGCCCGAGCACGGCATTATGCTCCAGCGCCGAATCGGACAGTAACGGGAATGCCGGGGCCGCGACAAGCAGCGCTGAGGTAAGGGGGCCCGCGAGGACGCGCCTCGTTGCGGTCGATAGGACGGCGGAGCAAACGGATATCAAGGTTCCGCCCGCAAGCAGCGCGAGAAGCAGGGTCGTGAAGACGTTTCCCGCGGTCGTGGTGGTAAGCGCGCCGTTATGGAAGAAGGTGATCGGGTACCCAATTTGCCCGAAGCCGTTTAGGACCGAGGCGTAAATGCTCCCGGGTGCGAGGCCGGCGAGGAGCATCGCGGTCCCCGCGACGATTATCGAAAACACGATCTGGATAAGGCGCCGGAATTTGGGTGCGGGCGCCTTTGCCGCCAGGGTCCAGGGCCTTGTGGCGCCGAGCACGAGTATCGACGAGAGAAGGAAGGGGATGAAGGGAAGGAAAGACGGCGCCGTGGCAATGGCGTAAGGCAGGAAGGAAAGGAATGGCAGGTCGTTTGCGGAGGCCGGGATATCCGTGATGCCGGAGCTGCTCAGGGCGCGGCAATACGCGAGGTCTGCGTCATTGGTCTCTCGGTCTCCCACGATGGACCCGGATTGGAAGCCTTCGCCCATGAGCGCGTAGTAGCTCTCGGCAGAGTCGAGAAAGGCGGCGTCGGTTTGAGCGGCGAGGGCGGCGTTCGCGTATCTTGCAAGCTCAGCGTCATCTTGCTGCTCTGGCGATAGGTCTGTGCCGCTGGCCTGGGGCGCGCGCGTATTGAATGCGTCGACAAAGCTCTGCATGCCCTGCTTCATAAAGAAGGGCCCGTAGATGGGTGAATTGAACGCAATGGGGACGGAGAAGGCTGCAGCAAGAACGAGCATACAAATCCATACGGCCCTGTCTCTTAGGATTAGTTTGAGAAGAAGTCGACAGTACATTCAGAAGCACCTACATTTCTCAAAGCATCGTTAGATTAATAATGACAGACCGAATGAAGATACGTGCGACGGGGGCGAGGCGAATGGCTGAACGGTATCGATATGCGGGTTTAACGGCATCACATTGACCACATAGATTATTAACTTGCATTTCTAACAGTTAAGGAGACGGGTGCTTTCCAGCACACTCCTTCGATGATGCCTTCCGCTAGTTGCTATGCCGGTTTCAGCCAACAAAGAATGTGCCCGGGCGCTCAGGTTCACCGTTAGCGTTGGCAACATATGAGATGGGCCAGACCCTTGCCGCGCGCCGATTGCGCGAGAGGTGTCGGGCTCCATGTTTATTCCACCTGCTTGTTATCAACCAGCTTCGTTCGACGTCAGACATTCAAGATGTCAGACGTCGAACCTGCGCCAAAGACGCAGCTGGGGCTACTAGTTGCCTACAATCGATCGCGAAGCTCACCTGCTCGTGCGTGAATGTCTGACAGCTCCGTCAGACATTGTCGGACATTTGATTGTTCGACAAATGCGCACGTGGTCGCGTTCGCAAAGATAACTGAACGGTCGATGGGTGCGTTGAGACCGGAGCAAACGGCGGATGCCAGAAAAATGGCCTCACAGAATCGCACCCATGGTTGATAAAAATGACCGCCCGTGCGCAAATACCCGGGCGGTCAATTCATCCCCTCGTTCGCGATCCTGTTGGGTTTTGGGCTTTGACATGTTGTTGACGGATGGATCAGCCGTACAGCTTGATCTCCCGGGGTTCCATGTGGTCGTCCCCCAATAAGACGTCCCTGATGTAGCTCTGCGGCAGGAACTCGACGGGCAGCACTGGGTCGTCGACGTAGCCGGGCACTGGGAGTAGGCGTGGCCTTTGGACATAGCGTGGCCGCCTGCCGGCGGTCGGACTGCCACTTCAGCCAAAAGCTCAGGCGCGCGCATTAAAATAATGACTATATCGCTTGATGGGCTTTTGACCAAGCATGAACATCGCAGGTAAATCCGTGTACCAATTTTTGGTACACGGATTTACCTGCGGTTTGTTGAAAGCTCTGACATGCGCTGTCGACTTCATTAAAATCGATTGCCGATCAAGTCTTCCTATATATGCGAGCCCCAAGAAACTGCGCTGTGATCCTGAGTCCTCTATCGATCGGCCCGGTGCACCGGGCCGCTGTCCTCGAGCCGGCAACAGCCTGCCGGTCTCAAAACGTATACCGTCCGGCACGACCGACGGCCGAGCCTCGCGCCCCGTTCGAGCAGCGCCAGAACCCCGTGCCGGAACCCACGCAGCCGATGACAGGGGAATTCAGCCGCGGCCATCGAGGAGCCGACCTGGGGACGGCACCCTCGGTCCTCGAGGGATTTCCACCGCCCCTTACAGGCCTGGATTTATTCAATGGTTGATTTAACCCGGCTGAATAAGCCGGGCATGGGCCGGTCGACAAAATGTAAGGTAAAAAAGCAGATGCGGCCGTACGCCGGTGCGGGATTCGGGTGATGTGATAGAAAGTAATTCACGTATTGCATCCAACTGGGAGGCGCATCATGGCAACCGCCACCGCAGCCCTGAGAATCCCCGAGGACCTCGCGAACAGGTACGACCGCCTGGCGAAGTCGACGGGCCGCACGAAAAACTTCTACATGACGGAGGCCATCGCCGCCGAGATAGACAGGCTCGAATACGAGTACGGCCTCATGAATTATCCGGGAAGCGTTTGGTTGCGAGGCATGCCAGTGTGAGGGCCTGATTCGTCAGGCCCCGCACAGGGGGACCGCGATGGTGGCCACCGCGCCGCCCGAGGGGCTGTTGGCGAGCGAGACGGAGCCCCCGTGGGCGCTCGCGGCCTCGGAGGCGACGTGGAGGCCGAGCCCGTAGTGGCGGCCTCCGTCGCGCGAGGAGCGGGAGGAGTCGTCTGTGAAGAGGCGCTCGCAGCCGCGTTCGAGGGCGGCGGGAGAGAAGCCCGGTCCGTCATCGGCGACCTCGATGACGAGGTATCCACCAGCGACGTCGCAGGAGACCGCCACGCGCGAGCGCGCGTGCTCGGCGGCGTTGGCCACGAGGTTCGCGGCGGCTCGCGCCAGGGCGGTTCGGTCGAGCGGGGCCTCGGGCGCGCCCGCGACAGCGGGGCCCGTGGCCGCGTCGAGCGTCACGCCTCGCGCCCGGGCGATCTGGGCGGCCTCGGCGAGGACCTGCTCGCAGAGCTCGGCCGGCCGCATGGGGGCCCTCTCCGCCCCGCCGGACCCGCGCGAGGCCTCGATGAGCAGGCGCACGTAGCCGTCGAGCCTTTCGACACTGCCGGCTATGTCGCGCGCGGCGGCCGCGAGGTCGGCGTCTTTCTCGTCTTCCAGCTCCTCCGCCACGAAGTCGGCGTTGGCGCGCAGCACGGTGAGCGGCGTCTTGAGGTCGTGGGCGAGCGACGCCACCTGCTCGCGCTGCCCCCGCTCCGCGGCCCAGCGGGCCTCGAGCGACTCGGCGAGGGAGGCCCGCATGGCGTCCATCGCGGCGAGGACGTCGTTCACCTCGCGCACGTTGGTGCTGCCGACCGCGAAGTCGAGCTCCCCCGCGCCGACGCGCCCCGCCGCCTCCGCGAGCGGCGCCATCTTGCGCGAGATCACGCGGCTCGCGCGGCGCGCCACGAGTGCGAGCGCGAGCGCGCTTCCCGCCGTGGCGCCGACGAGCATGAGGTCCTGCGGGTTGGGAAGCAGGCCGGCGAGATCGCGCGAGACCCACTGCGGCAGGTACTCGCTGACGAGCGCGCAGGCCCCGCCGCCCTTGAGCGGGAACGCGGCGTAGGTGAGGCCCGAGCCCCCGCCCTCGATCTCCACTGTGCCCGGATCCGCGGCGAGTGCCGCACGGGCCATTTCCGTCGCGTCCTCGAGCCGCGTGCCCTCGAGGTCTGTCATCAGCACGTATCCGTCCTTGTTCAGGATGAGGTAGCGGTACGCCGTCGGCACGTCCTGCTGCCCGCAGACGCCGTCGCGTGCCAGGCCCTCCGCGACCTCGCGCGCATTGGCCGGCCCCCAGCTTGCCTCGTAGACGAAGCCCGCGTTGATCGCCGCGGAGAGCGCCATGAACGAGGCGAGCCACGCCGTGGCAACCGCCGCGAACGCGTAGGCGAAGTAGCGCGCGATGACGAAGGAGAGCGGCATGCCCCCGCGACCTCGCGCCCCGGTCCTCAAAGCTGCCACTTGTACCCCATCCCCCAGACGGTCGCGATCGGATCGGCGCCGGCCTCGGAGAGTTTCCTCCGGGCGCGGCTGACCTGCATGGATATGGCCGCGTCGTCGGCGTCGCTCTCCCAGCCGAGCACCGCCTCGCGGATCTGCGCGCGGCTCATGACCTGCCCGGGGTGGCGGGCGAGGTGCTCGCAGATGGCGTACTCGGTGGGCGTGAGCGGCACGGCCTCGCCGCCCACGGCGAGGCCGCGCGCCCCGAGGTCGATCCGCACCTCCCCGAAGGAGAGGGCGTGCGAGCGCGGCCGGCGCTCACGGCGTAGATGGGCCGCGACCTTGGCGCGCAGCTCCGCGGCCCCGAAGGGCTTGCGGACGTAGTCGTCGGCGCCCAGGCCGTAGGCGGCCACAGCATCCTCCTCGGCCACGCGCGCGGTCAGGAAGACGATGGGCCCGTCGAAGTCCGGGCGGATCTGCCGCACGAGCTCGAAACCGTCGAGCCCCGGCATCATGACGTCGCAGAGCACGAGGTCGAAGCGCGAGAGGTCCGTCCCCGGGACCGCCGTCGGGTCCGCCGCCCTGACGACCTCATGGCCGTCGCGGCCGAGGACGCGCGCGAGCGCGTCGAGGATCGCCCGTTCGTCGTCCACTGCCAGTATCCTCGCCATGTTCGACCTCCTGAAACTCTCGTCGGAATTGTACTAGCGCCGCGCACAGCGGTCCAGAGCCCTGCGCGCAGCCGCGGGTGCCTCGGCCGCGTCGCACGCACGGTGGCGCACGCCCGAGCCGCCGCGCGCCTCGATTTCGAGCCAGCCCTCGCCGTCCGACTCCCGCCCGAAGAAGATGAGCTGGAGCTCTCGGACATTGCCCCTGTCGTCCGCCGCGTCCACCAGGTAGACGTAGTTTGCCCCCGCCTCGGTGGCGTCGGCGTAGGAGCTCGCGTGGCTGCCGGGCTCGGGCGCGGGCGCCCGCATGGCGATCTCAGGGTTGGGCAGCACGCGGTCGGCGATCGAGCGCAGCGCCGACCCCCAGCCGGCGTCGAGCAGGGCATTCCCGCCCAAGACGAGCGCTGCGGAGAGGATGACGAGCATGGCGGCGAGCGGCCTCCTACGCATCTGCCCTCCCGTCCTCAAAGCGGCAGAACCAGGCGAGAAGGACGGCGTCGGCTGCCAGGGTGAGAACGAGGCCAGCGAGCGCAGTCGTGAGGAGAGGGCCCGCCGCGCGTGCGGCGTCGATGAAGGCCTCCACCCCGAGCGACCCCATGCGCGCGGGCCAGGCGAGCGGCACCCAGCTCAGGGGCGTCGCCAGGGCGCCGGTGAGCTCGCCGGTCATGAGGCCGTGCGCAAGTCCGCCCACCGAGAAGAACGCGAGGAGCATACCCGCAGCGCCGGCGCCGATGGCGGCGTTGCGGCCGAGGCGCAGGCCCACGCCGAGCCACAGCGCGTAGAGGGGCAGGCTGCCCAGCACGATGCCCGCCCATGCGGCCGCAAGCGGAGCAGGCCCGAGCGGCAGGCGCCCGGCGACGGCGAGCACGGCCCCGAACACGCCGAGCGCCACGGCCAGCGCGCCCGCGCCGAGCGCCGCAAGGGCGAGCAGCTTCGCCGCGACGGCGCGCCCGCGCGAGGGGACCGCCGTGAGGTTGGCGAGGCGGCCGGCAGAGCGCTCCTCGTCCACGGCGAGCCCGCAGACGATGGCGGACATGAGCGGCATGAGGGCGCCGAGGAACTGGGCGTAGGCGTCCGCGCCCAGCGCCGGGTCCCATCGGGCTACGGAGAAGTACTCGCCGCAGGCAAGACCGGCTGCCAGGCCGCAGACGAGGTGCACCGCCGTGAGCGGGGAGCGCGCCAGGCGCAGGGCCTCGGAGATCAGGGCCCGCGGGAGAGTCATGCACGGCGTCGGGTCGGAGAGTCGTGTCATGGCCATCACCTCTCCTCGGAGCGCGCGAACCAGGCCGCGCCCGCCGCCGTGAGCGCGGCGAACGCGAGCGCGCTGACCGCAAGGCCCGCCAGCGTGAGCATGCCGTCCGCCGCGAGCGCCCCGCCGAGCGCCATGTCCGCCGCGAGTGGCTCGCCGCTCGGCAGCACGGGGATGAAGCTCGTGGGGATGACCATGCTCGCCGACGGCGGAAAGAGCTGCGGCAGCGGCATCAGCGACCAGGCGAACCCACCCACGAGCTGCGCGGCGAGCGGGCAGAAGATGCCCGCGAGCATGCCGAGCCGCGCCGTGAGGAAGAGCCCTGCGGGGATCATCCACGCCGCGGTCACCGTGTTGGCGAGCGCGCAGAGGAGCATCGTGAGCGTGCCCGCGGCCGTGAGGCCCTGCGAGGAGAACGCCGAGCCCGCGAGGTAGATGCCGAAGACCACGAGGTTCGAGAGCGCGCAGAGCGCGAGGCACCAGAGCGCCTTGGCCCACCAGGCGCGCCCGAGCGGGAAGCCCAGGCCCAGAAGCCCCCGCATCCGCGTGCGAGCGTCCGCCCGCGCGACGCAAGCCACCACGAGCGAGAGGGCCACGGGCAGGAAGAGCGCGTACCAGTAGTTCCACGCGCTGAAGATCTGCACGCCCCGGTAGGGCATCGCGCCGAGCAGCGGCATCGGCAGCGCCATGAGCACGGCCAGGCGAACCGGTGCCGCGTGGCGCGACTTCAGGGCCTCGGCGAGCAGGCCCGCGAGCAGGCCGCCTTTCTCGCCCGTCATGCCGCCACCTCCCCGCGTGCTCGTCGCCCTTCCCGGCAGAAGCTCATGAAGAGTTCCTCGAGGTCCTGCCCGGACCGAAGCGCATCCTCGTAGGCGAGGCGCCCCCCGTAGATGATGCCCACGGTGTCAGCCATCTGCTGCACCTCGGAGAGGATGTGGCTCGAGACGATCACCGTCGTACCCGCCGCCGCGAAGCCGCGGATCTGGTCGCGCAGCTCCTCGATGCCGATGGGGTCGAGGCCGTTGGTGGGCTCGTCGAGCACGAGCAGGCGCGGCCGGGCGATCAGCGCCAGCGCGAGCCCGAGGCGCTGCCGCATGCCCATCGAGAAGCGCCCGGCGCGCTTCTTCCCGGTGTCCGCGAGGCCCACGGCGGCGAGCACCTCATCTACGCGGCTCTCGGGAAGGCCCAGCAGCGTGGTGCGCACGCGCAGGTTCTCGCGCGCGGTGAGGTTGGGGTAGAGCGGCGCCTCCTCGATGAGGCTGCCGATTGCGTAGAGGTCCTCGCGGCGCCAGGCGTGCCCGGCAAAGAGGATCTCCCCGGCCGTCGGCCGCAGCATCCCGCAGATCATCTTGAGCGTTGTCGACTTGCCGGCGCCGTTGGGGCCGAGCAGCCCGTACACCTCGCCCTCGCGGATATGAAGGCTCACGTCGGCCACGGCATCCTGCGCCTGGTCACCGCGGCCGAAGCGCTTGGTGAGCCCGCGCGTCTCGAGCATGTAACCCATGGGTTCGTCCTTTCTCTTCCGGGCGCGCGGGCCGAGTCGCCGTGCCCGCGCGCCTTACCTTTCGGGTTCACCATCCATGGTGGGGCGCGTTTCTAACGAAGCCGTAACGGCCGTTGGGCTCTTTTGGCGCCAGCCCTTCTCGACACGCACATCATGATTAATTTGCTTAAGGCAACAACTTTCCCGATCGATGTAATCACCGAATCAAAACGTGTACATCAGGCACCAAAATCGACATTTTTCGACATGTTTGGAGGCTGATGTACACGAATGCGAAATCCCCGCCGCCTAAAAGCGCCCTCCACATGTCTGGACTCTCTATGCTTACGCTGGATAGACATCGCCGGAACGGGTATAGTATCGAAAGTTTTGTCGTTAACCAGCGGGGGAGTCCTGTGGGCATCAAAAAGAAGATCAAAAAGGAGCTTATCGGCACTTCCGATTACCCGTCGAATAAGATCTTTACGATCTCCAATTTCATCACCTTTACGCGCCTGATCCTCACCCTGGTATTTCTGTACCTGTTTGTGACGGACAACAACCGCGTCATCGCCATCGTTATCTACGCCGTTGCCGCCTCCACCGACTGGATGGACGGTCAGATCGCCCGCATGACTAAGACGGTCTCATGGCTCGGCAAGGTCATGGATCCCATTTGCGACCGTGCGCTGCTGTTCACCGGCGTCTTGGGGCTGGTGGTCCGCGGAGAGCTGCCCATCTGGGTCTGCGTGCTCATTATTGGCCGCGACATCTATCTGGGCATCGGCACGCTTATCGTGCGCCATTATCACCGTCGCCCCATCGATGTTGTCTTCCCCGGAAAGATTGCCACAGCGCTGCTCATGACCGGCTTCTCGCTCATGCTGCTCGGGTTCCCCGTTATTGACGGCCTGCATCTTTTACCTTCAGCCCTTACGGCCTTCCCGGGCCTCAACGGAAGCTCGATGCCCCTCGGCATCTTCTTTGTGTACGGCGGCGTGATCTTCTCCATGCTCACCGCTGTCATCTACTCCATTAAGGGCGGAGCGGCCATTAAACAGGCTCTCACGCATCCCGAGGACGAGGACATCGACTTTCTGAACCCTGAAATCGAAGACTGATTCGTTGGGGTATGATTACGTACGGTTCATTATTTGCGGCACGTCCGCGATAAGTTAGGGGTTGTCATGGACAACATGGTTAACAATATGCCTCAGAATGATAAGACTGCTGACGCTACCTGCGTATTCCGCGTGCCTTCAAGCGATGTCACCGTTCCCGACCTCATGGCCAACGTGCGCATCACCGCCCCCGTTCTGTCCATCGTCAAGGGTCCGCAGACTGGTGCCGCTTTTGAGCTCGAGGATGACGTGACCACCATTGGCCGCGATCCCGCGAACGGCATCTTCCTCAATGACATGACCGTTTCGCGCAGCCACGCGCGCATTATTCGCGAGGGCCTCGGCGCTCGCATCGAGGACTTGGGCTCGCTCAATGGCACCTGGGTCGACGGTGCCATCGTCAATGCAGCCCCGCTGCACGACGGTTCTTCCGTCCAGATCGGTACGTTTACGCTCATCTACCACGAGAGCACGCCGGAGCGCATCGAAACCGGTGAGTAGGGCATGGCCGAACGCAACTATCTGAGTATCGGCCAAGTCGTCAACCTACTTCGAGGCGCATACCCCGATCTTTCGAACTCAAAAATTAGATTTCTAGAGGATGAGGGGCTCATTACCCCTCATCGTACGCCTAAGGGATACCGTCAGTACTCCAAGGAGGACGTTGATCGCCTGGAGGTCATTCTGCACCTGCAGAAGACCCGCTATATGCCACTCAACGTGATTAAGCAGCGCTTGGAAAACGCCACGGACCTGTCAACGCTCGCTTACGAGGTGGGCTTGCTGTCCGATGTTCCGCTCAAGACGGAGCCCAAGGAGACTAAGCAAAAGCTGCATCCTATCGAGACCATTCCCGATATGCTGGGCGTCGAGATTTCGTTTATCCGCTCGCTCGCCGAGAACGACCTCATTCGCATCATCAAGAGTCCGCAAAATCGTGAGCTCGTCGATGGTCGCGATTTCCCGATCATCCGCTACTGCTCCGAGCTGTCACGCTTCCATATCGAGCCGCGCAACCTGCGTCAGTACGTGTCTTCCGCCAACCGCGAGTCCTCGATGTTTGAGCAGGTGCTCGTGAGCATGCTCGGCATGGACACCTCCGATGACGAGCGCGACGCCAAGCTCGAGCGTGCGTTTAAGAAGCTTCACGACCTGACGGAGGGCGTGCACACCGCGCTGCTCAAGAACCGCGTTTTTGAGTCGCTCAACGCCGTGGTCGAGGACGCCGACATCGATGCACTCGATGAGGAAATCACTCGCTCCGAGTCAACCAAGGCCAAAAACGAAGAGATAGGCGCGCCGGCTTCGCACGAGGATTCCCTCGTAAAGCCGCTCAAGGTCGTCACCCCTTCGCAATCCGGCACCGCCACCGCGGGCAAATAACAGCTGCCGCTTATCCGGCAACCCATTGAAAGGTCATGCAATGTACGACTTCGAATCTCAAATCGTCGACATCCCCGACTATCCCGAGCCCGGAGTCATCTTTAAAGACATCACGCCGCTCTTTGGCAATCCCGAGGCGCTCAAAGCCATGACCGATGCCCTCGCCGAGCACTTTGCCGGCATGGGAATCACCAAGGTCGTGGGTCCCGAGGCTCGCGGCTTTATGGTTGGCGTACCGGTGGCTGTAGCCCTTGGCGCCGGCTTTGTTCCCGCACGTAAACCTGGCAAGCTACCGCGCGAGACCGTAAGTCAGAGCTACGAGCTCGAGTACGGCACCGATTCAATTGAGATCCATGCCGACGCTATCAGCTCTAAAGATACCGTGTTGATTCTGGACGACTTGGTCGCGACGGGCGGAACCGTCGAGGCAACAGGTAAACTGGTGCGAGATATGGGCGCAAAGCTTGTCGGTTACGGTTGTATCCTTGAGCTTGCGTTTCTCAACCCGCGCGAGAAGCTCACACCGTCTAATGACGATGTGGAGCTCTTTAGCCTGGTGACGGTGGACTAGCCGTTACCCTTAGTTACTGGAAAGGAAGCTACATGCGCACAGCAAACACGCACAAAAACATGGCACGCTGCGCTGCTACGGCAACCCTCGCTTGTGTTTTGGGCTTGGGCCTCGCGGCTCCTGCCTACGCCGATACCGCATCCGACCTTGCCGCTGCTCGTACGAAGCTCGAGCAGATCGGTACCCAAACTCAGCAGATTTACGATGAGCTCGCCACGCAGACGCAGGCGCTCGATCAGACTGCCGGCGAGATCACGCAAAAGCAGCAGGAGATCGCCGATGGTCAGGCCAAGCTCTCGACCTATGTCGCCGGCGAGTACAAAACCGGCGGTCTGAGCCTGCTTCAGGTTCTGACGGGCGTCGATGACCTGAGCGATATGCTCAACCGTCTGTTCTACTACGGCAAAGTTTCCGATAAGCAGGCTCAGACCATTCAAGAGGTCAAGGAGCTTAAGCAGCAGCTCACCGATAAGCAGACCGAGCAGGAGAAGAACGTCGCCGCCACGCAAAAGAAGGTCGACGAGCTTAACGCTCAGCAGGCTGAAGCCCAGAACGTCGTAAACTCCCTGGATTCGCAGCTGCAGGCCGAGCTTGCCGCAGAGGCCGAGGCCAACGCTGCGCTGCAAGCCGGCATCAACGCCAGCACCGCCGAGAAGGCCACGGTGAGCAACGAGACTGCCGGTACGACCGAGAACACCAACAACGGTGGCCAGACCAGCAATAACAACAACCAGGGCGGCAACACTCCGGCTCCTACGCCGGCACCCGCTCCGACGCCGCAGCCCTCCACGCCTGCTCCGAGCCAGTCCGTCGACGGCGGTTCCGTTGTTTCGCGTGCATACAGCAAGCTTGGTTGCGCTTATTCTTGGGGCGGAATTGGCCCGAACAGCTTCGACTGCTCTGGTTTTGTTAGCTATTGCCTCACTGGTCGCTATTGCCGCCTGGGCACCACGGGCACCTTTATGGGCTGGACGCGTGTGTCCGATCCGCAGCCCGGTGACGTTGTGGTCAACTCGTACCACACCGGCATTTACATCGGTGGTGGTCAGATGATTCATGCTTCCGACTACAACACGGGTGTTATCATCAGCTCCGTTGCCGCCGGCATGAACAATAACTACATCTTCGTACGTTACTAAGTATTCAGATAAAGCAAACGGATATGGACCTCGTGGCTTTGAGCCATGGGGTCCATTCTTTTGTCTTTAATGCAAGCTGCTATCGGTTGATTTCCGATCTCAGCCGAACACATTGAGCGGATAGGACGTTCCCGCAGCT
>UQDE01000014.1 GCA_900539735.1 uncultured Collinsella sp. | reverse complement strand
GCCCGAGATGGTCCCAGGCTGACAATTTCGACTGTAATGGACGTTCTTAAACGACCAGTCATTCAAGAATGTCCCCAACGACTACATGAAAGCGCCCCCAAGCGGATGTGCTTGAGGGCGCTTCTTGCTTGACTAGCTCTCGATATAGTCCTTCAGCTTGCTGGAGCGACTGGGGTGGCGAAGCTTGGCCAGAGTCTTGGACTCGATCTGGCGGATGCGCTCGCGCGTGACGCCAAACTCGCGGCCGACCTCCTCGAGCGTACGGGGATGTCCGTCGACAAGGCCAAAGCGCAGCTCGATAACCTTGCGCTCACGATCGGCAAGCGAATCGAGCACCTGGGTGAGCTGCTCCTGCAGCATGGAGAAGCTGGCCGCATCGGGCGGAACGATAGCCTGGGAGTCCTCGATGAAATCGCCCAGCTGGGAATCCTCTTCCTCGCCGATGGGGGTCTCGAGCGACACGGGCTCCTGCGAGATCTTCTGGATCTCGCGAACGCGGTCGGCGCTCATGTCCATCTCGGCACCGATCTCCTCGGGGGTCGGGTCGCGACCCAGGTCCTGAAGGAGCTGGCGCTGCACACGGACGAGCTTGTTGATGGTCTCGACCATGTGCACGGGAATACGGATGGTACGGGCCTGGTCGGCGATAGCGCGCGTAATGGCCTGACGGATCCACCACGTGGCGTACGTGGAGAACTTAAAGCCCTTCTGGTAGTCGAACTTCTCGACGGCGCGGATCAGACCGAGGTTGCCCTCCTGAATAAGGTCCAGGAACAGCATGCCGCGACCGACATAGCGCTTGGCGATGGAGACGACCAGACGCAGGTTTGCGCTGATGAGTGCCTGCTTGGCTTCGAGACCCACGTTCTCAATGCGCGTAAGACGACGCATTTCGGTACGCGTGAGCTCGAGCTCGCCTGCCTCGGCAGCCTCGAGCTTCTCGGTGGCCTCAAGACCGGCCTCAATCTTCATGGCCAGATCGACCTCTTCGGAGGCGGTCAGCAGGTCGACCTTGCCGATCTCCTTGAGGTACATACGGACCGGGTCGCCGGTCAGCATCACCGTGGAGGCATCGATGCCGCGCACGCGGGAGCGTGAACGGGACGTGCGCACGGTGCGCTTCTTCTTGCTCTTGGAAGAACCCATCTCGGCGTCGGCCTGACGGGCCATCTTGAGCTCGTGATCGTCGAGCGAGCCGGAATCGTGCTCGTCGTCGTCATCGAAATCGTCGGTATCGGTATCGTTATCGTCATCGTCGACGTCCATGGGGGCGTCGTCGTTACCGCTCGCGGAGATAATCTGGATGCCGCTGTTGCGCAGCGCGGAATACACCGCGGTGAGCTGCTCGTCAGAAACATCGATATCCTTCAGGGCGACCTGAATCTCGTCCTCGGTTACCGAAGTCCTGTTTGAGCCGTTGCCCATGAGCTTTGCAACGTAGGATTCCAGCCCAGTACCCGTGCTCTCAGTCTTTTTTGGCACAGATTCTCCCTTCATAGTCCACAGGACTCAATACTTTAGCACACACATTGACGTCTATACCCAAAAAGAGGGCTGGATATAGGCGAGAATACGCTGGTTGACCACAACATCTAGGCTTGTTCGGTGCCTGCGGCCTCCAGGCCAATCAAACGGAACGGGTCCGCCACGCCGCCGATTGACTTTTGCAGTTCGCGCTGACGCTGCGAATCCTGCGCGGCCTGCATGGTTAGCGCGCGACGGGCCTCATCATCGAGTGAACGGTCCTGGCGCAGCTTGGCCTGTGCGGCACGCATGCGACGCTTGATGGTGTAGAGCTCAAGCGTATCAAGCATAAACACGATGTTCGTCTCGGTGGGGTGCTTGCTCGTCGCGGAGATGCGCCCGGCACTCACAAGCGTTGCCGCATCGGGACACACTGAGCGCGCCGCATCCATGCAGGCTGCAGGATCGGTTCCCGGCGGCGTTGCCAGAACGGCCCATGCAATGGACTCGTGACGCGGGTCAACCCACTCGATGGAGCAGATGCGGTCGGCATACGTGCGGAACAGGTCGGGGTAGCTCGTGAGCATCGTCAACAGCTCGCGCTCCCCTGCCAAGGACTTGCGTTCAAGATCGGTAAGAACCATCGGCGCCGCCGCAGCCGGTGCGCCCGAACCGTCAGCCACAGGCACAGCGCCCATACCATCAGGCACATCGATCGGCGGCAGGTCGTCGACGACCTCCACGGGCGCGGCGCCGTAGGCATCGAGCGGGACGTAGTCGTACGGCTCTTCTTCGACCGGCGCGGACACCGGCGGCGTCGCGCCCGATGCCCAAGCACCGCGACCGGCATCGCGAGAACCCGACGCCCGACCGCCCGCGCTACCGGACCGCTCAGTCTGTGCCCGCTGGCGCTCATAGTTCTGCTCACGACGTCGTTCCGCATCCTCGCGCTTGGCGACATCGCGAAACACACGACCCGAGCTCGCGCGCACCGTCTCCAGATCCAAACCCAGCAGATCGGCAATCTGGATAAAGTACGTGTCGATCATATAGCTGTTGCGCAACGGATAGATAAGCGTCAGCGCATCTTCCAGCGCCTTAGCGCGACCGCCCGGCGTGGTGATGTCACTCGACTCCTGCAGCGAACGGTAGACAAAGTCCATAAGCGGCTCGGCAGCGTCGATGCGCGTCTGCAGTGCCTCGCCACCATGTGCGGTGATGAACTCCATGGGGTCGTTGCCGTCGGGGAGCACCACGCAGCGCAGGTCCATGGAATCCTGCTCGATAAACTGAATCGCGCGACGGGCGGCCTTCTGGCCCGCTGCATCGCCGTCGAACATATACACGATGCGCTTGGCAAAGCGAGTGAGCGTCTTGACGTGATGCTCCGTGAGGGCGGTGCCCAGCGTGGCGACAACGTTTTTAATCCCCGCCTCCCAGCAGGCGATGCAATCGGTATAGCCCTCTACCACGATGGCGGTATCCTGCGCGACGATAAACTCCTTGGCCCAATTAAAGCCGTAGAGGTTTCGCTTTTTATGAAACACGCTCGTCTCGGCGGTGTTGAGATACTTAGGCTGGCCGTCGCCCATAATGCGACCGCCAAAGGCAATGTTGTGACCCTGCTCGTCAAAGATGGGGAACATCACGCGGTCGTAAAAGCGGTCGGCAAGCTGCCCGCGCCCGCGACTCACGGCAACGTTGGCGTCGATCATCTCCTGCGGGGTAAAACCCGCCTGGGACAGGTGCGACACCAGCGCGTTACGGCCCGGTGCAAAGCCCAGGCAGTAGCGGCGGCAGACGTCGCCGCCCATGCCGCGGCTGGCAAAGTACTCGCGCGGACGGCCGTCCTTACCGCGCATGAGCATGGTGTGGTAGAACTGGGCGGTCTCGGCGCACAGATCGTAGATGCGGGCACGTTTGGTGCCGCGCTCGCGGCGATCTCCGGTGTCATGCAGCTCAATACCCGCGCGATCGGCCAAGTAACGGATTGACTCGGGAAAGCTCAGGTTCTCGCGCTTCATGATATACGTGAAAACGTCGCCACCCTCGCCGCAACCAAAGCAATGCCACACCTGCGTGGCGGGGATAATGTGGAAGGACGGCGTCTTCTCGCCATGGAAGGGGCAGCATCCCCAAAACTCATGGCCGCGAGGCTTGAGCTCGACCGTTTCCTGCACGATGGCAACCAGGTCAGACGCAGCGCGTACCTGGTCTTTTTCCTCATCGCTAATCACGGATGCTCACCCCCTGATCGCCCAAGTTGTGACGAATATCCTCGATATTACCCTCGACGGTCGCGATCAACTCATCCAGCGAATCGAACAGACGCGAGGGACGCAGCCAGCGCGTAAACGCCAGCGAAACGGAAGCGCCGTACAGGTCGCCCGTATAACCAATTAAATTAGCCTCGAGATGCGCAGATGCCGCATCGTCAGCATACGTTGGCGGCAGGCCGACGTTCACAGCAGCGGGCCACGCGGTGTCATCGACCAGCACCAGACCCTCATACACGCCATCGGCTGGCACCTGAATACCGTCGGGAACCTGCAGGTTTGCCGTGGGAAAGCCCATGCCAGAGCCCTCGTGACGGCCGCGAATAACACCGCCACGCACCATATACGGACGGCCGAGTAACTCAGCAGCAAGCTCCACATGGCCCTGTCCCAGCTCGTGACGAATGCGGGTGGCGCAAATGGCCTCACCGCCCTCGCAAAGCAAGTCGTGCCCGTATACGTCAACGCCGCGCTCGGCACCCCAGGCGCGCATCTCGTCAACACCAGAAGCACCGCCACGACCCAGCCTAAAGTCGCTGCCAACGCGAATCGAGCGAATGTCGACCAGACGCGACACCAGCGAGAGAAAAGCAACATGGTCAAGCGCCGCAACCTCAGGCGTAAAGGGAACGGCCACCACCGCATCGACCCCAGTTTGAGCCAGGGCATGCAGACGGTCGGCCGTCGTCATCAATTTTTGAGCGGGCGAAGGGCTCACCACGACGTCCGGGTCGGGATCGAAGGTAACTACGACCGCCTTGCAGCCATGGGCACGGGCATCACGGACAAGCGCCGCAATGAGCTCCTGGTGTCCACGGTGCACGCCATCGAAGACGCCGATGGCAATCGATGCGGCACCCAGGTGCTCACACTTATCAAACACATCGGCAGTAACGATGCGAGCCTCGTCCGACTCGCCCGCGAAAAAGATACGCGCGAGCTCGCGAGCGGACAACATCATCGAACACCGCCGATTGCCTGCGGAAACACGTGCTCCATGACAAAGCGGCCACCCTCAATGCGGGCGAGCGCCTTGAGTCCCCCATCGAGCACCAGCGCAAACGGCGCCTTCGAGGCACCGAAATCGGCAAGCGCACGCTCAACGGGAATGCGTCGGCCGCAGAGAAGGTCGTCGGCAAGATTGCCCGGCAAGTCAACACGTGTGGCGCCCAGGGCCGCAATGGGATCCAGGGCAAAGCCAGCCGCGGACTCGGGAGAAAGCTCCTCGACCGCATGACAGGCGCCAATGGAAACAACACCGGAGGCCGTGCGGCGCAGCGCGGAAATGTGCGCGGCGCTCTCGCAGGCGCGGCCCAAGTCGCGAGCGAGCGCACGGATATAGGTGCCCTTGCTCACCGAGAACGCCACGGTCCACGCACACGTATCACCCTCGCCGCCCACGGCGATCAAGTCGGCGGCATAAACCTCGACGGGGCGCGGAGGTAGGTCCACCGCATTGCCCTCGCGAGCAGACTTGTAGGCGCGAACGCCATTGACCGAGATAGCCGAAAACGCCGGCGGCACCTGCATCTGCGGACCCAGCATGGCGGCCAAGTGCTCACGGGCATAGGCAGGATCGCGGAGCTCGTTGGCAACAGCCACTGTGCGGACCGCCTCGCCCTCCGCATCATCGGTATTGGTCTCGGCACCAAACGAAATGTCGGCGACATAGCTTTTGGTATCGAGGGTTAGCATACCCAGCAGACGGGTGGCCTGACCCACGCCCACAACCATGACACCCGATGCCATGGGGTCGAGCGTACCGGCATGGCCGACGCGCCGCTCATGGAGGGCGCGTCGGCATTGCGAGACCACGTCATGGGACGTGCAGCCCACCGGCTTATCGACGGCGAGCAGCATATTCAATTGAGAAGGCGTTCGACGAGCCATGTACCATCCAATAAGTTAGAGCTCGACGGTCACCGAAGCGGGATCCTCCCCCACCAGCTCGGCCAGCATGGGGAGTGCCGCGGTGAGCGTCTCGAGAATCGTTCCGTTGTTAGAGAAACCGGCGGCCGCGGGATGCCCGCCACCGCCAAAGTTGGCAGCAATCTCGGACACATCGAGGTCGCCCTTGGAGCGCAGGTTGCCACGCACCTTGGTATCGCCCTCAATGCCCTTTAAGAACATGCAGACCTCGACGCCCATCACCGAACGCACCACGTCAACCAGGCCGTCGCACTCATCCGAGGTGACACCGCAAGCCTCAAGGTCGCTCTGGTACGCATAGCTATACGCGACGCGCCCGTGGGCCACCGTCTTGATGCGGCCCATAACGATGGACTTGAGGTGCAAAAACTCAACGCGCATGCTCTGATATACCTCGAGTGCCACACGCGCCGGATCGGCACCGTGGGCAACCAGACGCGAGGCCGCATGGAACGCGGCGGCATCGGCGTTTTGGTACTGAAAACGGCCGGTATCGGTAACCAAGCCGCACAGCAGGCAGGTCGCAACGCCATCACGTGCGACAATGCCGCAATTGTCCAAGAAGCGATCGATGATCATCGCGCAGGCCGCGGCATCGACGCGCCTCAGGCTGAGCTCGGCAAACTCCTCGCGCGCCGGATGGTGATCGAAGCACACCACATGCTTGGAGCGGCGAAGCACCTCGGCCGAGTTGTTGAGGCGCTCGACGACCGGCACGTCCACCGAGATGAACAGGTCCGGATTGCCGGTGTACGTAGATGCCGGTACCAGACGATCGGCACCCTCCATAAAGCGGTAGATGCGCGGAACTGGGTCATCGTCTGCCAGCAGCAGGGCAATGTCCTTGTTGGGGAAAAACTTCATGAGCGAAAGGCCCAGACCCAATACGGAGCCCAAGGCATCGCCATCGGGAGAAGTATGTCCCGAAATCGCAATGGAGGACGCACCCTCGATGAGCTCGAGGATGCGTCGCTGAATATCTGCAGACTCGCACGAGGCGAGGTCGGCGGAATTAGTCATCTAAAGCTGCCTCCTGGGCGGCATCCGCTATCGGATAGCCGTCCTCGTCCTTTTCGATCGCAAGCGTGGCGGGAACGTTTTCCAGCGCACGCGTGATGCGCTCGGCCTCATCGGTCGAGCGATCGATGCGAAAATCGAGCTCGGGCGTGACACGCCAATCGAGCGAGCGAGCCAACAGGCTGCGAATACGGCCCTTGGCGCTTGCGAGCGCCTCCATGACCTCGTCGTAGCGACTCGCATCGCACGACACGTACACACGCGCGAACGAACGGTCCACCGCGACCTCGACCGCGGTCAAAGTAACCAGGTCGAGACGCGGATCGGAAACCTCAAAGAGCAGGATATAACCGAGCTTCTCGCGAAGCTGCTCGCCCAGACGGCGGGTTGCCTGCGTTTGCTTCATAGCGCTACCCCCTACTCGGTACGGGCAACCTGGTCGATGCGGTAACCCTCGATCTGGTCGCCGGGCTTGATGTCCTGGAAGTTCTCCAGGCCAATGCCGCCCTCGGAACCGCTCTTGAGGCTCTTGGCCTCGTCCTTGTAGTGACGCATCGAGGCGATCTTGCCGTTGAAGACCACGATACCGTCGCGCACCAGACGCACGGAATCGGTCGCGGCGATCTCGCCCTCTTCGACGCGGACACCGGCGGCGATACCGACTTTGGGCACCTTGAAGGTGTCCAGGACGGTCGCGGTACCCGTGGCGACCTCGACCTCGGTGGGCTTGAGCATGCCGATACGGGCGGCGTCGAGCTCCTCGAGGCACTTGTAGATGACGTCGTAGCAACGGATCTCGACACCCTCGCGCTCGGCGGCGGAGCGGGCCTTACCGTCGGGACGGACGCCAAAGCCGATGATGATGGCGTTGGAGGCGTCGGCCAGGACGACGTCGGTCTCGTTGATGGCGCCAACGGCGGAGTGGATCGTGTTGATGCGAACCTCGGACTGATCCATCTTGTCGAGCGAGTCCTGAAGGGCCTCGATGGAACCCTGGACGTCGGCCTTGATGATCAGGTTGAGCTCCTTGACCTCGGCGTCGGCAATGGTCTCGAAGAGGTTCTCGAGCGTGACGTGCTTGACGCGGCTCTGCTCCTCGATACGGGCCTTCAGCGAACGCTCGTCGGCCAGGGCACGAGCCTCGCGCTCGTCCTCGAACACGCGGAACTCGTCACCGGCGTTGGGCACGGACTGCAGGCCCAGGATCTCGACGGCGTCGGAGGGACCGGCCTCGGTGACGGCACGACCCTTGGGGTCGAGCATGGCACGGACGCGGCCATAGGTAAGGCCGGCGACCAGCGTATCGCCCACGTGCAAGGTACCGCGGGTCACGAGCACGGTAGCAACCGAGCCACGGCCCTTGTCGAGCTTGGCCTCGAGGACGTTGCCGGAGGCAAAGGTGTCCGGGTTGGCCTTGAGCTCGAGCACGTCTGCCTGGAGCAGCACGGTCTCCAGAAGGTCGTCGATACCGATCTTCTGCTTGGCCGAGATGTTGACGAACATGTTCTGTCCGCCCCACTCCTCGGGGATGACGCCGTACTCGGTGAGCTCCTGACGCACACGGTCGGGGTTGGCTCCCGGCTTATCGATCTTGTTGACGGCGACGACGATGGGTACGCCGGCGGCCTTGGCGTGGTTGATCGACTCGACGGTCTGGGGCATGACGCCGTCGTCGGCAGCCACGATCAGAATGACGATGTCGGTCACCTTGGCACCACGGGCACGCATAGCCGTAAAGGTGGCGTGACCCGGGGTATCGATAAAGGTGATCTTGCGGTCGTTGATCATGACCTGCGAAGCGCCGATGGCCTGGGTAATGCCGCCCGCCTCGCCGGCAGCGACACCGGTGTGACGGATGGCGTCGAGCAAGCTCGTCTTGCCGTGGTCGACGTGACCCATGACGGTGACGACCGGGGCGCGGGGCTTAAGGTCGGCGGGATCGTCGTAGAACGAGAAGGTGTTCTCCTCCTCGGGGGTGATGATTTTGATCTGACGGCCCAGGTCGTCGGCAACGAGCTCGACGAGGTCGTCGGACATGGACTGCGTCATCGTGAGCGGCGTGCCCAGCAGGAACAGGCGCTTGATGATGTCGTTGGCCGGAACGTCGAGCGCCTCGGCGAGCTCCTGGACGGTAACGCCCTGGGAGACCTTGATGGCGTCGAGCTCCTCGGGGTTCACGCCCTGGGCCAGCGCCTCCTCAATCTTGCGCTCCTCCTGAGCCTTAGCAGCCTCGCGCTCGCGCTTCTCCTTGCGCTTCTTGCGGCGACCGGTCGACTCGCGAGAGGCCTCCTCGACGGCGGCGCGAGCCTCCTCGAGCACCTTCTCGCGACTGTACTCCTCGGCCTCACGAGCCATGCGGCTGTAGTGGTCCTCTTCGTTGTTGTGACCGCCCTTGCGCTTCTTGCCCTTGCCCTGCTTATCGGGGTTGGGGAAGTCCATGCCGGCAGCGACGTTGTTGCTGGCGTTGGTGCGATGGCTGTGCGGACGGCTCTCGGAGGCGTTACGCTCGGAGTTGTTGTCGGAGGCGTTGCGATCGTTACGACGGCCACCGCGGCGGTCGTTGTTGCCGCCACGACGGTTACCGCGCTCTGCGGCGCGCTCGGCCTTGGCCTTGTCCTCGGCGTCCTTCTTCTCCTTGAGTACGGTCTCCTGTGCGGCGATCTGGTCGAGCAGCGAACGGAAGCGCGAACCGGAGTCGGAAGCGGGAACGGCGCGGCGCTGGGCCTCGCGGGCAGCCTCCTCCTTCTCGCGGGCAAGGCGCTCCTGCTCGGCCTTCTTCTTGGCCTCGGCCTCGGCGCGGGCAGCCTCCTCGGCAGCCTGGGCTGCGGCAAACTGGCGGCGCTCCTCCTCGCGGGCCTTCTCGGCGGCGATGCGCTCGCGCTCGGCCTCGGCGGCGCGTGCGGCCTCCTCGGCGGCAGCTGCCTGCTCCTCGGCCTGCTTGGCGGCCTCGACTTCCTGGGCGCGGGCCTCGATCACCGAGGCGAGCTGCTTGCGGACCATGGCGACATAAGCGTCCTCCAAGGTGGAGGAAGCGGACTTAGCGGGAATCTTCATATCGGCGAGATGACCCATCAGTTCCTTGGAGGTCATGCCGAACTCTTTGGCCAGGGTGGACACACGGACTTTTGCCATATGACTTCACCTACCCTTTCTGGCACCTTGGGTGCCTAGAGACTGAACGAGCGTGGGAGACGCGCCGGGACCCACCCAGCGCGACTGCGCGCTAGATCAGGTCCTCCGCATCATCGAAGGCGTCGGTGTCGTGGACACCGCAGAAACGGGAGCCAGGACGAGCCTGGTTACGGCACTGAATGCCGTCCTCGGACACGTACTCGCAGCGGCGGACGTCCTCGTCCTCCTCGTCACCGATCAGGTCGGCGGCGGGCTCCTCGTGAACGGGAACGTTCTTGAGGATGTCGGCGGCAAGCGTCTCAGACTTGATATCGATGTGCCAGCCGGTCAGGCGCGCGGCGAGGCGGGCGTTCTGGCCCTCCTTGCCGATGGCGAGGGACAGCTGGTCGTCGGGCACGATGACGCCGGCGTAGGCCTTCTCCTCGTCGATGAGGACGCGGGTGACCTTGGCAGGCGAAAGGGCGTTGGCGACGTAGACGGCAGGATCGGCATCCCACAGGATGACGTCGACGCGCTCGCCACGGAGCTCGCCCACGACAGCGCGAACACGGCTGCCCTTGGGGCCGACGCAGGCGCCCACGGGATCCAGACGGTCGTCGAGCGAGTGGACGGCGACCTTGGAGCGCTGGCCGGGCTCGCGGGCGATCGACTTGATCTGGACGGTGCCCTCATAGATCTCGGGCACCTCCTGCTCAAACAGACGACGCATGAGCTCGGGGTGGGTACGGGAGATGACAATCGGCGGACGGCTGTGCTCGCCACGAACCGGCTGCAGGTTGGAGTTGGGGTCGCGAACGTCGATGATCACGGCCTTGATGTGCTGGTTGTGCAGGTAGCGCTCGCCCATCGGACGCTCGTTGCGCTCGTTCTCGTAACGGCGCTGGTCGAAGTGCGGAAGCTCGGCCTCGACGCCCTCGCGGATCTTAACGATCGTAAAGTCGGGAGTGGACTGCAGCACGGTACCGCTGATGAGGTCACCGATGCGGCCGGAGAACTCCTCGTAGATCTGCTCGCGGGCGGAGTTGCGCACGATGGCGTTGATCTCGGCCTTGGCGTGCTGGGCAGCGATGCGGCTCGTGTTCTTGGGGGTGACGTCGATCTCCTCGAACTCGGTGAAGTTGCCCTCCTCGTCCATGGAATCGTCGATCGGCTCCAGGCGGTAGACGTAGATCTTGCCGGTGGTGCGGTCGATGGTCACCTTGGCGCCCCACTCAAGATGCAGGATCTCGGCATAGCTCTTGGCGAGCGACTGCTCCAGGCGGTCGATCAGGTAGAGCTGGTCGATGTGCTTCTCCTGGCAAAGCTCCATCAGGGCGGACATCATGTCGGATGCTGCCATCTTACTTTCCTTCCTTCACGGGCTTGAAGTCGTAGGTGGGCTTCAACTTGCACTTTTTAACATCAGAGAAATCGAGGGTAACGGACTCGCCGTCCTCGAGCTCGAGGGTCACGTTCGTCTCGGTGGCGGCGGCAATCTTGCCGGCGTACTTGCGACGACCCTCGGTGGCGGTGGAGGTGAGCTCGCAGTTCTCGCCCACAAAGCGGGCAAAGTCGCACGGGCGGCGTAGCGGGCGCGCCATGCCCGGGCTCGACACCTCGAGCGTATAACTCGAAGAGATGGGGTCGAGCTCCTCAATCACATCGCCGACCCATTTGGTGTTGGCCGTGACGTCGTTGAGCGACAGGCTCTGACCCTCGGCACCCTCGATACGCACGCGCACGCAGGGGGCCTTGGTGGCACCCACGAGCTCGACGTCGACGATGTCGACATCGTGCTGGGGAGCGACGGCCTCGAGCGCGTCGATGATCGCCTGCTCGGTCTTGGTCTTGACCATTGCGGCACCTCCATCCATACAAAAAAGAAGCGGGGCCGAAACCCCACTTCTTTCAATTACAACTTCATTTGCAAGCAAACTATACCAATAGCTGCGGAAACGTGCAAGCACAGTACGAACCTGCAGGTCAGCGTGCGCACAGCTTCTCCATAAGAATAGGACAATTGGCCAAGGAGCCCCATGCGGCGCACCCTCAACAGCCCCAAAACGGGCCATGCGTCCCAATCCACAGGCCCGTTCGGACCCCAAGGGCATTCCTCCCCGAGCCCCTATCGATCAGACTTACGCTAAGGGACATTCTGCAACAAGCCAGCCAGCAAGTCGCGCAACGACGAACCTTTCCAAATCCTCTACGGCAAGGAGGCACCCATGAAACGTCTAGGCACCCCCTGCATGACTGCATTTGTCATCGCAACGTGCTCGTTGGCCCTCTTGGGCTGCGGCAACGCGAATGGCAAAACCGGGCCATGCGAGCCCGACCCCGGCAGCACCGAAGCCGCCGAGAAAACGACACCATCGGAGAGCTTCGACAAAATAAACGAAGACATCGTCGATCCCCAGGGCCTGGGTCCCGATTCCCAAGAACAGTTCCCCATCGACCTTGAGGCAGACGAAAACGTCCACGTCACCTGCGTGGGCAAGGACACCGACGGCTACGGCGACGCCGCGCTCGTCTTTACGGTGGCCAACAACACCGGTGTCGACATGATGTTTGGCGATGTGGACTCCTATGCCTACGTCAACGGTAAGGTCCGCGACGTACGCATGCGCCAACCGGTCGCCGCTGGAGAAGAAACGCGCGCCATGCTCACCTTTGTGGGCACCTTCGACGATCCGGACTTTGATGTGAACAACGACCTCAACGATATCTACCTCAACATTTGGATGTTCGAAGAGGCAACGGGCAACGTTTACTTTAGGGACCTGGTACACATCCCATAGAAAACGTTGCGACGCAATGACTAAGCAGGGCATACAACACAAAACGAGGGACGACCCAACCGGATCGCCCCTCGTCTTTTATGCGTCAGTTAAGCGCGCAATGCTTACTTGACCACCAGGTTGACCAGCTTGCCGGGCACGCAGATGGCCTTGACGACCGTCTTGCCCTCGAGCCACTTGGCGACGGCGGCCTCGGCGGCAGCCTGCATATCCTCATTGGAGGCATCGCGGGCAACGTCGACACGACCGCGGACCTTACCGAGCACCTGGACCACGATCTGCACCGTGTCCTCAACGGACTCGGCCAGGTCGAACTCGGGCCAGGCGGCGGTGTAGGCGTTGCCCTCGCAGCCGAGGGCCTCGTGCCACAGCTCGTCGGCCCAAAACGGGCAGATGGGGGCAAGGACGCTCACGATATCCTTAGCCACGCCGTAGCACAGCGCCTTGTCGCGGGCGGTACCCTCAGTGGCATTGAGGTAGGCGCTCGCCGCGTTGAC
This sequence comes from uncultured Collinsella sp., assembly GCA_900539735.1. GTDB lineage: Bacteria > Actinomycetota > Coriobacteriia > Coriobacteriales > Coriobacteriaceae > Collinsella. Next base: position 33,553 of record UQDE01000014.1, on the reverse strand, counting down.
GAGCTCCATGACGGCCGAGATGGCGGTGTTGAACTGGCCGCGATCGAAGTCCTCGGTGCACTTGGCGATGGTGCGGTGACGCTCGCGATAGAGCTTCATCGCAACCTCGTCGAGCGCGGACTTGTCAAAGGCCACGTTGGCGTCGCCGGACTGGACGAGCTGCCAAACGATACGCCAGGCGCGCTTGATGAAGCGGTTGGCGCCCTCAACGGCCTTGGGATCCCAGTCGAAGTCCTTCTCGGGCGGGGCGATAAACAAGATCGCCAGACGCATGGTGTCCGCGCCGTAGGGCTCGATAACCGAGCTCGGGGGCACGACATTGCCCTTGGACTTGGACATGGTGTCGCCGTTCTCGTCCTTGACCATGCCCTGGCACAGCAGGTTAGTGAAGGGCTCGTCCACGCTCAGCAGGCCCAGGTCGCGCAGCGCCTTGGTAAAGAAGCGGCTGTAGAGCAGGTGCAGAATAGCGTGCTCGATGCCGCCGATGTAGTTATCGACGGGCATCCAACGGTCGGCGGCCTCGCGGGAGAAGGGCAGCTCGGTGTTGTGCGGATCGGTATAGCGCAGGTAATACCAGCTGGAGCAGGTGAAGGTGTCCATGGTATCGGTCTCGCGCTTGGCCGGGCGGCCGCAGACCGGGCAGGTGGTCTCGTAGAACTCCTTGCACTCGGCGAGGGTCTCGCCTGCACCCAGGTCCAGGTTCTCGGGTAGCGTCACCGGCAGCTGATCCTCGGGCACGGGCACGATGCCGCAGTGCTCGCAGTGGATGGCCGGGATGGGGTTGCCCCAATAGCGCTGGCGGCTGATGAGCCAGTCGCGCAGACGGAACTCGACCTTGCGACGACCGCAGCCCATGGCCTCGAGGTCGGCCACGATCGCAGCCTCGCCCTCGGAGTGCTTACCGCCGCGCATGCCGGTGTACTTGCCGGACTGGACCAGCGTGCCCTCGGCAGCGTGGGCACAATCCCAGTCGACGGTCTCGGCATGGAAGGTATCGATGGTCTCGCCGCTGGCCTCGACGGCAGCGCGATCGTCATCGTCCAGGATAATCGGCACGATCGGCAGGTCGTACTTGCGGGCAAACTCAAAGTCGCGCTGGTCGCCACAGGGAACGGCCATGACGGCGCCGGTGCCGTAGTCGGCCACGACGTAGTCGGCAACCCACACGGGGACCTTCTCGCCGTTGACGGGGTTTACCACATAGCGGCCGGTAAAGGCACCGTGCTTCTCGAGGGTGCCCTGGGCACGCTCGACGGCAGAGATATGCTTGGAGTCCTCGACGATCTTGGTGACGGCCTCCTCGTACTCCGTGCCCTCGACGAGCTCATGCAGGCCGGCGTACTCGGGAGCCAGGACAAAGAAGGAAACACCGAAGAGCGTATCGGCACGCGTGGTGAAGACGGTGATCTTGCCCTCATCGCCCTCGATGGGATCGCCATCCTGGTCGCACAGGGTAAAGTCGACCTCGGCGCCCTCGGAGCGGCCGATCCAGTTGGCCTGCATCTGCTTGACGCGCTCGGGCCAGCCGGGGAGCTTCTCCAGGTCGTCGAGCAGCTCCTGGGAGTACTCGGTAATCTTGAAGTACCACTGCTCCAGGTCGCGCTTCTCGGGTTCGGTGCCGCAGCGCCAGCACTTGCCCTCGGTGACCTGCTCGTTGGCCAAAACGGTCTTGCAAGTGGGGCACCAGTTGACCGGGTTCTTCTTACGGTAGACCAGGCCCTTTTCCCACAGCTTCTCAAAGATCCACTGACCCCAACGGTAGTAGTCGGGGCTGCAGGTCTTGACCATGCGATCCAGATCGTAGGAAAAGCCCATGCGCTTCATCGTGGCGAGCGCCTGGTCCATGTTCTTATACGTCCAGGCGGCAGCCTGCGTGTTGTGCTTGATGGCGGCGTTCTCGGCGGGCAGGCCAAAGGCATCGAAGCCGATGGGATGCAGCACGTCGTAGCCGCGCATGCGGGCCTGACGGGCCATGGCATCGCCGATAGTATAGTTGCGCGCGTGGCCCATGTGCAGGTCGCCCGACGGATACGGGAACATCTCGAGCACGTACTTTTTGGGCTTGCTGGCGTCGGTGTCGACGGCAAAGAGGTTGGAGTCCTCCCAGACCTTCATCCACCGGGACTCAATGGCCTGCGCGTCGTAGGCAGGGATCTCGTCCTTATGATCTGTGCAATCGCACATATCAGCTCCTTTAATCTTAGCTGGGGTCGGTCGGCTTGGCTTTATTCGCTACTGCGGACAGTCCTGCGCAAGACGAAGAGCACATTTAGTGCTCTTCTTTGCGTGCGGAACTTGTAGCGAACAAAGCCAAGCCGACCGACCCTAAGGTTAACTCGCATGATGATAGCAAATACAACAAGCGAGATGTCTGCGACTTGCAGGCATCTCGCTTTATCTAAATAACGTGGTTGAAACTCAACCTTTATGTGAGGCTCTTACCTTATCGATAAGATACGGACTGCTGAGAATCCTTCACGACTACATCGTGGGCGCCGCCTTCGACGATCGAGGTCGAGCTCACCAGGGTCAGGCGTGCCTTTTCCTGAAGCTCGGGGATCGAGAGGGCACCGCAGTTGCACATCGTGGACTTGACCTTGTAGAGCGTGCCGCCCACGCCGTCTTTGAGGGAGCCGGCATAGGGAACATAGGAGTCGACGCCCTCGACGAAGCTGAGCTTCGCGGCGCCGCCCAGGTCGTAGCGCTGCCAGTTGCGGGCACGCGCAGAGCCCTCGCCCCAGTACTCCTTCATGTACTGGCCATTGACGTTGACGCGCTCGGTCGGGCTCTCGTCAAAGCGGGCGAAGTAACGGCCCAGCATCATAAAGTCGGCACCCATGGCAAGGGCAAGCGTCATGTGGTAGTCGTAGACGATACCGCCGTCGGAGCACACGGGCACGTAGACGCCGGTCTCCTCGTAGTACTCGTCGCGAGCGCGGCAGACGTCGATCAACGCAGTGGCCTGGCCACGGCCGATACCCTTGGTCTCACGGGTAATGCAAATGGAACCGCCGCCGATACCGACCTTGATGAAATCGGCACCACAGTCAGCCAGGAAGCGGAAGCCCTCGGCGTCGACGACGTTACCGGCACCGACCTTGACGTCCTCGCCGTAGTTGGCGCGAATCCACTCAATGGTGCGCTTCTGCCACTCGCTGAAGCCCTCGGAAGAGTCGATGCACAGGACATCGGCGCCGGCCTCGATGAGCAGCGGCACGCGCTCGGCATAGTCGCGGGTGTTGATACCGGCGCCGACCATGTAGCGCTTGTCGCCGTCGAGCAGCTCGTTGGGGTTGGTCTTGTGGCTGTCGTAGTCCTTGCGGAAGACGATGCCCATCAGGTGATCGTAGTCGTCGACGATGGGCAGGGCGTTGAGCTTGTTGTCCCAGATGACGTCGTTGGCAACCTTGAGGCTGATGTTCTTGTCGCCCACGATGAGCTGCTCACGCGGGGTCATGAACTCGGAGACCTTCGTCTGGTGGTCATCGCGGCTGGGGCGATAGTCGCGGCTGGTGACGATGCCCAGGAGCTTACCCTTGGGAGTGCCGTCGTCGGTGACCGGCATGGTGGAGTGACCGGTCTTCTCCTTGAGCTCGATGACCTGCTCCATGGTCATGTCGGGGGTCAACGTGGAATCGGACTGAACGAAGCCGGCCTTGTGATCCTTGACGGCCTTGACCATAGCGGCCTCGGACTCGGCGCTCTGGGAACCGTAAATAAAGGACAGGCCACCCTCGGTAGCGAGCGCGACACCCATGTCGACGCCCGAGACGGACTGCATGATGGCGGAAACCATGGGGATGTTCAGGGTGATTGCCGGCTTCTCACCGCGCTTAAAGCGGGTTAGCGGCGTCTTAAGAGAGACGTTGTTGGGGATGCACTGCGAGGACGAGTAACCAGGGACCAGCAGATACTCCGAAAACGTGTGGGACTCACCGGGAAAGAACGTAGCCATGTTTCTCCTTTTTCCATGCGACCGGTCGGCTGCAGGCCTCGTAGGACCCAGCCCAACCTTGGGCGCCCAATACTGGGGAAGTATCTTAGCGCACTTTGACTGCTACAATGCATGATTTAAGAAGAGCACATGAGGGTTTGACGCAGGCTTTGCGTTTGCCCAGCATACACTTTAGCGGGGAGACGTGGAGCACATGGAGTACAAGACGACGGCAAAGTTGGTCATTCAAGCGTGCGACAAAGATCTACCGGGCGTCTTCGGCCACGGCTGCGTCTTGCTGCTGCAGGGTATTGCCCGCGAGCACTCGCTCAACCGCGCCGCCAAGAGCATGGGCATGGCGTATTCCAAGGCCTGGCGCATTGTGAACGAGGCCGAAGGTCAGCTGGGTTGCAAGCTCATCGAGCGCGACGGAGCCCGCGGATCATCGCTCACCCCCGCCGGAGAGCGCGCCATAGCGGTCTACGAGAAGCTGCAGGCCGACATAAACAAGGTCATTGCCACCAAAGCCGACGCCCTCATCGCCAGCATCAAAGAATAGCCAATTTGGGACGGGGCTTTTTAGCTACGCAACCCCCTCTCTAAGTTGCGGTGAAATAGGGACTGTTTATGCCGATAAAGCCGTAAATCAATCCATATTTCACCGCAACTTATGGAGTCGAGGATGATTTAGCTAGTTGCGGAGGGCGTTATCTAGGGCGGACGCTACGACCAGGGGGTTGTCGGTGCCGGCGAAGAGGCGGATGGTGCTCCCCTGCTTGCCGCGCGTGGCCGAGAGGCGCGTCGTTGCGCCGCCGGCGGGCGATGTACGAAACTCCCCCGGCAAAGCATCGAAGAAATCACCCGCACTGCGCTCGATAAGGTCAAACTCAACTGCCGGGCCAAAGCCGTGCTCGAGGATTCCTGTCGCAACCGCATGGTCGGGATGCGAGCTCAGTCCGGGATAGCGCACGTTGCACACCATCTCGTTGGCGGCCAGATACTCGGCCAGCGCACGGGCGCGGTCGAAATGCGCCTGCATACGGACGTCGAGCGAGTCCAGTCCCCGCTCCAGCACACCGGCCTCGTCAGCAGTCAATTCAAACTTGGCCAAGCCACAGCCCTCAAGCAGGGTATGCGCGCACTCGGCCGCGGCATCCACACGATGGCGCTTGAGCTGCGAGCGCGCGACCGATACGGCAACCAACTTGCGCGGAGCATCACCGGCGCATACGCGATCGAGCGCCTCGAGCGACAGCGCAGAACCCAGCCGCAGCGAATCGCAGCCAAAAGCTGACGCCACGGTGTTGTCCACAACCAGCGGCGCATGGGCCTCACGCGCCGCCCGACCCAGCGCACGAAGATCGGGCACGCGCAGTCCAAACCCGCCAATGGAGTTGACGAACCACCACAGGTGCGGCCCCTCGGCATCAAACGAAGCATCAAAGCCATCAGACGCAGCAGCAAACGCCGCAACCGACGACTCCTCCACCATAGCCACGTCGCAGCCATCAAAGCCGCGCGCAAACGCATCGGCAAAGTCATCCGCAAAGGCCACTAGGCGGTCACCGGGACGCACAATCCCCAGCTGCGACAGCGCTGCCGGCACATGCGGGGCCGCAAGCAACCGCGCCTCACGCGCGCCGGCCCTCAAAGCCCAGGCCTCTTCTAGCTGCTGTACGCCCATACGGCACCGTCCCTTCAAAACAAAAACCCACGATGCGGGTGTTCCCCGCATCGTGGGCAACGGCTGCAGTATAGCGCCGATATGCGACGAATCGCTTAGATGTTGAGCGTGTGATAGTTCACGCTCGTGCCCGGAGCGTCAACGGTCACGCCATAGGCCTCGGGATAGATGCGCGTCGAAAACACGAGCGCGCCATCATTCACGAACACCTCGACCGACGAGACATCGCCAACAATGCGCACGTTACGAACCTCGTCGACGGGCTCCCAACGCACGGTACGACCGCAGCCGGCAGAAGCGCGACCCTCATCGGTAAATCGCATCTCAAAGCGCGAGGGCAGTTCGCCCTCGGCGGGCACAAACTCCAGCTTCAGCTCGTCATCAACGGTCGCGGTAAACGCGCCATCGACACCGTCAACAACAACGTCAAAGCAGGTATCGTCGGCAACCTCCAACGAGCCCTGCCCCACACGCACCGAGGCATAATGGCGCTCGATCTCGCGAGCCGGCTGCTGCAGCACCACGCCGCCGGCGCCGGCTGTAAGCTCACGCGGCACCGTCATGCAGTGCTGCCAGCCACACGCCACGGTGGGCGCGTTGCCATAGGTCGGCTCATCGGGCATGCCCATCCAGCCGATCAGAATGTGGCGACCATCCTCGGACGTAAACTCCTGCGGCGCATAGAAGTCAAAACCGGCATCCCACAGGCGGAACTCGCCCAGCTCATAAGCGTCCTTGCCACCAGTGATGTCGCCCGATACAGGCATGTAGCCAGCGGCATACACATTGCCGCGGTCCCAACGACCGCCCTCAAGACCCTGGGGCGAGAAGGACAGCCACTTCGCCGGTACACCGCCATCCGACTCAAGCTCAAGGTATCCCGGGCACTCCCACATAAAGCCAAAGCGCTCGGGCGTGGAAACGCGGCTTTCGAGCTCCCAGCTCAGCATATCGGCCGAGCCATACACCAAGATCTCGCCCACATCGCGCCCGGCACCTTCGCCGTGCATCGCACAAAAACGGCTTTCGACATGCGGCCCGTCCACGCGACGACGCGCGCCCAGCACCATGTGGTAACGCCCATCATCATCGCGCCACACCTTGGGATCACGCACGTGGCAGGTCAGATCGTCGGGATAATCCTCGGACGCCAGCACCACGCGCTTTTGGCTGAACTCCCGACCGGCAAGGCCATCAACGCTCTCCACATAGACGGTATCGGCGCGGCGGCCAGTATTGACGTAGTCGTACGTGCCGTCCGCATCGGAAAGCTTAACGTTGCCTGTGTACAGTACGCGAATGCGGCCGTCCTCGGCAAGCGCGGAGCCCGAATACACGCCATGGCAGTCGAACGGCTCGTCGGGAAGCAGCGGCGCGCCAACATATTCCCAGTTCATAAGGTCGCGGCTTGTGGCATGGCCCCACATCTTTACGCCGCCGTTCACATCAAACGGGGCATACTGGAAGTACGCGTGAAACACGCCACCCACCTGGCAGAGACCGTTGGGGTCATTGAGCCAACCCGCCGGCGGCATAATATGGAAGCGCTGGCCATACGCGCCATAACCGCACTCAGTGGCGGCGGCGTCAACGGCGGCAACCAGCTTTGCAAGATCGCGACCAAGTGCATTAGACATATCAAAGTCCTAACGGATCGAAAGTAACAAGGCGCCAGAGAACGGCACCAGATACAGGAAACGCCCGTGAGCATACAACCCGCGGGCATTCCCTCAATCAAAAGCTCTTAGGCCTGCTCGGAAGCCTTGGGCTCGTCCTTGTACAGGACAAACGAGACGCCAAAGGAAACCAGCGCGGCGACCGCAAACATGATCGCGTACTGCACGGGCTGGGCCAGGCACAGCAGGATACCGAAGATACCGGTAACGCCCGTGCCGGAGGCGGCCAGCGAAGTGAGCGCGCAGACCAGGGCACCGCAACCGCCGCCGATGCAGCCGGCGATGAAGGGCTTAAAGAAGCGCAGGTTCACACCGAAGATGGCAGGCTCGGTAATGCCCATGAAGGCGGACAGGGCCGAAGGAAGCGCCAGGCCCTTGATCTTGGCATCGCGGGTCTTAAAGGCAACGGCGAGCGCGGCACCACCCTGGGCGATGTTGGCAGCGCTGGCGATGGGCAGCCAGTAAGTCACGCCGTACTGGGCGAGCTGGCCCAGGTCGATGGCGGTGTACATCTGGTGAATACCCGTAACGACCGTGGGGGCATAGAACAGGCCGACGATAAAGGAACCGATGCCGAAGGGCAGGGTCAGCAGGGCCTGGATCAGACCGAGGATGGCGTTCTCGGCCCAGACAAAGATGGGGCCGACGGCAACGAGCGTCACGAGCACGGTCACGAACACGGAGACGAGAGGAGTCACAAAGAGGTCGAACATCTCAGGAACGATCTTGTGCAGGCGCTTCTCGAGGAAGGCGAGAATGGCGCAGGCGATGACGATGGGGATCACATGACCCTGATAGCCGACCCACTCAAAGCTGTACACGCCGGGGATGACGGTGACCATGGTCTGCACGCCCTCGGAGGCAACCGTATAGGCGCTCTGCAGCGAGGAGTTGATGAATGCACCACCGACGACGGCGCCCAGATACGGGTTGGCGCCAAAGGCCTTAGCGGCGGAGTAACCGATCAGGATCTGCAGAATGCCAAAGGACGTGCCCGAGACCAGATCGGCAATCTTATAAATAAAGTTATTGGTGTCGAGCGCGATAAAGCCGTTGGAGGCCATAAAGTTGAGGGCGCTCATAATGCCCAGCAGCAGGCCCGAAGCCACGATGGCGGGGATGATGGGGACAAAGACGTCGCCGAGTACCTTAATGGCGCGCATAAAGATGTTCTGCTGCTGCGCCGCGGCCTCCTTGACCTCGGCCTTGGTGGCAGCCTCGACGCCGCTGAGCGCGATGAACTCTTCGTAGACCTTGTTGACGGTGCCGGTGCCAAAAATAATCTGGAGCTGGCCTTGGGCTTCAAAGACGCCCTTGGCGCCATCGACATTCTCGAGGGCCTCCTTGTCGACCTTGGCGTTATCGGCAATCACCAGGCGCAGACGCGTGGCGCAGTGTGCGGCCGAAACAAGGTTGCCGGCGCCACCGATGTTGTCGAGCACCTCTTGGGCTGATTTGCGGTAGTCCATGACTTCCCTTTCCTCCAACGGGCGCATCTGCACCCGGCCATCTTTGACACTTACACTGTAATCGTTTTCAGTTTCATATATCTGTAATCGTTTTCATAGTAGGGTGAACGGTAGGAAAAAGGCGGCGAATGGTAGTTTTGGGACAAAAAACGGGGGACTCAAAGGCGGGCAGGCACGATCAAGACCTAGACATTCATCAACTGATGGCCGAGCTTGAGCGTCTTTAGGCCGTTCTCCCCCTCCGCGCCATCGAGCGTGTTGAGCAACATATTGGTCGCCTCGACACCGCTGGTCAGGTAGCCGTAATGCACGGTGGGAATGCCGCCCGTCAGCGCGCGCAAAAACGCGTTGTCGCCGAAACCGCTCACGCGGTGCATGCCCTCGCCCGTGCCGCGAACCTCATCGATGGCACGCAGCGCGCCCGCCGCCATGGTGTCGGTCGCGCAGGCGATAAACGAAACATCGGGAGCGACGGAAAGCAGCTCACGCGCCGCACCATAGCCCGAGTCGAGCGTAAACGAGCCCAGGCGAATCAAGGCGGAATCGAGCGGGTTGCCCGCAGCGCGCAGGCCGGCCTCAAAACCGCGACGGCGGTCATAACCGGCAGCGCGGTCCTCTTCGGTAACTCCGATGTAAGCGATCTTGCCATCCACCCGACCTGCAAGCGCACGGCCGAGCTCAAAGGCAGCCTCGTAATCGTCGTGATAGACGCACGCCGCGCCCTCGACATGCTGGCCGATCAACACAATGGGCACACGACACGACTCGATCGCGCGACGGTGCTCATCGGTGATCATGGTTGCCACGAGCACGATGCCATCGACCGGATGGTTCTGGAACAGGTCGAGATACTCGAGCTCGCGATCGGCCGCGTTATCGGTATTGGCAAGGAGCATCTGGTAGCCACGGCGACCGAGCACCTGGCCAATACCGGCGGTAATGCGGCTTACGGATTCCGAGTTAATCTTAGGTACGATGACGCCGATGAGCTTGGTGGAACCGGTGCGCAGCGCGCGAGCCTGGCTGGATCGCACGTATCCGGTCAGCTCAATCGCCTGCTTAATGCGCTCAGCTTTGTCCGCCGAGATATATCCACCGTTGAGGTAGCGCGAGACGGCGGCGCTCGAAACGCCCGCCAGCTCGGCCACATCTTTCATCTTTACCACGAGCACCCCTGTCATTGAAATCGCTTTCACCATGATACCCGTGAAGACGGCATGCGAACCAAATCGGCCCACCCAGGTCGAGCATACGCCAGCGAGCGGGCAGCTGCCGAGGCGAGGTGCCGCGAAAGAGGAGCGAAGCGTACTTTATGTACGCGAGCGACGGTTTGAATGGCAGATCGCCCGGCAGATGCCCGCGCAGCGTCGAGCGGTCCGGCGTTTGTTAAAACGCCGGAACATAGTTAGCCGTGATATTCGCCGTTGTATTGGATCAACGTCAGATCTTCAACGCCGTCGAGCGCGCGAATGGCGTCCGCATAGGGCATGTCAACACCGTCCGAGAACACCTCGACGGCCATTTCCACCTTGTCGCCGCGCATGGTCTTGGACTTGACGGTAAACTTGGTGCGCCCAAATGCACGCACGATATCGTCGCCGGTGGTCTGGCCCGTGTAGTGAATGACAATCATGTACACGCGCGCCTTGTCCTGGTGGCTCGCAAAGCCGGCAATCATCACCACAATCACCACTGCCGTAAGCCCCACGAGTGCGTACATGCCGGCGCCTGCCGTAATGCCTGTGGTAATGGCCCAAAAAAGATACAGCAGGTCGAGCGGGTCCTTGACCGCCGTACGGTAACGCACGATCGACAAAGCGCCCACCATACCGAGCGAGATGACCACGTTGGTCGAGATAGCGAGCGTCACCATGCAGGTAAGCACGCACATGCCCACGAGCGTCACGGCAAAGCTGCGCGAGTACACCACGCCCGTAAAGAAACGCTTGTACACGTGGTAGATCAAAATGCCCATGACCAGCGCCACGAGCAGCGACAGTCCGATCTTGGCAGGGTCGACCTGACCAAACGCCTCCAGTACGGAGTTCTTAAAAAAGTCCCTGGTGCTCATGACTAAATATCCCCTCGGTTCTCAAAATCCGATTCCCAGTAATTAAATCCGCGCAGGTAAGCGGTCTTTTCGTAACACAGGCAGTACTTGGAGACCGCCGTGAGCTCCGCCGCGCCCGGTGGCACCATATCGCGCACCAGCTGCGGGCAAAACTCGGTAAATTTGACCTCCATCACAAGCTTGCCGGGTTCTAGCACGGGCAGCGCGGGCAAGGTCGCGTCAAAGATATCAAAACACCCCACCGCGGCGCGCACGTTCATGTCAAACGTAATGCGCACGGTGCCTTCGTCCATCACCCACGGCTCGCGCTCGTAATCCACGATGGTCCGCGGGCGCATCATGTTGCAGATGCACTCGATGTAGAACTCACGGCAGAGCTGGTGTGGACTCCGCAGCAAAAAGTCGTAATCGCCGGCCAGGATCTGCTCAAACTCGTCGCGCGTGAGCGGCGCGTCCTCCTTATAGATCCAGCCGCCGTACTTCTTTTTGCGCTCGAGCTTAATCACCTTGTCGCTGCCGTTATAGATGCGCACGCGATACTTTTTGCGCATGAGAATACCGGCGTCTTTTTCCTCGTAGGCAGAGTTGCAGTAGTCGTCAAAGTACAGGCTGCGAATGGTGTAACCGCCTGCCTGCGCATGCTTGTCCAGTTTAAATACCGGCGCCATGCGACAGGCAAGCGCAGCATGTTCGCCCTCGTTGATAAGGTACTTGAGCTCGTGGCGGTAACGTTCCTGCGTGGCACGCACGGGAGGTGCCGCCAGGCGCTCAAGCAGCGCGCTAGCCCTCCTCATACGTATCCCCCACGACCTTACCGCCATCCTTGACATAGAAGCACAGCATGCCGTAATGCTTGCCGCCGTCGGTCACATAGTAGTCAAACGCATCTTGCGTATAGCCGTCGGAGTTAGTGGCACGCACGCGCACAAAGTACTGGCCGGTATCGGGCGCATCGCACGTTACCTCGGGCAGCAGCACGTCCTCGGCCTTAAAGACCACGTCGCTTATGGCATAGTCGCGCGCAAGCTCCACGGTATAGCGAATGTCGCGCGCCTTAAAGTCGTAGGACGCATCCCAGTTGATGCGCAGCTTACCGTTATCGATCTGCGGCACGCCAATGTAGAACGGCATGGGCTTTTTATAGCTCTCGCGGAAGCTCTTATAGTTCTCCTCGATCTCGGAAGGAATCGCCGCGGTGATCTGCTCGTATTGGTCCTTGGTGACAGGCAGATGGTCGATATCGGGCGAAGCAAAGACCAGCGATTCAGTAACCTCGCGGTAGTGCTTGATCATCTTGGTCAGGCGAGTCTCGGTCAAATACGAGCGCAAGTCCTTGACGGCACGGTCGAGTTCGCTGCGGAACGACTTGCTGCGCAACGCACGGTTAAACAGCACATTGCCCCAGTAGTTGCTCACGCCGCGCTCCCAGCTCGCGTAGTCCGAAAACCCGGTAAGAGAAAGCTCCAGCTTACGCAGCATGCCGTCGTTATCCCAATCCAAAAAGTACCAGGTATTTGAGTTGAGAGGGCTGTACAGATAGCAGTTACGGTTCTGCGTATCGCAGTTGCCCGTCAGGATCTGAAACGCCAGCCAATAGACCAGATTCTCGGTATCAAAGTAGGTATCGAGCACATCATCGATCTTTTGCGATTCATCGTTGAGCGCATCGAGCATCTCGATGAGCTTGGTGTGGTCCGAATCGCCCTTAATCTCGAGCATGCCCTCAAAGTTTGCCTGGTTGTAGTCGGGATCATCGGCAAGCTTAATGATGTCCTCGTAGCGATGGAAATCAAAGCTGTTCACCTTGTACAGGTGCCCGCTCTTATCCAGGCCATGCGCCTTAAGCGCCGTCTTGTTGAGCTGCTCCACCTGCGTAAACAGGCCGTAGTCCTCAAAGGTGTCGTTGGACTTTTCGGTCTGGTCGCACACCCACAGATGCACAAACTGCGTGCGCAGGCCCATCATCTGGGGAATCCCGCGGATAAGGTCGTAGGCCATCTTGTTGCGAAAACGCATACCCTCGCCCATGTGCTTGTTGAGCGCAATCGCGCGCTGTTGGCGCCAGGTGCCCTTGCCCTTTTTGAGCTCCACCTTGTAATTCTTCTGCGAGTTCATGCTTGATGTCTGACCGCGCACCTGCACGGTAGCATTGGGCGCTTCCTCGCCATAGCCAACCTCGCCGGCCACCGGGCCGTCTTCGTCGCCCGGCTGCAGCAGGCCCATAACCTGATAGCGCGTCACGCCCATGTCGGCATAGTCATACACCGAGTACGTGTTGATCTCGGCCCAGCTGTGGTCGGTGTTCTCGGAGCTGTTGCCGCGTGAGACCGTCAGGTACATGGTCACAATACCCGAGTCATCGTAGACCTCGTAGAGCTCGTCCTTGTCGCGCAGGTGCTTGGACTGGTCGGAGGCCTCGGTCTTTTTAATCTTGTCCAGCTTTTTGACCTTTTTGGTCGAGGAATCTTCCTGCACCGAGCAGCCCGAAAGCAACAGCGCACCGGCAGCCGCCTCAAACAGGCGACGGCGAGACATCATCCTATCGGTCATCAGAACCTCCCCAATGCTTGCGATACACGTGAACTACTGCGCGCTCAAACGCGCCATATGGCTCACCCTTATGGCGACCTTCCTCATAGCGCTGTTCGGCACGGTCGAGCATGCGGCCCAGCTGTGTAAAGCGACCCGTTTTGTCTGTCGCCACAATAGGCTGCTGACTCAGGATACGATACGGCAAGTTGGCGGTATAGGTATCGAGCCGCAGCAGCGCCACGATAAAAAACACCGCCGCACCCAACAAAAAGCCAAAGCCGTAAAACTGCTGCGGCAAAAGCAACGACACGGCAGTCGCCAGCCCGGCCACACCGGCAAACAGGCCCGAAGCCAGAACGGCCCCCTTGTAGTCGGTAAAGTACAGCAAGATGAGCATCACCGTATTGCCCACGGCATACAGGCCATAACCCACGCACAGCGTGCGAAAATACCCGTGCATAAGGTTGTTAAAGCCCAGCGGCAGAGCCGAGAGCACCGTGGTCTCGAGAGAAATGACCGCAGCGGTCACAAACAGCTGCTTGAGCGCGCAAAAGCGCAGTTCGCTGTTGAGCGTGGAGAGCATCTCCTCCTCGGCCACCACAATGTCGCCTACCACGCCGCCGTCGTTGAACAGGCTGTAGTAGTCGCGGTAGCGCGGATAGAAGTTGACCTCGACCGAAACCACAAAGTTGACGGTCGTGACCAGGATGGTCAAAAACGCGATGAGCGCCGGCACATCGTAGTAGGGCGCACCATAAAAGAAGCCCTTGACCTGCACGCCAATGGGACCGGCCCAAATAATCACCAGGTGCGCAAAGAGTCCCAGATTGGTTAACAGACCCGTGAGCGCCAGCGGCATAAACTGATCGAGCCACCGCAAAAAGGGCCAGGGGCTGCGGTCGCTCTGAGGAAAATACCGGTACAGCAGCACCACGTCCCAGGCGAGCATGACGCCGTAGCCCAGAGCAATTGACGCCAACAGGCCCTCGACCGGCGGCAGTCCCAGCGCCAGCGCGGCCAGGGCGCACAGGCACGCCACGCCAATGGCAGCCGCAAAGCTGCACAGGATGCCGCGGTAATCCTTGATGGCCGTGAGGTAACTCATGCCGTTCCAGTTGACGATCATAATGTTGAACAGCCACAGGCACAGCAGCCCCTGCAGCAGCGTGGCGCCCGAGAACAGCAAAAAGACGCCGTAGAGCACCGTGCCCGCAACGAGCATGATGGCGTTGGAGCCCCAAAACGAAGGCAGTATCTCATCCTCGCGCTCGGCAAACAACATATCAGCCAAAAAGCGCGTGACCGGCATGGAGAAAAAGCTCGTGAGCGTGAGCGACGCCAGCAGCGTATAGGTCACCATGCACACCAGCAAGTCCTGGTTGGCGCGCCCCACGCCCCACAGACCGCACAGCACCAAGATACCCACCTGGAGCAGCACACCCAGCAGCATGGGGCCCGTGCACACAATGCCGGCGTAGCCGTAAGCGCGCATCGTGGCAAACAGGCCCTTGCGCCTAAACAGGCGCTTGAGCTCAAAACCAATTCCGGCCACCGGCTACTCCCCCTCTCTGGGCAGGTCAAACGCTTGCGCCGTCTCGTCGTACAGCGCGCGATAGTTGGCGAGCATCTGCTCGTGCAAAAAGTACGTGGCAACGCGACGCTGCCCGCGCTCCCCCATCTCAATGCGACGGGCGCGGCTCACGCACATGCGTTCCATGGCATCGGCCAAGCCCTTGCGATACATGGGCGGCGTCACAAAACCCGCCACGCCAAAGTCGTCGCCCGGAGCGCCTTCGAGCAGCTCGCGACAGCAGCCCACCTCGGTCGTCACGCAGGGACGGCGCGCAGCGAGCGACTCCAGCACGCTGAGCGGCTGGCCCTCAGAGATGCTCGTCAAAATGGTAAAGTCGAGCTTTTCCATGTACTCGACCACGTTGACGCGGCCGGTAAAGATCAGGTCGCGCACGCCCAGGGTTTCGACCAGCGCGTGGCACTCGGCGCCGTACTCCTCGTCGTCCACACCGCCCATGATGTGCAGGCGCACCTTGGGCAGGCGCTCGTGCAGCTCAAAGAAGGCATAAATCATAGTCTTGACGTCCTTGATGGGCGCCAGGCGCACCACCGCGCCAATGTCTACCCAGCCGTCATCGGGCTTTAAGGGAATGTCCTTAAAGCGGTCGAACTGGATGCCGTTGGGAATAACCAGGCATTTGTCCGCATCGCAGCCCATATCGATCTGCGTCTTGCGGGCGTTGTGAAACAGGCTCGTCACGCGAAAGGCGCGACGGTAGATCTCCTCCGAAAGCAGGTAGAAAAAGCGGATCCAGCGGTCCTTAAACGACGGCACAACCCAGTCGGCGCGAATGATCTCTTCCTCGCGTTCGCGGGTATAGATGCCATGCTCGGTCAACAGCACTGGCGCATGGTAAACGCTTGAGCCCAGGCAGGCGAGCAGGCCACCGTAGCCGGTCGAGATGGCATGGTACACATCGGCCACCGGTACCTCGCTGCCCAACAGATAGAGCACGGGCAGCAGCATAGAGCGCATGGTGTGGAATGCGTCGGCAAAGGGCGTGTAGGGGTACTCTGTCAGGCACACGTCGCGGAAGATGTCCATAAACGTTCGGCTCTGCAAAAACGAGAGCGGATGCACGCGACGGCGCTGGAAGATATCGAACAGCACGTCCCAGTCCGGATTGGAGAGCGACACCAGGCGGCGTAGCGCCTCGCGCTCGCGGTCGTTAAAACTGGCTTCGTGTTGCTCGCCCGAAAGCCGCAGGGCATCGTCCAGGAACACCTCGTGCACCTCGACCACGTTGCTGGGCAGCTCGTAGACAAATTTGCCGCGGTCGGCAGCATGCGCGCCAATCACCCACAGCACGAACTCGTGCTCGGGCATGGCCTGGATATAGCCATGCATCCAGGTAGATACGCCGCCGTGCACATAGGGGTAGCAACCCTCGAGTACCAAGCAGATTCTCATCTGTCGCCACCCTCCTTGCGCTCGATCGTCAGGGTATTATCATTTGCCTTGAGCAGATACAGATTGCCCGTAAGGTGCGTTAGTTCGCCATCCGTCACCGCACCCGGCTCGCCATTATTGGCGCGGAACATGAGCCACGCCTCGTCGTGGAAATTGCCCAGGCTGAGCGTCCAGGCATCCGCGCTGGTATCCACGCTCACCGTCACCGAAGAAAAGCGCTGGATGGCGCCCGAGCATTCCGAGCCGGTCTGGCGACGCAGGTCGGGCGCGGATTTGGTAAGCCACTCCAGGTAGTCGACCAGGCCGCCCTTGTAGATCTCCCAGCCCTCCTTGGCTCCGCGATCGGGGTCCAAAAGGTCGTCCGGGTGCATAAAGTGCGTGCTCACGTAGTGCATGTTGAGCTCGGACACGGCTGCCAGGCGCATATAGGAATCGTCGACCATGCCGCCCGAGACAATGCGCGGCTGCTCCACAATGCCATCGCTCGCCACGCCAAACTCCTGCACGTACGGCAGGTCGGTGCCATCCTCAAAATACGTACTGGCGATGGTCTTAATGCGCGGAACATCGGTACCGATAAGCTTGCGCGCACGGACCGAAAGGATATTTGACGGCGGCACGTAGACCGAGCCGTGCGCGTTGGGCAGCACCTCGTCCTGAAAGGCAATAAGCTCGTTAAGCGATGCGACGAGCGTCTCCTTGTTCTTCCACGTCTTGTAGTCGTACAGCGTGCCGTAATCGGTGTCCCAGAGCGCCAGAGGCTGATGGTTGTAGCCGTGAAAGCCCAGCTCTCCGCCCATCTGCAGCAGCATGCCGCCAAAATAGCGGAACTGCGTGGTATCGGGTTGGCGCGCGGGCTCGGTCTGGTTGACCGCGTCCTCGTAGTTTTCGATCATCACGCCGGTATAGCGAATGCCGTATTTTTGCGCGAGCTTTTGCAGATCGGGCCACCAGACCTTGGTGTAAAAATCCGCAATGGAAAGGCCGTAGTCACGCTTGATATAAGTACCATCGCCCGAGGGCACGGGGCTAGGAAAGTCGTCCAAATAGAACACGGCGCTGTTGATGACCGGATAGGCCGTGGCATCACCCAGCAAGCTTATGGCCGAAGCATAGAACCCACGCACGACCTTGTCGTAGATGCCAATGTTGCACACCACGGTGTGACCACTGCCGCAATCGTTAGACCAAATGAGCGGCGTGCCCGCGTCACCGGTCCTTGCCCAGACGTGCGCCGTTTCGCGCAATGAAACCGAAAGCGAAGAATCGAAGGGTTCCGAGAACTCGTAGCGCTCTCCTCCGCCCAACATAAAGTCCTCGCTCGGAACGATACTTTCGGCTGTCGCATAGTCATATCCGGCCGATTCGATCCCAAGCTTGGAAGCAATAGCCTGCAGGCAGTTCGAGTTATCTGGCGTCATGCCCAGCATGAGTGAGCCGCCCGCACTCACCCAACTCATCAGATCGGTCAGATGCGTACCCAGTCCGTCAAGCGAGGGCATAAGCACAATCACGCGATCAAACGACGTGAGCGATGGGATCGCGTCCGCACCGTCGGTGGCAATATCAACATCGCGATGGGCGATCTTCATGTCGAGCAGGATCTGGTCGAACTGTTCCTTTACGTCCTCGACGCCAGCTTGATCGGAATCGGTAATGACCAGGCACGTGGGCTTTTGGCCAAAGATTGCCGAGGAGGCAGGCACCGCATCGTTGGCGGCAAGCATCCCCAGCTTATGCTGGCCCGCACTGTACTGCACGCCGGCACGCTCCACCAGCAGCACGGCGGCCATGGCAATAAAGACCGCCCACACCACGAGGAGTCCCATCCAACGAAAGCGGCCTGCACGGTCGCGGATATGTTGCGCCACACTCATCCGGCCTCCTCCCCGTCGCGCCAAAACGCCAACTTTTCGCGATTGTCGGCGCTCAAATACACATGCTGTTTGTCAATCGCATCGATCACACGGTGAACCTCGTCACCATCGCGGCGCATCACGGCAAGGCGCAGGCAAAGCATCCAAACCTCCTGCTCCTCGGGCACGTCGAGCACCAGCTGGTCGGTCACGGCCTGCGCCTCGTCGATCTGTCCGACATCGGCCAGAGCCGTCGCGTATCGAATGCGCAGCTCAAGGGTATCCTCGCGCTCGCAGCGACGCGCAAGCAGGCGCGCGTACTGTTGGCGCTGAATCTGAGCCACGCGCCCCTCAGCCAAGCCCGAGCCCAAGTATTCACCAAGAAAATCGCAGTATTCGTTGAGGTTTTGCGCGCTCGGGTCCGTCTTAAAGGCACGCTCCAGCTGCTGCAGCTTAAGGTCGGACTCCTTGGAGATCTGCGCCACCGCCGTCGCGGCATAGTGCGCCACCTCAACGTCGTCGTTAAGCTTAGCCGCCTGCAGCTGCGCCAGGTACGCGTCGGGCTCCTCGGTGAGCATGGAGAGCATTAGGCGGCGCCGGTATGCCGGGTCGTTGACGATAAGCGCCTCCTCGAGCGGGACCACGCCTGCATCGGCATCACGTTCGTGCACTAGGATGCTGCGATGCAGGTCGTCGTTGAAGCGCAGCGACTCCAGCGCAGACTCTTTCAGCCCCTCGCCAAACACCGCGCTGCAGACCGATAGCAGAACCACCAGCAACGGGCCCCACAGCGGTACCAGCACTATCACAGCCAGCATGTGCCCGCGCACCGGCAGCAGGCCCAGCTTCATGAGCGTCCACAGCATCAGGCAAACCAGCGCATGAATCAGCAGCAAGACGGCAGCAACGACAAGCGAGATCAAGCGGCACCCCCCTCACCGTCACCGGTGTAAGAGATGTGCTGCAGCAGCTCCACGATATCCTCGCCGTCGACGGGCTCCACCGCAATCTGCTTTGCGCTCAGGCGCTCGCGGATAATGGGCAGATCGCATGCCTTTGCCTGTCGCATAAGCAGGTAGAGCACGTCGCCGTCGACCAAGCCCGCCGCGTCGCTCTCGCGGATTGCCGACCCAATTGCGCCCACCAGCTCGCCGACAGACTCCATGCCCGGCACCACGCGCAGGAGCAAAAAACTCCCCATCTTGCTATCTGCCAGCGCCTGCTCCGCCGCGAGCTCTTGGCCAAAGGCAGCCTGCTTGAGCACGCAAGTGCCGTCAACGCAGCGTTTATCCTGCGCCACCGCCTCATAGTCAAAGGCACGGCCCAACGCGCTTTCGACCAGCCCGCACAAGATGCGGAACAGGTTTTGATAATAGAGGGTCATTTGGTTTTCGGCCGCACTACGCACAAAAATCAACACGGCGGGTGCCCCGTCGCGCTCGATCGTGTATCCAAACATGGGAAGTCCCGGCGTCAGCTCGCGGTTCACCCACAGGTTCGAGTGACCCCCGTCGCCCAAAAGAGGTGCAAGCTGCTCAAGCGTGAGCGAGCGTGCGGCATCTTCGGCAATCGCGGGACTTGCTGCCACCAGGCGTGCAAATGCCCCGCCCGAAACATGGTAGATCGCCACCGAATCGTTCTCGAGGATCTCGCCCAGAAGCTCGCAGCACTTGCGATAGATGTCGCGAGGGTTGAGCACATCGAGCTCCTGCGTCACGGCAAAGATTTTGCCAAAGCTGTCGTGGCGACCCACGATCTGGCGCCTGTACGCGCGCTTGTCCTCGATCGCGTCGTGGTAGAGCTGCGTAAGGAACGTATTGCGGTTGCGCACGAGCTCGTTTTGATCGCGCTCCGCCCTAATGGCTTCGCTGTTGCGCAGCTGCACATAGCCGCACACGGCACCCACAACAAAGTACGCAATAAACGGCAGCCAGTTAGACGGCTCATAGAACAGACCCTGGAAGGTATAGCCGTACTGAGTAAAATAGCTGGCTGCCAAACCCACCGACGCCAGCAGCGCCGCAACCAGGCCAAAATCGAGCCCATACAGCGTGCCGATCAGTACCACGTACAGCAGGCGGTAGTCGAGCACGTTAAGCTGAGCAGACTGCGAAAACACCAGCTCCAGGCCCTCAAAGAGCACCCAGGCCAGCGCGGTCTCCAGGCATTTGATGGGCAGTGTCCGCCCGCGCATGCGGTCGATGGCGGCACGCAGCGGATGGCGCTTGCCCGCGAGGGTCTGCTCCCAGCGGGCGTGTATGGTCGAAAGATCGCGCAGCACGTCATAGCGCTGGAACCACCCGTAGCGCGTGCGGACGGTATCGCTCGGAGCAATGGAGACGACGGCGTCCCCGTCGTAGGTAATGTCGAGCCCCGGGAACAAGCCCTTGAGCGCCTCGCCCAGGTCTCCCACGGTGTGGGCAAAGCTATCCAGAACCTCGAGTTCCTCGAATGTGGCATCCCAGCTGTCGAAGATGCGACGCACCAGAACGGCCAGCTCCTCGGCGCAGAGGGCACCGAGCGGTGAGTCCGCCCCAGCCCTCATGACAGCAGAGCCTTGCGAGCACGCCTCGAACAGCGGGGTCAAAATCGGGTCTTCCAGCGTGGGCGAGGCGGTGTACAGATACGGCACGCGCAAGATCTTGGCCTGAATGCCGTCGCGGACCGCATAGTAGCGGCACAGGTCGTTGGCCGCACGGGCAATGATGCCCTTGCCGTTTTGCCCCGCAGCGTCCACCGCACCGTCCGCTCCCATGGGACCAGTCACAAACAGCAGCTGAATCTGGCGACCCATGCAAGCTCGAAAGACGGAGCGCAGCAGCTCGATGTCGCCAACGGCCTCGGTATGCGGCGTGAGATAGGTAGAGAGGTAGACCACACGGTCGAATTCGTAAGCCTGGTCCAGGTGCTGCAGCAGCTCTTTCCAAGACGCATGGAGCGACGACCCGTCGCGGCGCGCCTCGTTGGCCGCCACGACCTGAACATGGTCACCGGGAAACGCCTTGGCACAAAAGTCGTCATCGACATACACGGTATTGCCAACAACCAGCACTTCCACCGTGCGCTCCCCCTCCCCAAATTTAGCTTTTGCCATGGTAAACATGCATATTGTACGCTGTCAATGTAGGCCAAAGGCAACTTTAAAGCTGTTTTAAGAACTTTTTCAGACGGGAAGCGACTCGCGCCTGAGCCAGAGAGCCCTACACGTGCCGCTGCACGGCGGAGAAAGGCGAATCCACTACCCCTCAGGCATAATTCCTGAGCAAAATCAAGCAGAGCACACGGCTTTTTGCGCCACTTTAAGACGTAATCGGGATGTGGCGAGAGGCCAAATTCGGAAGTGCGGGGAAAACCAAAGGAATGCTGACCAGACCCCCGTTTTAGGCTTCCGCGACCTGCGGGTTTGATACAAAAAAACCGCGTTGTGCTCGAAGGTTTTCGATTTTTCCCCGCACTTCTGTAATTACATCTCTGGATCGAGGGCGCAGGCAATGGTGACGACATCCACGATAGCGCCCCCCTATGCCTGATACCAAAATCGTTCCATAGGGACCCGTTTCCCAATGGGATGATTCTTCACAAAGGGCATTAAGGCGCATGAGAACATGGTAGAGGCAAGCAAGCGCGCTTCCACGTTTTCGCCCATGGTGACCACGGTATAATCCAACGAGACAAGCAACGAACGGGAAAGGCAGCGCGGATGAACCTGGGCAGCGAGAGCGAGACCGTCGAGTTCAAGAAGTCCACTGGCGAGCATAAAGAAGCACTGCAAGCCATCAGCGCCATGCTGAACAAGCACGGCCGCGGCGAGCTCTACTTCGGCGTGAAGGACAACGGCGATGTCATCGGCCAGGATGTCAGCGACGCAACGCTGCGCCAGGTGACGTCGTGGGTGTCCGACAAGATCGAGCCCGCGGTGTTCCCGACGGTCGAGTGCCTCGACGCCGATGATGGGCTGCGATACATCAAAATTGCCTTCTCAGGTGCCGACGCCCCCTACTCCGCCGACGGACGCTACTTCACCCGCGTGGGGACTTCGAACAAAGCGCTGTCGGCCTCGGAGCTGAGCGCCATGGTCGTCAAGCGTGAGCGCGCCCGTAGCCCGTGGGACTCGCTGCCGTCCGGCAGGCCCGTCTCCGACGCCGACGAGCAGGCGGTGCGTGACTTCGTCGCGCGCGGCGGCAGGGCCGGACGCGTGGGCGGCGGGTTCGCCGGCGTGGAGGACACCTTGGCAAGGCTCGACCTCGTCGCGCCCGACGGCAGCCTAAGAAACGCCGCGGTGGAGCTGTTCTGCGAGGGATCCGACACCTACCCCAGGATGAAGCTGGGGCTTCTGGGCGGCAACACCAAGGCCAAGATCCTCGACCTGCGCCGCGAGAGCGGCACCATGCTCAAGCTGCTCGACTTCGCCGAGTACTTCGTGACGTCGAACATCAGGCGCGAGTTCGTCATCGGCGAGACGGGCATGTACCGCAAGGAGATCCCCGAGATCCCGGCCGAGGCCATCCGCGAGGCGGTTGCCAACGCGCTGTGCCACCGCGACTACACCACCGGCACCGCCGTCGAGGTCAACGTGTTCATGGACACCGTCCAGATCGTGAGCCCGGGCCTGTTCCCCGAGGGCGACTCGCCGCAAGAGCACCTAGACGGTACCGCGAGCGAGTTCGGCCTCCGAAACCCCGCGATCGCGCGCACCCTGTTCCGCGCCGGCGTCATCGAGCAGTACGGCACGGGCATACCGCGCATCAAGGAGGCCTGCGAGGCAGCCGGCGTGAGGTTCCGCTTCGAGCAGACCGTCAACAGCACCGTCGTCGTCTTCGAGCGTCCTGGGTTGCAGAAAGCGGCCTTCAGGAGAACCGCGGCCGACAACCGACCGCTCCTCAGCGAGCGCGAACGAGCAGCGATGGCAATTGCCGCCGCTCAGGGGAAAATCACGACCTCCGACCTCGCGCGGGAGTCCAATGTCGGTAGGAAAACGGCCTCGAAGACTCTGAAAGACCTTGCCGGTCGAGGCCTGTTGGAATGGGTAGGGAAAAGCCCGAAAGACCCGCACCAGTTCTACAGGATGCCAAGCGAAGTTTGAGGCTGCAGGTCCTAGCCGGGAAACAGGCCCATTGCGTTTGCTGCCCTCCCCCTGCTGGGCACTACTGAGTAATCTACTGGGCACTGCTGAGTAATCTACTGAGTAGTGCCCAAGCGCGAGTTGGCAAGTCCGCCGAAGCCCAGAGAAACGGCTCCGAAGAATATACTGACCGCTACTGACCGCTACTGACCGCTACTGACCGCTACTGACCGCTACTGACCGCGGCATTCGGCAGGCCCGCCGAATGCCGCGGTCTCCCGAGACTAGCAGAGCCGCCCTTATTGTTAGCGCTGCCGAAGCAAGCCCTACTTCAGCAGCAACTTGAATTTTCGTGCGATGAGCCTCCCCGGAGCCAAGAGCCTTTTGCCCTAATCACAACACCGCAATTCAAGCACCGCAGAAAACTCCATTAGCGATGAACCAGCCACTTGAAGACGTGATCAAGGTGCGGCAAGGGGTCAAATTCGGAGGTGCGGGGAAAATCGAAGAAATGCTAACCAGGCCCCAGTTTTCGCTTCCGCGAACTGCGGTTTTGGTGCTAAAAATCGCGTTGTGCTCGAAGGTTCTCGATTTTCCCCGCACTTCCGTAATTACATCCTTGGATCGAGAGTACAGGCAACAATGACGTCATCCGCGATAGCACCCAACAGTCACGGACGTACAAAAGGCCGTTGCCGGAAGCCTCCATACAACGACTCTTCTTTGCGCGCGCCACGCTCGCAATGCTCCATTAAATGTAACTAATTGATTTGCTATATACCATTCATAATGGCACATAGCAAATCAATTAGTTACATGTGGAGGCAGAACATGAGGGAGTACGTCGAGAAGCAGCTGCACACTAGAGTCGATTGCGAGCCCAACGACGCCTCGGAAATAACGACGCAAAACTCTTTCCGAAAGTGTAGGTGAGCGAAATGGCGACTCATGCATACGATGACCTTTATTCTTATCTAGCCGCATTCAAGAACAGCTCTCTTGCCGAAATAATTGCGTACCTAGAAGAACTGGGGCAAAGGAGGTTCGACGCCTTTATTAGGGGCCTTGCACCCCTTATCCCAATCGAAAAAATCGAAAATCAATCCCAGTTCAATTTTTCTGTTGACTCCACCCTTGAAGGAGGCAAATTCCCCTGCACTGACTATGCCTGTCGAGAGCAAAACATTTACCATTTGGCAAAGTTCTCAGCATTGTATGCAGATAAAACACTGATTCATTGCCCTATAGAATCGGCATTCGAAATGGGGCACGATGATTATGCCTCAGTCGATGAACTTGCATTCGGGATCTATTTGACCATGCGAGTCGAAGACATAGTCAAAGCTGGAATACTCGGATTTTCGAGCAATTACATTCCTCTTTGCAAAGATTGCCTAGCGCGACAAATCGAAAGAGAATCAAAAGCAAAAGGATTGATATCGAGTTATTGGGATGAACTCGTACGACAATTCTGTTCCTCTACCTCGTGCACTTTAAAACAAGCACCAGATGGGAATCTGTGTGTAGCGATTGAGGGAATGGATGCATATGGGTCCCATGATGAGATGGATGTCGATTTCCTGGTAATCCCGTCTGAATACGAATCGCTCTATGCAAGCCAAGGCGAAACGCGATTGGATAGAGACATGCTGGAGAAAGGCGGCATCTCGACTATCCTACTGCCTTTGTTGGACGATTGCTTTCAAGCCCTCGTCAATCCCTATTTTTCGAATAGCTCGTATTTAACCACTCGTCCAGCTCAGATTGAGTTCCTCGAGTCCGCAACTTCCACCCTTTATCCTCGAAAAGATCAGACCATACCCATTCGCCGGTTATCTTGCCCCCTCCCCATTGCTGAAAATGCAACGTTGCGTAGCATCCTTGATTGCCGCATTAGAAACGAAGAGTCGTTTCTTGTGTTTAGGGATACCTTGTCCAAAGGCCTGAGCGAAAGGCCCATCGACACCTCGACATTAGCTGACCTGAAGAACGACCTAATAGAGCCCGAGCTTCACAAGATATCTTTAGTGATGAAAAACGAGCGATCCCGATTAGTCACCTCCGCAGGCATTGAAGCCGCTATCGGAATTGCGAGCTTTACATTGGGGCAATACGGAATCGCATCACCTTCTGATGCCATGGCCTTCCTCGGGGCTGCCGGCATAGGGGCCGTTGCATCTCAATCCGCAGATTTCTTGCGAGAAGCCAAGGCAAAAGAGAACCCCATGTATTTCCTCTGGAAGCTCAATAGAAACAACCGTCTGTAACCTAAGGGGCAGAACACCGCAGTCGCCGAGCATATCTCGATCATTAAATAAAGGCAGCACTAGAAAGGATGCGAATCGTGAAGAACCGATTCCCTTTCCGAATGCCTAATGCAGTAAAAATCACTGGTAGATCCGAGCAGTTTAACCAAGACGACAAGAGCGCGCTCAGATTGTTGTCTGCAGTAGCTAGCCAAGTATAGATACCATCCTGTTTCCAAATTCGGTCCTACGATAAACCCTTTCTTCTTTCTCAATTTCGTCGGGATCGTCGAAGATGAGCGTCGTATCTACTACGTCCCACTGCTGCCGATGGATATCCTCAATCAGCAATCCCAGCCCGGTTAATCGAAGAAGAACTTCTGCATCTCTGCCTCTGAGCGTCTGAAAAGTTTCCTTTTCTCGAAGCATTTCGTAGTCTCCAGGTAGAAATCTGTCCAAAGTCTCTGCAAACAAACGAAGATCGTCCCAGCTAATTTCTTTATCTAGGTAGGCCTCATAAATCTTTGCTAGTCGCCGCGCTTTGTCCTCCTCAATGTATCTTTCGAGCAGGATAAGCAGGTACTCAATATCGCGCTTCCTATTTGACTCTTCAAAGTATTGCTTGTACTTGTTCCATGAGCCATTTTCAAAAGAGTCGCGGTTGAACTCATCGAGGAAACACGCATACTTCTTCAGCAGATGCGCATTGTGGATATTGTTTCCGATTTTGTAGATGCTCACTAGGCTTGAGATGACGGGGATGTCCTTCAAGAACTCGTTTTGGAGAATTTCGTCCAGGCCAACCTCTGCGATATTCGAAATAAGTTCGAGAGAGTCGCTGCAAATAGTCGGCCTTGCGTCGTCTTGCAAGCGCGATAGACCGGCCTTAGTTGATTCCTCTGCGTTTACCATAAGATTACCTTTCATAATAATTTGCCAGTTTTGGCATGCGTTTGCAGCGCCGCTTTTCTGAAAGTGGCTCCAATTTAAATGCCATCCCCCGAATAGGCGCTCAGGTTCGATTCAACAAGTGCATTGGTTGAAAAGAGCTTTAGACCCCCTTCGCGGTAGAAGTCGCCTGTGCAGAGCAACCAAATCATCTTGTCGAGCTTGCAGGCAGTGGACTCGGGGTCCACGCCGCCCTTCCGCGCCGCGCGCGCGGCTTCGAAATGGCAACGAGCCACTTCGGCCTCGCTGTCAGTGGTAGCGTAAAACTGAACAGTATTCAGCTGGCCGTTGACACAAACATCGACGAGTGGCTGCTGAACAAGCTCGACGACCTGATCAGGGCGATGCAGCTCGAGCTCATGGAGCTGCACCACGGTTCGTCCTCGACTGTCTTCTGCACGCAGTGCAGGTCGAAGGGCTAGGCAGGAGCCCCCGAGGCTTTTCCTAATTCTAGGTGTTAAAGTCGATTACTGCCTGCCGTGGAATAGCCTCCACTTTTCGTCTTCGATGTCTCTTTCAATTGAAGACCTCACTTTTAACAGCCATTCTCTGTGTTTTAAATATTCAACACCTGCGGGCAGCTGAGCAGCAATCGATTCAATCGCCTCAATCTCCTTGAGCTTTGCTGGAATAAAGCCTTTTTCTGGAGACCCGCTCATTGAAGATCGACGGAGATCCAAATCGTTGATCGATATCCCGTCTTTATCGAGCGACAGAATGAGGGTGATAGCCCTGACCCTCGCCTCGTCATTGCAATCGGACAAGGCCCAGCTAATTCCATCGAGACTATTTGCGTCGGCGATCCTTTCGCGGATGATATATTCCAGGCGCTCCCAAAAAATATCGCTCGAGAGCGCATTTGCGTCACGAACGGGAAACAAAGCGGCTATTTCAAACCTACCGAGTGGTTCGCTCAGCACTTCATCGATCAATGCTTTCAGCAGATTCCAAGCACGATTGTCCTGGACGGTCCAAAACGAGCTGATTCTTCGCAGGAGATCGTGCCTTTGTCGGTAGTCGAGGCTGGCAGCGTATTCCAAAAAACGGTCAATCATTGAACTGTCAAGGCGTAAAAGGCAGCGTAGGAAAGCGAGGTTATAGTCGAAAGAAGGGCGTCCTTCAAGTGCGAGAAAATACAGGTTGATAGCCGGTAAGGGATTGGATCCGAAGTACGAATCTAGAGCGGAGACGCGCTTTTCGTCTCCGCAGTTGCCGAAAAACCGCCAAACCCCATCATTGTGAGTGCGTTCGGAAAACCTAGAAGCATATTTGAGGATATAGCCAGGATGCTTTGGCTCGACTATCTCCAAATCTTCCAAGCAGAGATGCGTTCTGCCGTCATCGAGTCTTGCGAGGATCTCGTCGAGCTCCTCCTTGTCGGGCCCGTTCTTTATTGCTAGCAAATCAAGATAGTCAAACAGGGCCGGATGGTCACTCACGTCGATCACCGCGCCCAGCTCGTTTCTAAGGACCTTCCTGCCGATGGTTTCAGCAAGATGGTCAAGTGCTTCGTACGGGACGGGGATCGTCGAGGGCGACGAAGCGATATTGCGTGCGATTATGCTTGAGGCAGTATCTGGGGTCCTTTTGGCGATTTCCAGAAGGACTTTTCCGATAGCCCTGCCCGACTCCCACTCTTTATCGGAAATCTCATAATCTTCGGCTAGCTTTCCCAGGGCTTCGGTCAGTCGTTCTAGCGGTAACTCTTCCGCGGATATCCTCGGTTCTTTCTCTACGAGAGACTCGGAGTTCTCCAGGCCAAGTGCGTCGAATGTGCTCTGGCGGAACCCATCGAGGCTCAGAGGGGGATTCTGCGCGCATGTTTCGTAAATCTGGTTGATGCTTAAGCTGCATGAGAGATCGATTGTCGAGTCTTCGCTTATATATTTGGGGAATAGATCTTCGATCATCGAGAGCACCGAATGCATGTTTTCTGCATGCTCCGCTTCAGGTTCTTTGCCATAGAACGAGAAGTGCTGCCGAAAGGTGGATCTAACTTGCCTGCTGAATTCGGTTTCGACTAGAACGGAGAGCGCCCGGAAGCAATGGGCGTGGAGCTCGGCCAGCTCTGATGTGAAATTAAAGATCAGGGTGTTGTATGTGTACGTTATGCCGTTTTGCCGAACGCGCTGGACCCTTGAAGAGAGGTATGAACTCGTCAAGACGATCAGACATGCTGCAACATTGCGGGAATGCGATTGTTGATATTTTTGAGCGAGGGCATCGAGTTTGCTGTTTTCCAAATCGAATCCCGTACGATCGAAATCGTAAGCGAAAGCGCCGTCTTGCCCGCATGCCCAGTTGTACTCGGCCGCCCGCTCTGTGCCTCTTTCTACACACTTCACGAACAACTCGGAGGCTGTTTGCGAATACTCGCTCGAGTTCATCAGGGATACGGAAATATGCAGGGGCATAGATCCGTCCGATGTCGAATTCATGCCGAGAATTTCTTCCGATACGTCAGCGCAAGCAGCACTTTCGATGCGGTTTGAGGCAAAGGCGAGCGCCTGTACGGGGAGGAGTTGATTGAATGTGATTATGAACTGATCGGCAATTCGCTCATCCCGATTCTTTATTTCATCCCAAGCTTTCTCGCATTCCCTTCGAAGATAGTCGTACACGCTCGCACTTCCGCATACTTCAGCCATTGACTTGGCGGCTTTGAGATACGGCGCGTTCGGCATTTCTGCGGTATGCAGAATGAAATCTGCAAAACTGCCGTTCCCTTCTTTTGCGAAGTGGCGGCATATCAAGAAGTCGCGAAGATTCTGCTCTTCCATCCTTATGGCTAGCACGCCACCGGCTGAGGTAAGGATCGCGACGATTTCCTGGTCGTTCAATCTGGATGCAAAATCCCGAATCTCGGCGTCGTCGTACCCCAAGCCCAAGAGATCCTCATAACAAGGGTCTCCTTCAATAAGATCGCAGCAGTCGTAGATTGCAAGGATCTCTGCGAGACGTTGCTCTCTGCTGGAGTACCCAGCTAAGGCGGAATTCATATAGATGTTCAGAAGATCGTATGGCTCTTGGATGGCTTCGAAATTGCCGTCTGCTATGGGGCTTGCTGCCATGATAGCCAAGCGCAGGTTTCCGTTTGCGATTGCCGATACTCTCCCTCAGTGCTATGTTTTTTATGTTGTATTCGGTCTCGAGTATCGCTTCTATATTTTCCGCGGTTAGAGGCTCCAGCTCTATTTCTCTGAAATTTAGATAACTGCCGATTTTTGCGGTCAACTCGCTTCGGTGCATCTTCCTGCAGGTGAGGACAATCTTTAGCTTTTTGTTTTCCAAACAGATTCCCAGCAAGTGCTCAAGTGACAGGTTGCCGTTTGCATCATCGACTAGAAGGATAATGTTTTCCGACTCCGACAAAATCAGCTCGATATCATCGTCGAGATGCGATGAATACCTAGAGTCCAAGATAAGAAGATCCCAGTGATGCCGTTTGCTGAATGAGAGGCATGCGTCGAGGGCGATCTTGGTTTTCCCCGATCCAGACTGCCCCTGAATCACCACTGCCTTGTTTTGCTCTATCGATTCGACGATGACTGAAAACTCGGAATCCCTGTGCATGAGGAGCTTCGACAGGTCGGTTGAGAAACGGTCGTTCAGGCTTCGCTCGATGAAGCGGTCTGGGGCGATGAATGATCCCTTTCCGAGTGGAACGCCCAATACCGTATGCGCTAGCGCAGGGTATTTTCCATCAAGGTCGCTCGCAATTGTCTCTGGCCCGATTATTTCTATCCGTGGATCGATGGCACGGACCTCCTCGAGTACCAGAGGTGAAAGGCGAAAGTATGTGTGGCACAGGATGATTCGATCTATGAGTTGCGGATTGATTCCGGTTTTGCTCCTGTCGAGGCAGTCTTTAGCATCATTTAGCAGCTTATTGCGGATGTCGGAATTAGAGGTTGTGTATGCCGCGAAGAGGTAGTGTCCATTCTCTCCTACGGAGTACATGTCTGGCACTCCGGTCGTGGTTTTATCCGTGCCGCATTGGGATCCTAATTCAATGATGTTGTTAAGCGAATATCTCCTATATAGATACTGATTTGCTAGTGTTTGAAAACGCCCGCCTTCGATCTGCCTTAGCTCTTCTTGGATCTGATTTATTTGGGACATTTTGCTCCTCGCGATAAATTCGCCTTTTGATTTCTCTTTTCTTACTCTAGTCCGCCTACCTCAGCAAGCCTTACAAGCTCGAGGGACGAGTCGACGACGTCCTCGAAGTCAAGCCCCGCCGCATAGGCCCTCGGATAAGGCGAGCGGAGGGCGCGTGACCCCGTCGGAAATGGCCGCCGTTAGGTGCGTGTTCGAGAGCTGCGCGGCGGAGCTGGATGGAGCCTGGGCAAGGCATTAGGGCATCCTCGTCCTTGTCGTAAGACTGCCATTAGAAGATCTTCTGCAAATCCTAAGCCACGTTTCAACTTGGCAAAAGCTGCGGATCCTAGATATCGGCAAGACATTCGAGACTCTTGGATATGGCGTCGAAATAGATCCTTTGGTAATACTCCATGGTCTCGACCTTGCCGATCTCCGATCCGAGCCTCTTGGCCCAAGCTACGAGGGCCTTCCTGTCCTCGCCCTCGAGCGAGGCCGTGCACGACCTCATGTGGTCGCCCGGAAAAAGGACACTGTGCACAAGCCGAATATCTTCGGGAGGCATCTTCTCCATCGCCCTCGCGAGGAGGGAAGTGTCGAGGGAAATGAGCGACAGGATGGGTTCCGACCAGTCATCTGATTTCGAGAAAGCCAGATAGAGCTTCGTCGCGAATTGGTCGGGGGCGTTTTTCAGGACGTTGCCAAGAGACTCCGACTCCCGTTCGCGTAGCGTCGTCAAGGCGAGCTCCCTCAGCCTGTCGACCTCCTCCAAAGCCGGAATCTCATGCGCTTCGCTCGAGTCGAAAGGGATCTCCTGCCATTCGACTCGATTCTTTCCGATTGACCTCACTGCAGACTCGGGATCCCGTCCAATGGAGGATTCCATCGCCTTGACGAGCGGCGCGACCCCTTCGGGAAAGGCGTCAGCAAATTCCCCCGCAATGCCTTTGACGGCACGCAGGACGTCGGGATAGACGTCGAACGACAAGCCGCGGCTCCCGTCCCCGGGGACAATCCCGGCGACTATAGTCTCCACCATGCCAGGGACATCGGCATCGCGGAAAGTGGCGTGTCTGATGCCGTCGATACATTCAATAGCTTTCCGCGCGGCCGGCCCGTCGGGATGAAAGGTCGCAAGGTAATCTTCCAGGCAGGAACGAACATGCTTGGAATCGACCCCCTCACACCTCTCGAAAAAGCGGGGGATGAAGTCCAGAGCGGCGTATTTGAGCCGGCGCGACTCGAAAATGCCACCCCTAAGGATGGAATCCTCCCGGCTTGACGGAGGCCCGATGCGCATCCCCTTCGCCGCCCCCGCTGCAAAGCCGAAAGCCTCTTTGAAAACTGCCCTGGCAGACTCCGGGTCGGTGGGTTCAGCGAAGAACCCGGATTCCTTCATCCCGACCAGCACGGGGCGCATCTTGCTGAGGGATCGCAAGTTCGGCGATTCGCTTCCTTCAATCGCCGAAACGGCGTCCTCGAGCGCGCCTGGGTAGATGCCGCCCAGCACGCCTCCCAGAACGCGTTCCACAACCGAGCCGACCGAGGGCCTGAACCGGCACTTCCGCCAGACGGTCTTCTCGATGAGGCTCTCGTACTCCCTGGTCGTCCCCTTCTCCCCCTTCGGTCCTAGCCCTTTCCTCCACTCATCCTCGTTGCAGACGAGGAGGACCTTCTTCCTGCAGCCGACGACGAGGTGGTCGACCGCCCCGAGCAGCTCGCGAATGCCCATGTCGCACCTCTCCACGTCGTCTATGACGAGGAGGGTCTCGGGGCCGATGATGAGGTTCACGGCATTCAGCGGCGCCATCTTGAGATCGACGCCCGCCTTCTTCTCCAGCTCCCTGATCTTTTTCCCGAGGAACGATATTCCCGTGTCCTTGGCGAACCCGACGAGTGAATCCCACCTGCCCCTCTCCCCGCCGGCCGCGCACCCTATGGCGTATTTCGAGATGAAACCAGACTCAATCGCCCCGCAGAGCTCCGCTAAGTCCTTGGCGCCGTAGGCGGACGCCACCACGACGGGATGCCGGCTCTCATCCTCCTCCAGCTTCTCGGTCAGTGCGTGCTCGACAAAGTAGGTTTTCCCGCATCCCCATTCCCCGGTAAGCATGAGGGCGTACGAGTTCTCCTTGTCCTCGAGGTACTCCCTCACGACGCCGATGATGTCATCCTCGTTCACCTTGGTCGCTCCTTGTCCGCCATCGGTTTCCACCCTTACCTTTCCTATGGCCACGCGAGAGCCTACTCCAGCGCTTTCGGATCCCATTCGAACCCTTCGGCCTGCCGCCTTATCGCCGGGTCGATGCACTTCTTGACGAGCTCAAGCGCCGCGGCCGCGCGGTGCAAGCTAGTGGATGACCATTTCAAACAAATCTTTCGCGATAAAATCAACGCGCTTCTTAACGTCAAAACAACCATTCGCATAGCGTTTAGCAAAAGCTCTTGTAGTGGCATAACGCGATTCAGCGTATATGGGCAGCTTTTCCTTAAGCGATTTGTCTTTACATTTCGCGTTAAGTCGCTCTTCTAGCATGAGCAAGTTCCCAATAATCGAGTTTTCCTGAGCCTGCGAATCCGGAAGAATGTGCTCTATTGTGAATGCCTCAGAAACCCTAACACCAGACTTAAGCTCCTCGAGCAAGGCAAGGACCAACTTGCAGCGATCCTTCAACTTTGTTTCGCTATACAACGGCCACGAATGAGACCATCCAAGCGAAAGGAGATTAATTCGAAATGTTTCTTCTGAAGGCAGTTTTTCGTTAAAACTATTTTTCCACTCATCTAACACTTGCTGGGTGCAGTTCAACTCGATTGCGTATGAGTGTTTCACGATCGAATCCGATAGGTGGTTCGACTCCATTCCCCCGATTATCTTATAGCAAATATAGAACCGGTAAATAAATCCAATCGCATCATCATACTGCTCGCTCGTTCCTTGAATATCAACTTCATCCGAACACCTCCCATATTCATCCGTACATGTACGGA
>UQDE01000013.1 GCA_900539735.1 uncultured Collinsella sp. | reverse complement strand
CGGTCAAGAAGATCTGCTTTAAGCTGCTTGCAGACGCTTACTGGGAGGAGTAACGAGCCGCTCGGCTGAGCTGTTCGTTTTGCGAGCGTTATCCCTTGGAGGAACGCGCTTGGGCCCCGCTGATCGCGGTTCCTTTGGGGATTGCGGTTGGCGGGGCTTTTGTTGAGTAGGAGAGTTTCCGGCGGCGTTGTGCTTGGATTGGCGGAAGCGCGCCCGAAATCAGCAACAAAAAAGCCGCCCGAAGGCGGCTATCTTGTGCAATGGAGCCAGCGACCGGGCTCGAACCGGTGACCCCCGCTTTACGAGAGCGGTGCTCTACCAACTGAGCTACGCTGGCGGCCATGTGATGGCGCAACTGAGGCGTCAACGGCTGTCTATGATACGGGACATCGCACATCCGCGCAAGTGTTCTGACGGCTTTTCTCACTTTAAATGCACTAATATTGGAGACGCGATGTCTTGCTCTTACGGGTCTCAAACAGAATGGGGCAGCGATGACTCAACCCAAGATTCTTCTCGCACGCATCGACGACCGTTTCATTTACGGACAAGACGTTGAGCTGTGGAACGAAGCCGTGGGTTCCAACCTTGTCCTAATCGTCAACGATGAGATCGCGGCAGATTCGCGCCAATGGGCACCCATGAGGGTGGCGGCGCCAGAAGGCGTTTGGACGCGGTTTTTCTCGGTGCAAAGGACCATCGACGTCGTTCATACCGCAACGCCTCGCCAATTGATTCTGATCATGGTGGCCTCACCCTCCGATGCGCTCGCGCTGGTTAAGGGCGGTGTGCCGATCACCAAGATCAGCATTGGCCATATGCAGGCGGGGGAGGGCAAGCACCCCATAACGCCCGCAGTCGCCGTAGACGATACGGACATCGCTGCCTTCAAAGAGCTACAAGAACTCGGCATAGAGCTAGAAATCCGTTACCTCCCCAGCTCCAACCCCGACCCCATCCAACTAGTCATTTAAGAACGTCCCCAATGACTAGGTAGCAAAGCGCCCGTCGGCGGTGGTGCCGGCGGGCGCTGCTGTGCGATATGTCGCGCTGTGGGCTTAGTGCCTCATAAAGTGGTATTCGATCACATTGCTGTGGGGGTGACCCGGGCCCACAATGCCCTGTGGGAACAGCGGCTGGTGCGGCGTGTCGGGGTACATCTCGGCCTCGAGGGCAAAGCCGGCGCCCCAGCTATAGTTAGCATCGTCCTTGGCGTGCTCGTCGCCCAGCCAGTTGCCGGTGTAGAGCTGCACACCCGGGGCGGTGGTGTAGTAGTCCAGCTCGCGGCCGGTCCACATCTCCTCGACATGCAGGGCGCGGCGCAGGTTGCGGCCGTACTGATAGCCATCGATGCACAGACAGTGATCGTAGCCACGGGCCTGCTTAATCTGCGGGTCATCGGCTTCCATGCCAGGAGCGACAGGGCGCAGCTCGCGGAAGTCAAACGGCGTGCCCTCGACCGGAGCAATCTCGCCGGTGGGGATGTTCTGCTCGTTGATGGGCAGGTAGTGGGTAGCGTTGGCAACAAAGAAGTGCTCGCAGTCCATGCCGGCGTTATGACCGGCAAGGTTAAAGTACGTGTGGTTGGTCATGGACACGTAGGTGGCGCGGTCGCTCTCGCAGCCATACTCGACACGAAAGACGCCGGTGCGCGTCACGGTAAACACGGCCGTAAAGGTGCGGTTGCCGGGGAGACCCAGTTCGCCATCCTCAAGTGAGGTGGTCATGCGCACGGCGTTGTGGACCTCGTCGAGTTCAACATCCCATACGCGCTTGTGCAGACCATGCTCAAGATCGCTGTGCAGGTTGTTGACGCCTTCGTTGGCTGGCATGTGCCAGTCCGTGCCGTCGATGGTGATCGTGGCGCCCGCGGTGCGGTTTGCCACGGGGCCGATGGTCGCGCCAAAGCAGGCGGGGTTGTCAAAGTAATCCTCGAGCTTATCGAAGCCCA
This sequence comes from uncultured Collinsella sp., assembly GCA_900539735.1. Classification (GTDB taxonomy): domain Bacteria; phylum Actinomycetota; class Coriobacteriia; order Coriobacteriales; family Coriobacteriaceae; genus Collinsella. The sequence goes on along the minus strand of UQDE01000013.1, from coordinate 44,906 downwards.
ACACCACATCGCGCACGTTACCGGGAATGTCGGGCACATCGATACCAAGCACGGTGGCGCCATAGTCCATAATGCGAACGCAGATCTCGGGCCCGTTGAGGGTGTAACGATGAACGGGGGTGCCGCACGGCGCGGTGCCGAAAAGCTCGGAAGTGATCATTTGGTTCCTAACATCGAGGTATTTCAGACAAACTTTAGCGTGAACAGGCGAGATTATCACTACACCCCACTAAAGCAGGGGGTATTTTTCTCAAAAAAGTGATGATTGGAGCTGTGCGGGCATTCATTTTTGACGCGCACGAGTCTGATACAATTTGTTAGTTACTGTTTGAATGATATGCGCGCAAAGAACGGCGAGGATTCATCGTGATTAAGGCAGAGCGACAGGATAAGGTTCGGCAGCTGCTCGAAGAGCAGGGCACGGTCTCGGTCAAGGAGATTTCGGACGCGTTGGGCGTCTCGGACATGACGATTCGTCGCGACCTTGAGGAGCTTGCGAGCCTAGGCGAGATCGAGCGCGTGCACGGCGGCGCCCGTAGTGCGCAGAGTCGCCCGCACGCTATGTTGCGCCATGAGTATTCGCACAGTGAAAAGCGCACTAAGCATGCCGAGGAAAAGCTGCAGATCGCGCGCCGCGCCGTTGGGCTCATCGAGGAGGGCTCGACCATCTTTTTGGGGACGGGCACTACAGTTGAGCAGATGGCCTCGATGCTGCCGGCGTGCCGCCTACGCATCGTGACTAATTCGCTTTCGGTGTTTAATCTGCTCGAGGCGCGCGAAGACTGCGAACTGTGCCTGGTGGGCGGCGTGTACCGTCGCCGCACTGCCGCCTTTGTGGGCCCCACGGCCGAGGACACCTTGCGCGCGCTGGGAATCGACGCAGCCTTTATAGGCGCAAACGGCATTTTGGACGGCGACGTGTCTACGTCTAACATGGAAGAGGGCCGCATCCAGCAGCTCGCCTTTAGCAAGGCCGACTCGCGCTATCTGATCGCCGATTCCAGCAAGATTGGCAAGCGCGACTTCTACACCTTCTGCCGTCTGGACAGCCTGGACGCCGTGGTGTGCGAGCCGGGCATCGCCGCCGAAGATCGTGCCGCCATCGAGGAGCATACGCAGGTCATTTGCTAGCTAGCGCTACGGGATTGCCAACGGGCGATGCGGGAGGACTTTTACCTCCTGTCATTGTGGAAACCAGCGCGTCAGCGCTACGCGATATGACGCGCAAATGAGGACTCCACTATCAAATCGTCTCAACCTGTAACATCTAGACGTCCAAAACCGGTCTTAGTGTTACAGATTGAGACAATTCGGTGGGGTCTACCTTGTTTGTCTCGATCTGTAACGGTTAGGACTTAAAAACTCGGCTACGTGTTACAGATCGAGACAAAAGAAAAAGAACATTAGGACTTGAAAATAAAGTTTTGATAAGGGACCCGCCCAGTTAAGACGGTGCGGCAGACAATTGAGATTAGTTTGCCTCCGGAGTCGTAAGCATAATGAGTCAGTTCGATGACCGGAAGTTTTGCAACACCATAATTACTGGCTTCGGAATCGCTAAGCTGACGTGCTCTATAGCTTTCCCTAACAGATTGGATAGACTTGGACAAGTCGTCCATGATTCTGCTAAATGCCTGAAAATCTAACTGGTTATTCGGAACGCGCGACTTTGAAATGAAAAACGTATCAGCGCCTATGAAGCTGCCTTCAAGTTCGTAGGTCAATTCAAGACGCTGAATTTCATCGCGACTTTGACATCCAAATTGTTGGAGCATCATTACGGAAATTGGACGACTTGATGTGAGGCCGCCGAAATGTTTGGTGATGGCATCCGGATCAACGCCATCGCAATGGCTTGCAAAGTCAAAGTCTAAAAGTGAATTGAGCTCGCTAACGCGTTTCGGTGCAACAAACGATCCCTTACCTTGGATTCGATAGATACTTCCACGACGCTCCAGCTCACTCATGGCAAGTCGGACGGTTGTTCTGCTTACGGCGTATTCGTCGCAGAGTTCCATTTCTGTTGGAAGTTTATCGTCTGCTTGATATTCATCGACGATCTGCTTGAGCAGCGCGTCGGTGAGCTGTAAATAGAGTGGCCGTTTTTCGTGTGTATCGAGCATTAGAGCCTCAGTTTGCATGTTGGTTATACCTGATGGTTGCCTCAGTCGGGATGTAACGTGGGCAAGGTAACCTTAACGTATCACAGAGCGGCTCAGCATGACGATCTGATGCCTGTATCCACGAAGGGCTTGTCCGAGCGTGAAGATATTCTGGGGCAGGCAAATACCGTTCATGGAGTCCCCGATATGTTGGAGGTCAGCGCCGGCTGCTTTTGCTGCAAGGCCTATTTTCTTAATGGTCTCGCTGTCGCAGGAGTCTTGACTCGTCCCGTTCGCCGCCATGACGAGAACCTTCTCTTCAATTGACTTGCCTACGTTGTGGGATCGTACAAAGTCTACGATGGCGCGCAGGTCTGCTTCTTGGAAGCAAGGGACGGTGTAGGGGGCTGGCACGAGAAGGATATCGACGCCGAGGTCAACAAACTTGCGCGCAATTTCGAGCGTCATGACAGGTTCCGCAACGCCCGCTCCATGCATTTTTCCGGCTATGACCAGGCCATTGAAATGCTCTTTGGAGAGTTTAATCGAATGGGCGATTGCATCGTTGGAGACGCCGGTTCCAGGGTTGCCCGTCAGGCAGATAAAATCAAATCCGAGTTCGTTAGCCTTTTCTAAGGTCTTGGGAGAGACGCGACGACCCATGGGGATTTCCGTTCGGGATTCAGACATCTCTGCCTCGTTATCAACTGGCTCCAGATTGACGCCAATGGGCCTTCCGCATGCTCGCTTCACCCAAGTGACCGGGTTTTCATTGAGATCATCTGGAATACCGGCAATAACTGGATCGAACACATCGAGCGCGTTAAACAGAAGCAGGTCGGCACCTGCGGCACGTTCGATTTCTGCATTAGTAACGCCGCCGAGAAATTGGGAAGAGGGTACGTTTTCCGCCATGATGGTACGTCCCTCGGAAGCCAGAATTGCCTGTTTTAGATCCATGGGTGACGTGGCGGCAAAATCGGATGCGGACATGTTCAGTAATCGTTTGGGCATTGTTACTTCCTTTGACTAGAACGACAGGCTTGTGACATTGTCTCTAATATTGTTACAACAATATATTCAATATGTTATATCCAATCGGTGAACGGTTGCAAACTTATTGTACTGCTCGGAAAAAATAGCCATTAGCTGGGAAAACCTTAAATTAATCAACTACCGTTCACCGAATAAGTATTTGAATTCTTGACATATCGACAAAGCGGAAAAAGAATTGGTTATGACAAATCGCGCAAATGATATTACATTTCGCACAAGAACGTATTCACTTACATAAGTGGATACAAACGGGGACGACGACGGTTGAGTCCGGATAAATCGTTGTGTGCCCGGGAATCATGAAAGGATGTGTTATGGACGCTATCGTCAAATTCCTTGAAAAACACCAGCCCCTCTTCGACAAAATCTCGAGGAACATTTATCTGGTGGCGATTAAGGATGGCTTTCTCTCGAATATGCCAATTGTGCTGTTCTCGAGCCTGTTCCTTCTTCTTTCGACGCTCCCTGCCTATGTAGGCATCACGCTTCCGTCTGAGGTGCTGGATTTCTTCAATAAAATCTATGCATATACCATGGGACTTCTTGGCATTATGGTGGCCGGCACCACGGCGAGCTCACTTGCCATGTCGATGAACCGTCGCATGCCTTCGGGTAAATCTCTCAACCCCACCTCGTGCATGGTTTGTGCCATGTGCGGCATGCTCTTGCTATCGGTGACAAACGATGTTGTCTCGATTGGCGGAGCAGATACATCTGTTTTTGAAACCGGCTATATGGGAACCAAGGGTTTTCTCGCTGCGTTCGTAGCCGCATTCTTGACCGTTAATATCTATAAGGTGTGCATTAGCCATAATGTGACGATCAAGCTTCCCAAAGAGGTCCCTGGCTCTATTGCGCAGAGTTTTCGCGATATCTTTGCATTTGGGTTTTCGATCCTTGCGTGCGCTTTTATCGATCTTGCGAGCCGCAAGCTGCTTGCTGTGCCGTTCGCCAATTTGGTATCCGCTCTCATCTCGCCGCTGTTCTCCGCGGTCGACACCTATCCTGGCATGGCGCTTATCGAAGGCGCGGTCGCGCTTTTCCAATTTATGGGTATCCACGGTGCTTCGGTTGTCATGAGTCCGATCAATGCTGCGCTCTACGGCAATACCGTTACCAATCTTGAGGTTTTCCAAGCAGGTGGACACCCGTCAATTGCTCTCACGCAGGACTTTACAAGCTTCATCGGCGGTCTGGGCGGTTCTGGCTGCACGTTCATCGTTCCTATTATCCTGATCATGTTTATGCGCTCCAAGCAGCTTAAAGCCATGGGCAAGGCATCGATTATCCCGGTGATTTTTGGAGTTAACGAGCCCGTTCTCTTCGGTATGCCGATCGTTCTCAATCCCTATATGTTCGTGCCCTTCCTAGCGGCTCCTATGGTCAACGCCATAATCGGTAAGTTTTTCATTGACGTAATTGGAATGAACGCCCCCATGTATACCATGCCGTGGGCGCTTCCCGGCCCAATTGGTGCGTTCCTCACCACGGGTCTCGATCTGCGTTCTCTCGTATTGATGGCAGTGCTGTTGGTCGTTGACTTTGTGATTTACTATCCGTTCTGCAAGGCGTATGACCATCAGCTTTGTTTGGAAGAGTCTGCAAAGGAGACTGCAGGAACCTCGGATGCAGATGCTATTGCCGCACAGGAAAATGTCGCAAAAGCTCTCGAGGCGGTAAAGGACAAGGCGGAGCAGATCCGCGTGCTTGTGCTTTGCCAGGGTGCCGGCACTTCGACTCTCTTGGCAAATGCTCTTCGCGAAGGTGCCGCTGCTAAGGGTATCGATCTGGTTTCTCAGTCCGGTGCGTACGGAAGCCACTATGAGACGATGAATCAGTACAACGTGATTGTTCTGGCGCCCCAGGCACGCATGTACTATGACGCTATGAAGGCCGATACCGATCGCCTTGGAATTAAACTGCTCACCACAAGGGGCAAGCAGTATATCGACCTTACCAACGATCCCGAAGGTGCAATTGACTGGATCGTTCAGGAGCTGGCCAAATAGTAGATGCACTTCGTCGTTGATCCGTCGGTGTATGGTACGGCCCCGCAGCTTATTGAGCTGCGGGGCCGTATTTCGTTGAGTAGCTAATTGAGACAATGAGCGCAGCCGTCGTGAGATCGCATTGGCGCTCTCCGAGTCACCGACAAGCTGCCTTCCATCTATGTGACCAATTCGCTTTCGGCCTTTAGCCTGCTCGAGGCACGCGAAGACTGCGACCTGTGCCTCGTGGGCGGTATGTACCGTCGCCGCACCGCCGCTTTTGTGGGACCAACGGCCGAGGATACCCTGCGTGCGCTGGGCATCGATGCAGCGTTTATTGGCGCAAACGGCATTCTGGATGGCGACGTGTCTACGTCCAATATGGATGAGGGCCGTATCCAGCAGCTCGCCTTTAGCAAGGCCGACTCGCGCTATCTGATTGCCGATTCCAGCAAGATCGGCAGGCGATACATCTGCCCCCCTGCCGGCGCGGGGATACCGCTTTACAATGACGCGCAAATAACTTTGAGCAACAAGGATGAGGCTATTCTGAGATATGACTAGACTCCGTATTTCGTCTTTATGTCCCTTGAGAATGAATCATAGTCTTCATAGAGCCCCTCTTTGCTTTCATCCTCGGCGTGGTTTATACGTTCAAGGAGCTTATCCTTTGGAGCCTCTTTTGTTATTGCGGCCTCGCTATCGGGTATTGTGGATTGCAAGAATAGTTCTAGAGCATGGGCGTCTTTGAGTATGTAGCCCGTCGAACGACCCGCTCCTGTTTTTTCGATTGCGCTGCAACTAACAAGCTGACCGAGGGTTCGTTTAACGGTTACCTCGCTGATATCGGGGCAGTTGGACCGAATGTCGGATTTCTTAATGACGCCGGGTCTCTGTTGAAATAGAACGGCGATGCGCGCTTGCTTCGACATGGGACGAGTGCTTGATTCAATTAAGGTACGCTGCTCGAGCTGTCGGTAGGCGGCCAGGGTTGTTCCGAGCATGAAACGGATAAAGGGTACTTCGGTGTTTTGATTTTCATTCCATCCAGTGGAGCTTGCAGCGAGAGCGTTGTAGTAAAGCGCTTTGTTGTCTTCAATAAGTCGTTCGATGCTGATGTAACGCGCAACGTCGTATCCAGTCTTTTCGAGCAGCAGCGTTGTAAGGAGCCGGCTCATCCTGCCATTGCCATCGTTGAAGGGATGAATGCTAACAAAATCGAAGATAAAGCGGAGCGATATAAGGAGGGGATCGCAAACTTGGCGAGATAAAGCATCGTTGAGGGACTGGCAGGCTTCTTTAATAAGTCCCGGGGTTGCTAGGGCCGAAGGGGGCCTAAAGCGCACAAATCGATTTCCTTGATCGTCAATGGAGACGATTTCGTTATCGCTATCTTTCCAATGGCCTCCATACGAGATTGCCGTGTGCGCCATGAGGTCACGATGCAACTGCAGAATGACCGATGGCGTTACGGGAATGGAATCGTGTTGCTCGTGAATAAGCGACAGCACATCTCGGTATCCAGCAATTTCTTCCTCTGCGCGGGAGCTTGGCTTGGCGGAATACGCCATGATCGCTTTGAGTCTTTTTTGGGTGGTAACAATTCCTTCAAGTCCGTTGGAGGACCGGGTGCTTTGGATCTTAGCCTCCTCCATTAGGGACGATAGAAGCTCGGGTTTGACTTGACTCAGAGCAAGCTGACGGCCTTTATGCTCGCGTATCGAGAGGAGGAGGTTGGTGATTGGAGTTGCTTCGAGTTCCGCTGGGACTGTGGTGTAATCGAACTGGCGCATGCGGCTCCTTTCGGTATCACGAACATACTTTCGATATCATAATATCATTAAATGATACCGAAAGTATGTTCGTGATACCGAAAACTAGAAACCATGCTTTATAACTGCTTGGAAAGTTCGGATTTGACTATCTTATTGTCTCGATCTGTAACAGTTAGGCGGTCGAAAGTGGGCTACGTGTTACAGATTTAGATATTTCTGCTCGGGCGTTCTGTTTGTCTCGATTTGTAACAGCTGGGGCCGAAATACTCGGCTAGATGTTACAGATCGAGATAAACGGCCCGCACGGGCTCACCAAAAACAAAAAGGCCGCATGCGAACCCGTGGAGGGATTCGCATGCGGCCGACAGGGGGTATGCGGCAAAAGTTAGGCCATAAGCAGGCCGGTCTCCGCGACGTTCTTGTACCAGTACGCGCTCGCCTTGGGATAGCGCTTCTGGGTCTCAAAGTCGATGTAGAACAGGCCATAACGCTTGTTGTAGCCGTTGGTCCAGGAGAACTGATCCTGCAGCGACCACACAAAGTAACCGTCGACGTTCACGCCGCCGTCGATTGCCTTGAGGATCCACGCGAGATGCTGACGCATGTAGTCGATACGAGGGGCGTCATCGATAAAGCCATCCTCGAAGTCGTCCTTATAGCCCATGCCGTTCTCGGTGATGTAGATCTTCTTGTAGTTGGGGTAATCGTTCTTAATGCGGAGCAGCAGGTCGTACAGGCCCTCGGGATAGATGATCCAGTCCCAATCGGTGGTGGGTACGCCTTCGCGCACGCACGACTCGCCCACGCCCTTGAGGAACCAGCGCGAGGAGCCCTTGTCGCCGGTGCCATTGTGGTTGATGTCGTTTTCGCCCTCGGCGGCACGCAGGAACTGGCACTTGTACGTGTTGACGCCCAAGCAATCGTTGTAGGGGAGCGCGGCGGTCAGCGCGGCGATGTCCTCGTCGCGGACGTCGAGCTCGCCGCCGGCGATATGGGCAAGCTTGGTTGCGGCTTCCATGGTGTCGGCTGCATAGTGGCCACGGAAGGTGGCGTCGAGTACCCAGCGGTTGTTGATGACGTCGGCCATGCGAGCTGCCTCGCAGTCGGCAGCGCTGTTGGGATCGAGGGGATACTTGGGCTCCAGGTTCTGAACAATGCCGATCTCGCCCTCAAAGCCGCCCTCATGAAAGGCGACGACAGCCTTGGCGTGGGCCACCATCATGTTGTGCATGAGCTGGAAGGCCTTGTCCAGGCGGTACTTCTCGCCGTGCGGCCAGTTGCCGACGATAAAGCTGCCCTCGGCGGTTGCGGGAATCTCGTTAAACGTGAACCAGTGCTTGACCTCGGTGAACTCGGCAAAGCAGAACTTGGCGTACTCGACAAAGGCGTCGATCGTCGTGCGCGTCAGGAATCCCTCGCCGCCGTTCTGGTAAAAGGCCTCGGGCGTATCGAAGTGATCGAGCGTGACATAGGGGATAACGCCAGCTTTGTTGCAGGTGGCGAAAAGCTCGTGATAGAAAGCGACGCCCTCGGGGTTAATCTCGCCGGTGCCACTGGGGAAGATACGGCTCCAAGCGATGGAGACACGGATACCGTTGATGCCAAAACGCTGGCACAGGTCGATATCGACCGGGTACTTGTTGTAGAAATCGCTTGCGGGATCGGGGGAGAAGCGACCCTGGGCTGCCAGGAAATCGTCCCAGGGCACTTTGCCCTTGCCGTGCGTACGGGTCTCGCCCTCAACCTGGTAAGCAGCGGTGGCGCCGCCAAAGACAAAGCCGTCGGGGAACTGCATGGGGTTGGTCATGAGTCATCCTTTCTGTGGGATACGAATAGGGAGAGGTGCCCGAACTGGGGATCCGGGCACCAACAGAGGGAGGAAACTAGTCGAGGTTCTCGCGGAGCCACTTAATGGCGCCGGCGGGGTCGCGAGTAAGGTCGATATATTCCTTACCGCGCGGGGCGAGCAGCTTAATGCCCAGGCGATCGGTGTCGGCCTTCATGTCGTTGTAGTAGCTACGAACCTGCGGGGCAAGCACGATAACGTCGTACTGATCCATGATGGCAGTGTGCTGACCATAGGCGCCTGCGGAGGAAGCGATGTTCTCTCCGGTCTGCGCGGCACCTTCCTTGATGGCGTTGGCAAGCATGGCAGAGGTGCCGGCACCGGCGCACAGGACGAGGACCTTCAGGCCGTCGACATCCTTCTTAGCGGATGCGTCGGCGGCAGGCTCGGGCTGATCGGCGACAGGCTTGCTTTCGGCGGCAGCGGCGGTCGTCTCGACGGAAGCGGTGGCCTGCTCGACAGCGGGCGCAGAGGCGTCGGCGGCGATGGCAGCGGCACCATTGGACTCGAGACCCAGCTCGGCGGCGCGCTCGGCCTCCTGGTCGCAGAGCAGCTTATCGTATGCCTTCAAGAACGGCAGGTAGATGATGGCGTCCAGTAAGATGATGATCGCGACAAATACCAGGGCGATAAGCTGGAAGTTCGTGGTGATGAAGATGCCGATGGGGGCGGGGGTGGCCCAAGGCACCACGAAGGAGAAGCCGTTCATGCCTACGTTATCGATAAAGAACTTGGCAACGCTCACGTTGACGCAGCCGGCGGCAACAAAGGGGATGAGCATGTAGGGGTTAAGGATCATCGGCGCGCCAAAGAGCAGCGGTTCGTTGACGGCAAAGGCAACAGGAACAATCGAGGCCTTACCGACGGCTTTGAGCTGCTTGGACTTCATAAAGAGAATCAGCAGAAGCGGCACGATGAAGGTGGCGCCGGTGCCGCCGAACTCACCTACGAGCGACATGTTAAAGGTGAGGGAGTGGGCGGGGTGGCCACCGGCCAGCAGAACCTGCAGGTTCTCGGCCTGGTTGGCAAGACGGATGGGGTCGATGCCCGGCTGGACGATCGAGGGGCCGTGGACGCCGATGAACCAGAAGAACGCGGTGGCTGCCTGGATAAGGATAAGGCCAGGATAGGTTTCTGCAGCGGTAAAGAGCGGGGAGAGCAGCTTGATGAGCAGCTCGGAGAACGGAACGCCCATGAGGTTGCGCACAACCACATCGATGATGCCGCAGATGATGACGGCGCCGCCAAAGGGGATGATGTCGCGGAAGTTCTGAGCGATGGCGCCCGGGACCTCCTTGGGCAGCTTAATGGTCAGATCGCGCGAGACGCAGAACTTATAAACCCACACGGTAATGAACGCGGCGATATAGGCCGAGAACAGACCGCGCGTACCCATGCTGGTGCAATCGAAGACCGAAAGCTCGGAGCCGTCGAACTTGGTGGTGAACTGCGTAACGGCGAGCAAAAGCATGCTGCACTGGGCGGCCACCATGGTGGAACCGTCGTTGAGCACTTTGCCGGCGGGCATGCGACGGTTCATGGATGCCGTGAAGTTCTTGGCGGTGGTGCCGGCAACCATGATGCCCATGACGCCCATGGTGAAGTTGTAGAGCTTGTTGCACCAGTCGATGAGCGGCTGGGGCAGCGTGATGCCGACTACGCCGGGAAGCGTGGCGATCAGCAGAAAGATCGAAGAGGTAAGGACGATGGGCATGCACCCAAGGAATCCGTCCTTGATGGCCTGGAGGTAGATGTTCCTCGAGATCTTCTCAAAGAACGGTTGATGCTTTTCGAGCATCTTTACGATGGCGTCCATAGAGCTCCTTTGCTGCTTGATGCGCGATGCATGTGGATGGAACTGGTCGTCGATGGATGGTCAGGACTGCCCGGAAACCTTCCTGGGTAAGGAAGGCATTGCGAAATGACAACGTTGTCATTTCGTTAATGACAACGTAAGACATTTTTGGAAGAGCAACAAGGATTTACGGGTGAACGGTCGATATTGTCCGATAAACGGCTGATTTGTCAGTTGGGCAGGTAGTGTATGCTAGAACACAAAAAACAAGCGATGCAAAACCGACTGGAGAAGTAGTGGCAACGATGGACAAGAAAAATGTCTCAATGAACGATGTGGCAGTTGCCGCGGGTGTTTCTCTCAAGACGGTGTCGCGCGTGATCAACGAGCCTGATAGCGTGCGAGAGTCGACGCGCGATAAGGTCCATGCGGCCATGGAGGCGCTCGGGTTTCGAACCAACTTTGCCGCGCGTTCACTCAAGTTGGGCCGTTACGGGTGCATCGGCGTGGTGATGTTTCACTTGTCGGGCGGCGCCGTGGACATGATTGACGGTATCGCCGATGCCGCCGAAGAGCGAGGCTTTGCTCTCACGATGATCAAAAAGCGCGCTGGGGAGAAGATGACCCTTGCCGATGCGGCGCGCAGGATGTCGCAGCTGCCTGTTGATGGCATGATCTTCAACCTGCGTCAGATGGTCGATGACTTTGATACCTTTGAGGCGCCGAAAGACCTCAAGACGGTGATTATCACACCAATGGAACATCCTACCTGCTCCACCGTCAGTGACGATCAAGAGGGCGGCGCGCGCATGGCGTGCGAGTACTTCTTGAACCACGGGCACAAGAACGTGTACTTCGTTTCGGGTAAGAAAGAGTCGCTGTCGAGCCAGTGCCGAATGAAAGGCTGGCGAGCGGCGCTCGAGGCGCGTGGCATTGAGCCGCCCGAGCCTCTGCAAGGCGATTGGAATGCGGATAGTGGCTATGCCGCTGGCCTTGTGCTTGCCGATAAACCCGATTGCACGGCGGTCCTCGCTGCTAACGACTGCATGGCAAACGGCGTGATGATGGCTCTACGTGACAAGGGTCTGAGTGTGCCCGATGAAGTGTCCGTGATCGGCTTTGATGACGAGCTTTACAAGACGATTCCCAACTCGATTCTGACGTCGGTGAAGTTTCGCCACCGCGAGCTGGGCGTCCGTGCGCTCAACGAGGTCGTTGCGGGCCTAGAAGCTCCGAGCTCCAGAAGCCGTACGCTCGTCTCGGGCGTGTTGGTCGAACGTTCCAGCGTAAAGGACCTGCGGGCGTAGGGTTTTTCGGCCCGTTCGTCTCAATCTGTAACAGTTAGGACCGAAAAACTCAGCTAAATATTACAGATTGAGATATTTCTGCTCGGGCGTTCTGTTTGTCTCGATCTGTAACAGCTAGGATCCAAAAACTCGGCTAGATGTTACAGATTGAGATGAACAGGAGGGCGGGTGCGGTCTAAACAAAATGGCCCGCGCATCACGCATCGATGCACGGGCCATTTTTTGTCTGCGAGCGGCAGGTGGCGTCAGCGTCTTATGCCTTGAGGTTTTCCTCGATCCAGGCGACGGCACCCTTGGGATCCTTAGTGAGGTCGATGTACTGTTTGCCCTTGGGCGACAGCAGCGTGATGCCCAGGCGGTCGGTGTCGGCCTTCATCTCGTTGTAATAGGTGCGAACCTGCGGAGCCAGGACGATGACGTTGTACTGGTCCATGATGGCGTAGTGGCTGCCGTAGGCACCGGCGTTGGCGGTAATGTCGATGCCCAGCTCGTCGGCGCCTTCCTTAAGCGCGTTGGCGAGCAGTGCAGAGGTGCCGGCGCCAGCGCACAGAACCAGAACCCTCAGATCCTTGCCCTTAAGGGCGGACGGAGCTGCGGAGGCCTCGGTGGCAGAAGCGGTCTCGACAACAGGAGCCTCAACGGCGGGGGCGGCAGCGGTCTTGACGGCCTTGGTCTCCTCGGCCTCTTCTTCGGCCAGGGTCTCGGCCTCCTGCTTGCACAGGACGTTGTCGTAGGCCTTGCAGAACGGGTAGTAGATCAAGAAGTCAACGACCAGCAGGACGACAACCAGGACCAGAGAGATCGGCTGGAAGTTGGTGTCGATGAAGGTGCCGATCGGTCCGGGGAGTGCCCACGGCATGGCATAGATAAAGCCGTTCATGCCCAAAAAGTCGATGAAGAACTTACCAATGAGGACGTTGGCCACGGGGGCAAACAGGAACGGGATCAGGAAGTACGGGTTGAGGATGATGGGCGCGGCGAACAGCAGCGGCTCGTTGACGGCGAACATCACGGGTACGACAGAGGCTTTGCCGACGGCCTTGAGCTGCTTGGAGCGCATAAAGAGCAGGAAGATGATCGGGACAATGAACGTGGCGCCGGTGCCGCCGAGTTCGCCGATGTAGTTACCGAAGTTCTCGGTCAGGGCGAGGGCGGGGTGACCGCCGGCCTGCAGCGTGGCGAGGTTGGTGGTGATGTTGCCAAACAGCGCGGCGTTGAGGGCAGGCTTAACGACCGAGGGGCCGTGGATGCCCATGAACCAGAACAGCGGGATCATGAACCAGATGAGGGCGAGGCCGGCGTAGGAATCGGCAGCGGCGAACAGCGGGCTCACCAGCGTGGAGATGACGTTGGCAAACGGGACGGCCAAGCAGGTGCGGCAGATAACGTCGATGACGGCGACAAACAGGATGGAGAAGCTGAAGGCGAAGATGTCGCGGAAGTTCTGGGCGATGGCGCCGGGGACTTCTTTGGGCAGCTTGATGGTGATGTCTCGCTTAATGCAGAAGGCATAGATGTTGACCGTGGCAAATGCGGCGACAAAGGAGCTCAGCAGGCCCTTGGTGCCCATGTTGTCGGTAAAGAACACCGAGACATCGGCGCCGTCGATCTTGGCACTCGTCTGGGTAACGGCCAAGATGAGCATAGCGCACATGGCGGCGACCATGGTGCTCGTGGCGTTGATGGCCTTGCCGGCAGGCATGCGGCGGTTCTTGGAGCCGGTCAGCGCGCTTGCGGTGGTGCCGGCGACCATGATGCCCACGACGCCCATCGTGAAGTTGTAAACCTTGTTGCAGAAGTTCACGACGTCGACGTTCCACCAGTCGGGCAGCGTAAAGCCGCCGACCGTGGCGACAACGCCCGGCAGGGTCGAAATAAGCAGGAAGACAGAAGAAGACAGGATGATGGGCATTGCTGCCAAAAAGCCGTCTTTAATGGCCTGAAGGTAGATGTTCTTAGAGACCTTGTCGAAGTACGGCTGACCTTTCTCCAAGAACTTAACGATCGATTCCATAGTTCACGCTCCTCTTTGCATGAAATCTTAATGGCATGGACGTTGAAAACCTATATGGTCTCCCGCTTGCTAAAAGCCCGGGTGCAGGCGGGGTCGGTCCCAGGGGGAGAGAGGGGAGCGGCTGGGTTTGTATCGCATAGGGCCGCTCCCTTCTCGGGGGAAAGCGAGGCGATGCGCTACTGCGCGTCCGCCATAGTGTCGGCGAGCTCCTTGTACCAGAGTGCCGACTGCTTGATGTAGCGTTTTTGCGTGTCGAAGTCGATGTAGAACAGGCCGTAGCGCTTGTTATAGCCATTGGCCCACGAGAACTGGTCCTGCAGGCTCCAGATAAAGTAGCCCTGGACGTCGACGCCCTCGGCGCGCGCCTGGAGCACCTTCTCCATGTGCTGGTCGACAAAGTCGATGCGCTCGGGATCGGCGACGATGCCGTTTGCGTCGGGCTCGGGGTCCTTGTGGCCCAGGCCGTTTTCGGTGATATAGATGACGGGGAGGTTGGGATAGGTGGCGCTGATGTGCTTGAGCGTGTCGTAGAGGCCTTGCGGGTAGATGAGCCAATCCCAGTCGGTGGTGGGGATACCCGGCATATCGACCTGCTGCCCGACGCCCTTAAACTTAAAGCACGAGGTGCCCTTGTCTCCGGTGCCGTTAAAGCTGTTGGTGGACTCGCCATCGTAGGCGGCGATAAACGCCGACTGATAGTAGTTGAGGCCGAACATATCGTTGCGGGGCGCCGCCTTGGCGAGCTCCTCCATGTCGCTGTCCTCAACCGTAAGTGTGGCGTTGTTGGCACGCAGAATCTCGTTGATGAGTGAGAGGGTGCGCGCGGAGTAGTGACCCAGGAAGGCGCCGTCCATGATGAAGTCGGTGTAGAAGGCGTTGTACAGGTCGGCGGCGTGCTGGTCGGCGGGCGAGTCGGTGGCAGGATATGCCGGCGTCAGGACGTTGACCATGCCAATGCGTCCGCCCAGGTGCTCGGTCTCGTCAAGATCCTTATACAGGTTGACGGCGCGGGCGTGGGCAACGAGCTCGTTGTGCTGGCTCTGGATGCCGCTCGTCACATCAAAGTGATGGTTGGGCGGGAAGTTGCCTTGGATGTATTGGGAGTGCGAGAGGCTGATGAGCTCGTTGATGGTGAACCAATTCTTGACCTCGCGGAACTCGCGGAAGCAGAACTCGGCATAGCGCACATAGGCGTCGACGGTCTTGCGGTTGAGCCAGTCGCCCTGGTTGAACAGGGCGGCGGGGGAGTCAAAGTGATGCAGGGACACATAGGGCTCGACGCCATACTTTTTGCAGCAGGCGAACAGCTCGTGGTAGTGCTTAACGCCCTCGGCGAGGGGTTCGGCATCGTCGCCGTTGGGGAAGATGCGGGTCCAGGCGATGGACACACGAATGGCGTTGAGTCCATGCTCGGCAGAAAGGCGGATATCCTCCTCGTAGCGGTTGTAGAAATCACTGGCCGGGTCGGGCAAAAAGCGACCCTGGGCGACAAGGTAATCGTCCCACATGGTCTTACCCTTGCCTGCCACCTTCGTGGAACCTTCCGTTTGGTACGCGGCGGTTGCGGCGCCCCAAACAAAGCCCTTCGGCAGCTGCTGTACGCGGTTTAGCAAAGACATATGCATACATCCTCTCGTCTCGCTGTTCGATATTGTGCGTTTGCGCTCAGGAGGCTCCCTGGTTAGCGTTCAGCGGTGAAAAAGCCCGATAAACACTATCTTAAAATGATTAGAACCAAAATGAGCACGTGAACATTTGACAATGAGCACGTTAACATCCGGCTGGGATGTATAGAAACAAAACAACTTCAAACAGCTGCGAACGGTTGTATTTGTTCGGTAAGCGGTTTTGATTGACAGAAGTTTTCATGTTGTGGTATATGGCTCGGGTATCATGAGCACGTTATCAATGTATGTACGATGCGCCATGGGCGCGGGGAATAGTTGGGAAGCAGGTTAGCGTGGAAGGCATGGATCAGCAGACAAGGAATGGTCGTTCGGCGAGCGCGGCAGAGGTTGCGGCGCTCGCTGGCGTGAGCCGCCAGACTGTGTCTCGCGTGGTCAACGGTATGCCCAACGTGACGGAAAAGACGCGCAAGCGTGTGCTGGCCGCCATGGAAGAGCTGGGCTTTCGTCCCAATTTTGCTGGAGCGGCGTTGCGCGGCGGGTCGTATCGTTCTATTGGCCTGTGCATGTACAACATCACACGTGTCGGTAACCTGGCGACGCTCGAGGGTATCATGCAAGCGGCGCGCGAGCATGATTTTGCCGTCACTATGATCGAGATGGGCGGCGACAAGCCCTATGCACTTGCCGATGCCTCGCGCCGCATGGTCGAGCGACCCGTCGACGGCATGATTCTCAACATGAACCGCATGGCTCCCGATTTTGAGGAGTTTGTTCCCCAGCCGGGAGTGCGAACGGTCATCCTGTCCATGTATGCGCATCCGCGCTGCACGACGATCGACTCCGACCAGTATGGTTCGTGCGAGCTGTTGACCAATTATCTGCTGGAACATGGTCACTCGAATATGCGGTTTGTGGCGGGTCCGGAAAACTCGATTTCCTCGCGTTTTCGTGAGGCCGGTTGGCGCGATACGCTGGGTCGTGCTCATGTCGATGCCGCTCCGATGCTGCGTGGCGATTGGAGTGCGGACAGTGGGTACGCCATGGGCGAGCGGATTGCGGCCGAGGTGCTTGCCGGCGGGTCGCAGACGCCGACTGCCGTGCTTGCGGCAAATGACCAGATGGCGCTGGGCGTTATCGCCGCGCTCGAGAACGCGGGCCTGTCCGTGCCCGACGACGTGAGCGTGGTTGGTATCGACGACGCACTCGAGGGACTTGTTCCTCACAATCGGCTGACGACGCTGCGATTTGATTTGCGCGGTGTCGGTAAGCTTGCGTTTGAGGCGGCGATTGGAGAGAGCTCGTCTATCGAGGCGATTCATGTGCCGAGCACGCTGGTCGAACGCTCGACTGTTAGGGACATACGGGGTTAGGTCCTACTCCGTCTGTCTCGATTTGTAACAGGTAGACGGTCAAAAGCGGGCTACGTGTTACAGATTTAGATTCTTCGGAAAGAGCAATCCTGTTCGTCTCAATCTGTAACAGCTAGGACCCAAAAACTCGGCTAGATGTTACAGATTGAGACAAACGGACCCCGAACCGCCCAAAAAGGCCGGGGGCGGCGCGCCGTGTGACGTGCCGCCCCCGGCTGAGAAATGGGGACAGGTTATGTGGGCGGTGCAATTCCGCCAACCGCTCGTCGCAAGCCGCTAGTCCAGACGACGGGTCTGCGCCACGTGCTTATACCAGTATGCGCTTGCCTTGGGCGTGCGCTTCTGGGTTTCAAAGTCAACGTAGAAGAAGCCGTAACGCTTGTTGTAGCCATTGGTCCAGGAGAACTGATCCTGCAGGCTCCACAGGAAGTAGCCGCCCACGTTGACGCCAACCTCCATGGCCTTGAGCAACCAGCGCAGGTGCTGCTCGATGTAGTCGATGCGCGGCTGGTCGTCCACAAAACCGTCCTTGTAGGGGTCCTTGTAGCCCATGCCGTTCTCGGTGATGAAGATCTGCTTGTAGTTGGGGTAGCGCTGCTTAATGTAGACGAGCAGATCGAACAGGCCCTCGGGATAGATGATCCAGTCCCAGTCGGTGGTGGGGATACCAGGCTTGTTCACATGCTCGCCAATACCCTTAACGCGCCAGCGGCCGGTGCCCTTCTCGCCCGTACCGTTGTGGTGCAGGTCGTTCTCGCCATCGTAAGCCTTGAGGAAGCGGCACTGGTAGTTGTTAACGCCCAGGTAGTCGTTGTAGAGCGCGGCCTCGCGCATAATCTCGAGGTCCTCGTCCAGGATCTCGATGGTGCCGCCTGAGACGGCAGCCAGGCGGTTGGCGCACTCGAGGGTGTCGGGGGCATAGTCGCCGCGGAAGGTGGCGTCGAGCAGAAACTGGTTCTGCAGCACGTGCTCGTTGTTGGCGGCCTTGATGTCGGCGGGGTCGTTCTCGTTGAGCGGATACTTAAACTCCAGCGACTGAATGACGCCGATCTTGCCCTTAAAGCCGCCGTTGTGGAAGGCCAGCACGGCCTTGGCGTGGGCGAGCATCATGTTGTGCTCGCACTGGAAGGCCTCGGCCAGATGCGCCTTGACGCCACCGGGGAAGGTGCCCTCAATGTAGGTGTTGGAGGCGTCGGCCCAGATCTCGTTAAAGGTGAACCAGTAGGTTACCTGGTCGGCGTACTCCTTAAAGCAGAAGGTGGCAAAGTCCACAAAGGCGTCGATGGTCTCGCGGTTGAGGAAGTCGCCCTTCTCAAAGAGGGGAAGCGGCGTATCGAAGTGATGCAGCGTGACAAACGGCTCAACGTGGTGCTTGTGGCACTCGGCGAAGAGGTCGTGGTAGAACTGGACACCCTCGGGGTTGATTTCGCCGGTACCGTTGGGGAAGATGCGGCTCCAGGCGATGGAGAGGCGGATGCCGTTGATACCGAACTCCTCGCACAGCTCCAAGTCGACGGGGTACTGGTTGTAGAAGTCCGAAGCGGGATCGGGGGAGAAGCGCCCCTGGGCCTCCAGGAAGTCGTCCCAGGCAACCTTGCCCTTACCGTGGGTGCGGGTCTCGCCCTCTACCTGGTAGGCAGCGGTGGCGCCGCCAAAGACAAAGCCCTCGGGAAACTGCGCAGGCGGGTTGGTGACGCTAGCAGGGTTAACGGACATGATGATCCAATCGTCTAAATCGAAGGGCCAGCCGGCTGTGGATGGTCGGCTGGCCCTGAGCGTTACTTACTTCGAAAGCTGCTCGGAGACGAAGGCGAGAGACTTATCGCCGTTCTGGGAGAGCTCGATGTACTGCTTGCCACGGCAGGCGACGCACTTGTTGCCCACGCGCTCGCAGTCCTTCTGCAGGTCGGCCAGGTAGCTTGCGGCCTGCGGGGCCAGGACGACCAGATCGAAGTCGGGGAGCATGTCCACGTGGTTGCCATAGGCCTCGGCAGCGGTCTCAAGATTGATGCCGCGCTCCTTGGCGGCCTTGGCCAGCGCGTTGGCGAGCAGGCCCGAGGTTCCGCCACCCTGGCAGAGCACGAGTACGCGCTTGCCGTTGAGGTCGCTGGCGGTCGTTGCCTCAACGGCGACAGCGGCGGGAGCATCGGTCTTTACAGCCTCGGCAGCAGCGCCGGCGGCAACGCTCTTGGCGTCAGCCTTGCCCTGGAAGGCATCGTTAAGCTTGGCGGCCTTCTCGGCGTTCTTGGCGGCGAGCTCCTCCTGGGAAATCTCGGCCTCCTCGGCGCACTTCTGGGCGTCATAGGCACGGAAGAACGGATAGTACAGAACAAAGTCGACGACCAGGATAAGGGCGAGCATCACAAAGGCGAGCGGCTGGAAGCCCAGGCCCATGATGGTGCCGATGGGGCCGGGGACGGTCCAGGGCAGGGTGTACATAAAGCCGTTCATGCCCAAGAAGTCGATAAAGATCTTGAGGATCCAGATGTTGGCGATCGGGGCAAAGACAAACGGGACAAAGAAGACGGGATTGAGCACGATGGGTGCGGCGAACAGCAGCGGCTCGTTGACGGCAAAGCACACGGGGACGATGGCGGCCTTACCGACGGCGCGCATCTCCTGGGACTTGGCCAGGAAGCAGAACATAAAGACCAGGACGAGCGTGGCGCCGGTGCCACCCATGCAGACGACGAAGTACTGGGCACCCTGGGTCAGGACAGCGGAAGCGTGCTGGCCAGCCTGGAACGCAGCCAGGTTGTCGGTCATGTTGGCAACGAGAGCGGCGGCGATGGCGGGCTCGACGATCGAGGGGCCGTGGACGCCCACGAACCAGAAGAGGCTCATGGCGCCGTAGATCACAGCGAGGCCGATATAGCCGTCGGCAGCGGTGAACAGGGGCTGGAACACCTGGATGACGCCCTGGGCAAAGCAGAAGCCAAAAGCAGCGCGGAAGGTGATGTCAAAGACCCAAAAGACGGTGATGCAAACGGAGAAGGGGATGATGTCCTTAAAGGTCTGCGAAATGTTGGGCGGAACCTGCTCGGGCATCTTGACGGTGATGTTGCGCTTAATGAAGAACTTGTAGATGATGCCAGTCACAAACGCAGCGATGAAGGCGGTCAGCAGGCCCTTGGAACCAAGGTAGGTGGTGTTGAAACCGCTGGCGGCGTCCGTGGCGATCGTGTCGCTCGAAAGGAGCAAGAAGCCGATGATGGCCGCGCACATGCACGAGATGAAGTTGATCTGGTTGTTCTTGGGCAGATCGCGGTTCTGAGCGTCGGCGAAGTGCTTGGCCGTGGTGGCGGCGCAGGCGATGGCCAGGATGCCCATGGAGTAGTTGTAGCACTTCCACAGGGCGTTGTTGATGTCATCGGGCCAGTAGAAACCCCAGATGTTGGGGACCGAGGCTACCAGGCAGAAGATGGACGAGAAGATGATGATGGGGATGACGGAGATAAAGCCGTCGCGGATCGCCTTGAGGTACTTGTTGCGGGCGATCGCGTTGAAAAAGGGCTGGCCCTTTTCGATGATGGCGATGAGTTGCTCCATGCAATGCTCCTAAGAGTCGGTGGGTTAGCAACGATGGTAGCTTTTGACTTTCGGTTGCCAAAATGTTGACGTTGCCATTTTGTGACACAAAAAAAGACGCGAACCGGTGGTTCCTGTGCCTGCGAACCGTCGATTCCTTACGCGTAAACGTTTGAGCCGCCCGGTAGCTCTGTGTTTGCACAATGGCAACGTTAACATTAGGGCGACAAAAGCCGTTCGGGGAAGCAAAAATGTCGGTGAACGGTAGGTTTTGGGTGGTGAGCGTATGGTGGGGGAGGCGTTAGATATACTTGAAGACGTTTCATTTGACTGCGTAGGGTGCCACCAATGGCATCGTTGACATAGAAAGATCGACCTATGGCCGCTGTTAAAAAATCGGTATCCGTCAAAGACGTGGCGCGCCTCGCGGGCGTTTCGGAGCAGACGGTCTCGCGCACGGTGCACGATTCGCCCAGCGTGCGCCCCGAGACCAAGGAACGCGTGCGTGCCGCCATGCGCGAGCTGGGGTATCGCCCCAATTTTGCCGGTCGATCGCTGCGCCGTGGCAAGTTTAAGACCGTCGGCGTCGCCATGTTCAACATTACCGGTACCGGCAACCTCGACCGTATGGAGGGCTTTGCCGCCGCGGCCGACAAACATGGCTATGCCATCACCCTCACTAAAGTAGATGGACATCCCTATACCCTCGAGAGCGCATCGTCGCGCATGAGCGCGCTGCCGGTGGATGGCATGGTCGTGATCATGAATCGCATGCCGGCGGACTTTGGCACCTTCGAGCCGCTGCCCGGCATGCAGACGGTGCTCGTTACGATGCTGGAGCACCCGCTCTGTTCAACGGTCGATAACGACCAGTTCGATTGCTCGCGCCAGGTGGTCGAGTACTTGCTGGGGCGGGGGCACAAAACCGTGCACTTTATCTCGTGTCCCGAGCGCTCACTTTCGGGCATGCGGCGCGAGGAAGGCTGGCGCGAGACATTGCGCGCGCATGGAATTGAGCCGCCGCGACTCGTCCGTGGGGATTGGACGGCACAGAGCGGATATGCTGCCGGTCAGGCTCTGGCGGAAGATCCGACCTGTACGGCCATTTATGCTTCCAACGATGCCATGGCATACGGCTGCATTCGCGGGCTCGAGTCGTGCGGAAGGCGTGTGCCCGAGGACGTGAGCGTGGTGGGTGTTGATGACAGCCTGGGCGATATCGTGCCCGACCGTCGCCTGACCACGGTGCGCTTTGACAACAAGCGCGTCGGCATGTGGGCGGTCGACAAGATTGCCGGCGCTGATGGGGGTGCGTCTGGCGTGGAGCACATGCTGATCCCCGGTGTGCTCGTAGAGGGCGATACGGTGCGCGATTTGCGTTAGGTGCGGCCCTGTTTGGGTTGCCGCTAATTGTGTTCGATATTGTTCAGATTGGTTTAAAAACCGTTCACGGGCGAAAAGTGACCGTTCATAGTTTGAAATTACGTTTTGAGCTGTTCTTTTTTGTTTGAATGTTAATGTTTCTGCCATACAGAACGCAGCGCGTATGCCCGGACGCGATGCTCTCCATTGGTTCATATGTGAAAGGAACGCAACATGGCAACCAAAGAAGAAATCTCGATGGTTGGATTCGAGATTGTCGCATACGCAGGTGACGCCCAGACCGATCTGCTTGCAGCGCTCGATGCTGCTCGCGAGGGTGATTTTGAGAAGGCCGAGCAGCTGCACAAGGATGCCAGCGATGCGCTCATCGGTGCCCACGACACGCAGACCAAGCTGCTTTCGCAGGAGGCCGGCGGCGGCGAGATGGAGATGACCTTCATCATGGCTCACGCTCAGGACACTCTCATGACCACTATGATCCTGGAGAAGCAGACCCGCTTTACCATCGATGCCTACAAGCGCATCGCCGAGCTCGAGGCCAAGCTCGCCTAACGAGCCCTCACAACCAAGTCCCCTTCCAAAAGCTCTGCCGCTACCCGCGGCAGGGCTTTTTCTGTCCTCCTCCAAGTTGCGGTGAAATAGGGACTGAATAGGGGCCGACGGGCGCAAAACAATCCCTATTCCACCGCAACTCATCCGGAGATAGTCATTGGGGACAGTCTTGGTGCGCTCTGTTCGTCTTCCCGTTCGTTTTTTGCTCGGTGGGTATACTTCCTTTCGCATTAAGCCCCGGACTGAGGAGGTATCCAAATGCCGGATAACGGGTCAATACAAAAAAGAGACGCGCACGAGATGGCTCATGGGCGTCCTGTCCAGATAACCGAGCACACGACGGTAACCGAGCTGCAGCCCAGTCTGTCCGATGTCGTGTGCGCAAACAAAAAACTGCAGATTGGCTTTATCGTTGCGCTCGTGGTACTGGCGCTGCTGTCGGGCTTTGTAGCTCGTCCGCATTTCGCCGATACCAAAACTTGGGACTCCACCATCGAGGTCATCGATCAAAAGAAGGGTAACGTACTGGCGCTCACGACCTCGTGCGTGGCGCTATCTGCGGGCATTACCGCGCTACCTGGTGATACGGGAACGCCGGTTGCCGAACAGCTCGCGCAGCTTTCAGGCAACCTTGGTATCGTGCTTGCCGTGCTATACCTGGAGAAATATTTGCTCACGATTTTGTGGTCGGTTGGCTTGGGCATCTTAATCCCGTTTTCGTTGGTGCTCTTTGCGGTGTCGCTCGGCATTCACGGGCGCTGGAGCACGAGCGCTGTCCTGCGCCGTGTGGCGACGCGCGTGCTAGTGGTTGCCGTGATCGGTATGGCGCTTGTGCCCGCGAGCGTATGGGTGTCGCAGAAGGTCGATGAAACGTATCGCGTAAGTATTGAGCAAGCCGAGCAAAAGGCTGCGGACGCGGCCGACACTACGGACAAGTCAGCCGAGACCAGCTCAAAATCGAACAAGAAAAAATCCGAGGCCACGGAGTCCAAAAACGTGCTCGAGCAGTTGACTGATGGGGCATCGAGTCTTGTTACGTCGGTGACCAGCGGCGCCAAGCAGATGACCGATGAGATCGTGCGGCAGGTGACCGATCTGATTGAAGGCGTCATCGTGATGATCGTGACTTCGTGCGTTATCCCGCTGCTGGTGCTCGTGGCGTTCCTGTGGCTGGGGCACACCCTGCTGGGGATTGATATCTCCGGTCCCGCGAACTATTTGACGGGCCGCTTTCTGAGTGCTCCGTCCAAGCATGCCAAGAAGGGCAGGCAGTCTGAGTAGGCGGCAAAGCGTTCTTTGGAAGATTAACCGTAAGAAGGGCGGCCGAGACACGTTCTCGTCCGCCCTTTTGTTTGTTGAATACGCGGTCGCTACGTTCGCGCCGGGCTCAAACGGTCAGCAATCATCCGTGAACGGTATTTGTTCAAAAAAGAACAAAGATAAACAAATAATTCTTGCAGTTGATGTTCGAATGTGTTCAAATAAACACGAACAGTGAAGAACCGCACATTCAGATGCCCGGACCTGAACGCGATTCAACACTTCCAAACAGAAACTACGCACCTGCGTATCTCTCAAGGAGGATGTCATGAGGGTTGTAATCGCTTCCGATGCCGACGGTATGTCGATGAAGGAGTCCATCAAGGAGATGCTCATCGCCGACGGTCACGAGGTCGTCGACTATTCCGAGACCCCTGCCGCGGACTTTGTCGATTCCGCGACCGCCGTTGCCAAGGACCTGCTGGAGCACAAGGATTCCCAGGGCTTCGCATTCGATAAGTACGGCGTCGGCTCCTATATGGCCGCCGTCAAGATTAAGGGCATGGTCGTCGCCAACATTTCCGACGAGCGTTCCGCCTACATGACCCGCGAGCACAACGGCTCGCGCATGGTCACCATGGGCCCGGGCGTTGTGGGCACCGAGGTCGCCAAGAAGATCGCCCGCGAGTTCCTGCGCGCCCAGTACGCCGGCGGCCGTCACCAGATCCGTGTCGACATGCTCAACAAGATGGCCTAACGAGAGCCACCGAGAACTCGAACTTCTATCTCAACTTGTGAATTCAGACGAAAGGACGTTCTGATGAAGAAGACCATCGCAATCGGTTGCGACCATATCGTTACGGACGAGAAGATCTACCTGGCCGACCGCCTGGAGCAGGCTGGCTACAAGGTGCTCGACTGCGGCACCTACAGCCACACCCGTACGCACTATCCCATCTACGGCAAGGCCGTGGGCGAGGCTGTTGCCAGCGGCAAGGCCGACTTTGGTGTGGCCCTGTGCGGCACCGGCATTGGCATCACCAACGCCGTCAACAAGGTTCCCGGCGCCCGTTGCGCCCTGGTTCGCGACATGACCTCTGCCCTGTATGCCCGTCGCGAGCTCAACGCCAACATCGTGGGCTTTGGCGGCAAGATCACCGGCGAGTTCCTGATGGCCGACATCATGCTTGCCTTCCTGAGGGAGCCCTACGAGAAGACCCCCGAGCACGATGCCCTGATTGCCAAGATCGATGCCTGCAATAAGGCCGACGCTGAGGCTCAGGCTGACCCGCACTTCTTTGACGAGTTCCTCGAGAAGTGGGACCGCGGCGAATACCACGACTAATTAGGTTCCGGCGTTCTGCCGAACGCCGGACCGGTCGACGCTGCGCGGCGCTCAGGCACCCCATCTCGCCGCTCAAACCGTCGCTCGCGTACATGAAGTACGCGTCGCTCCTCTTTCGCGGCGACCTAGGGCACCTGAGCGTCGCTCGCTGACGTTTGAGTGACCTGTGAGATCGCCCCTGTTGTTGCGAAGTGTTCTGGTACGGCGAGCTGCTCCGATAACACGTTTGCTTGCTTGGCTTGAGTGCTTCGCTCTTGGCTGTACTTGACGATTTGCAGCTTTTCAATTGACGGCTCGCGTTTCTGTGAGGGGGCGCGGGCCGGTTTTCTATCAGCCCTATTGACTTGGCGGGCTGTCGTAAGAAAGGGAAGGCTCCTATGGAGTTTGTTCTTGATAACGGTTCTATCCGCGTGGCACTGAGCACGGCTGGCGGATCGTTCACTTCGATTAAAGCCAACGGTCGCGAGCACCTGTGGCAGGGCGATCCTTCGGTCTGGTCGGGCCAGGCACCCATTTGTTTCCCGATCTGCGGCGGTCTTCGTGACGGTCGCGCAATGACCATGGGCGGCCGCGAGGTAAAGCTCGCCCGCCACGGCTTTGCGCGCAAACAGGAGTGGAAGCTCGAGGAACAGAGCGACAACATGGTTGCGCTGAGCCTAAGCTCTACCGACCATGCCGAGTTGCTCGAGCAGTACCCGTATCCGTTTAAGATCGTTGCTCGTTACACGATTGATTCGGAAAAGGTGGCCGTGTCGTACGAGGTGACCAATGAGGGCACCGAGGACATGCCGTTCTTTGTGGGCGGTCACCCCGGCTTTAAGTGTCCGCTCGACGAGGGCGAGTCCTATGACGACTACGAGCTTCGTTTTGAACAGCGTGAGGCCACCGAGCTCTGTACTGCCGTTCCCTCGACGGGCCTGATTGATGTTGAGCATCGCAGCAAGAACCCCATGATCGGCCAGAACCTGCCGCTTACCCATGAACTCTTTGACTTCGCGGAGACCATCTTCGACGTGCTCGAGAGCCGCGTGGTTACGCTGACCAAGAAAACCGAGGACAAGGGCGTGCGCCTGACGTTCCCCGATATGTCGTTCCTGATTGTGTGGAGCAAGCCAGAGGGCGACTTTGTGGCTGTTGAACCGTGGGGTGGTCTGTCCACCTGCTCCGACGAGGACGATATCCTGGAGCACAAGCGTGGCTGCCTGGTGGCCAAGCCGGGGGAGACTGTTACCCGCGGCTTTGAGATCGAGATCCTTTAACGAGTTATCGTATGTTTGGGGCGGGTCATGCCGCCCCGGAACAGGAGTTCAACATGATTCTGACCGTTACCATGAACCCGTCGATTGATACGCGCTATCAGCTCGACAAGCTGATCATCGACGATGTTAACCGTGTGACGCCCGAAAAGACCGCTGGCGGCAAGGGCCTCAACGTGAGCCGTGTGCTGCTGCAGTTGGGCGACGATGTGCTCGCGACCGGTCTGCTCGGCGGCCACATGGGTGCCTATATGGCCGAGCTTATGGATGCCGACGGCGTCAAGAACGACTTTGTGCCCATCGCCGGTGAGACGCGCATTTGCTTGAATATTCTGCACGAGGGCAATCAGACCGAGCTGCTGGAGAGCGGCCCGCAGATCGCCCCGGCCGAGCTCGAGGCCTTTACGGCCAAGTTTGCCGAGCTTGCAGCGAAGGCGGACGTTGTGACGCTTTCGGGCTCGCTGCCGCGTGGCGTCGATGCCGGCTACTATGCCGAGCTCGTCAAGATCGCCGAGGAGGCGGGCGCCAAGGTGCTGCTCGATACCTCGGGTGCATCGCTGGAGGCCGCGCTGGAGTCCGACGCTAAGCCTGAGCTCGTAAAGCCCAACCTGACCGAGATCAACGGCCTGCTGGGTACGTCCTTTACGACCGATGATGTCGATGCTCTGCGCGAGGCGCTTGCCGCCGATGACCGTTTTGCCGGTATCCCCTGGGTTGTCGTTTCGATGGGCGCTGCCGGTTCGGTGGGCTTCCATGAGGGCCGCGCGTTCCGCGCCAAGACGCCCGCGATTGCGGCTGTGAACGCGACGGGTTCCGGCGACTCGACCATCGCCGGCTTTGCGCATGCCATTGCTGCTGGTGCCGACGACGTCACGGTGCTCAAGACCGCCAATACCTGCGGCAAGCTCAACGCCATGGATCCCAAGACCGGCCACCTGGTCATGGACCGCTGGGACGAGGTCTACAACAGCGTTGTCGTGACTGAACTGTAGGGTTACGCGGTTTTACCAAACCGCGTAACGGCGCGACGCTGCAAACGCCCCTAAGCGGCAATCTGACGTTCAATCGTCGGGCATGACCAAAAGGTCAATGCCCTCCTCTTTCACGTCACCTTGCTCGCTTAGGGGCGTTTTCGCTGTCGTTGCCAAGACACCGGCGTTGCCTTGGTCGCAAATAGTCATTGGGGACGCTCTTTAATGACTAGTCGTTTAAGAACGCCCCTTAAGAATGACCCCAATGACTACACTCAAAAACGGCGCCCGTCGGTGATGTTGCCGGCGGGCGCCGTTGTCGTGTAGACGCTATTTGTTGAGTGCGTGCGTTCGAGCTCGCATGCTATAGCGAGTCGACAAAGCGCTGTTGGGCGGCGCGTCCTGCCTCGTCCCACTTAAAGACGCCGGCGTTGTCGAGCACGTGGCCAAACACCACGCCGACCTCTTCGTGCAGGATGTCGATGGCGTTGTCGGCCGTAAGCTCATCGGCGCGGCGGGCAAAGACGTCCTCAGCCCATGCGGCGTGGCTGCGGCAAAGGTCGTCGCCCTCGAGCGCGCCGGCAAGGTCGTAGCTGGCATCTGCCTTGGCCGCCAGCAGGTGCTCGCGGACAGCGCCGAGCTCGGGAACCAAGCGCGGCGGCAAAATGGCCAGGCCCATGACCTCGATCAGGCCGATGTTCTCCTTTTTGATGTGGTGGTACTCAGCATGCGGATGGAATACGCCCAGCGGATGCTCGTCGGTCGTGATGTTGCAGCGAAGCGCCAGGTAGGCCTCGTAGATTTCGCCGCCGGCGTTGCCGCGGGAGTCGATGCGGCGGATGACGGGCGTCACGGTGTTGTGGGCCACGCCGTCGGCCGTGTGTGCGATGACGCCAACCGACTCATCGGTCCACTCGCGCCAGGCAAGGATAATCTTCTCGGCGGCGTCGAGCAGCTGGGCGCGGTCGTGCGATCGTAGTCGCAGCACCGAAAGCGGCCACTGTAACACGGTACCGATGACCTGGTCAAAGCCCGGCACGCTAAACTGCGAGACCTCGGCGGCGTGCATCATGGGGAACTCGTGCGCGCCGCCCTGGAAGTGGTCGTGCGACAGAATCGAGCCGCCCACGATGGGCAGGTCGGCGTTGGAGCCAATGAAGTAGTGCGGGAACAGGTCGACAAAGTCGAGCAGGCAGGTCAGCCCCTTGCGGTCGACGTGCATCGGACGATGCTCGGAGCTCATGGCAATGCAGTGCTCGTTAAAGTACGCGTACGGGCTGTATTGGAAGCCCCAGCGCTCGCCGTCGAGCTTAATGGGGATAACGCGCAGATTCTGGCGGGCGGGATGGGCGCCGCCGTCGGCTGCAGCGGAGCGTCCGGGATAGCCTTCGTTTTCGATGCAGAGCTGGCAGGCGGGATACTTCTCGCCCGTGTTTTTGGCGGCGCCGGCCGCGGCAATATCGCGCGGGTCCTTTTCGGGCTTTGACAGGTTGATGGTAATCTCGAGGTCGCCCCAGTTGGTGGGGGTGCTCCATTTGATGTTGCGCGCGATGGCGGCACGGCGCACGTAGCCGGCGTCGCAGCACAGGCCGTAGAACCAGTCGGTCGCGGCGCGGGGCTCGTTGACGCCCATGCGTCCGTTGAACTCCTCGTTTACAACCGAAGGCCTTGGCATGAGCGCGCCCATGATGCGCATGGCGATGCGGTCGCGGCCCGATGCCGTGTCCTCGGCGGCGCCGTTGGCAACAGCCGCCTCGGCAAGCGCGGCAAGTGTGCCTTCAAGGTCAAAGTTGGGCAGGGTGTCAGGGTGCAAGAGCGAGAGTTTTTCGGCCTGGAGCGCCCAGGCCATGTCGAGCGCCGGGCCCGTAGCACCGATGCACTCGAGAATGGTGTTATACGCCCAGATGCGATCGTCCTGGCCGATCATCGATCGGTGGATAGCGTACTCGATCAGGTTCTGCGCGGCCTCGCGCACGTCAGTCATTACAGCCATGCCGCGTAAGCCCCCTTGTCAGAAATTGCGTAGTGGCGGGCAGAGCCCTCGCCCAGCCAGCCGTTCATCTTGGTGATAAAGGTGTCGACCAGGTCGAGCGGCACGAAGGCCTGGATGGTGCCACCAAAGCCGCCACCGTGGATACGGACGGCGCCACGGCCGTCGAGCACGTGCTCGGCCAGTGCCAGGGCATACATCGAAGGCTGCTCGGAGCCCAGCTTGGCAACGACATTCTGCAGGTACATGGCAGAGCTGGCGCCGGACTCGCGCGTCAGGACCAGGAACTGATCGATGTCGCCGGCGTTCAGGGCAGCCCAGCGCTTATCGACCAGGCCGTTTTCGTACCAGTAGTGAACGGCGCGCAGGCAGGCGCGGTCGCCCAGCTTGGCGCGCAGCTCGGGGAGCTTGGCGTCAAAGTCCGCCACGTTTACCTCGCACAGGCGTGCCTTGCCAAACTCGGCAGCGACGTCCTGCATCTCGCGCGGAACGGCGGCGTAGTCGTCGGTGGCGGCCACGTGGTCGGCACCGACCTTAACGAGCACGAGCGCATAACCGTGATCCTCAAAGTTGAGCTCGAGCTTCTGGGTTTTAGGCTGAGCCTGATCCTCAAAGTCCATGTAGGCGAGGCCGCCCAAGCAAACGGCGGCCTGGTCCATCAGACCGCAGGGCTTGCCGTAATAGTTGTTCTCGGTGCGCTGGCTCATCTGGGCGAGCGCGACGGGCTCGATGGCGGGTGCGTCCCAGAGCGTCTCCATGGCGCGACCGTATGCCGCCTCGACAGCAGCGGAGCTCGAAAGACCGCCGCCCGAGGGGACGGAGCAGGTGAAGGCAAAGTCGAAGCCCTGGGGCTCAACGCCCAGAGCAGCGATTTCGTGGGCCATGCCGCGGACGAGGCTCGCGGACGTGCCCTTCTCGGACTCCTGAACGTCTAGCGTGTCGAGCGCGATTTCAAACGTGGGATAGCCCTCGTCGGCTACGCGAACCTTGTTGGAATCGGTTGCCACGGCGATGCCGTCGACGGCGACATCGAGCGAGCCGGCGATAACGTGGCCACCCTCGTGGTCAGTGTGGTTGCCGCTGATCTCGGAGCGGCCGGGCGCGTGCACGTAGAGCACCTGGCGGTCGCCGATGGGGCCAAACTCCTCCTCGAACAGCTTGGTGAGCGTGGCGAGTGTCTTTTTGTCGGGGGTGGTCATGGGAGTCCTTTCCTTGGCGCGCCCGGGTGGGTTTTGCGTCGTTATGAGTACGTTAACAACTTAAAGCGGCATGAACCAAGTGTTCACGATACCGCACGTTACGGGCTATGTTAACGTACTCATAACACATCGCTTGTCACTTTTTGAGAATCTGGTAATCGGTAGAAATTCAGCCGTGAACGGTACTGCCGTATGGACTTATAAAGCAGAAGAGATGCAGATAGAAAAAGTAGAGTACGTTAACGTGCGTCCGACGATAGCGGGCCTCGGCGCGGGATGTATTTCTGCCCGGGCCGGCATTCACGCTATTCAGATCTCGCAAGGGTGAAGGTGATCCTGTGGCAAGGCGCCCGTCCAACGATACCAGTTCGCGTCCGGTCTCCATGGCCGACGTCGCCCGCGCTGCCGGCGTTTCGCAGCAGACGGTTTCGCGCGTCGCCAACGGCTTGCCTAACGTTAACGAGCAGACGCGCCAGCGCGTACAGGCCGCTATGCAAAAGCTCGGCTTTCGTCCGAGTTATGCCGGTCGCTCGCTGCGCGACGGCCGTTATCATTCGGTCGGCCTGTGCGTCAACGATGTCACCAAGTTCGGCAACCTCTCAATGATCGACGGCATCGCCAGCGCTGCTCGCGAGCATAATTGCGCCATCACGCTGGTCGAGATGTCCAAGACCGAGGAGTTTTCGCTTGCCGAGGCCACGCGTCGTATGGCCGCATTGCCGGTGGACGGCATCATTATCGGCATGAGTCGCATGGCGCCCGATTTTGAGACGTTTGATCCACTGCCGGGCATTGGCACGGTCATCGTTACCATGTACGCGCACCCGCGGGTGACCACGGTCGATTCCGACCATTACGGCTGCTCGCTATTGCTTATGGATCACCTGTTTGAGCTAGGGCACGAGCAGATTCGCTATATTGGCGGCCCGTCATTCTCGGTCGACGAGCAATTTCGTCGCGCCGGTTGGCAGGATGCACTCGAGCGTAAACACATCGAGCCGGCAGAGCCGCTCGAGGGCGACTGGTCTGCCAACAGCGGCTACGAGGCCGGCAGGTACCTGGCCGAGCACGATCGCACCATGACGGCGATTTACGCGGCAAACGACCAGATGGCAAATGGCGCGATTGCAGCGCTGCGCGATAGCGGTCTGCGCGTGCCCGAGGACGTGAGCGTGGTGGGCGTCGACGATTCGCTCGATGATTTTGTGGCACACAACGAGCTCACGACCGTTCGATTCGATTTGCATCAGCGTGGACGCGAGGTGTTCGAGCACGCGGTTCCCAAGGCGGGGGCAACGGACAAAACCGTTGCCATTCGTATTCCCGGCCAGCTTATCGTTCGACATACCACGGCAGCTCCGCGCACATAGTTTTTGCAGGTCAATGGCGATATATTCCGCCTCAATAACAATCGATAAGGATGCTGGCAGATAGCCGTGGCTCTAAAGGCGAGTGCTATGATAGACGGGTTCTTTTGTCTATCTAGGAGGCTTTGCCTGATGGAGATCACCAAGGATATCCGCTACATTGGCGTTAACGATCACGACATTGACCTGTTCGAGGGCCAGTACGATGTGTCCGAGAACGGCATGGCATACAACAGCTACGTTATCTTGGGCGACAAGATCGCCGTCGCCGATTCGGTTGACGCTGACTTTGTCGACGAGTGGCTCGGCAACCTCGAGGCCGTGCTCGATGGTCGTACGCCCGACTACCTGGTCGTTCATCACATGGAGCCCGATCACTCCGCCGGCATCGCTGCCTTTATGGAGCGCTATCCCCAGGCGCAGATCGTGGCCAGCATGGGTGCCTTCCGCATGATGGTCAACTACTTTGGCACCGACTTCCCCGAGCGCAAGATGGTCGTCAAAGAGGGCGATGTGCTCGACCTGGGCGGCCACAGCCTAACCTTTGTCGGCGCCCCCAACGTTCACTGGCCTGAGGTGATCTTCTCCTACGAGTCCACCGACAAGGTGCTCTTTAGTGCCGACGGCTTTGGCAAGTTTGGCGCCAACGACATCGAGGATCCCGAGGGCTGGGCTTGCGAGGCTCGCCGCTACTACTTTGGCATCGTCGGTAAGTTCGGCAAGTTCGTGCAGACCGTGCTCAAGAAGGCCGCCGACCTGGACATTCAGATCATCTGTCCGCTCCACGGCCCCGTACTGACCGAGAACCTGGGCTATTACCTCGACACCTATAACACCTGGTCGAGCTATCAGCCCGAGGACGAGGGCATCACGATCGCCTATGCGAGTGTGTATGGCCATCTGAAGGCTGCCGTCGAGGAGCTCGCCGCAGCGCTTGAGGCTCGCGGCCAGAAGGTCTCCGTCTTTGACCTGGCTCGCGACGACATGGCCGAGGCCGTTGAGGATGCGTTCCGCTACGACCGTCTGGTGCTCGCTTCCATCACCTATCAGGGTGAGATCTTCCCGTTCATGAGCACCTTTATCCATACGCTTGCCGAGCACGCCTATCAGAACCGTACGGTGGCACTCGTCGAGGCCGGCTCCTGGGCGCCCACCGCTGCCAAGGTTATGGCCAAGGAGCTCGAGGGCATGAAGGACATCACCTTGGCGCAGAACAAGGTGACCGTGCTGGGCTCGCTCAACGACGCCTCGCGCGCTCAGATCGAGGTCCTCGCCGACGAGCTTTCCAAGTAGCGATATTTCGCTTTTAACGAGCAAAACCACCACAAAGGGGACAGGCACCTTTGTGGTGGTTTTTGTTTAAGCGCCGGCGATGACGAGATTTGGGCGGGCGTCGTCGACGGTCTCGGCGATTGAGGTGGCGACGGCGCCATCGGGATCACGGTCCATCACGATGGTGTCGACATCGGTCAGCTCGGCAAAGCGGTACATGCCGCGTCCGTTAACCTTGCTGGCGTCCATAAGGGCGACGCTTTGACGGGCGGCACCGACCATAGCCGCTTTGGTCTCGGCCATCTGCGGAAAGTCGGTCGTAAAGCCGCAGCCGGGAACAAAAGCTCCAGGGCACATGACGGCAAGATCGGCGTGGACCATTTGGAGCGCTTGCATAGTGAGCGGGCCGTACAGATAGCGATGACCTTTGCGCAGCGCCCCGCCCAGCATGACGACATCGACCGAGGGCATGCTTTCGTCGATGTAATCGGCGATGGTAATGTCGGCCGTGATAACGGTGATGCCGTCGCGCTGATCGAGGAGCCGGACGAACTCGAGCGCCGTGGTGCCCGAGTCAACGAGCAGCGTGTCGCCGTCATTGACGAGCTCGATGGCGCTTTGCGCGATGGCCTGCTTGGCGGCGACGTTGACATTGATGCGGCGATCCTGCGTGGAAACAGTCAGACGCTTGTGGAGCGATACGGCGCCACCATGCGTGCGGCGCAGCTTGCCTGCTTCGGCGAGCGCGTCCAGGTCGGCGCGGGCGGTAACGGAGGACACGCCAAAGGTCTGGGCGATTTCTGCTACCTGCACCGAGGCATTATGCTCAAGCATTTCCATGATGGCGGCACGACGCTCATCGGCGAAGGCTCGGGTTGTTGCGTGGGCCATAGCTGCTCCATTCTCGGCCAAATTTGCAGGAATTGTGTTGACTCTATTTTCGTTCATTTTCTTTTTGAGTAAGAAAACACCTTTCGATTACTTATCTTTTCTATAAAAGAAAGACGCTCAACGCCCAAAATTCAATATCGAACACGCCCACTCGGCTCCAATTCCTTCCGTTTACTTTTCAAAAACGACGGTATTGACCTGCATGGGCTCAATATCTCGCACGTGCAAAGCCGCTGAATTTCATACAATGAGCGCAGTAAAACGCAAGGTAAAACGCCTTGTGAACAACTACGCCCGATGTCCAGATGCGGGCGAGGGAGAGGAGCAAACGCTCATGGCACTTGTTACCACCGAAAAGATGCTCAAGGACGCTCAGGCCGGTCAT
Organism: uncultured Collinsella sp.; assembly: GCA_900539735.1. Taxonomy (GTDB): domain Bacteria; phylum Actinomycetota; class Coriobacteriia; order Coriobacteriales; family Coriobacteriaceae; genus Collinsella. Next base: position 10,626 of record UQDE01000013.1, on the reverse strand, counting down.
TACGCCGTTGGCGCGTTCAACGTCGAGAACCTCGAGTTTGTTATGGCCGTTCTGGCCGCTGCCGAGGAGACCAAGTCCCCCGTCATCATGCAGACCACCCCGGGCACCATCAAGACCGCTGGTCTGGACTACTTCTACGGCATGGTCAAGGCTGCCGCCGAGCGCGCTTCCGTGCCCGTCGCTCTGCACCTCGATCACGGCGATGGCTATGACCGCTGCATGCAGGCTTTCCGCACTGGCTACACCTCTGTCATGATCGACGGCTCGCACGAGTCCTTCGAGGACAACATCGCTCTGACCAAGTCCGTCGCCGACGCTGGCCGCGCCATGGGCGTGCCCGTCGAGGCTGAGCTCGGCAAGGTTGGCGGCAAGGAGGACGACGGTCCCGCGGTTGAGGGCGAGAGCCCCTACACCGATCCGGCCGAGGCCAAGGAGTTCGTCGAGCGCACCGGCTGCACCTCCCTCGCAATTGGCGTTGGCACCAGCCACGGTGTGTACACGAGCGATCCGCACATCGAGCAGTCCGTGGTCAAGGCCATCCGCGACGCCGTCGACGTGCCGCTGGTTCTGCACGGCACCTCCGGTGTGCCCGATGAGCAGGTCGCCGAGGCCGTGAAGAACGGCATCTGCAAGGTTAACTACGCCACCGAGCTGCGTCAGGCCTACACCAAGGGCTTCATGGCCTACATGGCCGAGAACCCCGCCTGCTTCGACCCCAAGAAGCCGGCTAAGGAGGGTATGCGTGAGATCACCGAGCTGGTTAAGATCCGCATGACCAACCTCAACTCTGTGGGCAAAGCAGAGTAACAGCAAGGGTACTCTGACTCGCTACATATCCCGGGGAGGGACGAGGGCTTAGTTCCCCAATCGTCCTCGGGCATGCAAAAAGCCTCGCTGCGCACTTCGTGCGGCGAGGCTTTTTGCCCCCTGCGGAAAGATTGGGGAACTAAGCCCTCGTCCCTCCCAGGTTGACCTACTCGAGGTCGTCGCCCTTGTGGCGTTGGGACTGAAAGGGTGGGACGCGTGGGTTATTTGGTTGTTAGGGTTAACAGGTCGTTGGGGGTTTCGAGGTTGTAGGTGGCATTTGGGATGTCTTGGTGTGATCCCCATGCCGCTCTGGCAAAACTGACCCCTGCCGAAGTTGCGCATTGTTCGTCGTAGACGGTGTCGCCAACGTAGACGACGTTGCCAGGATTCGCGCCCGTACGCCGGAGATATTCGAGCATGGGAGCGGGTGCGGGTTTATGTTCGGTTGTGTCTTCGACAAGGATGATGTGCTCAAAATACTTATCGAAGCCAAGGGGTGCAATTTCTTCTGCGTATTCGTCGCGCGCACGTGAGGAGACGATGCCAAGTTTGCAGCCGTTGTCGGCGAGTGTTGCGATGACTTCAAGCAAACCTGGAAACACGCTGATGGTGCTTTTAAAGCTGGCGGCAACTTGGCACCAGCGATCCAACGTTGCCTGCGAGTAGATTCCAAGTTTCTCAAGGGCATCCTTGCCGGGTATGCCGAGGGCAAATTCAAGCTCGTGTCGGGGGAGCGTTTTGCCGGTCTCTTCTTGGACAATCTGGACAAGCGATGATAGAACGCTTTCTTCTGTATCTGCCAATGTCCCATCAACGTCAAATACGATATGGTCAAAGTGCTTCATATGATTGCTCCTCTCTGTTGTTTGCCTGCAAGTTTGATGCGGTGACAGAAGAAAGGCTAGCGGGATTTCTGCCTGGTACTATCGAGATTCTGCCTCGCTGCTCGATAGCTCGAAGGAGTGCATCCCATTTGTTCTTTAAATACCTGGCCAAGATGGCTTGCTGTCGCAAAGCCGCATTGGCGCGCGACTGTCTGGACCGTTCGCGTGGTGTGTGCCAAAAGTTCGCAAGCACGGTTTACGCGGTATGCGCGCAGATATGCCGCCGGGGTCGTTCCTGCGCAAGCTTCGATAATGCGGTAACACTCTCTTTCGCTTACGCCGGCTGCAGATGCCATCTGGGGCACATCTATAGTGGCTGCATAGTTTGCGCGGATATAGTCCAGGATTGCCTTGAACTGTACGTCGCGGTTGGTCATCCAAGAGGCGTTGTCGGAGGAAAAGAGCGGTTCGGCCTTGGCGTAAATCTGAATCCAGAGCTCTGACAAGCTATTCCGAAGCGCCATCTCGTTCTGCGGCCGTTGAAGGTCGTGGTTAAAGGAACTCTTTAGCAAATCGATAAAGGGCATATCGTCGGGGTTGGTGGGCGACCATTTGAGCACATCGACGCCTCGACATTGAAGCAATGGGTTGATGTAGCGCTTTTGGAGACGTCCCGCGGGATCGCCGAGCATCGACGGCTGAAAGATATGCAGCATTTGAATGGCTGGCGCCGAATTGGGTGATTGCAGCGTGCTGTGCAAAACGCCGCCGTTGATAAAGCCGGCGGACCCTTCCTCAAAGCGTACGTGCTCATGAGCCGCGCGCGTTCGATAGTCAATCGCTCCCTGCTCCATGTAGAAAAGCTCAACTTCGGAATGCCAGTGCCAGGGGACGGAATTGCCCGGATAGCGAGCGAATTCTGCGCGTTCGGCAATATAGGGCCAGTCTTCGGCGGTCTCGGGAAACGCTTCTTCGCGTCCTCCGCGGTGCAATTCTATGTGATCCATGTTTCGCATGGCATCAGTATAAAGCGCGATGGGCTTAGATTGCTCTTGCCTGTTCGGGGAACGCCTTGTCTAGGGATGCTTGGAGCCTTTCGAACGATGCTCGCAAGTTGTGGCTCTGGTCGGTTGAGCGTTTGGCTTTTGTGGTGGGGGAGTCGAGGAGGCCGTTTCTCTGTGTCGGGGGGAAGGAGAAAAGGTTTGCATGATTTAGGGATGGCTGCTGTGCTGCGCCGTTGGAAGAATGCATGCTTATGCGGCCTCCTCGATGTCCACCAAAAGGTTGCGCACGGGGTGTGCTGCTAGGTCCCGTGCGTTGGCAGTATTATGCCGCGGCTGTTGCAAAGAATCGCTAAAGAAAAGCTTAATGAGGTTTGACGTTGTGATGAAACCGCAGGTCAAAGCTATCGGGTAACACTCTTGAAAGGTTTTGGGCTTAAGGGCTTTCTAAGGTTTGTGACGTGGATGTGGCGCGGACGTGCGGAGCGTGTGAATGCTCACTGTTAGCGCTGCGGCTCTGCGGCGCGCACCTGCTCGATGACCTTTTCCATCGTGGCGTCGATGCGGTCTTTTTTGAGCTCGCATTCCCAGATGGTTATGGGTGTCCAGCCCATTTGAGTGAGTGCTGTCACAGCAGCACGGTCGCGCTCGACGTTGCGACGGAACTTTGCCTCCCAAAACTCAACGTTGCGCTTGGGCTGGCTCGGATTGCACTTGGGGCAGCGGTGCCAAAAGCAGCCGTTGACGAAGATGGCGATCTTGCGCCCGGGAAAGGCGATGTCGGGCTTTCCGGGCACCTTCCATTCCAGACGGTATCCCGTAAGGCCTGCGGCGCGCAGGCGCTGGCGAACGAGCAGCTCGGGTTTGGTGTTCGCACGCTTGTTGCCCTTCATGGATTTTTTGATGGCGGCGCGACGGCGCACGAGCTCACGCTCGTCGGCGGAGAGGTCCGAGGTGTCGATGCCGTCCAGCAGGCCGGGCTTGGGGCGCTTTTTGCTGCGGCGCTTAGGTGCGCGCTTGGGCTTGGCGACGGGGCGTTCGGTCGTGGCGGCCTCGGCATCTTTGGCAGTGCTGTTGACCTTAAGCCGATCTTCCTTCAACTCAATCAGGGCATCGATAAGCCCTTTGTCGGCGGGCATCCACTCAACCGTGGCAAGCGAGGTGCGCGGAATCCAGCGGATATCGAGCTGGCGGTCGTGCTTCTGAGGCTCATCGGATTCATCGGCGAGCGAGCAGTAGTAACACTCCATGGAGAGATGGAAATCGGGGTAGTCATACTCGACGGTGTAGAAATCGCGCAGGTTGGTGACTTTTACCTGCAGCTCTTCCATGAGCTCGCGGCGTACGGCGTCTTCGGGCGTCTCGCCGCGCATGAGCTTGCCACCGGGAAACTCCCAAAGTCCCTGCATGTCGCCATAGCCGCGCTGTACGGCCAGTAGCTCGTCGGATCCTTCCTTGCGAATGATCCCAGCGGCAACATGAACAGTCTTCAACAGGAGTCCTCTCTCAACATCAACACGTGACAGGCTAACTACCCGCACCTTACACAACGGTAAGGCAAGCGTAAGCCATATCGATGGTAGCCGACTCGGCTTCTTGCGACTATAGATGCCGTAGACTAATCGCAAGAAAGGACTCGGTATGCAAACCACGCACATGGCGACCCCGGTATTGGAGGTCGCGCATCTCGAAAAGGTATATGGAGCGCTGGGCAACGTGACCCGTGCGCTCAACGACGTCAGCTTTACCGTCAACCGCGGTGAATTCGTTGGCATCATGGGCGCTTCGGGCTCGGGCAAGTCGACGTTGCTCAACTGCGTGTCGACCATCGATAGCGCCACGAGCGGCACCATCCGCATCAACGGCCAGGACGTAACACGCATGAAGCAGGCTAAGCTTTCGCAGTTCCGCCGCGAGGAGCTCGGTTTTATCTTCCAGGATTCCAACCTGCTCGATACGCTCACGGCACGCGAGAATATCGCCCTGCCGCTCACCATTGCCCGCACAAACTCGGCAGAGATCTCGACCCGCGTGCAGGATGTGGCAGCGCGCCTGTCCATCAGTCAGGTGCTCGACAAGTATCCCTACCAGATGTCCGGCGGTCAGCAGCAGCGCGTTGCCGCGGCTCGCGCGCTCGTCACCGACCCCACCATGATCATGGCCGACGAGCCCACCGGCGCCCTCGATTCCAAGAGCGCCCGCCTGCTGCTCGAGAGCCTGGAGGCCCTCAATCGCCGCCTGCGCGCCACCGTGCTCATGGTCACGCATGACAGCTTTGCCGCCAGCTACACGAGCCGCGTGCTGTTTATCCGCGACGGCAAGATCTTCACCGAGCTGCGCCGCGGCGACACCGACCGTCGCGAGTTCTTCGACCGCATTATGGAGGTCGTTGCCATGATGGGCGGTGAGGGCTCCGATGCTCTGTAAACTCGCTTGGGGCAACGTCCGCCGTGCCGGCCGCGACTACCTCGTCTACCTTTTGACGCTCACCCTGGGCGTCACGGTCTTCTATGCCTTTAACACCATCTCGATGCAGGTCGACATCGCCGGAATCGATGAAGAGGGCTTGGCGCAGGTTATGGGCAGCATACTCGGCGACCTGACGTACTTTTTGGCCGGTGTCATGGCCTTTTTGATGGTGTACGCCAATAACTTCATCATGAAACGCCGCAAGAAGGAGTTTGGCCTGTACCAGGTGCTCGGCATGGGGCGCGGGCGCGTCGCTACGATCATGGCGCTCGAGACCGTGATAGTATCGGTCGTGGCCTTTGTCGCCGGCATTGTGCTGGGTGTGGGACTCTCCCAGCTCATGACGTTCTTTACGGCCTCGCTTTTTAAGACACAGATCGCCAATTTCCACTTCTTTTTCTCGGTGCATGCGTTCAATCTGACCCTTGCCTGCATGCTCGTAATGTTTGTGCTCACGCTACTGCTGAACCTTCGCGCCGTGCGTCGTACCAAACTCATCGAGCTTATGGGTGCCGAGCGTCGCAACGAGAGCATCAAGACACGCAACCCCTGGATCGCGATTGCCATCTTTGCCGTGGGCGCGGTGCTTGTGGGCGTGGCCTATTACCGTCTGCTACGTGATGGGTTCCCGCTAACCGCGACGGACAGCAAGCTGCAAGAGGCCATGAACCAGTTTGGTATTACGACCGCTATGGTTACCGTGGGCACCTTTGCCCTGTTCTGGGGACTCTCGGGCATGCTCATCAAGCTGCTGCAGAGCCTGCGCAGCGTGTATTGGCGCGGCCTCAACATGTTTACCGTGCGCCAGCTTGCGGCCAAGGTCAACACGGTGTGCTTTTCGATGGGCGTCATCGCGATGCTCCTGTTTTTGGCCATCACCTCGGTGACGTGCGGTATGTCGATTGCCAATGTGATGAACGAAAACCTGGAGCGCTATAACCCTGTTGACGTGTCTCAGACGTATGTCTATTACACGCCCGATACGCTCGACTACTACAAAGAATATGTCAATCCGTCTGAAGCCGACCGCATGGTGCTAGCCGATACAACGGTCGATTTGTACTCCGCATGGCACGGCAAGGGCAAGTCGGCGGACAACAACGACGAGACCGGCAAGAAGGTCAATATCGCCGATGTTGCCGGTGAGCATGTGCAGATCGATTCGTATCTGAGTTACCCATTTGGCGGCTCGAATCCTTCGGTGACCCCAAGTGAGATGTGCAAGATCATGGGCGAAAAGCTTCCCAAGGCGTTCGGGGGTAGCAATGCCGATACGATGGGTCTGTTTGTGACGCCGGCGAGCCAGTACAACAAACTGCGTCAGATGATGGGCGAGGAGCCGGTGCACATCGGTCACGACCAGTATCTGCTCACATGTGATATGGGCGGCGAGCTGGTCGACCTGTACACCAAGTATATGGCTGGCGGCCATGCCCTTACTTTGGGCGGGCATACGCTCAAGCCCGCAACCGATAAGTCGGACGAAGATACGGCGGCCATCGCCAACTCGGCGATGGGCAGTAATCCGGGTACCGTCGTCGTTGCCGACGAGCTGCTGTCCCAACTTAATCTGCAGCCGTATTCCAGTAGCCTGCTCGTTAACTACAAACAGGGGATGGATACAACCGAGGCAGACGAGAGCATTAAATACACTCTGCTCGACAATCTGCTCGTTGACGGCAAGGAGCCGGGGTCGTGGGGAACCTTCATCATACGCTCCGAGATGTACACGCAGGCAGCGCAAATGAACGGTCTTATTAGCTACCTAGCCATCTACATCGGCTTTGTATTGGTCGTTGCATGCGCGGCGATTCTGTCGATCCAGCAACTCTCCAACGTGGCCGATGGCAGCCGCAGCTATCGTGTGCTGGCACAGATCGGCTGCGACGACCGCCAGATTCGTCATTCGGTGGTGGCGCAGCAAGCGGTATTCTTCCTGTTCCCGCTGGCAGTGGGCCTGGCGCACTCCTTTGTGGCACTTAAGGTGATTATCGAGTTGGTGAGCATTTTCGGAAATATGAGCATCGGCGGCACCGTGGGCCTCACCTGTGCAATCTTCCTGGCAGCATACGGTGGCTACTTCCTGGTGACCTACCTCATGAGCACCGGCATGGTGCGAGCCGCCATCGCCACCCGCTACAGCGAGTAACCTTCTAGTCCAGAACCACCACAAAGGGGACAGGCACCTTTGTGGTGGTTTTTACGTCTATCTCAATCTGTAACATATGGCTGGCAAAATTGCCTCTATCTGTTATAGATTGAGATTGTTTATCTCGAGCCATACGGTTGTCTCAATCTGTAACAACAAGACGGGGATTCGGCCCCTAGATGTTACAGATCGAGACATCGGTCGTTTGATTTGGAGGAAGCCTTATGCGCACGATCACCGAGTCCGAGTCCACCCCTAAGGCCGACGGCTTTTTTATGCCCGCTGAGTTCGCTCCGCAGGATCGCGTGTGGATGGGTTGGCCCCACCGCACCGACACCTGGGCCCATGGCGCCAAGCCGGCTCAGAAGCAGTATGCCGCCATCGCTCGCGCCATTGCCGTGTTCACCCCGGTAACCATATGCGCCAACCAGGCCGACTACGCCAACTGCAAGGCCGTCTTTGAGGAAGACGAGAACGTCACCGTTATCGAGATGACCACCGACGACGCTTGGTTCCGCGACACCGCTGCCACGTTTGTTATCAACGGCAAGGGCGATAAGCGCGCCAACCACTGGCACTTCAACGCTTATGGCGGTCTTGTCGACGGCCTGTACTTCCCGTGGGACAAGGACGAGCAGATCGCCCTTAAGATAGCTGAGCTTTCCGGCTGCCGTCGTTATCGTCCCGATGACATGATCCTCGAGGGCGGTTCCATCACCGTCGACGGCGAAGGCACCGTGGTTGTGACCGACCAGTGCCTGCTTTCCCCGGGCCGCACCTGCTCTGCGGTTCTGGAGGAGGGAGAGGACCCCGAGTCCATCTGGCCCAAGTTCAAGAGGAAGTTCGAGCCCTGGAGCGAGGAACTTCGCGCCTATATGGACGAGCACCTCAAGGAGTACCTGGGTGTCGAGAAGGTCATCTGGGTCAAGGAGGGCATCGACCCCGAGGAGACCAATGGCCACATCGATGACGTCGCCACGTTCATCGCCCCGGGCGTCATGGCCTGCATCTGGACTGACGACCCCGAGTATCCGTTCTACGAGCAGTGCCACGCCATCTACGAGACCCTCTCCAACGCCGTTGACGCCAAGGGCCGCAAGATGAAGGTCTACAAGCTCTGCATGCCCGTGAACCCGCTGTTCATGGACCAGGCTTCCTGCGACACCATCGACGCCGACGAGAACGCCGAGCCGCGCGTCGCCGACGAGCCGCTGATCGCCTCCTACATGAACTACCTGGTCACCAACCACGGCGTTATCGTCCCGCAGTACGGCGACGAGAACGATCAACTTGCCGTTGACACGCTCCAGAAGATCTACGACGAGGTCTGGGGCGAGGGCGTCTACAAGTGCGTCGGCGTTCAGTCCGAGCAGGTCGTCTTCGGTGGCGGAAACATCCATTGCATTACGCAGCAGGAACCCTCGGCGTAACTGTCTGTCTTCCCGAGGTGCGGCACCTTCCCGTTCATTCGTCGCTTGCGTACCCAAAGTACGCGGCGCACCTCTTTCACGGGAATCTGCCGCACCTCAGAAACCCAGCCGGTCAAGCGGACTGACGTAGCTTGTTACCGCATTAGTCATTGGTGCCAACCCTGGCAACGATGCAGGTCGAAAAACGTCAGCGAAAACCCGCCAGAGCGAGCAAGGTGCCTTGAAACGAGGCGGCATTGACCTTCTGGTCATGCCGCCGAAGTTGAAAGGCAGATTGCCGCTCTGGCGGGCTTGCAGCGTCAACTGGTTACGCGGGTTGGTAAACCCGCGTAACTAAATACGCTCCGCGATCTCGTGGATGAGGTAGTCGGTCTTTTCCCAGCCCAGGCACGGGTCGGTGATCGACTTGCCAAAGACGCCGCCGTCGACCGGCTGGTTGCCGTCCTCCAGGTAGGACTCGATCATAAAGCCCTTGACCAGCTTGGAGATGGACTCGTTGCGGCGGCAGCTGTCGAGCACCTCCTTGCAAATGCGATACTGCTCCAGCGGACGCTTGCCCGAGTTGTCGTGGTTGCAGTCGATGACCGCTGCCGGATTGGCATAGCCGGCATGCTCGGTATAGCGTTCGGCCAGGCGTTCCAGGTGTTCGTAGTGGTAGTTGGGGTAGGTGCGCCCATCGAGACCGATGTAGCCACGCATAACGGCGTGTGCGAGCGGGTTGCCGTCGCACTCGACCTCCCAGTTGCGGAAGATGAAGCTCTGGTGCGCCTGCGCGGCGTAAATGGAGTTGAGCATAACGGTGGTAGAGCCGGCAGTGGGATTCTTCATGCCGACGGGTACCGAAATGCCGCTCGACACCAGGCGATGCTCCTGGTTCTCGACCGAGCGTGCGCCCACGGCAACATAGCTCAGCAGGTCAACGAGGTATTGGTAGTTGGACGGGTAGAGCATCTCATCGGCGGTGAAGAAGCCGGTCTCCTCGATGACGCGCAGGTGCATGTGGCGGATGGCCTTGACGCCCTCGAGCAGGTCGTCGGGAGCCTCGGGGTTGGGGTTGTGCAGAAGACCCTTGTAGCCGGTGCCCTTGGTGCGCGGCTTATTGGTGTAGACGCGCGGAATGATGATGAGCTTGTCCTTGACCTCTTCGGCGGTCTTGGCCAGTCGGTTCATATACTCGAGCACCGAATCCTCGCGGTCGGCAGAGCACGGGCCGATGATGAGCACCTTACGTGCGTCCTCGCCGGTAAAGACTTTGGCGACCTCGGCATCGAATGCCTGCTTTTTGGCGGTAAGCTCGGCGGAAAGTGGCATTTCCTCGCGGATCTCCATGGGGATCGGCAACCTGCGTTTGAAATCCATGGCCATGCGGGGCCTCCTCAATCAAATAAGTCAAAGCGTGAATTGTCGAATGCACGGCATTATCCGCTGTCGCACGCTAAAGTGCAAGCCCTTGTCACCCCGAAACCTGCCAAAAGGGGACAGGTTTATTTTGGCAGGTTTTATCTGGGCAAACGTTGACGCTCGCCGGGAGGGGAAGATGCCGTGTGGGTTCTAAGCCTGTCGCCGATTCCCTGGGGAGCACCCAGTGGGCAAAAAATGCCAAATATGAGTACTGTTGTTAATGCGGTATCATATCGAGCTTATAAGATAATAGACATAACAACAAATATGTTCATTAACGCCAGCATTTATAAGCCCGCTATAAGGCTGTTTGATCAATTTAGGGGCTCATGCAGGTCGTGAGAACGGTATTTGGGGCTGTTTTGGCTGCTACTAAAAATGTAACAGTACTCATATTTGCCATTTTTTGCCCACGAAGCCTGGAAGGATCGTCAATCAGGCCCCAGGGGAGGCGCTTCGAGGGCCGAAGGACGAAAAAACGGGGGCGCAGGTGGTAGCGCGCAGAGATGTGGTGTAAGAGGCGGGGCATGCCCCGCCTCTTCTCT
>UQDE01000012.1 GCA_900539735.1 uncultured Collinsella sp. | reverse complement strand
TGGGTCGGCCGGGATTGGTCAATCTCGGCCGACTATATTTGGCTAAATTATTCCGACGCTAACAACTGCTCACGTATGCTGGTTCAACCTTATAGGTGGCTATCTGGTTACTACCAGTTGACCCCTTGGTAACGGGTGGGCCAATTGTACGGAATGTACCGAACACCCCCCCGTTTGATGCGTTCGCCCATGCTGCGGGGCGCGCGTCCGCGACACTTCCGCATGTCGGAGGGAAGGAGTCCAGGTGCGTAGGAATTCCATTTTTACGAAACGATGGGTGAAGGGAAGCGCAGTCCTCGTTGCCACGGCAGCGACGCTCGTGTTCGCCAGTCCCCAGCAGGCGGTTGCCACGCCACTCAAGGGCGTCGAATCGGCGACCGTGTCTCAGTCTGCCTCGAACGTCGTTGACATCGATTTCGCCGGCGGCATCAAGGGCCGCATTACGTTCCTCGAGGACGGTATTTTCCGTTACAACGTTGATCCCAAGGGTGAGTTTTCCGAGTACGCAACGCCGCGCAGTAAGTCCCACACGGCTAAGATCCAGGCCCAGCCCGATGCCTCGGACACCTACAGCAAGCCGAGTGCGACGGTTGCCGACAAGGGCAACACTATCGAGATCAGCGGTGGAAAGGCGACCGTGATCCTGGACAAGGCGACTGGCAAGATGAGCATCAAGTCGGGCGACCGTGTCGTGGTCTCCGAGTCCGCGTCCCTCGACCTTGATAAGAAGGGCACCGTACAGACGCTCGCCAAGGAGAAGTCCGAGAACTTCTTTGGCGGCGGTACTCAGAACGGCCGCTTCCTGCACACCAACCAGACTATCGCCATCTCCAACACCAACAACTGGACCGATGGCGGCGTTGCTTCGCCCAACCCGTTCTACTGGACGAGTGACGGTTACGGCGTGCTCCGAAACACGTTTGCAGAGGGTTCCTACGACTTCGGTTCCACGGACGCATCAACAGTCACGACTTCGCACAGCGAGAATGAGTTCGACGCCTACTACTTCGTGGCGACCAATGAGGGCGCCTCGAACGTGGCGACCGAGATGCTGCAGGACTACTACAAGGTGACCGGTAATCCGGTACTGCTGCCCGAGTACGGTTTCTACCTGGGTCATCTGAATGCCTATAACCGTGATGGCTGGTCAACGACCTCGGGTCAGAAGAAGTGGGAGACCAAGGGCAGCAAGTCCTCGAGCAAGGAGGGCGACGTTAAGTACGAGTCTGGCATGGCGACGGGCTACAAGCTCGACGGCACGCTTGCGGCCGAGACGCTCAACGGTGAGGGCCCCACGGTCGATACCGAGAACATGAAGGCGACCGATTTCGACCGCCAATTCTCCGCCCAGCGGGTTATCGATGACTACGAGGACAACGACATGCCGCTCGGCTGGTTCCTGCCGAACGACGGATACGGTGCCGGCTATGGCCAGAACGGTTATTACAAGACCGGCGGCGTCAACTCCGACGGAACGAGTTCAGCCGAGCGCCTCAACGCCGTGCGTGCCAACGTCGACAACCTTAAGAAGTTTACCGAGTATGCTAACTCCAAGGGTGTGAGCACGGGTCTGTGGACCCAGTCTAACCTGGAGCCTGACAGCAACTCCGAGACCCCGTGGCATTTGCTTCGCGATTTCGACGCCGAGGTCAAGACGGGCGGCATTACCACCCTCAAGACCGACGTCGCTTGGGTGGGCTCTGGCTACTCCTTTGGCCTCAACGGCATCAAGACGGCCTACGATACGGTGACGACCGGCGCCAACAAGCGCCCCAACATCATCACGCTTGACGGTTGGGCCGGCACGCAGCGCTTTGGCGGCATCTGGACCGGCGATCAGTACGGCGGCAACTGGGAGTACATCCGCTTCCACATCCCCACGTATATCGGTCAGAGCCTCTCGGGCAACCCCAACATCGGCTCCGATATGGACGGCATCTTTGGTGGCAGCCCCATCATCTCCGCGCGCGACTACCAGTGGAAGACGTTCACGCCCTCTATGCTCGACATGGACGGCTGGGGCACCTACCGCAAGTCGCCCATGACGCACGGCGATCCCTACACGGGCATTTCGCGCTTTTACCTCAAGCTCAAGGCGCAACTCATGCCCTATATCTACACGAGCGCGGCCTCGGCGGCCAACATCGACACGGGCAACGGCGATACCGGCCTGCCCATGATCCGCGCCATGCTGCTCTCCGACAACTCCGAGTACGCCGCAAGCACCTCGACGCAGTATCAGTACATGTTCGGTGAGAACTTCCTGGTGGCACCGGTGTATCAGGATACCCAGGCAGATGAGAACGGCAACGACGTTCGCAATGGTATCTACCTTCCCAACTACGGCACCGACGAGAATCCCACCATCTGGATTGACTACTTCTCGGGTAAGCAGTACCGCGGCGGCCAGGTCCTCAACAACTACGATGCTCCGCTTTGGAAGTTGCCGCTCTTTGTAAAGGCCAACGCCATCGTGCCGATGTATGCCGAGAACAACAACCCCGAGGCCGTGACCGAGACTAACACCAAGGGCACCGATCGCAGCCAGCGTATCGTCGAGTTCTTCGCCACCGAGGGTGACGGCACCTTTACGCAGTACGAGGACGACGGCTCCTCCATCCAGAACAACACGACCGAGGACGATGCCTACGGCACGATCGACAACATCTCCTACGGCGAGCACGTGAGCACCGTCTACAGCTCCAAGGCCACGGGCGGCACCGCCACCTTTACCGCCGAGGCTTCGCAGGGTGGCTACAACGGCTACGACTCCAACCGCACCACGACCTTCGTGGCCAACGTGTCCGCCAAGCCTGCGAGCGTCATCGCCAAGAATGGCGGCACTGCGCTCAACGTGACCGAGGTCGACTCACAGGAGGCTTTCGACGCCGCGACCCCCGAGGCTGGCCAAGCGGTCTACTTCTACAACGAAAGCCCCAACCTCAACCACTACGGCAGCGATGCGGACAGCACCGAGGCCGAGAAGGGCGAGAGCTTCAACGACACTAAGATCACCACGAACCCCAAGGTCTACGTCAAGTTTGCGAAGACCGATGTCGCTGCAGCGGAGCAGACGCTCGAGCTGGGCGGTTTCGTGAACGCCGACGCCACGCTCGCGGCCGACCGCCTCAACGAGAACCTCTCCGCACCCGCGAACCTTGCTGCCCCCGAGGACGCCACGACCCCCACGAGCATTAAGCTCACCTGGGGAAAGGTCGATGGTGCTACCTCCTACGACCTTAAGGTCGATGGCACCGTGTTCGCCGTGGGCGATGCAGCGGAATTCACGCATACCGATCTTGCCTACAATAGCAAGCACACCTACCAGATCCGTTCGCGCAACGCCGAGGGCTACTCCCGTTGGAGCGATGTGCTCGCGGCGAACTCCGCACTCGACCCATGGCGGAACGTGCCCGAGGCCGAGAAGATCACCTGGGAGGGCTCGATCTACGGCAGCCATAAGGCCGATCTCGCCTTCGACCATGAGTTCCAGACGAGCGACGGCGGCTTCCACTCCGGCGGCAACGACCTGGGCAAGGCGCTCACCGTCGACTACGGCCGCGCCTACAAGCTCGACAAGCTCGAGTACTATCCGCGTACCGACGCCGGCAACGGCACTGTGACCAAGATGCGCATCGAGACGAGTCTCGACGGTGTCCATTGGACGAGCCAGGAGGTCGATTGGGAGCGCTCCGCCGCCTGCAAAACGGTGACGTTCGACGGCGCCGTGGCCGCACGCTACGTGCGTATGACGCCGCTCGCTTCGGTTGGTAACTTCTTCTCCGCGTCCGAGATCGCCATCTACAAGGCCGATGGTACGGACGGCTTTGCTGTGGGTTCCAACCTCAACAAGGCAACGATCTCCGATGGCGACTATTCCAACATGAAGAATTATCTGGGTCTCGAGAACCGCGAGCCCGATACCTCGACGTTCGACTCGCAGATTCGCGACCACTTTGCCGATCTCAACGGCAACGGGGTCTATGATGTCTACGACTACTCGTTTACCATGGCGGGGCTTGATGGCGGCACCAAGCAGAAAGGCAAGGTCGCCGGCAAGCTCGCGGTGATTCCGAGCAAGACCGAGGTCGATGCCGGCGATGAGATCACCGTCGATGTCTATGCGGCCGACGCCAAGAACGTCAACGCCCTGGGCGCGCTCGTCAACTTTAAGAGTGACCAGTTTGAGTTTGTGTCCGAGAGCATCTCGCAGGATGGTTCGACCGCCGGCATGGAGAACCTGTCGCGCGAGAAGGTCCAGTTCGCGGACGGCACACAGACCATCAACCTCGCCTTTGCCAACCGCGGTGACGGCAAGCTCTACAACGGCACTGGCGCGGTGGCGAGCTTCAAACTCAAGGCCAAGACGGCCGGCAAGGTTGAACTGCCCTCGACGTCTTGGCTCATCGGTCCGGCGTGCGATGCGCTCGAGTTTACGAGTGACGGTACCGTGACGATGCCGGACGTTCCGCAGCCCACGGTTGCCGAGTACGGTCAGGATGCCTTCAACATCACGATGACCAACGACGAGCTCACGACCGACGACGGTTCCAACGTCGAGAAGCTTATTCAGCAGAAGAGCTATAACGCGCTGTTCGATAACGATGAGGGCGACAACGGCTTTGAGTTCCTGTGGAACTGGAGCGGCAACTGGGACAGCGAGGGCAAGCTTCCGAGTTACGTGAAGCTTCCCGCCACGATGACATTTGCCTTTAAGACACCATCGAAGCTCGATGCCGTTGAGGTCATCAACCGCGACGGCGGTAACGGCACCGTGCAGAAGATCAAGGCCGTCGTGACGTTCGAGGATGGCTCGACCCAGGAGTTCGCGGGTGGGGAGTACGATTCCTTCCAGGCTCGCTACGCCTTTGGCCTCTCTGCCGAGAACAAGGGCAAGAAGGCGACTAAGGTCGAGATCACGCCGCTTGAGGCATCGGGTGACCAGATGCTCACACTGCGCGAGATCAACTTCAACTACACGCAGGGTGTCGAGGCCATCGAGGGTATCGAGCTGGGCAAGAACCAGACCGAGTTCTTTGAGGGCGACGTTACGCTCGTCGACGCTAAGGCCACGCCCGAGAGCGCCGGCTACCCCTATGTGACGGTCGAGAGCTCCGACTCCTCTGTGGTGAGCGTCTCCGCTGTTCAGGCCGGCGATAGCGTGAACTACTACTTGCGTGCCAACAAGGCCGGCAAGGCAACGATCACGGTGGCGTCAGTGCTCGACCCCTCCAAGACCGCATCCTATGAGGTCGAGGTCAAGGCTGGTGTCGACACCTCTGCGCTCATGGCAGCGCTTTCCAAGGCCGCGGGCTACAGCGAGTCCGTCTACACCAAGGATTCCTATGCAGCCCTCACCGCTGCGGTCGAGGCGGCTCAGAAGCTCCTCGATGGCGGCCAGGGCAGCTATAGCAAGAAGGATGTCGCAGACGCCACGGCCAAGATCGAGAAGGCAATCGACGGCCTCAAGATGCGCCCCGTCGATGAGAAGAGCCTCATCAACACGCCCGAGAACCGCGAGAACGTCAAGGTGACCGGCTTCTCGAGCGAGGCCGACTATGAGGGCAGCAACGCCGTCAACGCTCTTGACGGCGATGAGCAGACGCTCTGGCACAGCGACTGGGCCTATAAGGCCGGTATGCCCCAGTACCTGACCGTCGACCTGGGCCGCGACTACGATCTCACCGACGTCACGTTCCTGCCGCGCCAGGACGGCGGCACGAACGGCGATATCTTTGAGGCCGAGGTGCTGGTTTCCGACACCGCCGACGGTTATGAGATGGGCACCGCCACGTCGATGGGTACGTTTACCTTCGACAACGACGGCCGCGTGCTCACCGACCGTGGCGACTGGAAGCAGATGAGCTTTGGTGCCGCGCGCGGTCGCTACGTGACCGTCAAGGTGCTCCACGCCGGCGGTGGCAGCGTTGACGCCTACTGCAGCATGGCGGAGCTCAAGTTCTACGGTACGGCCGTTCCCAATCCGGTGGCGAAGGACGACCTCACTGCCGCGATTGAAAAGGTTGATGCCGAGGTTGCAGCCGGCGACCTTAAGGCCAGCGACTACACCGAGGCTTCCTGGACCGCGTTCCAGAACGCCTTGGCGAGCGCCCGCGCCATCCTGAACGACGAGAACGCCACGCAGGACGAGGTCGACCAGGCACTCAAGGCACTCGAGAGTGCTCGCGACGCGCTTGAGAAGACTCCGGTGACCCCGGTCGAGAACCCGACCAAGAAGCAGCTCAAGGCCTTGGTCAAGCAGGCGAAGGAGACTGACACCAGGGGCAAGACGGACGAGTCTGTCAAGGCCCTGACGGATGCCATTACCTACGCCGAGGACGTCTTGGGTGATGAGAATGCTTCCGACATCCAGCTCCAGGCGGCCTATGACCAGCTCAAGCTGGCCATTGAGAGCCTCAAGGATGCCGATTCCGGCAACCAGGGCGGCTCGGGCAACCAGGGTTCCGGCAATGGCTCAAACGGCGGCAACCAGGCGGGCAAGCCCGCAGGCGACAAGGCCCAGGGCAGCAAGAAGAGCGGTTCGGCGATCCCCAATACCGGCGACCAGACGGCGGCGACCGTCGCGGCCGTCGGTGGTCTTGGCGCCATCATCGCCGCGATCGGCGCTTTCTTCCATCGTCGCAGCAAGGCTAAGTAGTCCCAGCGACAACTAAGCAAACGTGCCCGCCGCTCCGTCAAGGACGGCGGGCATTGCTTTATTATTTCAGCCAACGTACGTCATGGCAATATCCGGTAGGTCGCAGGGCGCTTCGCGGGCGGGCCAGGCTCTATCTGAACGACTTTGCGAAGCAACCGGAGTGAAGATAAAGCCTGGCCCGCCCGCGAAGCGCCACAGAGACCGCAGGGACGGGAGCAGCTATACTACTCTCAGTAGTTAAGGGTCGCGGATCCGCCGCGTCACCGCTCTCAACAGGAGGTCTTTGTTTATGGCAGATCAGAAGCCGGTTGTCGGGATCATCATGGGCTCCAAGTCCGATCTGGGCGTTATGGAAGGTTGCACCGCCGAGCTCGAGGCACTGGGCGTGCCCTATGAGCTCGTGATTGCAAGCGCACACCGCACGCCGGCGAAGGTCCATGAGTGGGCCTCGACCGCTGCCGACCGCGGCATCAAGGTGATTATCGCTGCTGCTGGCAAGGCTGCTCACCTGGGCGGTGTCGTTGCTGCGTTTACGCCGCTGCCGGTCATCGGTGTGCCTATGAAGACGAGCGATCTGGGTGGTATGGACTCGCTGCTGTCGATGGTGCAGATGCCTTCGGGCGTGCCCGTTGCCTGTGTGGCCATCAACGGTGCCAAGAACGCTGCCATTTACGCCACGCAGATTCTGGGCGCCTGCGACCCCGAGTACCGCAAGGTTGTCGAGAAGATGAAGCAGGAGATGGCTGACGCTTAAGCGCTCTGCCAGTCCATTTGCAGCATAAGGAGAGCCATGTCCGACTATCAGGGAAAGCGTTTTTCGGCTTCTCGGATTCCCGATCCAGCCAAGTCGGGAGCAGCCCGCGCGCCGCAGCAGGGTCGGACATCCTCTCCTCAGCAGTCGCGTGCGCCGCGCCCTGTGACGCCGGCGAAGCATCGCCGTCAGGATACACCTGCTGCATATCGCCCTTCGTCATACAGTACGGCCAAGAAGTCACCTCGCTCTTCGGCGCATACCGCGCCATCGAGCTATACCGAGCCGCCGCGCAAAAAGCGCCGCTCCGTCATTCCCATTCTGCTCATCATCATCGGCATTGGCCTGATCGTTGCCGCTGCCGCCATCTTTATCAACGCGCAGATTGGCTACAAGCAGGCGAGCGAGTCGTATCAAAAGATCGAAAAGCAATATGTGAGCGACAAGGACGCCAGCGGCGTGCCGATTATCGACTTCAACGCGCTTGCCCAGACAAATCCCGAGGTTGTTGGTTGGATTTACGCGCCCGGCACCAACATCAACTACCCCGTGGTGCAGACCAACAACAACTCCAAGTACCTCAACACGCTGTTCGACGGCACCGCCAATGCCTCGGGAGCCATCTTCCTGGATAGCGACGACACCGCGCCGGGCATGGTGGATCAGCAGACCACGATTTACGGTCATCATATGAACGACGGTTCGATGTTCAACGTGATTTCGGATACAACCGATCAGGCGACGTTCGACAGCATGGAATACGTGTACTACATCACGCGCGATGCGACGTATAAGTTGCGCCCGCTGGCGACCAAGGTGGTCGAGGACACGTATGCCAAGGCGCGCACGCCCAACTTTGAGGGCGATGACGGACTGAAGAATTATCTGTCCGAGATGCTCGACGGTGCCTCTGCCGTGGCGAGCGATGCCACCGATCGTGCCGCTTCGGCAACCAAGGTCGTAACGCTTGTGACCTGCCGTTCGCTGTCATTTAGCAATACGCGCGCCGTCATGGTGCTCACGCCGGTCGAGGAATAAGTTGTTCGAGAGTAGCTAAAAAAGCCCCGTCCCAAATGAGCTACTCGACGACGGTAAAAAGGAGAAATGATGCTTGAAAGTGGCAAATCGATGCCTTCGGTTGATGCTTGGCTGCGCGAAGCCAAGGCCGATGTTTCGGCGGCTGATTGTGGGATGTACCTGACACACAACGGCGTGGTGCGTGCGACGCCCAAGGCCGAGGTGCGTGGGGTCGAGGCAGATGGTGTGGCGCCTGGGCATAAGGTGGGCGGCATGGTGTTTGGCTTCGATGCCGAAAAGGTGCAGGCCGCTATCGAGGCAACGCGCGCGATGCCGGGTATCGGCTATGTGCGCGTGTGGCTGGCGAGTGGCGAGCTTACCGTGGGCGACGACATCATGCTCGTGCTCATTGGCGGGGACATTCGCCCGCATGTGGTCGATGCGCTGCAGGCGCTCGTCGGTACCATCAAAAATGAGTGTGTGAGCGAGGTCGAGCGCGAGGCGTAAGGCCTCGTCGGCAATCCGAGTCTGTCTATAGCGAAAGCCCGCCGGCAGTTCATGTAGATCTGCCAGCGGGCTTCGATGTGTTGGAGCTATTTTGCTCTGGCGTTTGCTACACGCGTGTGGCGTCCTTGGGGCTCATGGTCATACTCTGAAAACGGTTCTCCATATATTCGTTATCGAAATGCTTGTCATAGAACTGTGCGACGGGAATATTTCGAACGGTTCCGTTGACGCGCTGATACCAATAGTCGAGCGATTGCAACGTCATGACGCCGTCGATCAACATGACGGCGGTCAGGATGACGGTAGCAGAGTAGCGGCGTTTCCATGGAATCATATTGATGAGCTTAAGCAGGCGCGGCAGCAAGACCTTGATCCAGATGAGGCCACCCAGGCCCCACATGCAGGCAAACGGCGTGCATGTGCGTCCCCCGGTCAATACCGCGATGGGATCGGGCATGCCGAATAGCCTAATGTGTGAATAGCTCCACGACACCACGCCAAATGAGGTCTGCATAAACCAGCCTACAAACACCTCGAAAGCGCCGCCGATCAGGGCACTTACCAGGAAAATGATCAGAGGATTCTTTTTATAGAAGCGGTTGAGCGCCATGGTCATGAGCACCGCGCCAAATCCGTAGATGGGGCTAAAGGGGCCAAATAGCATACCGGCACGGTCCTGATAGACGCCGGGATCGACGACGACCATATGCCAGACTTCCTCGAGAATGAGACCTAACACGCTGCAGACGAAGAATACCCAGAACAGGTTGAAGTAGTTGAGCTTGATGTAGCCCTCGCCGGTTTCATCGCGGCCGAGCATGCCCTCTGCCGCGGCGTCGCGGTCGAGCATCTCCTGCAGGCGGCGCTGCAGTTCGCGCTCCTGGCGCAGCGTGGGGTCGACGGTTGCCGAAAGTGCAACGAGGATGCCGAGCTGGATCGCGGGACGCAGCAGGAAGGGCCCGATGCCCTGGAGCATCACGTCGACCAAAAGCTCGACGACGGTGAATGCAATAAGGATGTAGGACAGGCGGGCGGCGTTGCGGCGCTGGTTTTTGATAAGGTCCAGGCCAAAGATGATTAGGATGACGGCACTTGCCGCAGAGAGCATGATGCCGGCGACGATAAGGCCGACTGCGACGAGCGTGTTGTCGCCGAGCTTTTCGGTGGCGTTGCCGTTAACAAGTGCCGTGATGACCTGCCACATAAAGGCAGCGACCGACGGGAGCGTGCCCACGCCGGAAAGGATGCACAGGACGGCGTACACCTTAATGATGAGGGGGATCTTCTTGACCTCCGTGGCGCTGGGGACGCTGGGGTCGAGTTCGTTTCGATCCATACAGAACCTTTCTCGCTTTGTTGTAGGTTATAAGGATACGCCGCCGACCTGCCAAAAGACAGGATGAACGTCCCAATTGCAACTTTGTAATCCCCAACGGTGGACGCGGCGGCCATCTGGGGGCGCGGGCGCTTGCACTGGACAGACCGATAAAATGTTTGGCAACAAAACTGATTATTAGCTCGGTGGGCTTTTAAAAAGCGCTGCTCATGCGCCGGGGAGCGCGTCGCGCCGTGCGTATAATAAGGCGGGTAACGCCAAAAATACGAGGCTCTGAGGGGATGCCATGTCTCAAGAAACCATCCGCGCGGCCGAGCGTGCCGCGGGACAGGTGAACACCATGTCGACGTATGATCCGGACTCCGACCAGCTGCATGAGGAATGTGGCATTTTCGGCGTATGGGCGCCCGATCGCGACGTGGCTCGACTGACGTACTTTGGCCTGCGTGCACTGCAGCACCGTGGCCAGGAATCGGCGGGAATCGCCGTGGGCGACGGCGGCACGGTTATGGTCCGCAAGGATCTGGGCCTGCTCGACCGCGTGTTCTCCAACGCCGACCTGTCGACGCTCTCCGGCCAGCTGGCCGTGGGTCATGTGCGCTACGGCACTGCCGGCGCCAAGAGCTGGGAAGCCTCTCAGCCGCACCTCTCTACCATCAATAGCGTCATTATCGCGCTCGCGCACAACGGCACTCTGGTCAACACCGACGAGCTGCGCCGCCAGCTGATCGAGCTGGGCGTGCCGTTCCTTTCCAACTCGGATTCCGAGGTCGCGACCAAGCTCATCGGATACTTTACCCAGCGTACGGGCCACCTGCGCGAGGGCATTCGCAAGACCATGGAGCTCGTGCGCGGCGGTTACGCCATGACGCTCATTAACGAGCAGGCGCTTTACGCTTTCCGCGACCCGCACGGCATTCGCCCGCTCGTGCTGGGCAAGCTGGTGGACGAGGGTTTGGATCAGGCCGATATCGCTGCCGCCGCGCAACTGCCTTCGCAGGACGACGCCGCGACGGTCGATGCCGATGTCCGCGTCACGCGCGCCGGCGGCTGGGTCGTTGCTTCCGAGACCTGCGCTCTCGACATTGTGGGCGCCGAGTATGTCCGTGATGTCCGTCCCGGCGAGATCTTGCGCATCAGCGCCGAGGGCCTGGTATCCGAGCAGGGCGTGCCCGCAGCCGAAGAGCCCGCTAACTGCATCTTTGAGCAGGTCTACTTTGCCCGCCCCGACTCCATCATGAACGGCAAGAGCGTCTACGCTTGCCGCTACGACATGGGTCGCCAGCTGGCACACGAGGAGCCCGTCGAGGCCGACCTGGTCATTGGCGTGCCCGACTCCGGCCTGCCGCCCGCGGAGGGCTATTCGCACGAGAGCGGCATTCCCTTTGGCGAGGGCCTCATCAAGAACCGTTACGTGGGCCGCACGTTTATCGAGCCTACGCAGGAGCTGCGCGCCATGGGCGTGCGCATGAAGCTCAACCCGCTGCGCGACAACATCGAGGGCAAGCGCCTGGTCGTCATCGACGACTCCATCGTGCGTGGCACCACCATGGTGCAGCTCGTCAAGATGCTGCGCAACGCCGGTGCCAAGGAGATTCACATCCGCATCAACTCGCCCGAGGTCATCTGGCCGTGCTTCTACGGCATCGATACCGACGTGCAGTCGCAGCTCATCAGCGCCAACAAGACGGTCGATGAGATTTGCGAGTACATCGGCGCCGATTCGCTGGCCTTCCTTTCGGTCGAGGGCCTGCTGAAGGTCATGCCCAAGGGCGGCTACTGCGACGCGTGCTTTACCGGCCGCTACCCCGTGGCGATTCCCGAGAGCTTTGGCCGCGACAAGTTTATGGAGGGCTTTAAGCCCCGTAACCTGGACAAGCCGCTGCACTTTGACGACGACGCCGTGGTCGAGAAATATGTCGATCGCAGCTGGGAAGAGGAGCACGGCGAGGCCTAAAACCTGCCATTTAGGGACAGGTTTATTTTGGTAGGTTTTACCTGCTGTTTTGTTGATATGACGGCGCGTGTTGTTATGACGCGCGCCGAATCAAACGCAACTATGAGCACCGTTTGGCGCCTGGGCGGCGGACGGTAATGGGAGAGGAAGGCTCAGATGAGCGACAGCAAGCATGTGACGTATGAGGACGCCGGCGTCGATACCGCCGAGGGCGGCCGCGCCGTTGACGCTATTAAGCAGATGGTCAAGGACACCAATCGTCCCGAGGTTATCGGCGGCATCGGCGGCTTCGGTGGCCTGTTCTCGGCCGCCGCGCTTAAGGATATGGAAGACCCGATCCTGATCAGCGGCACCGACGGCGTGGGCACCAAACTCGTGCTCGCCCAGATCATGGACCGTCATGAGACGGTGGGCCAGGACCTGGTCGCCATGTGCGTCAACGACATTCTGGCTTCGGGCGCCGAGCCGCTGTTCTTCCTGGACTACGTTGCCATTGGCCACATCGAGGCCGAGCACATGGCAAAGATCATCAAGGGCGTGGCCGACGGCTGCAAGCTCGCGGGCTGCGCGCTCGTTGGTGGCGAGATGGCCGAGCACCCGGGTGTCATGGCTCCTGCCGACTACGACCTCGCCGGCTTTACCGTGGGCGTCGTCGATCGCCCCAAGATGCTTGATCCCGCGAACGTCCGTCCTGGCGACGTGATCTTGGGCCTGCCCTCCACCGGCGTGCACTCCAACGGCTACTCGCTCGTGCGCAAGGTCATCGGCGTCGACAGCATCAAGCCGGGCACGCCCGAGGCCGCCGCTAAGGCCGAGGAACTGAGCCGCCCGCTCGAGGAGCTCGGTGGCGTATCGCTGGCCGACGCTCTACTGGCTCCCACGCGCATCTATGTGAAGCCGATTCTGGAGCTGCTCCGCGGCGGCGCCAACGTTCACGCCATCGCCCACATCACCGGCGGCGGCATCACCGAGAATCTTAACCGCGCGCTCGCCGACGACGTCGACGCCGTGGTCACCCGCAACGGTGCTGAGATGGGCTGGGACGTTCCTCCCGTCATCACCTACGTGTCGCGCCAGGCCGAGCTTGCGCCCAACGAGGCGTGCAAGACCTTCAACATGGGCGTTGGCCTGTGCCTGATCGTTGCCCCCGAGGACGAGGCCGCTGTGACCGAGGCTCTGGTTGCGCTCGGCGAGAAGCCGTTCCGCGTGGGCGAGTGCGTCGAGGGTTCCGGTAAGGTCGTGTACTCCGATGAGCGCTAACGAGCAGATGGCTGCTGGCGAGGGCCTGGGCTTTGTGCCCTACACCCGTCCGACCGGCACCGATACGGCCGCGCCGCTCAAGATCGGCGTGCTCATCAGCGGTTCGGGCACCAACCTGCAGGCGCTGATCGACCTGATCGCCGCCGGCAAGCTCAACGCATCGATTGAGCTTGTGGTGTCGAGCCGTCCTTCGGCCAAGGGACTGCAGCGTGCCGAGCGTGCTGGCATCCAGACGCTCACGCTGTCCAAGGATGTGTACGCCGACCCTATTGCCGCCGACGAGATCATCGCGCACGAGCTGCTCGAGCGCGGCTGCGAGTACGTGGTCATGGCCGGTTACATGCGCATGGTGCATACGCCGCTGCTGGCAGCGTTCCCCAACCGCGTGGTCAATCTGCATCCGGCGCTGCTGCCGAGCTTTACCGGTGCCCATGCAATTGATGACGCGTTTGCCCGCGGCGTCAAGGTGACCGGCGTGACCGTGCATTTTGCCAACGAGATCTACGACAACGGCCCCATCATCGCCCAGCGCGCGCTGGCTGTTGAAGAGGGTTGGGACGTCGACACGCTCGAGGAGCACATCCACGCGATCGAGCATGTGCTGTATCCCGAGGTCGTGCAGATGCTCGCCGACGGCCGCGTTCACGTGCTGGAGAGCGGCAAGGTCGCCGTGGATCCTGTGAAATAATTACCCGCTTGTAAAGGCGGTTAGGCACATCGAAGACGCCTAACCGCCTTTTTTATTGCGCTTTATGTTGTTTGATTTAGCTGGAATTGAATGGGCTGCTCTTCTTGCCTGTCAATTACAGTAGTCGACTCTCATGTGGAATGCCGAGCTTCCGGCATGAGATTATCTGGGAAAACGACCAGAAAACTTGGCCTTCGGCTTCAAATTGCGCATAATTCTATTTATCATCTATTTAACATTTTGTTATCAAAAATGAGCGCAAGGAGGCTGGCTCAATGGGTGAAGCAGATGGCATGGAGCTGATTTATTCACTCGTCGGTTATCCTGATGAAACCGAGTGGCTTGAATTTAAAGAAGGCAATAGCGATCCCGTTAGAACGGGGCGTGACATCTCGGCGCTTGCCAATGCTGCCGCTTACTGCGGCCGCGCATATGCCTATAAGATCTGGGGCGTGAGCGACGGTACGCATGAGCTTGTGGGCACCCAGTTCAACCCATATCACGCAAAGGGTAAGGGAAACCAAGAGCTTTTGATGTGGCTCAAGCTTGCGCTCTCAAACAATGCGAATTACGAGTTTGCGGTTATTGATCATGAGACAAAGCACTTTGTGGTGCTGAAAGTGCACGCCGCGAGCGCTCAGCCGGTCTATTTTGATAAGACAGCCTACATTCGAGAGGGCTCTTCGACGGCAGAACTGGTTCCCGGTAGTGCACGAGAGGCGGAGCTGTGGCGTCGCTTACAGTCAGGGAACGCGGAGCTCGCTGTAGTTGAGAGAGATCTGACATCTCGAGAGGTCGCCGAAATACTAGATGTTGATGCGTATTTTGAGTTGTGCAGATTGAGAAGACCTGTCGATTTGGACGGAGTGATGCTTGCTCTTTGTGAACAAGAGCTGATTCGTCGTCAAGATAACGGCCGATATAGTGTGACGCGCTTGGGAATGCTTCTGGTGGGAAAAAAGCTCTCTCGCTACCCGGAGCTCAGGAAACGCATGCTGCGAATCGTGCGATATGCGGGAAAAGGCAGTTTTGACATTGTCGGGGATACTGAAATCGACAAGGGCTACGCTTTGGCGCTTCCACAGGCTGAACAGCTGGTCATGTCGATGATTCCGGCAGTTGAGGCACTGGATGGCGCATTTCGACGTATTCAGACGGCTTATCCTCAAAGGGCGATTCGCGAGTTGCTATCAAACGCCGTGATTCATCAAGACATTGCTGACAATACGGCGGGGCCTCTTGTTGCGATTTACGACAATCGCATTGAGTTCTCTAATCCCGGGACAACGCTTATTCCGGCAGAACGAGTGCTCAACGCTCAGCCGAAAACGCGAAATTCGATGATGGCGTCCCTCATGCGCCAAATGGATCTTTGCGAAGAAGGCGGTACGGGCTGGGATTTAATCGTAGATTCGCTCGAAAAAGCCGGCATGCCTTCACCGGTTATCAAGAGTGAGGGCGGGCTGGGAACGCTCGTGACACTCTATTGCGACTGTCCGTATACTCGAATGAAAAAAAGTGAGCGAAAAAACGCCGTGTACTGGCATGCCTGTCTTTTGTATGCCCAAGGTGAGTCGATGAGCAATCAGTCGCTGCGAGAGCGTTTTGGACTTTCCGATGAAAAGAAAAACACGGTGGCGATGTCTCGTCTAATCAAAGAGTGTCTGGAAGAGGCATTGATAAAGGAAGAGGACGAGGACGCGGGTTCCAAATACAAAAGGTATATTCCGTATTGGGCCTAAAGACAGGGAATGAAAAGAAGGAGGCGGCTTATGTCTGGTAATAACGAAGCGCTGTTTACGCCTGAGCTGGTGTTTTTTGATTGGGAGTGTGCGACGTCGGATGAGGTGTTCGCGCGGCTTGAGGGCGAGCTTGCACCACATGGCTACATTGCATCCGGTTGGCTCGATGCCGTCCGCACGCGCGAGGATGCCTATCCCACGGGTCTCGCTATGCCGGCGGCAAACATTGCCATTCCGCATACCGATCCGGGGTTTGTGGCCAAGCCCTATATCGCGGTGGTGAAGCCCGCCGCGCCCGTGACATTTAACGCTATGGCTGGCATGGGCGCTCCGGTGCCGGCGCAGATCGTCATCAATCTGGGCATCGCCGAGCCGGGCGGCCAGGTCGAGGCCCTGCAGGCACTCATGAACATCTTTATGGGCGCCGATGCCGCAGCCGACGTGCTCGGCCAGACCACGCCCCAGGGCATGGTCGACGCCATCCGCCGCCACTTCTAAGGTGGGGCTGAGTCGGCACTTGGGGACTGTCCCTAACTGCCGGCTGCCAGAGCTGTCCCCTTTGCACCAAAATGGTGCAGATTAATCTGTCCCCAATGCACCAAGCGTGCCGCGGGGGCTGCGTTGTGACACAATGGCGTTTGTTCGATTCGTTATGCGAAAGGCCAACTATGGCAAATAAGAAAAAGAACTCCGAGGCCGCGCCGACGCCCGAGCAGCAGGCCCGCGCTGCCTCCAGCTCTCGCAAGAAGCAGCGCAAGACGTACGTGTCTAAGACCGTCAAGATCGTTCTGGTGGTCATCGGCGTGCTGGCGATGCTGCTTTCCGTCTCGGCGATGGCGTGCTCCGGCCTTATGTCGCAGGCTGAGGACACCTCGGGCTACAAGCTGACCGGCGGTGTTGCTGCCACTATCAACGGCACCAACCTTACCGAGGACACCGTGACCAAGCAGATCATGAGCATGCGCACGTCCTACGGCTACACCAAGGATGAGGATTGGGCGCAGTATCTGGTTGACAACGACCTCACGCCCAAGAAGTACCGCAAGCAACTCATCGACTCCTACACGCAGCAGATTCTGCTTCAACAGGCACAGAAGGAGAACGGCGTGACGGTGTCGGACGAGGAGGTCGAGAAGGCTTGGAAGGACGCGTGCAAGAGCGCGGGCGGAGCCAAGGCCTTTAAGAAGACCCTCAAGACCTACGGCTATACCGAGGACACCTACAAGGACTCGCTCAAGGAGAGTCTGGCGCAACAGAAACTCAAGGATGCCGTCGCGCCCACGAGCAAGCCCAAGGACAGCGAGATTGTCGATTACATCAACGAAAATCTGTCCAGCTACAACGACGCCCGCCGCTCGTCGAACATCCTGATCAAGGTTGATTCCGACGCTTCCGACGAGGACAAGGCTGCCGCCAAGGCCAAGGCGCAGGAGTGCCTGGACAAGATCAACTCCGGTGAGCTGAGCTTTGAGGACGCCGTTGAGCAGTACTCCGAGGACACCGGTTCCAAGGAGAAGAAGGGCGATGTGGGCTGGGATAAGCTCACCACCTTTGTCGACAGCTACCAGACGGCGCTCGAGGGACTCAACAAGGGCGACGTGAGCGAAGTCGTCGAGTCGACCTATGGCTACCACATCATCAAGTGCACCGACTACTTCCATGTCGATAATCAGGTTGATGACATCAACCAGGTGCCCAAGGACATCAAAAAGTACGTCTCCAACGTGGTGAAGACGCAAGCGGCCAGCACCGCGTACAGCGAGTGGCTGGAGCAGTACAAGAAGGATGCCGACATCACCGTCAACCCCATGCCCAAAGACGTACCCTATAACGTGAGTCTGAAGGGTGTCACCAAGAGTTCGACCGACGATTCGTCGACGACTGAGTAATCATGGGGCGGTGCTCGCGCGAGTGCCGCCCACACTATTGAGGAGGATTTGCAGATGACCAACGAAGAGCTGCAGAAGGAAATGATTGCGGCCATGAAGGCCAAGGACAAGGTTCGCCTGTCCATCATTCGCCAGGTTAAGGCCGAGGTGAAGAATATCGAGGTCAATGAGCGCCGCGATGTGACCGAGGAAGACGTCAACAGCATGATCAAGCGTCTGATCAAGCAGACGAGCGAGACGCTGGAGATGTCCATCAAGGCCGGCACCGACCAGGAGCGTACCGACAACCTGACCGAGCAGGTCAAGATTCTGGAGAGCCTGCTGCCCGCGCAGGTTTCGGGCGAGGAGCTCGAGGCCCTGATCGAGCAGGTTATCGCCGAGCTGGGCGCCACGTCCAAGAAGCAGATGGGCCAGGTTATGGGCGCACTCGGCAAGGCCACCGGTGGCAACTTCGATAAGCCGGCCGCGGCAAAGATCGTCGGAGCCAAACTCGCGTAGGGGCCGAGCGGTACATAGTTGATGTTTAGGGGGGCGTGGCCGTCATGGTCGCGCCCCTTTTTGCTGGGCTGGGCACTCATTGGGGACAGGCTTAAATGAGTGCCCGGGCTACGCTCATTGGGGACGGGCTTAAATGAGTGCCCAATGAGCAGGTACTCATTTAAGTCTGTCCCCAATGACTAGGTGGAAGGTTGCGGGTTCTTTACGGGAATGTAGTGTGGGCTGCGGAAACGTGATTCTTTCCGTACAATAGTTCAACTCGTGTAAACGCAGGGAAGGGACATTCATGGCAGACATGATCGAGATCAAGCATCTCAACAAGTACTTTGGCGACCTGCATGTGCTCAAAGATATCAACCTCACCGTCAAACGCGGCGAGAAGCTCGTAATGATCGGGCCTTCCGGCTCGGGTAAATCGACGCTCATCCGTTGCGTCGATTATCTGGAGGAGCCCACGTCGGGCGAGGTTGTCATCGACGGTACGCCGCTCACCAAAAAGAATCACCTGGAGATGGCTCGCAAGTATAGTTCCATGGTGTTTCAGCAGTTCAACCTGTATCCCAACATGACGGTGCTGGGCAACCTGACGCTCGCGCCCATCAAACTGCAAAAGAAGAGCAAGGAGGAGGCGACCGAGATCGCCATCGCTGCGCTCAAGCGCGTCGGCATGGCACATAAGGCCGGCGAGTATCCGCAGAATCTCTCGGGTGGTCAGCAGCAGCGCATCGCCATCGCCCGTGCCCTGTGCACCAAGCAGCCTATCATCCTGTTTGACGAGCCGACCTCGGCACTCGACCCCGAGATGGTCCAGGAAGTCCTGGACGTTATGATTGAGCTCGCGCAGGAGGACATCACCATGATCTGCGTGACGCACGAGATGGGCTTTGCGCGCCAGGTGGCCGACCGCGTCATCTTTATGGAGGACGGCCGCATCCTGGAGGAGGGCACGCCCGAGCATTTCTTCGATAACCCCGAGAACCCGCGTTGCCGCGAGTTCCTGTCCAAGATTCTGCACTAGGCGCGGTGATGGACATGACGGATATGACGAGGGCGGCCGTGTCGCGCCGTCACTTTTTGCAGCTGGCGGGCGCCGGTATGCTTACGCTGACGGGGGCCGCGCTTACCGGTTGCGGCAACTCCACCAGCGGCGAGGGCTCCGACAAGGGGTCCAAGCTTGCGGCCATTAAGTCGCGCGGCCATCTGAATGCCGGCGTTAAGAAGGATGTTCCCGGCTACGGCTATTACGACACCGCCAAGGGCCGCTTTGAGGGCATGGAAGTCGATTTGTGCTACCAGATCGCCGCTGCCGTCTTTGGCGTGAGTTACAAGGAGGCCCGCGCCCAGGAGCTTGTCGAGTTTGCCGACGTAACGCCCAAGACGCGCGGTCCGCTGATCGATAACGGCCAACTTGACGTGGTCGCGGCGACCTACACCATCACCGACGAGCGCAAGAAGAGCTGGGATTTCTCGACGCCGTACCGCACCGACTACGTGGGACTCATGGTCAAGAAGCGTTCGGGCTTTACCTCGATTGAGGATCTGGATGGTAAGGTCATTGGTGTGAGCCAGGGTGCCACCACGCAGGGCCTGATCGAGCAGATGATCAAGGACAACGGCTTTAGCTGCAAGCCCGAGTTTAGGGCCTTTAGCGGCTACCCCATCATCAAGAGTTCGCTCGATGCCGGCAATATCGACGTCTTTGCCATGGACCGCTCCACGCTGGCCGGTTACATGAACGAGACCGTTGAGCTGCTGCAGCCCGAGGTCAAGTTTGGCGAGCAGGGCTACGGCGTGGCGACCAAGAAGGGCTGCGACCTTTCGGCCGTGGTCGATCAGGTGATTTGCGATCGCCTGGCCGATGGCTGGCTCGACCAAGAGGTCAAGACCTGGGGTCTCGTATAGGCGCATCGTCCAAGGAAGGAATCAAATGCTCGAAGGATTATTTGACGCCGACCGTTGGTCGACGACATTTCAAAACATGGGGCCCTTCTGGGAGGGCTTTGGCGTGACGCTGCAAGTGGTCGTTGCCGGTCTGCTGCTGTCGCTGGTGCTGGGCACGCTGCTGGGCGTGTTCTCTACCACTCGTTCGCGCGTGCTGCGCGCCATAAGCCGCGTGTACGTTGAGTTTTACCAGAACACCCCGTTGCCCGTACAGGTTCTCTTTATGTACATGGCCGGTCCGCAGTTTTTGCAGGCCATAACCGGTGCCGACCAGCCGGTGCGCATCGCGCCGTTCGTGCTGGGCTTCTTGGGCGTGGGTCTGTATCACGCGGCCTACATTTCGGAGGTCATCCGCACTGGTATCGAGGCGGTTCCGCGCGGTCAGATGGAGGCGGCCCAGAGCCAGGGCTTCACCCGTGCGCAGGCGTACTGGTATATCGTGCTGCCCCAGACATTCAAGATCATTCTGCCGCCGCTGTGTAACCAGGCGCTCAACCTGGTCAAGAATACGTCGGTGCTGGCGCTTGTGGCCGGCGGCGACCTTATGTACCGTTCCGACAACTTTGTGAGTCTGTACGGTTACCTGCAGGGATACATCGTCTGCTGCCTTATGTACTTTATCATCTGCTTTCCGCTCGCCATGCTGGTGCAGTGGCTCGAGCGCCGCTCCAAGGAGCGTCCGCGCGGCGTGAGCCTGGCCGAGCTGGGGCTCGACAACGTAGAGGAGGCCTAGCGCATGGAAATCTTCAACGCGACCAACCTGCTCTACATTTGGGGCGGCTTTGTTAAGACGATCGAGATCTCGGCGCTGTCGATCTTTTTCTCGCTCATCTTTGGCACGGTGCTGGCGCTCGTTAAGAGCTATGCGCCCCGCCCGTTCCGTATTTTGGTGAGCGCCTATATTGAGCTGTTCCGTTGCACGCCAAACCTGCTGTGGATCCTGTTTATCTACTTTACGGTGCAGGGTTTGGACATTGTGATTTCGACCATCGCCTTTACGCTGTTTACCAGCGCTGTTATGGCCGAGATTGTGCGCGGCGGCCTCAACTCGATTCTGCGCGGCCAGTTTGAGGCAGCACAGAGCCAGGGCTTCGGCTTCTTTGCCACCATGCGCTACATCGTTCTGCCTCAGACGTTTAAGACGATCATTCCGGCGCTGTTTAGCCAGTGCACGACTGTCATCAAGGACAGCTCGTATCTTTCGGGCATTAACGTGGCCGAGCTCATGTACACGGCAAACGTCGTGATGGCCCATGCGATCGACCTGTCGCAGGTGCTTATGCTCTACGGCCTGGTATTTGCGATGTACTTTGTGCTCAACTTTGGTATCTCGTTGCTGGTTCGCGCATATCAGAGGCGAATGGTGGCAGCGTAGAATGTGACAAAGGGACTGTCCCTTTGTCACATAGAGAAAGGAATCGCGATGAGCGGTCTGGAGAATAAGAAGAGTCCTGTGGTCATTACCATCGCGCGCGACTTTGGCGCCGAGGGCCACGAGATTGGTCGTATCCTCGCCGATGAGCTGGGGATTCCGCTGTACGATAACGAGCTGCTGGTGCGTGCTTCGCTGCGCGCGGGCGAGTCGCTCGACAAGATGGCCGCCTACGACGAGCGTCTGGCCGTGGAGAACATGGCGTTTCTGCCCGACCGCTACGATGCGCGTTCGTACTCGGACAAGTTGTTCCAAAAGATGAGCCAGGTGATTTTGGATCTGGGTGAGACCGAGAGCTGCATTATCGAAGGCCGTCTGTCCGATTATCTGCTGCGCAACAACCCCAATCACATCGCCGTGCTGGTGACTGCGCCCTTTGAGGACCGCGTCGAGATCGTGCGCAAGAAGCGCGGCCTCAACAAAAAGAAGGGCGCCAAGCTGGTCAAGCAGCAGCAGAAGGCGCGCGAGGCGTTCTATAAGCGCTACAGCGCCGGAAAGTGGAAGATGACGAGCGGCAAGGACATCGTCGTCAACCGCGCCAAGCTGGGCCGCGAAGGCTGCAAGGATGTCATCGCCGCAGCCTACCGCTACAAAGTGGCGCAGCTCGAAGGCTAGCCGACCAAAACCACTACAAAGGGGACAGGCACCTTTGTGGTGGTTTGGGCGGCCGGTATAGAAAAAGTCCCCGCCGGGCGTGTGCTCGACGGGGACTTTGCCGTTTGATGGCTAGCGCTGTAGGTGATTACTCGCCCAGCAAGCTCTTGGTGATCGAAGCGGCGGCCTTCTTGCCGGCGCCCATCGCCAGAATGACCGTAGCGGCACCGGTGACGATGTCGCCGCCGGCCCAGATGCGGGGATCGGTGGTCTGGCCGGTCTCCTCGTCGGCGACGATGTAGCCCCACTTGTTGAGCTCCATCTTGCCGCCGATCTTCTTTGCGAAGGGGTTGGCGTTTGTGCCGATAGCCGAGATCGCGACGTCGCAGGGGATCTCCTCGATGGCGCCCTCGATGGGCACCGGGCGACGACGGCCGGACTCGTCAGGCTCGCCGAGCTCCATCTTCTGGACCTTGACGGCGCACACGGAGCCGTCCTCGCCAGCGACAAACTCGAGCGGGGAGACGAGCGGCAGAACCTCGACGCCCTCGGCCTTAGCGTGGTGCAGCTCGGCGCGACGGCAGGGCATCTCGTCTTCGGTACGACGGTAGGCGATGATGGCGTGCTCGGCGCCCAGGCGCTTGGCGGTACGGACGGCGTCCATAGCCACGTTGCCGCCACCAAAGACAACGACGTTCTTGCCGTGCTTGGTGGGGGTGTCGTACTCGGGGAACTTGTTGGCCTTCATCAGGTTCACGCGGGTGAGGTACTCGTTCGCGAAGAAGACGTTGGGCAGGTTCTCGCCGGGGACGTTGAGGAACTTGGGCAGGCCAGCGCCGGTCGCCACGTAGATGGCGTCGAAGCCCTGCTCGAACAGCTCCTCGGCCGTGGCCATGTTGCCCACGACGGAGTTGTACTCAAACTTGACGCCCATGTCCTCCAGGCCGTCAATCTCGCGCTTGACGACCGCCTTGGGCAGACGGAACTCGGGGATGCCGTAGACCAGCACGCCGCCGCCGGTGAAGAAGGCCTCAAAGACGGTAACGTCAAAGCCGTTACGGGCGAGCTCGCCGGCGCAGGTGATGCCGGACGGGCCGGAGCCGACGACGGCGACCTTCTTGCCGTTCTTGGGGGCCATCTTGGGCGTGGAGGCGAGCTCGGGGCGGTCACCCAGGAAGCGCTCGAGCTGGCCGATGGCCACGGGCTCGGACTTCTTACCACGGATGCACTTGCCCTCGCACTGATTCTCCTGCGGGCAGACGCGGCCGCAGATGGCGGGAAGCATGGAGTCCTCGCGGATGGTATCGAGAGCGCCGCCGAAGTCCTTCTCGCGGATCTGCTCGATAAAGCGGGGGATGTTGATGTTGACGGGGCAGCCCTCAACACAGAACGGCTTCTTGCAGTTGAGGCAGCGCTCGGCCTCGGCCAGCGCCATCTCCTCGGTGAAGCCCTTGTCGACGGGGCGGAAGTCGCAGGCGCGCTCGGCAGCCGGCTCCTCGTTATCGGGGGTGCGGGGCGACTTCATATCGGCAACGAAACGACCGTTAACTAGTGGCAT
The DNA here is from genome assembly GCA_900539735.1 of uncultured Collinsella sp. GTDB lineage: Bacteria > Actinomycetota > Coriobacteriia > Coriobacteriales > Coriobacteriaceae > Collinsella. The sequence goes on along the minus strand of UQDE01000012.1, from coordinate 24,891 downwards.
GCGCAGCTCTTTTCCTCATAGGCCTTGAGGGACTCGCCCTCTTCGGAACGGTAAGCGGCCTGGCGGGCACGAAGGTCATCCCAGTCGACCAGGGTGGCATCGAAGTCGGGGCCGTCGACGCAAGCAAACTTGGTCACGCCGCCCACCTCGACGCGGCAGCAGCCGCACATGCCGGTGCCGTCAACCATGATGGGGTTGAGCGACGCGGTGATGGGGGTGTCGTACTTCTGGGCGGTGAGGGTCGAGAACTTCATCATCGGAACGGGGCCGACGCAGAAGACCTGGCTCACGGCCTTGTCCTGCAGCAGACGCTCCAGCGGAGCGGTGACAACGCCCTGCTCGCCGTAGGAGCCGTCGTCAGTGGTGATGTGGATGTGGTCCTCGTCGAGGAGCTCGCGGAACTGGTCCTCCATGAGCAGGAGGTCCTTGGTGCGGGCGCCCATGATGGCGTGCACCTCGTGGCCGGTCTCGACCAGGTGCTTGGCGACCGGGAAGGCAATTGCCAGGCCGACGCCGCCGCCAATGACGGCGCAGGGGCCCTCGGCCATCTCGGTGGGAACGCCCAGCGGGCCCACGACGTCGCGCAGCGACTCGCCGGCCTCGTAGGTGGAAAGCATCTCGGTGGTCTTGCCGATCACCATGAAGATGAACTCGACCCAGCCCTCGTCACCGTTCCAGCCGGCCAGGGTAAACGGGACGCGCTCGCCCGTCTCGTTGGCGCGAACCATGAGGAACTGTCCAGCGTGCGCATGCTTGGCGATTGCAGGCGCCTCGATGCGGAACTTGAACACCTTCTCCGAGAACTGCGTCTTCTCCAGGATCTTATACATAGAACCCCTCTCTTGTTAGGGCTGCCGAACCGTGCCTCCACGGAAATGGACGGTAGCCCGAGTAAAACCGTACGCGCACAGGCGTTGTGCAGACATACGGTGCAAATTATACCCTCATGGACATGCTGTTTACGTGTGTCTTCGGCGGTTGGGAAAAGGGTTTATCCACTTCGACCTACCAAATGGGGACAGGTTTATTTTGGTCGGTTTTATCAGGCAAAACGGCAAAGGGGACCGGCCTCGGGTTGTGATGAGGCCGGCCCCCTTTGGGGCGTTATGCATGTATGGCAGCGCGGGGTTTATTGCGATGCGGCCACCGGGGCGTTTCCGTAGATAAAACCTGCCAAAATAAACCTGTCCCTAAACGGTAGGTTTTAGTGCTTGCCGTTGGCGGAGGCGGCGCCGTTGACGTGGTCGCGGGCATAGATCACGCCGTGGACGATGGCCAGACCGGCGGCATCTGCGGCGCGGGCGCAGGTGTCCTGGAAGTCCTCGGCCTCGCGGGCGCGCAGCTGCATGAGCACGTAGTCTGCCACGGCCATCTTGCCGGGAGGGTTGCCGATACCGGTGCGGATGCGGCTGAAGTCGCGGCTGCCCATCTTGTCGATGATGGAGCGCAGGCCGTTGTGGCCGGCGTGGCCGCCGCCCACCTTAACACGTACGTCGCCGGCGGGAATGTCGAGCTCGTCGTGAATCACGAGTAGCTCCTCGGCCTTGATTTTGTACTCGCGGCAGAGCTTGGAGATGGGGCCACCCGAGGTATTCATATACGACTGCGGCTTGACCAGCACGATCTGGCGCTTGCCGTTCTCTTCCTCGGGATCGTTGATGTTGATGAGCGCGACCTCGGCGCCTGCCTGGTTTTTCCAGTACGTGACGCCGGCCTGACGGGCCAGCTCGTCGATTGCCTTAAAGCCGGCGTTGTGGCGGGTCTCGGCATACTCATCGCCGGGGTTGCCAAGTCCGGCAACCATGCGAATCTTAAGCGGCTGTGCAGCTGCCATATTTGTCCTTCCGTTACACATAAGAGTTTAATCAACGACAAAGGCTACCACGCCCGCCGAAGGCGAGGAAAGGTTGCAGCAAAGTCATTTCAGAAAATAGCTGCCCCGAGACAGCAGGAAGCCCCGGACACGCCGGGAGGGGTTATCAAAGCGAACATCCCGCAGCCGCAAAGCGGCGAGGACGTTCGCGTGATAACCCCGCAGGCGCGTCCGGGGCTTCCGGAGGGATGCGAGGGTCGAGCGGCTACAGCGCGAAGTCGCCGCCGACGAGCGTGGAGACGGGCTCCTCGTGGTAAACGGCGGAGATGGCCTGAGCGAACTCCTCGGCGACCGAGATGGTCTTGATCTTGCCGCCGACCTCGACGGGAATGGCGTCGGTGACGACGCACTCGACGATCGGGGCGTCGTTCAGGCGCTCGATGGCCGGACCGGAGAAGATGCCGTGGGTGGCGCAGACGTAGATGTCGCCAGCGCCCATAGCCTTGAGCTCCTTGACGTTGGCGCACAGGGTGCCAGCGGTGTCGATCATGTCGTCGTTGATGACGCAGGTCTTGCCCTTGATGTCACCGATGATGCCCATGACCTCGGCGGCGTTGTGGCGCGGACGGCCCTTGTGGGCGATGGCCAGGTCGCAGCCGAGCATGTCGGACAGCTTCTTGGCGGCCTTGGCACGGCCCACGTCGGGGGAGACGACAACCAGGTTGTCGGTGTCGAAGTGCATGTCGTTGTAGTACTGGCCAAACAGCGGCAGTGCGGACAGGTGGTTGACCGGGATATCAAAGAAGCCCTGGATCTGACCCTGGTGCAGGTCGAGGGTGATAATGCGGTCGACGCCGGCGCGCTCGAGCAGGTTGGCGACGAGGCGGGCGGTGATGGGCTCGCGCGGGCCGGCCTTGCGGTCCTGGCGGGCATAGCCGTAGTGGGTGATGACGGCGGTGATGGAGCGGGCGGATGCGCGCTTGGCAGCGTCGGTGGCGATGAGCAGCTCCATGAGCATGTCGTTGACGTTGCCGCCGGCCACGGACTGAATCAGGAAGACGTCGGCGCCGCGGACGGTCTCGTCGTAGCGGGCGTAAATCTCACCGTTGGCGAACTGCTTTAGCGTAAGGCCCGAAAGCTCGACCCCAAGGTACTCAGCGATCTTCTGAGCGAGGGGACGGTTGGAGGAACCGGAATACACGCGGATGGACTTGCGCATATTCTCCGACTTCTCGGGATCATTAATCGGCATTACCCTTCTCCTTTATATCGAATGCCATATAGATGCCTTGTTGCATTGTAACCGCGCGGCGGGGTTAATCGGGTCTTGATAACGTCTTTACCGTCAACGGACACGAACCGACCACTCATCCGGTTGCGCAGGTCACGATAGAAAAAGGAGCCGCCCCCATGGGAACAGCTCCTTAGATGCTTGGTAAAACGTTATACCTCGTCGTCCTCGTGCAGACGGCGGCGATAATCGGCGGCCCAGCCCTCAATATTTATCTGGCGGGCACGACCCAGGCCAAGTGCGTCTGCCGGGACCGGCTCGGTGATGACGGAGCCGGCGGCCACGAGCGCGCCGTCGCCAATCTGGGCGGGCGCGACCATCATGGTGTCGGAGCCGATGAAGGCATCCTTGCCGATGACGGTCTTGTGCTTGTGCACGCCGTCGTAGTTGCAGGTGATGGAGCCCGCGCCCACGTTGACGCCGGAGCCCATGGTGGTATCGCCGATGTAGGACAGGTGCGGCACCTTGGAGCCCTCGCCGATTGTGGACTTCTTGATCTCCACGTGCGTGCCGGCCTTGGAACCGTCGAGCATGTGGGTGCCCGGGCGCAGGTAGGCGCGCGGGCCGCAGTCGACGCCGTTCTCGATGACGGCCTCGACGGCGATGGTTTCATCGATGGTGCAGCCGCTGCCGACGGTGGTGTCGGTGAGGCGGCTGTTGGGGCCGAGCTGGCACTCCTCGCCCACGGTGACGTGGCCGATCAGGTGCGTCTGCGGCCACACGACGGTGTCGCGGCCGATGACGGCATCGGGACCGATCCAGGCCTGCGTGGGATCGATGAACGTGACGCCCTCGGCCATCCAGTGCTCGTTGATGCGGTCGCGCGCGATGGCGGTGAGCTGCGCGAGCTGAATGCGGCTGTTGACGCCCAGGCCGTCGCGGTAGTCGTCGCAGTGGAAGATGGAGACTGCCTGGCCGTGGCCTTTGAGGATCTCGAGCATGTCGGGCAGGTAGTACTCGGACTGCGCGTTGTCGTTGCCGATCTCGTTGATGTGGGCGGCGAGCTGCGCGCCGTCGAAGGCGTAGCAGCCGGCGTTGCACTCGAGCAGCGTGGCGGCCTGCTCGGGCGTGCAGTCCTTCTGCTCGATGATGCGCTCGATCTGACCATCGGCGCCCAGCTTGATGCGGCCGTAGCCGAAGGGATCAGGCGGGGTCATGGTCATGACGGTGCAGGCGAGTTCGCCGGTGGCGACGGTCTGCGCGAACTTGGCGACGGTGTCGGCGGTGATGAGCGGCAAGTCGCCGTTGAGCACGACGACGGGGCCTTGCGTGATGCCGCAGGCCTCGAGCGCGACCTTCACGGCGTGGCCGGTGCCCAGGCGCTCGGTCTGCTCGACGCACTCGACCTTGGTGGCGCTGTTGGCGTAGGTGCCGTCGATAAGGGCGCGCATCTCGTCGGCGTGGCTGCCGATGACGACCACGACGCGGCTGCAGCCGGCCTTGATGGTAGCGTCGACGATCCACTGGACCATGGGCTTACCCAGGATCTTGTGCGAAACCTTGCAGTGGTTCGACTTCATGCGGGTGCCCTCGCCGGCAGCGAGGATAATTGCGGTTGCGTCCATGTGATCTCCTGTTACGTTATAGAGACGTGTGCTTGGAAACGATACACGGCGCAATATGATACCGCAGGCATATGTTGAGCGCGTAACGATTGGATTGCGGCGGTTGAGGCTTGCGCCGCCGGCGTGGCGTTTGCGCTGGCCGTGCATGGCGGCGGTGCTGCGGAGCTGTCGTTTGAGCGAGGGGACGGGGGTGCCCGTGGACAACATACGAGAGGAGTTTGGCGGCGAGCCCGTCGCGGCATTCTCGATGTCGCATCCAGCTGTGCCGGCGCTCTATATAGTGCTGACGCTGGGGCTCACCATGTTCTCGATGCAGCCGGTGCTGATTGCGCTGTCACTTGCGGGCGGGTTGGCGTATGGATTTGCGACGCGTGGGGCTGCCCGCACGCTGGGCGCACTTCGCTGGCAGCTGCCGGTGATTTTGATTATCGCGCTGGTCAATCCACTGTTTAGTGCCTCGGGCTCGACGGAGCTGTTCCGTATTGGCATGCGCGCGGTGTATCTGGAGAGCATGGTATACGGCCTGTGCATGGGCGGGCTGTTTGTGGCGAGCGTGCTGTGGTTTGAGGCCGCGGCGTCGATGCTCGAATACGACAAGGTGCTCGCGCTTTTGGGTAACGCCGCACCGGTGATCGCGCTCATGATCTCGATGTGCATGAGGCTTATCCCGCAGTTTTTGCGCCGCGGCCGTACGGTGCTGGCGGTGCAGGATGCGATTGATGTGCCGGGCCGCGCGCCGGCCGACCCCGTGCGCTCGCGCCTGCGGGCATCGAGTGCATTGATGGGCTGGGGCATGGAAGATTCGTTGGAGCGCGCGGACGCGATGCGCTCGCGCGGGTGGGGCGCCGCGACGCGTCGTACGACGTATGCGCGGTATCGGCTGGGGCGCAGCGACGTTGCCGCGCTGGTTGGGCTTGCGCTGTTTGGTGCTGCCGCGGTGGCGGTGGCGTGGACCGCGACGACGCAGTATTCGTTTTATCCGCAGCTCTCGGTGCCGGCGCCGTGGCCGGGCTATGTCGTGTACGCTGCCTGGATGGTGCTGCCTTGCGCGTTGCACGCGATTGATGAGAAGAGGTTTGGCTGATGGCTCGGTTGGATAGCTGCTCGGTAACGGGCGGGGCGTGCGGCTCCGATGTGCCTGCGATTGAGGCACGGGGCCTGAGCTTTACCTACCCCGGGGCTGAGGCGTCGGTACTCGAGGGACTCGACTGGTCTGTTCCCCAGGGTGCATTTGCGCTGCTTGTTGGTGGTACCGGATCGGGTAAGTCGACGCTGCTGTCGCTGCTCAAACCCGAGATCGCTCCGGCGGGCGAGCGCACTGGCGATGCGCGCGTGCTGGGCGAGAACGTCGCCGACATGGATGTGCGGGCATCGGCGGAGCGCGTGGGCTATGTGTTCCAGGATCCCGAGAACCAGATCGTGTGCGAAACCGTGTGGCACGAGATGGCGTTTGGCCTGGAAAACTTGGGGCTAGCGCGTGATGAGATGCGTCGTCGCGTAGCTGAGACCAGCTATTTCTTTGGGCTGGAAGATTGGCTCCACCGCGACACCGATACGCTTTCGGGCGGACGCAAACAGCTGCTGTCGCTGGCGGCTGTGCTGGCATTGCGCCCGCGCGTGCTGCTGCTCGACGAGCCCACGTCTCAGCTTGATCCGGTTGCGGAGAAGAATTTCCTGCACGCGCTGTTTCGTGTGAATCGCGAGCTGGGCTGCACGGTTGTTGTGGCGACGCATCAGCCGCGCCCAATGCTCGAATACGTGACGTGTGCGTACCGGATTGAGGACGGTCGCGTGCGCGAGGTGACGGATATGGCTTCTTTGGGACGCCGAGAATCGCTGTTTTCCGATGACATGTTGGGGTGGGGTGCCATCCGATGTGCAAATAAAGGAGTATTCAGCAGACGTGAGGACAATTTGGGCTCTCTGGAGCCGCCCGGGGACGTATCGAGCGCAAAAAAAAGTTCGGAATTGGACAAATCGTCCGAATTTGTGGCGCAAACGTCGCTCGAGAACGGCTCGGAAGCCTTCTCGCGCACGGATGGAAGCAGAATACTCCAAAAAATGCACGGCGGGTCGGCTACCACCCTGTCGGAAGGCTGGTTTCGCTACGATCGAGCGTCCGGCTGGGTGCTGCGCGGGCTCGATGCTTCGTTTTCGGCTGGCGCGGTGCATGCAATCGTGGGCGGCAACGGATGCGGTAAGTCGACGATGCTCTCGGTGCTGGCGAAGACCGCCAAGCTGCAGCGCGGCCGCATGGTGCGCGAAGCGGCCTCGGCGGCGCTGCTGCCACAGAATCCCAAGGCATTGCTGGTTGCCGAGACGGTTCGCGATGAGCTGATGGAATGGGCCTCGACCTGCGGATACGACGAGGCCGCAGCACGGGAGCAGACAGCGCGCCTGGGTCTGGCGGGCTTGGAGGCGCGTCACCCGTACGATCTTTCGGGCGGTCAGTGCCAGCTGCTTGCGTTGGCAAAGCTGCTGTTGATTGGCCCCGAGCTGCTATTGCTCGATGAGCCCACCAAGGGTTTGGACCTGGCCAGCCGCCGCATCATCGCCCGTGCCCTGCGTGACCATGCGAAGGCTGGCGGCACCGTCATCATGGCTACGCACGATTTGGACTTTGCCGAGCAGGTAGCCGACGACGTCGCCATGATGTTTGACGGCGAGATTGCCTGCATGGAGCCCCCGGCCGACTTCTTTGCCGACAACGTGTTCTATAGGGCGTGATGGGATGACGGACTGTCGTTTCTCGCGTTTACTCACAAAACTGGAGATCCCGTTGCTGCTGGCGGTGCCCGCGGTGATGGCTGCGGCGTTGCTAGCGGGCGTTGAGCAGGCGGCACTTGCCATGCTGGTCGTGGTGGCGCTGGTGCTCGCGCTGTTCTTTGCGGGTTACGAGGCATCTCGTCCGGGTTTGCGCCAGATTATGCCCACGCTGGTGCTCGCGGCGCTGGCGGCGGCGGGGCGCATCCTGTTTGGGCCCATTCCCGACTTTAAACCGGTGAGCGCCATCGCCATTATCGCGGGGGCGACGCTTGGTCGCCGCAATGGTTTTATGGTTGGCGCGCTGGCGGCGCTGACCAGCAATTTCTTTTTTGGGCAGGGCATGTGGACGCCATGGCAGATGTATGCCTGGGGCCTGGTTGGCTATGTTGGCGGTGCGCTGGCGCATGCCGGTGCGTTCGACCGTGCGGATGGAACCGTGCGCATGCCGGCGCTGATGGCGTACGGCTTTGCTTCGGGTCTGCTGTACGGCGTGGTGATCAACGCGTACGACATTATCGGTTTTGTACAACCGCTCACGTGGGCGGGCGTCGTGGCGCGTCTTGCCACGGCAGTGCCGTTCGATATCACACACGGCCTTGCGACCTGCGTGTTTTTGGCCGCCCTGTACAAGCCCTGGTGTCGCCGCATTAACCGTGTCGTCGTGAAATACGGGCTGTAGGGCATTTCGCGTTCCCTCACGAACTTGCGGTGGAATAGTTCTCGTTTTTGGCTATTTGCTGCCCAAACAGGAACTATTCCACCGCAACTTATAGGGGGAGAGGGGCCACACAATCTGTTTTCCTCTGTCCCCCCAGGAATTACTTGGGGCTAGAGTTCTAGCGTGAGGGTGACGGGGCAGTGGTCGCTGCCGAAGATGTCGCCGCGGATGCCGGTGTCGCGAACGTTGGCGGCGATTGCGTCGCTTACCAGGAAGTAGTCGATGCGCCAGCCGGCGTTGTTCTTGCGGGCATTAAAGCGATAGCTCCACCAGCTGTAGACGCCCTCAACGTCCGGATTAGCCGTGCGCCAGGTATCGGTAAAGCCGGCGTTGAGCAGCTCGGTAAACTTACCGCGCTCTTCGTCCGAAAAGCCTGCGTTGCCGCGGTTGGACTTGGGGTTCTTAAGGTCGATCTCTTCGTGCGCCACGTTAAAGTCGCCGCAGGTTACGACGGGCTTGCCGGTTTCGTGCTCAAGCGCGCCCAAAAAGCCGCGATAGGCATCGTCCCAGGCCATACGCACGTCGATGCGCGCGAGCTCATTTTGCGCGTTGGGCGTATAGACGTCGACAAACCAAAACTTGTCGAACTCGAGCGCACAGACGCGGCCCTCGGTTGCGGCTTGGGCAACGAGCTCGGCGGCCTCGCCCTCGCCGGCGTAGGGCAGCAACGCGTCGGCGCGCAGCACGCGTAGCGGCTCCTGGCGGCTAAAGACCGCGGTGCCCGAATAGCCTTTGCGCTCGGCGTAGCTCCAGGTTTGGTGATAGCCGGGCAGGTCGATATCGACCTGGCCCTCCTGCAGCTTGGTCTCCTGCAGCGCCAGGATATCGACGTCGAGTTCTTGCGCGATCTGGATAAAGCTCGGGTCCTTTTTGAGCACGGCGCGCAGGCCGTTGACGTTCCACGAGGCGAAAGTGTAAGTCTGAGGCATGGTGTCCTTTCGACGGGGTTGGCAGGCTTAAGATTAGCGCAACAGGGGCGGGGGTGGGCTCCGTGCATGCTGACTTAAAGGCCGCATGCTGGGACGTCGCTCAACGCTGCCCGACTAACAAGGACGGAGGACTCATATGACGCAGGCAATATCGGACCCCAGGCAGGCCTCCGCCGCGCTGGCGGATCTGTTTGACACCCACAAGCGCGTGGTCTTCTTTGGCGGCGCTGGTGTTTCCACGGCAAGTGGCATCCCCGATTTCCGCAGCGTGGACGGCCTGTATCACCAGCAGTTTGCCTATCCGCCCGAGACCATGCTGTCGCATAGCTTTTACGAGGCACATCCTGCGGAGTTCTTCGACTTTTACCGCACCAAGATGATCGCGCTTAACGCTAAGCCTAACCGCTGCCACACCAAGCTGGCCGAGCTGGAGCGCGCCGGCAAGCTCGACGCCGTGGTGACGCAAAATATCGACGGTCTGCACCAGGCGGCCGGCTCGCAGCGCGTGTTCGAGCTGCACGGATCGGTCCATCGCAACATTTGCCAGTCGTGCGGCGCGGTCTATAGCGCCGAGTGGATTTGCTCGCGCGAGCACGAGGACGCCGCGGGCGTGCCTGTGTGTCCTGCGTGCGGCGGGCGCATCAAGCCCGATGTGGTGCTCTACGAGGAGCCGCTCGATGAGCATGTGCTGACCGGTGCCGTTGCCGCCATCGCCGCGGCCGATGCCCTCATTGTGGGTGGGACCTCGCTCGTGGTGTATCCGGCGGCGGGCCTTACGCGTTACTTTACCGGCGCGCCGCTGGCCATATGCAACCTTGCTCCCACCGATCAGGATGCAAATGCCGACCTGCTGATTTCTTGCGACATCGCGGCCGCGTTTGCGTTCTAGCCCGCGCGCGCGGATACAATAGAAAGACTGAGTGCAAAGCGACCCCGCCGCCAGCTCCCCAAGCTCGGCGGCGTGGGCATTTTAGGAGGATGTTCATGGCGAACGACAGCAAGACATGGCGGTGCGGAAAGTACGAGCTCAGCTTTGACCGTCCGCGCATCATGGGCGTCCTCAACGTGACGCCCGATTCGTTCAGCGATGGCGGAGAGCACTTCGACCCCGATGCCGCCATCGAGTACGGCCTGGCGATGCTCGACGCCGGCGCCGACATCATCGACGTGGGCGGCGAGTCCACGCGCCCTGGTTTTACCCCGGTCAACCCCGATGAGGAAGCGCGCCGCGTGCTGCCCGTGGTGCGCGCGCTGGCCAAGGAGGGCGCCATCGTCTCGATCGACACGCGTCATGTAGCGGTTGCCAAGGCGGCCGTGCGCTGCGGCGCCTCGATCGTCAACGACGTGACCGGCTTCACCGATCCCAAGATGGTCGAGTTTGTTAAGACGAGCACCTGCGGCGTCATCGTGATGCATGCCGGCGAGGTCGCCGCGCCCGCCCGCACGCACGCAACGGTGCAGCTCGATACCTCGGCTGCGGCGTTTGTTGCCGAGAAGGCACGCGAAGCGGCTGCCGAGGCCGCGCGCGAGGCCGAGAAGCCGGCCCGTCGCCGTCGCGGCAAGTTGCTGGGCGAGCCCAAGGTTGAGGCCAAGCTTCCGGGCGGTGTGGTACAGCCCTCACTGCCGTTTGGCGAGCCGGAGCCCACGTCCGAGCCTGCAACCGAGCTGGGGCAGGAGACGCCGGCCGCCGAGCAGGCTGCTGCCGCCGAGACCGTCGCGCCCGCGCCCGAGGCCGCGCCCGAGGCCACCGAGGCCGCATCGGAGTCCAATGACCGCCTGGCCGCCATGATGCGCCGCAGCGCCCGCCGCGAGGAGGCCTACGTGCCCACCTCTCAGCTCCGCCGCTTTACCCTGCCCGATTCGGCGCCCATCATGCGCCGCGTCATGGGCTTTCTGTCCGACCAGGCCCGCACACTCATCCATGCCGGCGTGTCGCGCGACCGCATCTGCATCGATCCTGGCCCGGGCTTTGGTAAGTCGGCTAACGAGGACATCGTCATCCAGCGTGAGACTGCCAAGATGGCGTCACTGGGCTATCCGCTCATGTGCGCCGTGTCGCGCAAGCGTTTTGTGGGCGCTGTCTCGGGCGTGACCGAGGCCGCCGCGCGCGATGCCGCCACGTTTGGCGTGTGCCTGGGCGCCATCCAGGCCGGTGCGAACATCGTGCGCGTGCACGACGCCGCGGGTTTTGCGCAGTTCCTGAACGGTTACTGGGCCGTCGCCAAGCCGCAGCCGCGCCGTGCGTTTGTGGCTGTGGGCTCCAACCTGGGGCATCGCTGCGACAACATCCGCGCTGCACGCGAGATGATCGCCGAGATTCCGCTCACCTGCGTGTCCAACTCCTCCAAGATCTACGAGAGCGAGCCGGCCTACGAGACGCGCCAGGACGCGTTTGCCAACGCCGTCATCGAGATCAAGACCGAGCTGGCGCCGCTGGTGCTGCTCGACGAGCTCATGAAGATCGAGGCCGAGCTTGGGCGCGACCGCTCCAAAAAGGCCAAGGCCAACGGTCCGCGCACCATCGACCTGGACCTGCTGTGGATGGACGGCGAGACTCACGGCGGCAAAAAGCTGCGCCTGCCGCATCCTCTCATTGGCGAGCGCGACTTTGTGCTGGTGCCGCTCGAGGACCTGATGCACGACCCGCCGCGGTTCTTCCGCTACAACGGTGTCGAGGTCAAGGAGCCCGAGGACCGCGTGGGCCATATCGTGGGCGAATTGGGGCGTATGTAGATGATCGAGATGAATGCTGTTGTCGCCGGTACCGAGCTTGACGCCGCGCGCGACGCGGGCCGCGAGGGTGCGTCCGCGGGCTGGTGCGCTTGGAGCGCGGGCGATGCTTCGCTGACGTTTTCGCTGATCGTGCGCCCGGACGTGAACATGCATGCCTTCCACGGCCTGCCGTTTGTGGCTGCGATGGGCATGATGGACGCGCTCGTGGGCACGGCTTCGACGCCGGGGTTGGGCCTTGCCGGTAAGGTGGGTATCCAGTGGCCGAGCGATATCGTGTGCGGTGCGCCTGCGTTTGAGACGTCGCTCGCGCGTGTTGCCGTGAACGGCGGTGCCGCTGCTGCGGGCATGTTCGGTGCCGTGACGGTGGATATTGAGCGTTCGGCGCTGGGCGAGCTTGGTGTGGACGTGGCTGACGAAGCGCTGGTCGAGACGCTGGCCGCCGCCGTGCTGGCCCGCGTGGACGCTTGGGCGGTTGTTGCCAACACGCCGCAAGGCGCCGCAGGGCCGCTGGCTCCCGTGCTGGGCGAGTACTTCGACATGGTGCCGCTGCTGGGCCGCCAAGTTGCGGCGGTGTCGCCCAACGGCCTGCCGCTTGCGGTCGGTGTGTTTGCAGGCCTGGACATCTGGGGCCGCGCGACCATTAAGACCGATGCCGGCGAGCAGGAGTTTCCGCCCGAGGCCGTACGAATTCGCGGGCTGTAGCGCGGGGCGTTCGCGCCCAAAGATAGACATGACAACAAGACCCTCCTCGGCCTGTGCCGGGGAGGGTTTCGCCTATCTGGGGAATGGGTTGCCAGCGCCCTATTCCTCAAAACTGAAAAATTTTCGTTTTTGAGGAATAGGATTAAGGCAGCTCGGTCTTTAGCGAGGTATATTCGCTATAGAGCCTATTCCTCAAAACTGAAAATTTTTCAATTTTGAGGAATAGCGATAAAAGACCGCGAGGAGGCCCCAATGAAACTCATCAATAGAACGTCATATATGGACACGTTGACGAGCCTTATTGGCGTGCCGGACATCAAGGTCATCACGGGCATCCGTCGTAGCGGTAAATCAAAATTGCTCGAGGCCCTCCGCGATTACGTGGAGGCAAATCTGTCCAATTCGAATGTCATCCATATCAACTACAACCTCGATGAGTTCGAGAATCTGCTCGAGTATCACGCGCTGCTCGCCTATGTAAAAGAGCATCGAGTGTCCGGCAAACAAAACTTTCTGCTTATCGATGAAGTTCAGATGTGCGACGGTTTTGAGCGTGCGATCAACAGCCTCCACGCATCCGAGCAGTACGACATATTCATTACCGGATCGAATGCCTTTTTGCTGTCGAGCGATCTGTCGACGCTCTTTACGGGGCGTACGTTTGAGATCGAGGTTTTCCCATTCTCGTTTGAGGAGTATCGACTCTATGGCGACGAGGGCGAGGTCGACCGCGACTTCGATGAGTACGCGAGAACCGGCGGTATGTCCGGCTCCTACCCTTATCCACTGCAGGAGCAGCGTTATCAATATCTCTCCAATGTCTTCAAAACGCTCATCGTGAGAGATATCGTGCAGCGGCATAACGTGAGAAACGAATCGGCGCTGCTGCGCATTGCCGATTACATGATGGACAACGTATCCAACATAACGTCGGCACGTAACATTACGGATATTTTGAACACGGATGGGCTAAAGATAACGAACAAGACGGTCGGCACGTACATGGGGTACCTGTGCGATGCGTTTGCCTTCTATAAAGTTCGTCGGTACGACATCCGCGGCAAAAAATACCTTAAGAGCGGCGAGAAGTATTACCTGGCAGACCACGCGTTCAAATACGCGCTGCTCGGTACACGTGATATGGATTGGGGACGCGTATACGAGAACATGGTGGCAATCGAGCTGCTGCGCCGCGGATACGAGGTATACGTCGGCGTGCTCTATAAAAAGGAAATAGACTTTGTAGCAATCAAGCGAAGCGAGAAGCTCTACATTCAGGTGAGCGACGACATCAGCTCGGATAAGACATTTGAACGCGAGATTTCACCACTGCTGAGCATTGGCGACGCGTACCCCAAGATGATTCTCGCCCGCACGCATCACGAGGCCACGGACCGCAATGGGGTGCAGATCGTGGACCTGGCGAGGTGGCTGTGCGACGAGGCCTAGCAGAAAGCCCTATTCCTCAAAACTGAAAATCTTTCGATTTTGAGGAATAGGGCCGATGCGTTGCCTAGTTCGCCGCTCGCGCTCGTGCTCGACTTAAGCCCCTGTCCTATCCCAGCTCCTGCATGCGGCGGTAGATTTCGCAGATGCCTTTGATGGTGAGTTGTCCGTCGACCACGTCGAAGGCATCGGTCGAATCGGCGACGATGCCGGCGAGACCGCCCGTGGCGATAACGGTGGCGTCCTCACGACCCAGCTCGCGCTTCATGCGTGTGACCAGGCCCTCGGCCATGGCGGCAGCGCCCACCACGGCGCCGACCTTAATGCACTCCTCGGTATCGCGGCCGATGGCATGCTCGGGCGCCTCGAGCGGCACGCTGGCGAGCTTGGCGGCACGGGCGGCAAGCGCGTCCATGGAGATGCGGATGCCCGGCGCGATCGCTCCGCCAATGTAATAGCCGTCCTCATCGATGACGTCGATATTGGTTGCGGTGCCAAAGTCCACCACGATCGCCGGCGCGCCGTAGAAGGTATCGGCAGCGACGGCGTTGGCGATGCGGTCGGCACCAACGGCCTGGGGGCGCGCCGCGCGCAGCTTGGTCACCGCGGCCGTCTGCGGCCCGATGACGATGGCGTCCGCGGCAATGCGGTCGGCCACGGCGTGCCATTCGCGCGAGAGCTGCGGCACCACGCCCGCAAAGGCGATCGCGTCGACCGCGTCGAGCGAAAGGCCGTACATTTTAAAGAAACCCATCAGGCGCACATGGATCTCGTCGGCGGTATAAGAGCGGTCGGTGGGCATGCGCCACGACTGCACCAGCTCGTCTCCGTCAAACAGGCCCATGGCCGTCTGCGTGTTTCCCATATCGATAGCGAGCAGCATGTCTACTCCCAGTGTTGGCATAAAAGGACGCGCACCATTGTATACGTGCCGTCGACGGCGCTCGGCTGCGATTCGTTTACGGTGATAGGGGCTGAGGGGTTTAAATATGAAGGAATTATGCTCTACGAGATTTTCCTTGCCGTTTACCGAACTCCCGCGTAATATACTTTCTTGCGCACATGAAGCGCCCAGACATTGCGGGGTGGAGCAGTCTGGTAGCTCGCCGGGCTCATAACCCGGAGGTCGTAGGTTCAAATCCTGCCCCCGCGACCAAGAACTTGCAGCTCGTCGGCCTAGCCGGCGAGCTTTTTTGTTATTTCGGGACCGTGTTTTCGGTCCAATTCTCGGCCTCTCAAACAAAATCTCGATCTGTAACATCTAGACCCGATTTAGGCGGCTGGGTGTTACAGATCGAGATATACCGGTGGGTTGGGTCGTGTTTGTCTAAATCTGTAACACGAGGGACGGATTTTGCCGAGTTGTTGTTATAGATTGAGATTTTCTAGCAGGCGGGTTTGGTTTGTCTCGATCTGTAACAGGTAGGGGTCAAAAGTGGGCCTAGCTGTTACAGATCGAGATTGTTGAGGATGGGTCGAGAGGAATATCTTGATCTGTAACAGTAAGACCCGGTTTTGTCGCGTAACTGTTACAGATTGAGATAAACCGACGGGCCGCCCCGCCCATCCCCATCCACCTGCCGCTACCTGCTGTCCGCCGATTTCCGTTGCGCTGCTGTATTCCCATGCCATATCCTCTAGATAACTACGCGGCATCATCGCCGCCGCGCCTACAAGAGAGGAATGTCCATGACCACACCTGCATCCAAGCTGCTCCAGCCCATTACGGTTGGCCCCCTTGAGCTCAAGAACCGCATTATGTTTCCGCCGCTGACCACCGGCTACGAGGAGCGTGACGGTTCCATCGGCGAGCGCAGCCTGGCTTTTTACGAGCGCTTGGCCCGTGGCGGCGTGAGCTACATCGTCATCGGCGACGTCGCTCCCGTCATGACCGCAAGCCCCACGCCCAAGCTGGCAACCGACGCCCAGATCCCCACGTTTAAGGCGCTGGCCGACGCCGTCCACAAGCACGGCGCCAAGGTCGCGCTGCAGCTGTTCCACCCCGAGTACGATGTGCCCGGTGTCGGCCGCATGGTCATGGGATCCATGGCCGCCGCCAAGGCCGCGCAGGAGGCCAAGGCCGCCGGCGACGAGGAGACCTTTGCCGCCAAGATGGCCGAGTCCAACGAGATCCGCAACCAGGCCTACGCCAAGCTGCATCACGACATGCAGCACTTTGTGAACGAGGCGAGCGTAGAGCAGCTCACCCAGATCAAGGAGGCCATCGCTGCCTCGGCCGCTCGCGCACAGCAGGCCGGGATCGACGCTATCGAGGTCCACGGCGACCGCCTGGTGGGTTCGCTGTGCTCGGCCATCCTCAACCAGCGCACCGACGAGTACGGTGGTTCGTTCGAGAACCGCGTTCGCTACGCGCTGGAGGTCGTCGCCGCCATTAAGGAGGCCGCGCCGCAGCTGATGGTGGAGTACAAGCTCCCCGTGATCATGGAGAACCCCGACGGCACGCCGCGGGGCAAGGGTGGCCTGCAGCCCGACGAGGCCTGCGAGTTCGCCAAGCTGCTCGAGGGTACGGGCATCGATATGATTCAGGTCGCACAGGCCAACCACACCGGCAACATGGGCGACACCATTCCGCCCATGGGCGCCATGCCCTACAACTGGACGCTGCCCGTGGCCGAGCGCGTCAAGGCCCTGGTCTCCGTGCCGGTGGCAACCGTCGGCCGCGTTGTCTCGGTTGAGGCCGGCGAGAAGATTCTGGAAGACGGCGCGGCCGATATCATCGCCTATGG
Organism: uncultured Collinsella sp.; assembly: GCA_900539735.1. Taxonomy (GTDB): domain Bacteria; phylum Actinomycetota; class Coriobacteriia; order Coriobacteriales; family Coriobacteriaceae; genus Collinsella. The sequence continues at coordinate 8,181 of UQDE01000012.1, read as the reverse complement.
CCGCTCGCTCATGTGCGACCCCGACATTGCGCTGAAGGCCGCCACGGGTGAGCCCATCCGCGAGTGCCTCAACTGCAACAAGGGCTGCGTCGACGCGATTCAAAATCGCAAGTACATCTCGTGCGTGCTCAATGCCGAGAACGGCGACGAGGCGACCATCGCCATTAAGCCGGGCGAGGGCGACAAGAAGATCGCCGTGGTGGGCGGCGGCATCGCCGGCCTGGAGGCCGCACGCGTGGCGGCCAAGCGCGGCTACGACGTGACCGTCTACGAGGCGAGCGATCATCTGGGCGGCCAGATTGTGCTGGCGGCTGCGCCTCCGCGCAAGGACGAGATCATGCGCTCGGTCGAGTACTACGAGAAGATTCTGCCTGGCCTGGGCGTGAAGGTTGAGCTCAGCCATGCCGCTACCGCTGAGGACCTCAACGCCGCCGACGCCGCGATTGTGGCCGTGGGCGCGCACGACGTGGTTATCCCCGTTCCGGGCGCCGACTCGGAGAAGGTCGTCTCGAGCTGGGACGTGCTGGCCGGCAAGGCGGAGCTCAACGGCCGCGTCGCTGTCATTGGCGGTGGCCTGGTGGGCACCGAGACTGCCGAGTATCTGCTGCAGCACGGCTGCGAGGTGGCGATCGTGGAGATGCTCGACAAGATTGCCGCGGGCGAGTCCGAGACCATTCTGCCGCTGATTATGAGCGACTTTGCAGAGCACAACGTGGAGCAGCATGTTAAGACCCGCCTGACCGCCATTACCGACGAGGGCGTGGAGGCTGTTCGCACCACCGAGGACGGCGCCGAGGAGCCGGTGAAGATCGCCTGCGATTACGTGGTGATGGCCGTGGGCTCCAAGGCCAACGCGTTTGACCTGGATGGCGTGACGGTGCCCGTGACCTGCGTGGGCGACTGCTCGGGTGAGCGCACCGCCGACATTGCGAGCGCCATTCGCACGGCGTATCACGCGGCCAACGAGCTGTAGTTGAACATCGCGGCCAGGCGGGGCGGTAGCACGGATCCGTCTCGCCCGGCTGTGTCCCGTCGGGTGTCAACCGGTGCGGGGCCTGCAAGCGCAGCAGGTCCCGCCCTTTTTGTTTTGCTCCGATGAATGGCAATGCGCGGTAATCATGAGGAGTGAGGACGTCTACTGCCTTGCAGATCACTCAAAAATATTGGGGGAGGGGTTAATAACTATATCCTCTATGCCAAAGGACATAAAGAGATGCCAATTTTGTTGACAAGCGAATGACGATTAGCTGCGAGTCAGCTACCAGCGTAAATAATCGATAAAGAAATGTCGTAATTTGGTGCCAAATGCCCAGATAACGCCGCGTCTATTTTAATTAACTGCTTTGAGCAAACAGTAAAATGCTACTATCTAACTTGCACGTAAGAAAGCAGATTAACGGCTAAGGCTAAGAAGTGGCAGGTATGTCGGAAGCAACTAGGACTCGCACGCATGCGCCCGAGGTTAGGCAGCGCGCCGTCGAGATCCTCCAAGAGGGGGTTGGTCATCGCGCTCTCGCCGCGGAGCTTGGCATTCCCCAGGCCACGGCTCGTCAGTGGGCCCGCGCGTATGCCGTGGGCGGTGCCGACGCCGTTCTCAACGCCGGTTCGCATCATCACACCTATTCGTACGAAGTTAAGCTCGCCGTGGTCAAGGACCGCTTGGAAAACGGCTTGACGGTTCGCGAGGCCATGATCAAGCACAAGATTCCCAGCGAGTCTTCGGTCAAGGCTTGGTGCCGTCAGTACCGCGAGAGCGGTGAGTCCGCGCTGGTCGATAAGCCGCGCGGTCGCAAGCCGCGCGTTAAAAAGGCGGAATAGCAAACGGGATGGTGCGCCCACAGGGGCGCATTTTTCTTGCCGCCTCTCTGCTCCAAAGCGGACGTGCCCTTGCCCCGTACGCCTAAAACTCCCCAGTTGACCGAAAACCCGCCGCCGCTACTCCTCAATTGAGCTATAACGTTAAACAATTGCAGCGTTTTTGCATGGGGGAGTGATGGTATGACGCTACTGTATTTCCTTACCCTGTTTCCGCTGGTACCGGCGCTGGGCATGCTGCTCGCGCGCGGTGACCGCGCCCGCGATGCGGTGGGGCTTGTAGGCTCCGGCATTATTATGGCGGTGACAGTTGTAGTCGCCGTCTTGTTTTTTGGCACGGGTCCGCAGAGCTTTGAGGTTGCCCCCGGCACCTCGCATGTGCTCTCGATCATCAGCTCCGCCATCGATGTCATCCTGTGCGCCGTCATCCTGTACAACGCGTATAAATATAGGAACGCGCTCACCACGGTGCTCGGCATAGTCCAGCTGGTGGGCTCGCTCGCCTTTGCAGCCATGACGCTGCCCGCGGCCGAAGCCGTCACGGCGACGCCGTTCTACCTGGACTACATGAGCGTGATCATGGTCCTCGCCGTTGGCATTGTCGGCAGCCTAATCTGCGTGTATGCCCTGGGCTACATGAAGGACTTCCAGGCTCATGACGAGCACGAGGCCGCGCTGCGCGGGCAGACCGCGCCCGACCGTCGCCCGCAGTTCCTGGCGCTTATGTTCCTGTTCCTCTCGGCCATGTTCGTCATCGTGACGAGCGATAACCTTGAGTGGCTGTTCTGCGGCTGGGAAATCACCACCGTGTGCTCGTTCCTCATGATTGGCTACACGCGCACGCCCGAGGCCATCAAGAACGCCTTCACCCAGATCATCCTTAACATGCTGGGCGGCATCGCGTTTTTGGCCGGACTCATGTTCCTGCACGTTAACGGTATGCCGTTGACCATCTCGGGCATGATCGAGCTTTCCGGCGCCGGAACCGTGCAATCCGCGCTACTGGTGATGCCGGTCATCCTGCTGTCGCTCGCCGCACTCACCAAGGCCGCACAGATGCCGTTCCACACTTGGCTGTTGGGCGCCATGGTTGCCCCCACGCCCACGAGCGCCCTGCTGCACTCGTCAACCATGGTCAAAGCCGGTGTGTTCCTGATGGTCAAGCTGAGCCCGCTCTATGCCATCTATCCCGTGACCGGCTTTATGGTTACGAGCGTGGGTGCCATCACGTTTTTGCTCGCTGCCCTCATGGCCATCTCGCAGAGCAATGCCAAGCGCGTGCTCGCGTTCTCCACCATTTCCAACCTGGGCCTCATCAGTGCCTGCTTGGGTGTCGGCGCGCCCGAGGCCGTCTGGGCGGCCATCTTCCTGATCCTGTTCCACACGGTGGCAAAGTCGTTGCTGTTCCTGTGCGTGGGCACGGCCGAGCATCATATCGGCAGCCGCAATATCGAGGACATGGACGGTATGTTCAGCCGCATGCCGCACCTGACGCGCCTGATGATGCTGGGCATCATGGGCATGTTCGTGGCGCCGTTTGGCATGCTCGTGTCCAAGTGGGGCGCCCTGGTGGCGTTTGCGCAGACCGGCAACGTGCTCATGATCATGGTGCTTGCCTTTGGCTCTGCCGCGACGTTCTTCTTCTGGGGCAAGTGGCTTGCCAAGCTTTCGGGCGTCGACCCCACGGCTCAAAACGTTGAGGTCAATGTCCATAAGACCGAATGGATGGCGCTCAACACCATCGCCGCGCTGCTGATTCTGTGCTGCGTGGCGTTCCCGCTCATCTCGAGCGGTTTGGTGTCGCCTTACTTGGCCATGGTGTTTGGCCGCGTGCCATACGTTATTGGCAAAGACGCCATGTATCTGATGGTGGTTATCGTGGCGTTTATCGCCGTGGTGCTGCTGACTTCATTCCGCGTGAGCAACAAGCCGCACGTCAACGTGTACCTTTCGGGTGTGGGAACCGACAAATATCGCCATTTCCGCGGCTCGATGGGGCACGAGGTGAAGGCCGAAAAGCGCAATTGGTACTCGGAGGACGCCCTTGGCGAGAAGCGTATCGGCCCCGCGGGCAGCGTCGTGTGCTGCAGCATTATCTTGTTTGCGCTGCTGTGCTGCGCATGGATTGGGCCCGAGAGGCTTGCCATGAGCGCGCCCTCGGTGCTGCGCGGCAAGTATTTCGAAGGTTCGGGTGTCGTGGGCATCTTTATAGGCACCGCGGCGTTTGCCTTGATTGCGCCGCTTGTGGGCGGTTTGATTGACGGTCTTGACCGTAAGCTTTCGGCCCGCATGCAGGGCCGTGTGGGTCCGCGTCTGCTGCAGCCCTTCTACGACGTTGCCAAGCTGCTGCGCAAAGCCCCTGCCAGCGTAAACACCATGGACGATACCTATATGGCGTGTGCGCTCATCTTTACCGTGGTGGGCGGCGGCATCTTTGTGTCGGGCTCCAACACGCTGCTGTGTGCGTTTATGGTGACCCTCGCCGCGATCTTTGTGGTGTTGGCGTCCGCCTCGACGCAAAGCCCGTTTGCCCAGGTCGGCGCCGACCGTGAGTTGCTGCAGGTTATGAGTTACGAGCCCGCTGTTCTGCTGATGAGCGTGGGCCTGTACCTTGCCACCGACAGCTTCGATTCCATCGCCGTGACGGGGCAGTCGGCCCCCATCATCGTGTACAGCGCACCCATTTTTCTCGCGTTGCTCGCGGTGCTTACCATCAAGCTGCGCAAGTCGCCGTTTGACCTTTCGTACTCGCATCATGCGCATCAGGAGATCGTCCAGGGCGTCGCCACCGAGATGAGCGGCGGCACGCTGGCCAAGATGACCCTTATGCACTGGTGCGAGACCGTACTGTTTTTGATGTGGGTGGGCATGTTCTTTGTCTGGGACAACCCGGTGAGCTGGGTGGTTGCCCTGGTCGTGATGGCCGCGACGTATTTTGTCGAGGTGCTGATCGATAACACCTTCGCACGCAGCACCTGGCGCAGCTGCTTTAGGCTCGGATGGGGCGTGGCGCTGGTGTTTGGTCTGCTCAACCTTATGCCCATCCTCGTCGACGTATTTATTTAGGAGGCGGCATCCATGGATCATAAAATGTCGCGCTCGCCGTGGGTTATTCATTACGACGGTTCGAGCTGCAACGGATGCGATATCGAGGTGCTGGCCTCGCTCACGCCACTGTTCGATGCGGAGCGCTTCGGCGTGGTCAACACCGGCAACCCCAAGCATGCGGATATCTTTTTGGTGACGGGGTCGGTCAATGCCCAGAACCTGCCTGTCGTGCGCCAGATCTACAACCAGATGCTCGAGCCCAAGTGCGTGGTGGCGTGCGGCATCTGCGCGTGTTCGGGCGGCGTGTTTCGCGATGCGTACAACGTGATCGGCGGCGTGGACCGCGCGATTCCCGTGGACGTGTACGCGCCCGGGTGCGCCATTCGCCCCGAGACCGTGATCGATGCCATTGTGGAGGCGTGCGGCATTCTGGATCAGAAGGAGGCCGTGATGCGTGCCGGCGGCGACCCGCTCACCGTGGGCGGCGCCGCAACCTGGGATGGTGGCGTTGAGCTGGGCGAGGGCGGGTTTGTGGCTGCGGGGGCCGGGGCTGACGATGCGCCTGCTGGGACGTCCGCGGCCGGCGACGCGCCCGCCGCTGCAAAGGAGGGCGAGTAATGCAAAAGGCTATCTATACTACCGTCGGGATCGATGAGCTCCTGTCACATGTCCAGGCGCTCAAGGGCGTCGGCGCGCGCTTTGTGCAGATGCATGCCGAGCGCTGTGTGGACGACGGATCGTATCGCTTGGTCTATACGTTTATCGACGTTCGTGCTGCTCAGGAGCATATTGCGCAGGACGGCAGCTATGCGATCGAGAACCTGGTGGTTGAGGGCATCGACCAGTACCAGGAGATTCCGTCCATCAGCTCGTACTATCCGGCGGTATTCCCGTTTGAAAACGAAACGCACGACCTGTTTGGTCTTGCCATCACCGATATGCAGATTGACTTTAAGGGCTTTTTCTACCAGGTCTCGACTGCCGAACCCATGAGCGTTATCACGCCCGAGGTGAAGGCCGCGCGCGAGAAAGCCATGAAGGTGCGTGCCGCCGCCGAGGCCAAGACGCGCAAGGCTGCTGCCGAGAAGGCCGCCGCGGCTGCGGCTGCTGCAGGGGAGAGCGCTGCGAGTGCCGGCGATGCTTCGGCTGCGGCGAGCGCCGGCGACGCCGCGGGCGTCGCTGCTCAGCCCGCTGCGGCTGCCGGCTCCGATGCTCAGCACGATGAGGCTGCTGCGAAGGCCGCGCTCAAGGCCGCCGAGATGGAGGCAAAGCTCGCCGCCATGGATCCCGAGAAAGCGGCCAAGGTCCGCGCGGCGCTTGCCGCCAAGGTCGCCCGCGACAAGCAGAAAAAGGAGGCGTAAGGTCCATGGCACATCGCTCCGTTATTCCGTTTGGCCCGCAGCACCCGGTGCTGCCCGAGCCGCTTCATCTGGACCTGGTGATCGAGGATGACCGCGTCATCGAGGCAATTCCTCAGATCGGCTTTGTGCACCGCGGGCTCGAGAAGCTCACCGAAAAGCGCGACATGCATCAGTTTGGCTACATCGCCGAGCGCATCTGCGGCATCTGCGCCGTGGGCCACAGCTGCGGCTATGCCAGCGCCTGCGAGCGCATGCTCGGCATCGAGGTGCCTGGTCGCGTGCAGTATATCCGCACCATTCTGCACGAGCTTTCGCGCATTCACTCGCATCTGCTGTGGCTGGGCCTGCTCGCCGACGCCTTTGGCTTCGAGGCGCTGTTCTATCGGTCATGGACCCTGCGCGAGCAGATACTCAAGATTTTTGAGAGCACTTGCGGCGGGCGCGTGATTCTGTCGATTAACGAGATCGGCGGCCTTAAGCACGATATCGAGGACTCCGAGCTGGCGGGCATTGTCCAGACGCTCGACGCCATGCGTCCTGACTACGAGGCCCTGGTGCATACGTTTTTGGACGACAACAGCTGCGGCGAGCGCCTGCATGGCGTGGGCGTGATTAGCAAGAAAGACGCGCTGGAGCTTTCGATGGTCGGTCCGTTCGGCCGCGCCTCGGGCGTGGACTACGACGTGCGCATGTTCGGTGACGGCGCCTATGCGGACTTGGCCGCGTTTGAGCCCATCGTTGCTACCGATGGCGATTGCTATGCCCGCTGCCAGGTGCGTTGCGCCGAGGTCACGCAGGCCATGGACATCATTAAGGAGCTTGTGGGCAAGATTCCGCACGACGGGATTGGCGGGCGCACCAAGCTTACGCCGGCCGACGGCGCGCGCGGCGAGGTTGTGATTGAGCAGCCGCGCGGCGAGGCTTATTACTATGTGCGCGGCAACGGCACCAAAAATCTGGACCGTTTCCGCGTGCGCACGCCGACGTCGCAGAACTTGGCGGGTCTGACGCATGCGCTGCAGGGTGTGCTCATTGCCAATGTGCCCATGATTATCCTGACCATCGACCCCTGCATTAGCTGCACGGAAAGGTAGGCGCGGCATGAGTTTGCTGACATTTGCCAAGACGGCCTTGGGTTCTATGGTCAAGCGGCCAGTAACGGTGTGCTATCCGCAGGAGAAGCTCGCGGCGCCTGCGCGCCTGCGCAGACATATCGTCAACGACATGGACGTGTGCATCTGCTGCGGCATGTGCGCGCGCCGTTGCCCGGCGGGCGCGCTTGCGGTCGATCGCAAGGGTGGTACCTGGTCGATCGACCCGTATGCCTGCGTGGTGTGCGGTGAGTGCATCGAGAGCTGCCCCAAGCACTGCCTGACTATGGACACCGCTCGTACTCCAGTTGCGGCGGACAAGACCCCCACGGTAGAAACCAAGCCGGAGTAGCGCCGGAATAGAGCTGGGATAGGGGCCGGTGGGGCAAAAATGCCCCACCGGCCCCGCGCTTAAACGCGCGGTTGTGCCGTCGCGAACAAAACTATGTCGGTTTACGGGGCTGGATAGCGAACCTCCGACCATACCGAAAATCGCAAAAACAAAACCGCAGGTAGATTGCTTGCTGTTTTTCAAAAATAGGGGGTATGGATGAGGACTCCGACTTTAGCCCCGTAATCCGGCATAGTTTTGAAATAGCACCATATCGGTGACAGCCCTTGAGCCCCCGGGGACGGAGGAAAACGGATCATTTTTGCCTTGTGAGGGCTGCCGCGTGACCCGTCTGCCACGAAATAGGCCCATCTACTACGTTTGGGTGGCTACCCTCAACCACGGCGAAAAACGCGAAAAGAAAACCGCAGGTAGAACGCCTGCGATTTTGCATGAAACGCGATTGTGGTCGGGGGTACCGGTAGCGCGCAGAGATGTGGTGTAAGAGGCGGGGCATGCCCCGCCTCTTCTCTTT
>UQDE01000011.1 GCA_900539735.1 uncultured Collinsella sp. | reverse complement strand
CAAAGATATGGCACCGTGGGGACACATGTATGTCAATCCTGGTCTAACAGAGCCTTTAGTTTTCGCTATGCGGGCTGTGCTTGGCTATTGCAAAAAAGTCTACTCACTTAGGTTTGAGGGCCGTTCGCTGGCGCCTATTTGCGCTTGTTTGTCGACGCCGCGACCATCAGAAGCCCCTAGGACTCTTGCGGCAGGCGCTTCTTGCCTTTGCGGGCGCGGTTTCTAAAGTTCTCGACGGCTTCTTCCATGCCCAGAGGTACATAGGTGAGCTCATCGAGGTTTTCGGGCAGGTAGCAGGCAAGGCTTTGCTCCTGCGCGCGGCCCGCCGTGAGCTGTTCATCGCTGGGCTGCGCGCCGGGTGTGGCGCAAATGCCATAGACGACGGCACCCATCTCGCGCGTGCGGCATTCATATTCGGTCTCGGGGTGCTCGGGATGGTCGCGGCGGACGTCGTCACTCACCCAAAGTGTGTCGTAGCCGGCCGCGGCAAACTGCCCCAGGGCGTAGTCACGCAATGGCTTGCTGTCGGTTCGCAGCGTGACGGCGGCGCCGGCTGCAAAGAGCGGGCGGTAGAGCATCAGATGGTCGACATGGACGAGTCGTTTTTTGGCGTACTTGGCCTTGGGCTGCGGCGTGGGAAAGTTGATGGTGATGGCATCGAGCTCGCCTGCGGCAAACAGCTGCGGCAGCGATGCGACGCCTCGGGGCAGGACGAGTGCGTTGGCCAGTTCCTGCTCGTAGATTTTCTGTGCGGCATAGGCGATGCAGATGGGCTCCTGGTCCATACCGATAAAGAGCGTGTTTGGCTCGTGGACCGCGCGCTCTACAAGGTACGTTCCCTTGCCGCAGCCAAGATCCAGGTGAAGGTGCTCGAAGGGCGTGCTGCCTACGGGCGCACAGGCCTCGCGCCAATCTCCGGCATAAGCCTCGGGGTTCGTCTCAATCGCATCGGCGTAGCGCTCCAGGCGCTCTTCGAGCACAAAGTTCTTAGGCGTGCGAACGTGGACGGCTCCCATGAGGCTCCTTGGTCATAAGTATGGAACGCATAACTGCGCGTTCCGTCAATGGGTTGAAAAAGGGCGGGCATAGCTTGCCCGAAAGATGCGGTACGGCTCGGCGGCGAGTCGTCGATGCCTACAGGCGCTTGAGGATCACATAGCGGTTGAGCTCGCCGCTGCGACCGTCGGCATGGAAGCGCTCAAGCTCGCGCACGGGGACCTCGCCGCTTTTGTAGAACGTACGGACGCCGCGCACCAGGTCGGTGATCTGCTGATCGTCAAAGTGATGGCAATAGCGGTAGGCGTGGCGGTCGTTTTGCCAGCCAATGAGGTGGTCGCCGGCTTCAAACTGCGCGGAATCGTAACCCTCAAACGGCGGGGTGAGCTCGGCGCGGGCTTCGGCTCGAACGGCCTTGCGCGCCATGCGCTCGTCGTTCATAAACTCCCAAAAGCTGATGGCGATGATGCCGCCCGGGCGCGTTTGCCGCACCAGGGCGTCGAGCACGCGTACGCGGTACTCGCACGACGGCACGTGGTGCATAAAGCCAAAGCAGACCGAGATATCGGCGAGCGGGGCGTCGAAAAGCACGTCGGGTGTTTCGGCGGGGTTGAGCTTCATGAGGGCGTCGAGCACGTCGAGTTCCTGGAAGTGCAGGTTGGGAATGCGCAGCGCGTGGCCATGTGCATCGATGGCCAGGTCTTGACACGAGTCGACGCCATAGAACTCAAACGGGCAGCTGGCATCTGCCGAGGGGTTTGCGCCGTCGACGCCCTTGGCGGCAAGTGCGCCGCCGGCGGCAAAGTTTTCGAATCGCATATTGCCGCAGGCGAGATCGAAGACGCGGACGGGATGCTCGATCGTGGCGACGTCGAGCTGTTCGAGCGCGATGTCCATGGTGCGCACCCAGCCGGGCCACGGGGCCTGGCGCGTATCGGAAAAGGAGGCGGAGTGCTCGCGATAGAACGTGTTGTTGAGCTGGATGAGCGATGAGGCGAAATCGCGGTTCACGGCGCGGAACTCCCTCCGTTGGCGGTGCGGAATAAACAGTATGACCATACTACCGTTAACGCCGCAACGGGGACAACCGAGCTGCGGCTCATTGCTTTGTTTGGACACATTTCCGCAGCTCATATGTGCCCGCAACCGCCAGTTGTCAAAAATCTCACTAGAATAGGTGGCATGCTTTTGGCGGTGGCGGATAGATTTTTAACTGTGCAAGGCGCCTTAAGAACAAAAACGGTCCGGCGGCACGGCTGGCATCACATAGGAGGAACCATGAATGTAGAAACTGCGCAGCGGCTCGCCGACCTTCGCCGCAGCAAGGGCTTTAGCCAAGAAGGGCTGGCGCGAAAGCTGGGGCTGTCGCGCCAGGCGGTTAGTAAATGGGAGCGTGCGGAGAGCTCGCCCGATACCGAGAACCTGATCTCGCTCGCCAAGCTCTATGGTGTGAGTCTGGACGAGCTGCTCAATCCGAGCGATGAGATTGAGGACGATATCGAGTTTGAGAACGAGGACCGCGCTCGTCAGCGCGAGGCCGAGGCGGCAGAGCGCGCCCGCACCCATGAGGCGGCGGCGCGCGCCACCGAGGCGGCAACGCAGGCAAGTGACGCGGCAGCCAAGGCGGCGCAGGCGGCAAGCTGGAGTGCGCAGGCTGCCAATGCGGCGACGGCTCAGGTGACGGGTACCGGTGCGGCTGGTCCGACTCCGGTGAAGGGTCCGTTCCAGTCATTCCCGTATTGGGCCGTGTGCTGGCTGCTGTTCTTTTTACTGATGTTCCTGTTTGGTGCCGGCCCCTTTGCTGCGCTGATCTTCTTCACGATTCCCATCTATCACTGGGTGGCGCGTGCACTCGATGGCGATTGGGCGCGCGGGGATATTCAGGTTGGTCCGGCACCGGTGGCGGTCAGGGCCCAGGGGAAGGATACTTCTGCGGAACCTGATGCTGACGTGGCTACCGCGGCCACCGCTGAGCCATGTGCCAAAGAAGGTGACGAATGATGAAGCTTTCGCATGAATCCAAGCTGCGCCTGGGCGTCGGCATCGGAGCGTTTGTACTGATTATCGGGCTTGTTTTTGGCGTTTCGCGGACTTTGATTCATTTTGATGGCCCGTGGGATCTCGACGATGTTATACCCGGCTTGTCCGGTATGGACGATGTGATTGATGACGACGATTTTATGAACGATGGCGGTAACTATTCCGCTCGGCCTCAGCAGCTTTCGTGTACGACCTTTGATGCCGATGAGTTTCGCTACCTCGATTTCGATATCGATGCGGCTACGGTGGACGTCAAGGTTATTGATGGTAACAAGGCTCGCGTTATCGAGCGGGGACGCGTTGCCAATGGTATGGATGCCTCCAAGGCCGCGACGCAGAACATCGCATCCGTCGAGGACTCGACGCTCAAGGTTTCCCAGTTTGGAAGTGATGACGGTAAGGCAATCGATCGCTCAGTTACGGTCGAGCTGCCGCGCCGTGTTGCCGAACATCTGAAGGGAGTCAACGCGCACGTGGGCTCGGGTGATCTGCAGATTGCCGGTGTCACCTGTGATGGTTTCGACCTTTTCCTGGGTGCGGGAGATGTAGAGTTTGCGGGCAGCGTGACTGATGCGCTCAGTGCTGAGGTCTGTTCGGGCGATGTGACGTTCGAGCTCTACCAGGCCCCCGCGAAGTCGATGGACGTGAGTGTGGGCTCGGGCGATGTGGAGATGATGGTTCCGAACTCGACGGGCTTTAAGGCGAGCCTTACCTTGGGCAGCGGCGACTTCGAGAGCGATTTCCTTCCGCTTGGCTACGACGGCGAGACCATTTTGAATCTTGAATTCGATAACGGCGATAAGTCTGCTACGTATCGTTTTGAGGTCGGTTCGGGCGACATGTCATTTGATTCAGAGTGACGGGCGGTTATCGAAGACTTATATACCATAGCTGCGCTCTTTGATGGAGGCGCCGGGGCCGTGACTGGCTCCGGCGCCTTTGCCTTTACAATGGGGGCATGGAACAGATTATTTTGAACATACTCGAGGCTCTGCGTCGCGGTGAGACCGTGGACGACAAGGCGCTCGTCAAACTGATACATGCCGAGGCGCGCCGTGAGGGTGCCGACAAACGAGATCTGGCCAAGCGCCGTCTGCTGCCGTTCTACCAGCGGGTTAAACGTGAGAAGCCGGCTCGTTGGGCTGGATGGAATGTCGATGCCGAGCTGCAGCGTCAGCTGCTGCAGGTGCTGCGCATGAAGCCGCGCCGCACGGCTTCGGGCGTGGCGACCATTACCGTCATCACCAAGCCGTGGCCCTGCTCGGGCGATTGCCTGTTTTGCCCCAACGATCTGCGCATGCCCAAAAGCTATCTGCATGCCGAGCCGGCATGCGCCCGTGCGGAGCAAAATTGCTTTGACCCGTATCTGCAGGTAAGCGCTCGTCTGACCGCGCTTTCGCAGATGGGGCATGCGACCGATAAGATTGAGCTCATTGTGCTCGGCGGTACCTGGAGCGACTATCCGCAAGGGTATCAGACGTGGTTTATGTCGGAGCTCTTCCGCGCGCTCAATGACGATGCCGTGGCTGGTGTGGCGGCTAACCCCATGTTGGCGCGTCCGGGCATCAGTCGTGCCGAGGCGGGGCGTCTGCTCGATGACGCTCCCGCCGATGCCCTGCCGCCTGTGGTGGCAGAGCGCCGTGAGCGCTATCGGGCCGCCGGCATTGCGACAGACGAGGTCGAGCTTGCTGCCGGCGTTGCCGACGAGCAGGGGCGTGTGGATGCTGCCGTGGGCGGCTATAACCGTGCGGTGCGTCGTCTGTACGGTCCCGGTACGCCGTGGGACAAGGTCACTGAGTGGCAGACGGCAACGATGGAGGAGCTCGAGCGTCAGCAGCGCATCAACGAGACGGCGAAGCATCGCGTGGTGGGACTCGTTATCGAGACGCGCCCCGATGCCGTAACGCCGCAGGCGCTTACGCTCATCCGCCGCCTGGGCTGCACCAAGATCCAGATGGGTATCCAGAGCCTCGACCAGCACCTGCTCGATATCAACGAGCGTCGCATTTCGGTGGCGCAGATTGAACGGGCGTTTTCGCTTGCGCGCCTGTTTGGCTTTAAGATCCATGCGCATTTTATGCTTAACCTGCTGGGTGCCACGCCGGAGGGGGATAAGCGCGACTACGAACGCTTTATGACCGAAGGGGCCTTTATGCCCGACGAGGTCAAGGTCTACCCGTGTGCGCTCATCGAGGGCTCGCGTCTGGTGGGCTGCTATGAGCGCGGCGAGTGGCGTCCCTATACCGAGGAAGAGCTGCTCGATGTGCTGGCCGACGACATCGTGGTGACGCCGGCGTTCTGCCGTATCAGTCGCATGATCCGCGACTTTAGTTCCGACGACATTATGGTGGGCAACAAGAAACCCAACCTGCGTCAGCTCGTTGAGAACCGTCTGGCTGCTCGGGGTGATGGTGCGACGGTGCGCGAGATTCGCTATCGCGAGATCAGTACGGCGGGTGCCGACTTGGATGAGCTATCTCTTGATGAGGAAGTGGCGTACGAGACGCCAGTGACTTACGAGCGCTTTTTGCAGTGGGTGACGCCGCAGGGCAAGATCGCGGGCTTTTTGCGGTTGTCGCTGCCCGACCATTCGTTTGTTGCCGCGCATGCGGACGAGTTGCCGACGACGCCGGACGAGGCGATGATTCGCGAGGTGCACGTGTATGGCATGGCGGCACGCGTGGGTGACCAGGGCCAGGCGGCGCAGCATCACGGGTTGGGGCGTTTGCTCGTAGAGCGTGCGTGCGAGATTGCCCGGGATGCCGGCTATGCGCGCATCAACGTGATCAGCGCGATTGGTACGCGCGAGTACTATCGCCATCTTGGATTTTATGACCATGGCCTTTATCTGCAAAAGGAGCTCTAGATGAACAAGCCGAGTGTTTCTGCCGGCGTCGTTGCCGGCGTTGCTCTGGGAGCCGCGGCGCTTGGTGCGGCCGCTGTCGCTGTTCGTGTTGCCTGTCTGCAGGTTGCGCGAACCTGCAATGGGTTGGCGCGTGTGAAGCGCGTGCACGACGAGGGCGGCGACGAAGTCCGCGTATTGGTGCAAGGCGGCGTCTACCAAAGCGCGAGTTACGTTGGCGAGCGTTGGGCTGAGCCCGTCTTTGCGTACTATCGTGCGTTTGACGACGTGTTTGAGGCCGAGGGTGCAATGCACGACGCTTATGGTCACGGCATCGACCGTATGCTCATGCTGGGTGGCGGCGGGTTTGCCTATCCCAAGTTTGCGCTGATGTCGCACGAGGGCTTGCGCATGGACGTTATCGAGTATGACGGAGAGATTACGCGCCTGGCGCGCCGTTGGTTCTATCTGGACGAGCTGGAGCGCACGGTGGGCGACCGCTTGCGGGTGATTACTGCTGAGGCTCGCTCGTATCTGGGTGTGACGAGTGTGGGTCATCGTCGCTACGACGTGGTCGTGAGCGATTGCTTTGGCGGTGCCGAGCCCGTACGCGAGCTGGCGACCGTTGAGGCGTTGCGTCTAGTGCGGGGCAGCCTGAATGCCGGCGGCATCTACGTGGCCAATATCGTGAGCGCAAGCGAGGGGAGCGATGTGACGTTCCTGCGCGATTGCGCTGCCACGGCACTCGAGGTATTCGCCCACGCCTGGGTGGTCCCATGTGGCGATGCGGAGTTCGGCGGCGAGGAAAACTACCTGCTCATCGCCAGCGACGGCAACTACGCCTTTGCCGAAGCCGTGCCCTTCGACACCGACTTCCTCGGCACCGTCCTTCACGACAAATAAGTCTCCTCGTCCCAAAAAGACTGGTCTTAGGCGTGGTCGCGCCAGCCGAGAACGCGCTGCTTCATGCCCTCTATGTCGAGCACACCTTCGGCAAAGCCCTTGCGCACGAGCTCTTCGGGAACAAACTCGTCGTAGCGGTCAAAGTAAGGCACCTCGCCGGGATAGACGAGGTCGATGGGGTCGAAGTCTTTCTCGGCTTCGGCGGCGAGCACTTCAAAGAATGTCTCCTCGTCGACCTTCATCTTAAACTGCATAAAGTACGGGCGTGACGGGTCGAGTCCGCGAAGGCCCAGCTCCGCGGCACATTTAATCTTGAGCATGCGCTCGAGCGCCAAAAAGGCGTAGCTTCCCAACCAGGGGAAGAGCACCCAGGTGTCGCCGCCCAGGTTAATGAGCGGCTTGGTTCCCGCGCCCGAAATCTCGGCGGTATGACGAGCCTGCGCAAGGCGGGCCCGTGCGTTACCCATAAGGTACGGATATGCTGCGTGCTCGTTGAGCGCCTTGCGCATGCGCTCGAGTACGTGTGTATTGATATCACCGGGGCAGTCGCCAAAGTAGGCCGGCACCCGGCCCTTGACCTGCGTGGCAAAGACGGTGTGGCGCTTCCAGTCCACTTCCTCGACAATCCAGCAGTGTCCGGCGATGGCGATGCGCTCACCGGGCGGTGGCGGATTGACGATCGTGCCCAACTCGGCCGACTCACTGCGAACGGTGAACTCCTCGTTTTCCTGGAACACAGCGTAGAACTTAAAGTTGTTAATGATGCGCTCGCCCGCGAGGCCCACGATGAGCCCGCCGCCCTCGGTGACTTGGATATGGTCGATCTTAATGAGGTGACGCAGCAACACGCGATAGTCATCGGCCGAGATGCGATGGAAATAGCTGAGTGTGAGCACGCGCTGGGCAAGCTCTGCCGGCGTGAGTTCGCCGGTGCTGGCAAGCGTCGACATAGTCTGGTGGTAGAGCAGGCTGTAGGGGAGTCGATCGAGTTCGGGTGGCTCGACCCACTTTTCCTCGCGATAGAGTTGTACGAGCGCGATGCCCTGCAGGAGCTTCCACGGAATGGTCTCGGGCATCATCGTGCGCGGCTCGGGTTCTTCCTCGCGCATGACAAACCACATCTCGGGCGGAAGATCGCGGCGCCCCGTGCGGCCCATTCGCTGCAAAAAGGAGCTGACGGTAAACGGTGCATCGATCTGAAACGCACGCTCCAGACGGCCGATATCGATACCGAGCTCCAGTGTAGATGTGGTGACGGTTGTCTGTGCCTGCTCCTCATCGCGCATGAGCTCTTCTGCCGTCTCGCGCAGCGATGCTGAAAGATTGCCGTGATGGATTAGAAAGCGGTCGGGCTCGTGTCGACTTTCGCAGTAGCTGCGCAGCATGGAACACACGGCCTCTGCCTCCTCACGCGAGTTGGCAAAGACCAGGCACTTGCGGCCGCGGGTGTGTTCGAAGATATAGCCCATGCCGGGGTCGGCGTTGTCTGGTGCTGTGTCGGTGGGGTTGAGTAATGCCTGTTCGGGTGCTCGGGGAATGTCGACTTCGCCCTCGGGGGCCGAGGAAGCGCGACTGTCCTTGGGGGCAGCCTTGCCCCGTGCCTGCTCGCGACGTTGGCGGCGTTCCTCCTGTGTGAGTTGTCCGCTATGGCGCATGTCTTGGGTGCTGACGGGCAGTGCCGCGGGTGCCGCTGCCTCAATGCGCTCGCACGCAAGCACTTCGGCCTCTTGAGGACCCGTGCTCTCGAATCCTCGTTGTTGCGCCTGGGGACCCGAGTTGTAGAAGTGCTCCATGGAGATACGCCACACGCGGCGCGGCTCCTCAAAGCGGGGGATAACGCAGTCGCGCCCCGTTCCCTGTGAGAGAAAAGCGCCCGTGCGCTCGGGGTCGCCGATGGTGGCTGAAAGGCCGATGCGTCGAGGTTGCACGCCGGCCATGCGCGAGAGCCGCTCGATAAGGCAGAGCGTCTGCCCGCCACGGTCGCCGCGCATGAGCGAGTGGACCTCATCGATGACCACGTAGCGCAGGTCGCAAAACATGCGCGGGATCGCCATGTGCTTATGGATCAGGAGCGCCTCGAGCGATTCGGGCGTAATCTGAAGGATACCACTCGGCTTTTTGATGAGTTTGGCCTTGTGTGATTGCGAGACATCGCCATGCCAGTGCCAGACGGGGATATCGGCTTCTTCGCACAGGTCGTTGAGGCGGACGAATTGGTCGTTGATGAGCGCCTTGAGGGGGCCAATGTAGAGGGCGCCCACGCTTGCGGGTGGGTTCTCCCAAAACTCGGTCAGGATGGGAAAGAAGGCTGCCTCGGTTTTGCCGGAAGCCGTGGATGCCGTCAGGAGCACATTGTCCTGCGAGTTAAAGATGGCATCTGCCGCCGCAACCTGGATGGAGCGCAGGCTCTCCCAATCGTGGGAGTAGATGAAGTCTTGGATAAACGGGGCGTAGCGGTCAAAGGCGTTCACGAGGCCTCCTTTCAAAAGCGAATCTCTCAACGCGGCGGGCAGTGGCTTGCTGCATTACCGCTTCAACGTTTGCCCAGATAAAACCTGCCAAAATAAACCTATCCCTTTTTGGCAGGTTAGATGGTGAATTCGGCGAAGTTACGGTCGCCGCCTGCGGTGCCGGTGTCGCCTGTTGCTGCTGCCGGCGCCAGCGCGTCGCCGCCGACGCTTTGCAGCAGCTCGGCTACGTTGGCGTCGGGGTTCTGGCATAGGATGTCGAGCAGCTCGATAAAGTCGCGAATGACTTCACGCGGCGTCAGATGTGTGTCGGCTCCCACACGACCGAACTCGATCTTGAGGAAGTCCACCAAGTCGTTCTCGGTCAGCGTGGGCGTCCAGCCAAAGTAGCCGGCGTGAATTTGCATGAGTTTTTCGATCAGCACCAGCAGCTCCTCGTAGGTGAGTGGCTGCAGACGGATGATGGGCGCGAGCATGTCCTTAAGGTCCTCGCGTGCAAAGCGGCCTTGAGCGAGTCGGCTGCGCAGGGCCTCGTAGGAGAACACGCCGCGGCGGCGGTCTTCGATGGAGGTTGGCGTGCCGCCCATGATCATGCCCAGGTACTGCGCCTTGCCCTGGAGCGTGTCGTTGTACATGGTCAGGATCTTCTCGTAGTTGTACTGGCGCGTGATGGCGTTGGGAATCTTATACAGATTCACGAGCTCGTCGATGAGCACCAACATACCCTTGTAGCCGCCGCAGACCAAAAAACGCGCGATGAGCTTAACGTAGTCGTACCAGTCGTCATCGCTGATGATGGTCGAGGAGCCCAGCTCGGCGCGAGCCTCGCTCTTGGTACGGTATTCGCCGCGGATCCATTTGGTCACGCGGCCCATGGCTTCCTCGTCGCCCTCGGATACGGCCGTGCGATAGCGGCGAAGCATGCGGGTGAAGTCGAAGCCGTGGACCATCTCCTCGAGCGGGGCCAGTTGGGCATTAACGACGGACTCATCGGCATCGGCACACGAGGTGACCCAACGATCCAGGATAAGGTTGAGCGCGCCGCCCTCGGGGCGCGTCTTGGTCGATATATTGCGGATGAGCTCGCGGTAGGTGGCAAGGCCCTGCCCCTGCCCGCCCTGCAGACGGCGCTCGGGGGACAAGTCTGCATCGGCGACGACGAATCCCTCGCCCATGGCATGCGTTCGGATGGTTTGGAGCAAAAAGCTCTTGCCGGCGCCGTAGCGACCGACCAGGAAGCGGAAGCTCGCCCCACCGTCGGCGATGAGACTCAGATCGGTGAGCAGGGCGCGGATCTCGACCTCGCGCCCTACGGTAATGTAGGGAAGGCCGATGCGCGGGACCACGCCGCCCTTGAGCGAGTTGAGAATGACGGCAGCGACGCGCTTGGGCACGCGGGGTGCTGCGGATGCGGTATCACTCATGGTCTAGGTATCCTCTCACGTCTGCTTCGTAGTCCTCAATAATCTGCGGCCCTGCCGCGCTAAATTCAATTACGGTGTCGCCCACCAGGTCAAAGAGCGCCTCGTTGATGCTATCGACGAGCATGTCCTCGCTCTGTCCCGACCTCTCCACCGCCAATGCCGCCTGCGCCGTGTTCTGCTCGAGCAGCGCGCGGAGATAGGCGTCTGCGGCAGGCGTGAGTTCGCTTGTGGCGTCAGCGGGCGCAGCAGCTGCGAACACGGGCGTCGGCGCGAGAAGCGGTGCCACGACACCAAACTGTTCGGTGGATATGGTCGGCTCGTCGGTCTCGTCCTGCCGAATGGGTGCCGCGACCGCCTCGACAATCGCGTCGGTTACGGGCTCGGCTTCCGGTTGCCCTGAGTCCGCTGCCTCGGCTTCTGCGGACGCGCCGTCCTCGCGTTCCTCGTCGATCAAAAGCGCTTCGCGCGTTTGCGCAGCGGCGCTCCGAATGTGCCCCAGCTGACTCAGATCGATATCGATCTTGACGGGCTGGTGTGCGGCGTCCCACGAAAGCCATGCCACAATCTCGTCATCGATGATCTTGGCCAGATATTTGGGGACCTTCTCCTCCTTTAGGGGGTGGGTGGGGTCTAGAGCCAGGCGCAGGCGTTGGTCGCAGGCGCGCATCATCTCACCAAGCTTGCTGCTTTTTTGCCTGCTGCCGTGGATGCGCATGCATTCCCAAAAGCCGTTTTGACAACGGTAAATATGGATGGGGTCCAGACGGTATTCGCAATCCTCGTGGCGATTAGGCGCAAAGAACACAGCCGAGGCAAACATGGTATAGGGCATGGCTGTCTCCTCCCCAAACAAGCTCGCCACGATACCGGTCTTTCGGTGCGTGTCATAGTAGTGCGCCATGCGGACATACACGGCGCATGTCACATGGCGCAGATCGCGGTGGTGGCTGCGGTCGAGCCGCGAGTTACTTAGGTTGTACGTGGAGAGGGCGTTGATGGCGGCCATGAGCCGCTCCTCGCGCGCCTCGTCGGGCGGAAGGGGGAGCGTGGGCTCGGAGGTTTTGCGACGCTTAGGGGTCTGGCCGGACGGTGCCTGTGCTGGTACAAGGTCTCGAGCCGCGCGCCGCAGCTCGATAAGGGCGTTATCGAACATGACGGTTTTAGAGTCGCGAAGCAGCTTGGGGTCGAGCCTGTGGAACACGGCGTAATCTTGCAGCCACACGCGTGCAAACCGGTCGATGCCGGGCTCGAAGGCACGGTAGGCATCCCAAAAGGCCTTGATCTTGCTAAAGCCATCGAGCGGGTCATCAACGCCGATGCCGCAGATCAGCTCATAGAGATACAGGAAGGCAAAGGACGTAGACGTTTCCTCGACGGTTCCGCGGCGCACTTGGGCACGCCAGGTAAAGTAGCCGCGCAGCTGCCGGTCGCTCATGGCGTTGTAGGTGGGAAAGTACGACTTAAAGGTGCCGTTGCAGGGACAGTCGTCCTCAAAGTCGGCCATCAGCAGGCCCTGGCGGTAAAAAAGCTCGGCTTCCGAAAGCCAGCGGCCCGCACCGCCCTTGGGGTCATCCTGCCAGCGCGATATCTCGCGCATTTTGCGGTACTGGTCGGGGAGGAAATTCTGCATCTGTCGACCGGTTTTGAGAATCGGCTCGTCTGCGTAGACTTCATGTGAGAAGCGGGCAGACTGATGGGTCCGGGCCTCGGCCATAATGCGCTCGATGAGCATCTTGATGTCCTGGTCGGCCACCGCTCCTCCTCTCCTAACGCAGCTTCGGTGACCTCATATCATAGCACAGCATCAAACAGGTGTTCGAGATACTGCTGCGTAGATAGATTTAGAACAGGAGGGCGTAGATGACGGCGATGACGACGGAGGGGAGCATATTGGCCGTGCGGAAGGTCTGAGGACGGATGAGGTTGACGCCGACGCAGAAGATGAGCATGGAGCCTACGAGCGAAAGGCTGTTGAGGGCTGCTGTGGTCATGATGGGGGAGAGCGCGCCGGCAAACAACGTGATCGTCCCCTGGAACACGGCGACGGGCAGGGCGGAGAAAATGCAGCCGCGGCCAAGCGACGCCGTCATGGTGCAGACGATGATGCAGTCCAATGCGCCTTTCAGGGCAAGCGTTGACCAGTCACCGAGCAGACCGTCCTGGATCGATCCCACAATGGCCATGGCGCCGATACACACGGTGAGTGAAGTCGAGACAAAAGCGTTGGTGAACTCGTTATCGCCCTCGCTGCCGGTTTTGCGCTTGAGCCATTCGCCAAGGTTCTCGATGGCGGCTTCCAAGTTGACGGCCTCGCCGATGAGCGAACCGAGCGCAAATGAGACGATGAGCATGGTGGTACCGGTGGTCGCTAGCGCCTTTCCATCGATGATGAGCATCTTTTGCATGGTGCCGCCCAGGCCGATAAACAGGACGCACAGCCCCGATGCTTTCATGAGCGTGTCTTGGATGCGCGGTGTAATGAAGCGGCCGCCCGCTAATCCTAAAAGACCGCCCGCAACTAAAAGCACAACGTTGATGATTGTTCCCAAGCCCGGCATGAGCCCTCCTGTATTGATGCCAACGTGGCAATCGTAGCAGAACGAAATGCGAGGCACATCGCAACCCATCTAATACGTTATATAAGTGGTATTAGGAATGATGCGCAGCATTTAAGCCTCAGGTGGTTGTCGGGACATAGGGATAGTATTCAAAGCGCAGTGTCATAAGCCGCTGCGGGGATTCAATAGCCGCGGCGATGATATTGGCATCGCGGGCACGATCAAACCCTTCGAGCTCGATCTGGTACGAGACGTCTTGCATAATGTCCAGACGTCGCCAGGTTAGAAGTGTGTCGCCATCGAATTCCAGGGTCTTGCTTCCGTTTGCGGCAACGGCGTATAGACGCAGCTTGGCGGTGGTTGCAGGGTCGACAACTGTGACCTTTTTAATTTCGTTTCGAGTATTCTTGGCGCCCAACAAGGTGAGCAGTGTTGGGGCCACGACCTCGCCCGATGGCAAAAAGACGACTTCGATGGATTCAGGAAATGCGATGATAGCCGACTTGCGGACGGGCTGATTGGCGGCGGCAACTTCGATGTTCGCAGCGTCGATGACCTCTGTGTGGTCGAGCGCGGCAAGCACGCAGCAGTTACCTTCATCGATCTCTTGAGGATCAGCAAGCCCCAGGCTGTCCGCGAGCTCGGGATCGTTTGGATCGGTAGCGGGCTCATTCGGTGCTTCGAAAGAAGCTGGGACGCTGTTTGTCGGCGACGGCGTGTCGCCCGCATCTGCTTCTTTATCCGCGCTCTCTTCTTGTATGGTTGCGTTGATGGGTTCGTCGTTTGGGGGGAGCGTCTTGGCGTCAAGCGCGGAGGGGAGAATTCCGATGGCTCCGGATCCGTTCCACTCCATTTCGAGAAGCGCCGGGTCGGCAAGAATTCGTTGCCTGCTTTGCGCGTGGGCATCGATTTCAATAGGGCCTGCCTCTATCCCTCGTGTAAGGCTGAGTGATCCGGCTGGTTTCTCGAAATGAGCGTCTGTGTCTTTGGCGCTGACGGCGTAGAACAGCAGGGACGCTTCTCCCGCCGCGATGGCATCGGTGCCGGCTTTGGTCAGCCGCAACGATGCCGTGAATGAGAGGGTGGGCTGCGTGTCGTCTGCATTCGCGGCGGCGCAGCCCAGCCATATACCGCCTCCTTTCTCAAAAAACGTACCGTCGAAGGCGACCTTCGCTCCGTTCGCCGAGTCATCGACCGAAGCGATGTCGATGCGCAGCTCTAAATTGCATGGATCGCCATCTGCATCGAACACAACCGAGCGCCACGTGCAGACGGCGCACCCCGCCTGGGAGCCGTTTGCCTTGTTCGAACGCTTGATATCCACGACTATCGAGCCGTCCGTATTACGACGAAGGCATCCCGAGGTTGAGATCACGGCCTGTGCGATCGAAAAACGCTCGCACGCAATGGCGCTCGACGGATTTGGTGCGGAACTTAGGGCTACTGGTAAGGAGTCTGCCATGACGGGAGTCGCCCAAGCGGCGACAGGCGTTCCGGTTGCGAGCGCGCCGCAGAGTGCGACGACGGGCAAAAGGTTCTTCGATGCCATGGGGTCTCCTTAGCTAATTTAGTGCGGCCTGTCCGTGTTTTGTTTCTGGCTGCGTTTGATGTGCAGACCGAGGCCGGCGGTTCCCGCGCCTGCTGCTGTGGCGCCTGCTGCCAAGAGCCATCGTCTGTCGCCTGTCTGCGCCAACGGTTCCTCGCGGTCGCCGCGGTCGAGCTCCGAGAGGTCGACCGTCACTTGCGTGGCGGCCTGCGCCTGTTCTTGCTGGGCAAAGGCCATGGCTGGCCCAAACGCTAGGATGCTGACGGCGGCGGCCAGGGCGACGGCCTTATGCCGTGTGCGCACCGGGCTCGACCGTCCAGGTGATCGTCGCAACCTGATCGCCTTCGCCGGTTACGCGGAAGATGTCGCGCGTGACGCGGGCGACGTTTCCGCTTGTCTTGAGCTTGATTTTGTCCGTGCCGCCGGCAATGCCCTGGTAGCCCATGTCGAAGGCTGCATTCTTGGAAAGATCGAGGCCCGTCCCTTGCGCGGCGGCGCTGGCGTTCTGGAGCGCGCCGTCGGGGCCGACCTTAAAGTCGATGGAGTTCTGCGCGGTTCCGGCCTTGGCGTCGGCGGCAATGGTCCAGGTGTTCATGGCGTCGATCTTCATGTTGGTGACATGGATGCCGTAGGCCGAATGATTGTCGATGGTGGTCGCGTCTTCTGAGGGACCCTGAAGCGTGCCGTCGGCCTTGGCGACGAAGGGAATAACCGTCGGAACTTTGAACTCAACGTTGTCGATCTCGGTCCTGACCATTACTTTCGTGGTTCCAACGCGCCCGGCTGCCATAGCTGGCGTCGGGGCGGCGCCCATTGCGAGCGCGAGCGCGAGCCCTGCGCCCACGACGAGCGCTCTGGCTCCGTTCATGTTCCTGGTGATGTCCATGGTCGTTCCTTTCTATTCGCCGCGGGCCGTCCCCGCGATGATTGGACGAATGCTGGTGAATTGCGTGCGGTGCCGCGTCGGCCGGAAAGCTAGTTCTCGGCTTGCTCAACCCGTACCTTGACACGTGTCGGATTGCCGTGGCTGTCGAGGGTCTTTGCATCGAGTGCCTGGATCTCGATGTACGCCTCGCCTTCTTTGATGTCGCCGGCGGGGCACGTCTCGATTGTCTTGCCGGTCTCGACCACACCGGATTCGTACATGGTCTCGTCGTTTTGGATGACGCGGAATCGCTGGGGAAATTTATTGTCTTGGACGTTTTGCACGTTGACGCGCAGCTTGCCGTCCTCCTGCAGCTGAGCGACCGGTGCGACCGAAATCGTCATCATGTTGTCGCGGACGATGGCGTCGAGCTCATCTTGGATTTCCTGACGCGTTTTGCCCTCGGCCGTCGCAACCGAAGCGCCCGCCTCGGGTACGGGCTGCGACTGCCAAGCGTATAGTCCTACGGCGACAAGGGCACAGACGATGGCCAAGCAGGCAACGATGAGCTTCCTGCGATGCCCCAGACCTGCAAAGTGGGGCGGCTTCTTCGCGCTCATGCGGCACCCTTGGCGGCATAGATGCGCGCAAAGGTGGACGGGTCCGCTCCAAAGAGCATGTGAAGCATCAGGCGGCGCGAGTAGACGAGTTCTTCGAAGTCGGGAGGGAGCTCGATGTCGTGGATATGCGCGATGTGGTGGGCGAGCGCCGAGAACGACTCGGGGTCGCAGATCACATCGGTGGTAACGTGGTAGACCGTCGTATCGGGGAATGCCTCTTCGTCAAAAGGCAGGAGATAGGGATCGTCGTCGACTTCGATGGCGATGCCGTACTGGGGCCAGTAATATGCCATGGGAACCTCCCTGTTTTTGGGCCAAACCTTCTATTGGTTTTGGCTGTCGATGCCGACCGTATCAGCCACAACTTGACCAATTTCTGACCAAATGCTTGACGGGTTTACATCGCCGCAGGTGAGAGACGCTAAAAAATATCTCAAGTTTTTTCGAGCGCCAATTGTGTGCGTGGCTGCGATGGAAAGGAGCGCGTTAAATAGAGCGCCTGCCGAGAAAACGCCGCCGCTCGCCGAATTGCGCAAACGTAAAATTCGCCAATTATGGAGACGGTCTCAGTCACGTCGACGAAACGATGCGGTAACATCTCCCTGCAAACACTGTAGTTAACTAAAGGGGGAGTTCGCGTGTCTGCAGCCATCAAACCCTTCGGCGACGAGTTCGAAGAATATGGTCGCGATGAATCTCGCACATCGGGCGAGGCGTCGAGCATCTCGTTTCCGACAACGGAGGACGAAGTCCGCGCCATTCTGCGAAAGCTCCATGCCGAGCATGTTCCGATAACGGTCCAGGGTGCTCGGACCGGTCTGGCTGCCGGTGCCGTGCCTCACGGCGGGCATATCCTCAACACTTCTCGTATGAATCGCTACCTGGGTCTCCGCCGCGACGAGCGAGGCCGTTTTCTGCTGCGCGTGGAGCCGGGCGTCGTGCTTTCGGAGTTGCGCAAGCAACTGGGTAAGAAGGCATTGCCGACCGCTGACTGGGATCAGGTATCGCTTGAGGCCTATGAGGAGTTCCAGGCAGCTCCTGAGCAGTTCTTTCCCACCGATCCCACCGAGGCATCTGCCTGCCTGGGCGGCATGGCGGCGTGCAATGCCTCCGGTGCCCGCAGTTACGCCTACGGCCCCATGCGCCCGCACGTTACGGGGCTTCACGTGGCACTGGCGGACGGCGACCTGCTTGAGCTTCATCGAGGTCAGGCGCACGCTGACGCACGCCACTTGTCGCTCGTGACAGCGGAAGGCCGCGCGCTCGAGCTGGATCTTCCTGGCTATACCATGCCCAAGACCAAAAACGCGTCGGGTTATTTCGTTTCGGACGATATGGACGCCGTCGACCTCTTTATCGGTGCGTGCGGCACACTCGGCGTCATTACCGAGCTCGAGATCGCCCTGCAGGCGGCACCTTCGGTCGTATGGGGTGTGAGCTGCTTTTTCGACAGCGAGGACAAGGCGGTGTCCTTTACCGATTCCGTGCGCCCCGTGCTGTCCCATGCCGCCGCTATTGAGTATTTCGATGCCGGCGCCTTGGATATCCTTCGCCGCCAGCGCGAGCAGTCGACCGCGTTTGCCTCGCTGCCGGCACTCGACGATGAGGCAAAGGTCTGTGTTTACGTGGAACTCGACTGCGACGACGAGGCGCAAGCGACCGAGGAGCTGTACCACCTGGGATGGGTTTTGGAGCTTGCGGGCGGCCACGACGACGCGACCTGGGTTGCACGCACCGAGGTCGATCGCGAATGCCAGCGGTTCTTCCGCCACGCCGTTCCCGAGAGCGTCAACATGCTCATCGACGAGCGCCGCCGCACCGACCCCACCATTACCAAGCTGGGGTCGGATATGTCGGTGCCCAACACGCGCCTGGCCGATGTCGTTGCCCTCTATCGCCGCACGCTGGCCGAAAGCGGGCTTGAGTCTGCCGCCTGGGGACATATCGGCAACAACCATCTGCATGTGAATATCCTGCCTCGCGATGCGCAAGACTACCGTCGCGGTGGCGAGCTGTTTGCCCAGTGGGCTGCGGAGGTAACGGCTATGGGCGGCGCCGTCTCTGCCGAGCACGGCGTCGGCAAGATCAAAGCGGGCTTTTTGGAGACGATGTACGGCCACGAGGCCATGGTTGAATCGGCTCGACTCAAGCTGCAGCTCGATCCTGCCGGGCAGCTGGGCCGTGGCAACCTGTTTTCGGAGAAGCTCTTGGATGAACTCGTCCAGAAAGGGGGCGCGTGAAGATGAGTGATTTCCATATGGTGGTGTGCGTCAAGGCGGTGCCGGGAAGCACCGAGGTCAAGATGGACCCCAAAACCAATACCATCGTGCGCGATGGCAAGCAGGCGGTCATTAATCCCTTCGATGCAAGTGCCCTCGAATGTGCGTTGGCGCTCAAGGACGACTTTATCGGCTTTGGCATGGATGTGCGCGTGACGGTGGTATCGATGGGTATCCCTGCAACCGAATCGCTACTGCGCGACTGCATCGCCCGCGGCGCCGACGATGCATTGCTGCTCACCGACCGTGCTTTTGCGGGTGCGGACACGTTGGCGACCACCTATGCTCTCAAATGCGGCATCGAGGCGCTCGACGAGCACTTCGACCTGCTCATCTGCGGCAAGATGGCGGTGGATGGCGATACTGCCCAGATTGGCCCCGAACTGGCCGGCGCCTTCGAGATTCCCTGCGTGACCGATGTGAGCTGCGTACAGAGCGCGGGCTTTACGACGTGCGGCTCGCTGGCGCTTGTCCACGGCTGTGACGCCGGCGAGGAGACGGTCTATCTGGAGATGCCGTGCGCGATGACGACCGCCAAGGAGATCGGCCAGCTGCGCATGCCGAGCATCGCCGGCATTCGCGCGGCCGAAGATGCGGATGTGCGGGTGGTCTGTGCTGCCGATGTGCATGCCGACCCTTTGCGCTGCGGCCTTACCGGATCGCCGACGCAGGTCGTGCGCTCGTTTGTGCCCGACCGTGACCAAACGTGCGAGGCCATCGAGGGCACGCCGGTCGAACAGGCGGCAAAGCTTGCCAAGATTATCGAGGGGATGGCATAGATGAGCGGACTGATAATCGATAGCGAGGCATGCGTTGGCTGTGGCCGCTGCGTTCGCGCCTGTGCCTCGGGTGGCATTGTGGTGGAGGGCGAGCGCCCCAACCGCTGCGCCCATGTGACCGACGGCTGCATCTTGTGCGGCGGGTGCGTCGACGCCTGTCCCGTCAACGCCATTTCGATCGAGCGCGACGAGGCCGCCGGCGCGGTTGACCTCGATGCGTATCGAGACATTTGGGTATTCGTTCAGACCGACGAGCACGATGACGTGGCCCCGGTGGCCTACGAGCTCATGGGCAAGGGCCGCGAGCTTGCCGATGCACGCGGCTGTCGCCTGGTGGCGCTGGTCGGCATGGGCCCCGAGGGCTCGCTCGGGGACCTGGAGCATCTGGTTTGCGCCGGTGCGGACGAGGTCGCGGTTTGCCGCGACGAGCGACTGCGCCAAAACGATGCGGAGGTCTATGCTCGCTTGATTTGCGATTTGGTGGCCGAGCGCAGGCCCGAGGCCATTCTGTACGGCGCGACCGCCTTTGGCCGTGAGCTGGCGCCAGGTGTGGCCGTTCGCTTGCGGACGGGCCTTACGGCCGACTGCACCGTGCTTTCGATGGATACGGAGACGGGCCTGCTGCAACAGACGCGTCCGGCGTTTGGTGGCAACTTGATGGCCACCATTATCTGCCCCAACCACCGTCCCCAGATGGCAACGGTGCGCCCCGGCATCTTTAAGGCGCCCGACTTTGACTATAGCCGCTCCGGAACGATTACCCAGGTATTACTTGCGGAAGACGCCAAGGCTCGTGTCGAGATTTCGATTCCCGCCGAGGAATGGGGCCAGCAGGCTTCGATTGCCGATGCCGAGCGTCTAGTTGTTGTGGGTCGCGGTATTGGCTCCAAGAAAAACCTACCCTTGATGCGAAAGCTCGCCGAAGCCCTGGGTGCCGAGCTCGGCTGCACGCGACCCGTCGTGGAGGCGGGCTGGCTGGAGTATCGCCACCAGATTGGCCAGACGGGCGTGTCGGTTTCACCCAAGCTCCTCGTGAGCATTGGTGTCTCGGGTGCCATCCAGCATCTTGCCGGCATCGGTGGGGCGGAGTGCATCATCGCCGTCAACGAGGACCCGGATGCTCCCATCTTTGGCGTCGCCCAGTACAAGGTCGTCGGCGACGCCGTCGAGGTCGTTGAGGAGCTGCTGGCCCAGCTTGAGTGCTAGGCACTTGCCAGCCAGCTGCGCAGCTCGTCCTTTAGGCGCTCCCAGGTCGCTTGCGTGGCGGGATCGGTGAAGGGGCGCGTGATACCAAAGGGTGCGTCGAGCAGGCGGTAGATATCGCCCTGCCCGCGCGCCAGCGCGCGGCTTGCCGGATAGACGAGCTCAAACATAAAGCAGATAAGCCCCACCAAGTAGTCCGCGGGCTCATTGCGCTCATCGCGCGTGACGCAGCGGTGCTCGTCAAAGGCGGCCAGCGTCGGTGCCGAGAAGTGGCTGGCAAGAAACGCGTCCTCATTCACTTTGAGGATGGTGTCGACGGTACTGTCGGCGATGGTGCGCATGATGTCGATCTTGTCGCCATCGCGGACGATATCGCAGAAGCGCCGCGTGCGCTCGCCGAGCTGCGCGGGCAGACGGAAATTGCTGTGATAGGCAATGCTCGCTCGAATGAGTTCGTCTTCTACCGGATCGTCGATAAAGTCGCGGATACTTGTTACCGCGGGCGCATCTGCAGGTGTTTTGCCAAAGAGGACCTCGACGCCCAACGCCGCATGGCTCACGCTTTCGGCATCCTTAAACGTATCCCAGCGTCGCAGCTGTTCAAAGCGACCCATATCGTGCAGCAGGCCGCAAAGCCACGCTAGGTCAATGTCCTGAGGTGACCAGCCCTGTTCGCGCGCCACGGCATCGCATGCCTCGGCAACGTGGTACGTATGCTCGATTTTGAGCGCGATACGCGGATTGGCGGCATCGTAGGCATCGGTGTAGGTCTTGAAGGCCGCGGCAGCCCGCGTTCGATCGATAGCTGTCATAATGACTTCCTAAAAAGTTGTGTCTTTCTGTGTCTTTCGATCCGGTGGCAATTGTAGGTGAACTCGGTTGCCACCGGACGATGATTCTGTCGTGTCGTTGAACGCGGCTCGGAAATCTTGTCGGGACGAGGAACGCTATGGTGCTCAAAATCGTTAAAACCGTTTGGCCGGTGATGCTCACCTATGTTGCGATAGGCGCGCCGTGCGGAATGATTATGGCGCAGACGGGAATGGAGCCCTGGATGGTTTTTGCTCTGAGCAGCACGTTTGTGACGGGTAGCGGCCAGTTTATGGTCTGCAACCTGTGGCTGGCAGGTGTGCCTGCGGCATCGATTGTCGCAAGTGTGGCCGCAATCTCCTCGCGCTTTGCACTTTACTCGGCATCGATCGCACCGCATTTGAGGGGTGCTTCGAAGCGTCAGACACTGGCTGTTGCCGCGACACTTACCGAGGAGGCATACGGCATTTCGCTTGCCAAGTTGGTTAAAGGGGAGGATTGGGGTCCGCTCGAGTCCTTTGTGCTCAACGCAATCCTCATCGCAACATGGGCCGTTTCGTGTACGACGGGCGCCATCGTCGGCGCCGTTGTCGATGTTCCCACCGCTATTGCGGGTTTTGTCTGCACATCGCTCTTTATCTGCCTACTCTTTTCGCAGCGACTGTCGCGCGGCAATGTCGTAGCTGCCGGTTTGGCTGCGCTGTCCGTCGCCATATGCAAGTTCTTGGGGTGGACGAATATCGCCGTGCCGGCAAGTGTGCTCGTCGGCGTTGTCACGGCACTCGCGTGCGATGTCCTCGCCGAGGGAAGGGGCGCTCGCGATGCCCGTTAATGAGTTTTTGGTCCTATGGCTATCGTCATGGGCGGCCATCGCGTTTTTCCGCATTGCCCCGGCGTTTGCCTTGCGCGGGAGAACGCTGTCGCCCCGCGTTACCGAGGCCTTGGGTTATATTCCGCCTGCCGCCTTTGCGGCGCTGGTCGCCAACGATTTGATAAGCCCTGGCGCTTTCGACGCCGGCTTGTGGCAGGGCTTGATTCCCTGGATTGCGGCCGCCGGCGTCGTGGCGGTGGCAATCAAGACAAAGTCGATGTTGTGGTGCTGCGTCTCGGGCATCGTGTTCTATATCGTTTTGAGCCTCATATAAGAGCGGGGCACGTTTAGCGTCCCGGCACAACGAATCGAATTTCTCACCGAGGCGGTCTGCTTCTTCTGGTACCATGGTCAAACTTTACTGTAGCAAAGTGTGACGTGGGCTTTTGTTCTGCGTCGGCGGAAATGGGGGTTTCATGGCACGGGAAGCGACCGCCAACGAGCAAAAGAAATTCAAAGTCCCGCGTATCCCGGGTGACATCATGATCTACCCGATGATCGTTGGCCTTTTGCTCAATACCTTCTGCCCGCAGGTCTTTGAGATCGGCGGCTTCTTTACCGCCGCCTGCCGCGGTGGTTCCAACACCATCGTCGCCGCGATCCTGCTGTTTGTGGGTGCCGGCATCAGCTTTAAGTCCACGCCGGGCGCTATCAAGACCGGCATCGTCGTGCTGATCCCCAAGCTTGTTGTTGCGGCCGCGTTGGGCCTGGGCGTCGCGTACTTCTTTAACGACAACCTTTTGGGCCTGAGCTCGGTTTCCATCATCGGCGGCATTACGTTTTGCAACATGGCGCTCTACACGGGCATCATGGGCGAGTTCGGCGACGAGTCCGAGCAGGGCGCCGTGGGTATCCTTTTCTTTACGGCCGGCCCCGCCGTCACCATGATCATCCTCGGTGTCTCGGGTCTCGCCAACATCCCCGTCGGCACCATCATCGGCTCCATTTTGCCGCTCGTTATCGGTATGGTTCTGGGCAACTTGTTCCCGTTCATCAAGAACCTGCTGGTTCCCGGCGCCAATCCTGCGATTGCCGTTATCGGTTTTCAGCTCGGTGCGTCCATGAGTCTTTCGAGCTTTATCACCGGCGGTATTTCCGGCATCTTGCTGGGCCTTATCACGCTGTTTGTCGTCGGTCCCATCACCTTTGCGTTCGAGCGCCTGTGCGGCGGTAACGGCAAGGCTGCCGTGGCCTGCTCCACCATCGCCGGCACGGCCATGACCACACCGGTTGCTCTCGCCGAAGTCGCACCGCGCTACGCCGAGCTTGCGCCCACTGCGTACGCTCAGATCGCCACCGCCGTTATCATCACGGCAATCATGGCTCCGATTCTGACCGGCTGGGTCGACAAGAAGTTCTGTCAGGGTAAGGAAGACCTGTCGCCTGCTGGCGTCGAGGCCATCGAGGAGGCTGTCGCAACCGATATCGACGGTGAGTAACGTCCGTTACCGATAATTGATTTCGGCGTGCAACTCGCGCCGTTTGAGCGCCCGAACGAGAGCTGTCTTGCAGTGACGTTCGGGCGCTCTGCTATTATTCCCCTTACCCCTGCGGGTAGGGGTGTTTGTTGCCCAGATTCGAATTGGTCGATTCAGACCACTTGGATATTGAAGGGATGGCGGTTAGTGGTTAAGGCACTCAAGATTGAGATATTCGTGCTATGCATGATTGTTCTTATCGGGCTTGCCGTGCGAAGTCGTCGCTCCTTGTTCTCGAGCACCCAGCAGCTATTGTTTAGCATGCTTGGCTACACCTCTGCCGCGTACATATTATTCGATATGATCTGGACGCTTTCGGACGGTGTGGACGGCACGTTGGGCATTGCTGCCAACTGGATTTCCAACGCGGTTTCGTTTTCGCTCTTTGCTATCGCGTGCCTCATTTGGTTTATCTATTCCGAGACGGTGCAGGGTTCTCGCCTTTTGACCTCGCGCTATAGGGTGGTGCTTGTAGCGTTGCCTACGGCTCTGGTGGTCGTGCTGGCGTTTACCAGTTACTGGACGCACGCCCTGTTCTATATCGATTCGCAGGGTGTGTATCGTCGCGGCTTTGCCTATATGATCCAGCCCATCGTCAGCTACTGTTACGTTATACATACGTCCCTGCATGCGTTTGTGCAATCTCGCAGGGTCGAGAGTCTGCAGATGAAGGCCATCTATCGAACCTTGGCATTTTTCGCCATTCCGGCCCTGGTGGGCGGTACCTTTCAGGTCGTATACTCGGTGCCCGGCCTTTGTGTCGGCATAATGATTAGCATGTTGCTGCTCTATATCATCTACCAGGAGCAGCTCATCTCGACCGACCCGTTGACTGGCCTCAACAATCGCAACCGTTTTGAGACCTATATGCTGTCGCTCTTTTCAAATGTTGATCAGGCCGAAGATGTATATCTGCTTATGATGGACGCTGACGGCTTTAAGCAGATTAACGATCGCTATGGACATGTTGAGGGCGACCATGCGCTTCAGGTCATCTCCGCTGCGCTCAAAGAAGTCTGCTCGGCGTCTAGTGGCTTTATCGCACGTTATGGCGGCGATGAGTTCGTGGTGCTTCAAAAGGCGACGGCGGAGCAGGACATCATGTGTCTGTGCGCGGCAATCAGCGACGAGCTCGCGCGCGCCGAGGTCCCGTATCTGTTGCGGATGTCCATCGGCTATGCACGGGTTGGTGATGGCGTCGATACCTGGCAAGACTTGCTTCGCGCTGCCGACGCGGAGCTCTACCGCGTAAAGCGCGAGAAGAAGAAAGCCGGCGTCCAGATACGCTAGAAAAAAAGGCGAACGCTGGCGTGCGTTGCGGCCCTCAGCTCACCGATGTACTCCATTAAGCTAAAGCATGTGAATCTCCTCTACTAAATAAGGGCGGTTCGCTAGGCTTTTTTGGGTTTGTTGACGATGATGATGCCGCCGCAGACCAACAGCAGGGCAACAAGTACGGTAACGGGGCTCGTGCCAGCGCCCTCGCCGAGCAGCAGTGCGCTCAACAGCACGCCAAAGACCGGGTTCATAAAGCCAAAGACCGAAACGCGGCTGACGGGGTTGACGGCGAGCAGGCGGGACCACAGCGAGTACGCGACGGCGGAAATGAGTGCCATATAAATGATGAGCGCGATGGCGGGGGCGATTTCGGTGGGGGACAACGTGCCGCCCATCAAAAACCCGATGGCGGTAAGGACCACGCCACCGACTAAAAACTGCCAGCCGGCGAGCAAGACGCCGTCATGCTCGCGCGAGAAGATGCCAATGAGGCAGGTCGACAGGGCGCCCGCAACAGTGGAAGCCAAGATAAATCCCTCACCGTCGAGCGTAAAGCCAAAGGTGCCATCCGCGCCCGAAAGGTTGACGAGCGCGACGCCGGCAAAGCCCAGCACACAGCCAAGCACCTTGGGCGTATTGAGCTTCTCGGTGTGAAATGCCAGGGCGGCAAAGAGGATTGCGAGAAAGTTGGCGCTGGCCTCGATGATGGAACTCGACATTGCGCTGGCGCGCGAGAGTCCAAGGTAGAAAAAGAAGTACTGCCCGATAGTCTGGAAGAGCGACAAGACAAAGATGGGCTTGATGTCACGAGCCTGCGGAATGAGGGGGCGGCGTTGGGCCGCACTCATCCCAACGATAACCAGGGCGCCGGCAAGCG
Organism: uncultured Collinsella sp.; assembly: GCA_900539735.1. Taxonomy (GTDB): domain Bacteria; phylum Actinomycetota; class Coriobacteriia; order Coriobacteriales; family Coriobacteriaceae; genus Collinsella. The sequence continues at coordinate 23,731 of UQDE01000011.1, read as the reverse complement.
TGAAGCGCAAGCCCGCAAAGAGCAGCTGTGAGGCGCTATCGTGCGCGGGGATGCCAAAGAGCCCGTAACCGATCTTGATGCAGGGGAAAGCCGACCCCCAGAGCGCACAGCAGACGAGGCAGCCCAGGATGAGTCCGGGTAGGGTGGCGAGATACGGCTTGCGGCTTTCCATGATGTCCTTCCTGTATGCGCGAAGCAAAAAAGAACCCGCCACCGGGTGTGCCGGTGGCGGGTGTTGTTACCCGAGGGGATTGTACCCGATGGGACGCATTAAGCGAAGTAGGCCACGCCGCTCTCAAAGATCGGCATGAACTTATCGCCGGGGACATGCTCGGGCACGTTGCGGTACAGGTTGTCGCCACGACGCTCGGCATGGCCCATCTTGCCCAGGACGCGGCCGTCGGGGCTCGTGATGCCCTCGATGGCGAGTGCGGAGCCGTTGGGGTTGACGGAAAGATCCATGCTGGGCTTGCCGTCCTCGCCCACGTACTGCGTGGCGACCTGGCCGTTGGCGATGAGCTGGGCGAGCACCTCGTCGTTGGCGACAAAGCGGCCCTCGCCGTGGCTGATGGCGACGGTGTAGGGGTCGTCCAGGCTGCACTGCGATAGCCACGGGGACAGGTTGGACGAGATACGGGTGCGCACCAGACGGCTCTGATGGCGACCGATGGTGTTGAACGTCAGCGTGGGCGCATCGGGCGTGGCGTCGACGATGTCGCCGTAGGGCACCAGACCGAGCTTGATCAGGGCCTGGAAGCCGTTGCAGATGCCCAGCATCAGGCCGTCGCGGGCCTTGAGCAGGTCGCGGACTGCCTCGGTGACCTCGGGAGCGCGGAAGAACGCCGTGATGAACTTGGCGGAGCCATCGGGCTCGTCGCCGCCCGAGAAGCCGCCGGGGATCATGACGATCTGGCTTGCACGGATGCGGCGGGCAAGCTCGTGGGTGCTTTCGGCGACGGCCTCGGGCGTGAGGTTGTTGATCACGAAGGTGTCGGCCTCGGCGCCGGCGGCGCGGAAAGCGCGGGCGCTATCGTACTCGCAGTTGTTGCCGGGGAACACGGGGATTACCACGCGCGGGCGGGCGATCTTGGCGCCGCTGTACACGTGGATATCCTTGGCACGGAAGTCGATGGTCTCGACCTTGGCAGTCTCGCCGGCGCTGCGGTAGGCAAAGACGCCCTCGATGCCGCTCTCCCAGGCCTCCTGGAGCTCGGAGAGCTCGATGACCTCGGAGCCGGTATCGATGACATAGCCCTCGACGGTGGTGCCCAGGGGCTCGACGACAACGCCGTCGGCGACCTCGGGCAGCTCGGCATCCTCGGCGAGCTCGACGATAAAGCTGCCGTAGAGCGGGGTGAAGAGGCTCTCCACGTCCACATCCTCGGCAAGCTCGATACCGATCTGGTTGCCGACGCACATCTTAAAGAGGCTCTCGGCGCCGCAGCCGTAGCCGGGCGTGGAGACGGCCAGGGCGTCGCCGGTGGCGGTGAGCGCCTCGACGGCGTCAAATGCGGCGAGCAGCTGCTGGGCATCGGGGCGGTAGTCCTCGCCATAGGTGGCGGGGGCGACACGGACGACGCGATGCGTGAGACCCTTGAACTCGGGGGAGACAGCGCGGTTCGCCTTGCCAACGGCGACAGCGAAGCTGATCAGGGTCGGCGGAACGTTGAGCTCGCCGGCTTCGTCTTCAAACGAGCCACTCATGGAATCCTTGCCGCCGATGGCGCCGGCACCCAGGTCGACCTGGGCCATAAGGGCGCCCAGGACGGCTGCCATGGGCTTGCCCCAACGCTCGGCCTCGGTGCGCAGACGCTCAAAGTACTCCTGGAAGGAGAGATAGGCGCGCTTGTGCTCAAAGCCGGCGGCCACGAGCTTGGCGATGGACTCGACCACGGACAGGTAGGCGCCCGCAAACTGGTCGGCCTCCATCAGATAGGGGTTGAAGCCCCATGCCATAGCGCTCGCTGTGGTGGTCTCGCCGTCCACGGGGAACTTGGCGACCATGGCAGAGCTCGGAGTGAGCTGCGTCTTGCCACCAAAGGGCATGAGCACGGTCGCGGCACCGATGGTGGAGTCGAAGCGCTCGGAAAGGCCCTTGTTGGAGGCGACGTTAAGATCGGTGACGAGCGAGGTCATGCGCTCGGCAAGCGTGGTGCCGGCCCAGCTGGGCTGCCACACGCTGCGGGCGCAGACGTGGGCGACCTGGTGCTTGGGCGCGCCGTTGGAGTTGAGGAACTCGCGGGACAGATCGACGATGGCGACGCCGTTCCAGGCCATGCGCATGCGCGGCTCGGCGGTAACCTCGGCGATGACGGTTGCTTCCAGGTTCTCCTCGGCGGCGTAGCCCATGAATTCCTCGACGTCACCGTCGGCGACGGCGCAGGCCATGCGCTCCTGGGACTCGGAAATGGCGAGCTCGGTGCCATCCAGGCCGTCGTACTTCTTGGTCACGGTGTCCAGGTCGACATACAGGCCGTCGGCAAGTTCACCCACGGCGACCGAGACGCCACCGGCGCCAAAGTCGTTGCAGCGCTTGATCAGACGGCAGGCATCGCCGCGGCGGAACAGACGCTGCAGCTTGCGCTCGACCGGGGCGTTGCCCTTCTGGACCTCGGCACCCGAGGTTTCGATGGACTCGGTGTTCTGGGTTTTGGAGGAGCCGGTGGCGCCACCGATGCCGTCACGGCCGGTGCGGCCGCCCAACAGGATAATCTTGTCGGTGGGGGCGGGGCACTCGCGGCGCACGTGGTTTGCCGGGGTAGCGCCCACGACGGCGCCGACCTCCATGCGCTTGGCCACGTAACCGGGGTGATAGAGCTCGTTGACCTGGCCGGTGGCAAGGCCAATCTGGTTGCCGTAGCTGGAGTAGCCGGCGGCAGCGGTGGTTACGAGCTTGCGCTGCGGCAGCTTGCCCTCGAGCGTCTCGGAGACGGGGACGGTGGGGTCGCCGGCGCCGGTGACACGCATGGCCTGGTACACATAGCTGCGGCCCGAGAGCGGGTCGCGGATGGCGCCGCCCACGCAGGTGGCGGCACCGCCGAAGGGCTCGATCTCGGTCGGGTGGTTATGGGTCTCGTTCTTAAAGAGGAACAGCCAGTCCTGGTCCTCGCCGTCGACATCGACCTTCACCTTGACGGTGCAGGCGTTGATCTCCTCGGATTCGTCGACATCGGTCATGACGCCGGTCTTCTTAAGATACTTGGCGCCGATGGTGCCCATGTCCATGAGACAGACGGGCTTGGTGTCGCGGCCGAGTTCGTGGCGCATCTCCATGTAGCGGTCGAAGGCCTGCTGCACCACGGCGTCGTCGATCGTCACGTCGTCCAGGACGGTGCCGAAGGTGGTGTGGCGGCAGTGGTCGGACCAATAGGTGTCGATCACGCGGATCTCGGTGATGGTGGGGTCGCGATCCTCATCGCGGAAGTACTGCTGGCAGAAGGCGATGTCCGCTTCGTCCATGGCAAGGCCGCGATCGGCGATAAAGGCGGCAAGGCCGGCCTCGTCGAGCTCGCGGAAGCCGTCGAGCACCTCGACGGGCTGGGGCTCGGGGGTCTCCATGTACAGCGTCTCGGGCAGGTCGAGCGAGGCGATGCGCGCCTCGACGGGGTTCACCACGTAGTGCTTGATGGCCTCGATGGCGTCTTCGTCCAGAGCGCCCGAGATCATATAGACCTTGGCGGAGCGCACGGCGGGGCGCTCGCCCTGGCTGATGAGCTGCACGCACTCGCTGGCGGAGTCGGCGCGCTGGTCAAACTGGCCAGGCAGGAATTCGACGGCAAAGACGGCGCCATCGCTTGCGGGGAGCTCGTCATAGGTCACATCGACCTGGGGCTCGCTAAAGACGGTCGGCACGCAGGAGCGGAAAAGCTCCTCGTCGATGCCCTCGACGTCGTAGCGGTTGATGATCCTCAGGGCCTCGATGCCCTTGATGCCGAGAATTTCGGTCAGCTCGCCCTTGAGCTGCTGAGCCTCGACGTCGAACCCGGGTTTCTTCTCCACGTAGATACGAGAGACCATTGGTTCCTGCCTTCCTGATCGGTTGGGCGTACGGTACGGTATGCGGCAGCGGTCGGTTTACGGGGCAAGCCTCGGGTCGCCTTGAGCCACATGTTTGTAAACGTCACTATGATACGACAGCTCGCGGCGCGTTGAGGACGGCGAGGGTGCTACAGTGAAGCGCAAACAAGAGAAAGGCATCGCATGGCATTCGTTTCACTCGCCATCATCGCGCTTGTGGCCTTTGCAAGCCCCTTCATCGCCTCGGCGATTCCCGGAAAACCCGTTCCCGAAACGGTCTTTTTGCTCGTCTTCGGCGCGGTGCTGGGCCCGCATATGCTCGGCCTTATCCATGTGGATGCCGAGGTCTCGCTTGTGTCCGAGCTCGGCCTGGCCTTTTTGTTCCTGCTTGCCGGCTTTGAGATCGACCCCAAGAGCATCACGGGCGTCGAGGGACGCTACGGCTTGGCGACGTGGGTCGTCACGTTTGGTATCGCCTGGCTTGCCGTGCGCTTTACCCCGTGGTTCTCGGTCAGTCATTTCGACGGTATCGCCGTGACGCTTGCCCTCACTTCTACGGCGCTCGGCACGCTCGTGCCCATCATGCGTGAGCGCTCGCTCACCGGCACGCGTGTGGGCGACTCGATTCTCGCGTATGGCACTTGGGGCGAGCTCGGTCCCGTGCTCGCCATGTCGGTGCTGCTGTCTGCTCGCACTGGCATCCAAACGCTCGTAATCCTTGGCTTGTTTGCGGTGGTTTGCGTGTTACTGGCCGTGGTCCCGAGCCGTTCCAAGCGCGTCGGCAGCCGCTTCTTTGCGTTTGTCGAGGAGCGCGCCGATACCACGTCGCAGACCTTCGTGCGCCTGACGGTGCTTATTTTGGTCACGCTCGTGGCGTTCTCGGCCGTCTTTGATCTCGACATCGTGTTGGGTTCTTTTGCCGCCGGCTTTGTCCTGCGCTATATCATCCCCGAGGGCAACCATACGCTCGAGACCAAGCTCGACGGCCTGGCCTACGGCTTTTTGATTCCGGTGTTCTTTACCGTATCGGGCGCAAAGATTGACCTGACGGCCGTGGCGTCGCGTCCGGGCTTGCTCGCGGGCTTTATCGTGGCGCTGCTGATTATTCGTGCCGTGCCCATCCTCATCTCTATGGGCATTTGTCCTGCGACGCGCGATGTGTCGGCGTATGGTCGCATTACCGTGGCACTCTACTGCACCACGGCCCTGCCGATCATCGTTGCCGTGACAAGCGTTGCCGTCAACGCGGGCGCGCTGTCGCAAGATATTGCGTCGGTCATGGTTGCCGCCGGTGCCATCACGGTGTTCTTGATGCCGCTGCTCGCGCAGCTCTTCTACCGCGTGGTCGATGCCGCGCCGGTCGCCGCCGTGGCAGAGGTTGCCGAGCATCCTTCCGACGCGCTCGACATCCTGCGCGCCCATCACGATTTGGCGAGCCTGCTCGCACGCGAGCACGAGCTGCTGACCTCGCATGGACATGGTCGCGTATTCGAGGGCTTGCCTACGCTCGATACGATTGCCGAGCGTCTTTCCGCCGAGGCAGCGAACGGCCACATCGATGCCCGCATCGTGGACGCGGCGCATCTTCTTGCCGATAAGACCTATGGTGATGAGCTTGACCCGTCCGAGCTGACTCCGCGTGAGCGCCGCCGCCTGGAGCGCGCCAAGCTCGCCGTGCACGAATACCGCCGCCGCATGCTGGAGCTCTACGCGCGCAATGAAGCTCAAGACGACGACGGCAAGTAGCAAGGAATGTCGGGATACGGGTTCCGTCCAAATAATAGAAGGCGCGCTGCCTGCGGTTGATGCGGACAGCGCGCCTTTTGCGTTGAACTCTGTTGAGGTTCGAAGCCGAAACTTTCGACCTTTAGGAGCGGGCTGCCCCGTCGACGGGGAGGATGGCGCCCGTGACATAGGAGGACATGTCGCTCGCAAGGAAAACGAAGGCGTTGGCAACGTCCTCGGGCTCGCCCATGCGACCGAGCGGAATAGTGGCGATGATGGGCTTGATGACCTCTTCGGGCAGGTTGGCGACCATATCGGTCTTGGTTACGCCTGGGGCAACGGCGTTGACGCGAATGCCCATGGGGGCGAGCTCGCGCGAGAGCGACTGGACCATGCCGTTGACGGCAAACTTAGACGTGGGGTAGCCGACGCCAGAGGGCTGGCCGTACTTGGCGACCATCGAGCTTGTGGTAGTGATGGTGCCGCCGTGGCCGGCCTCGGTCATGATCTTGGCGGCAGCCTGGTGACCGTTAAAGACGGCGACGACGTTGAGGTCCATAACTTTGGCGAACTCCTCGGCTGTATAGTCCAAAAGGGGTGAGCGCTGGGAGATTCCGGCGTTGTTGACGACCGTATCGAGACCGCCCATATCGGCTGCAGCCTGGGTAAAGGCCTCGGTCACGGCTTCGAGTGAGGTGAGGTCGCAGGAGCGACCCCAGACCTTGGCGTCGGGATAGACGGCTGTCAGCTTCTCAACGGCCGCATCGGCGGTCTCCTGACGCGAGCCAAAGACGGTGACGGTGGCACCCTCCTCGATAAAGCGGCAGGCGATGGCATAGCCGATACCGCGCGTGCCTCCGGTGATGATTGCTTTCTTGCCCTCGAGCAACATGGTGCCTCCATTCTTCGGGGGTGGACGTACGCAGCACAGGATAGCGGCGGACAAAAGCAAACATGCCTGCTTATCGGTGAGCGGTATCCCTGGTTGACACCGAACGGTCAAATTGTTCAAACGCGGATCGCGTCAATGCGCCCCGAGCGTGCAAATAAAAGGGCTCCCGTCCAAGACCAGACGGGAGCCCTTCGAGCAAATGCGTTGTGGGGTGTAAACCGAACTAGTTGGCCATGACGCCTTCGGTCCAGGCCTCAACGTCCTCGATGCGCAGGACGTTGGCGACCTCGGCCACGCAGTCGACGCTGGCAAGCTCCGCGGCGGCAGCCTGGACGTCCTTCTCGAGTGCGCGGTGCGTCAGGAAGATGACCGAGCAGGCATCGCTGACACCCGACTTGCCGTCCTCGACTTGGTTGATGAGCGAGATCGAAATGTTGTGCTTGGCAAAGATGTCGACCGTCTCGGACAGGGCGCCCACGCGGTCGGCGACCTTCAGGCGCACATAGTACTTGGTCTGGAGCTCGTCCATGGGCTTAAAGGCGAGGTTGTGACCATAGGGCTCAATCTCGGGCAGCGGAGCCACGCCCCGGCTGATCTGCTCGGAGAGCGACAGGATATCGCCCACGACGGCGCTCGCGGTGGGGAAGGAGCCTGCGCCGGCACCGTAGAACATGGTCTCGCCCACGGCATCGCCCACTACGTAAACAGCGTTCATGGCGCCGTTGACCTTGGCAAGCATGTGGTCGGCGGGGATCAGCGTGGGATGCACGCGGACGTCGACGCCGGCGTCGGTGTTGCGGGCGATGCCGAGCAGCTTAATGGTGTAGCCGAGCTCGCGGGCCTGGGCGATGTCCTCGGCGCCGATGGTGCGGATACCCTGCTGGTACACATCATCGGTGGTCACGCGGGTGCCAAAGCCGATGGAGGCGAGGATCGCCGTCTTGCTGGCGGCATCGAAGCCGTCGACGTCGGCGGACGGGTCGGCCTCGGCATAGCCCTTGGCCTGTGCATCGGCGAGCACGTCGGCGTAATCGGCGCCCTCGGCGTCCATGCGCGACAGGATGTAGTTGGTGGTGCCGTTGAGGATGCCGGCGATGGTCAGGATCTTGTTGCCCACCAGATCGTGCTCAAGCGTGCTCACGATGGGGATGCCGCCGCCGCAGCTGGCCTCGCACTTAATCTGCACGCCGCACGCGCGTGCCTTCTTGGCAAGCGTCTCGACGTGACGGCCCAGCAGGGCCTTGTTGGCAGAGACGACGTGCTTGCCGTGCTCAAAGGCGGTGGTGAAGATCTCGGTTGCGGGATGCTCGCCGCCGATCAGCTCGACGACGATGTCGACGGCGGGGTCGGTGACGACGTCGTGCCAGTCACTCGTAAAGGCCTCGCGCTCAATGCCTGCCGACTCGGCCTGCTCCCAAGCAAGCGCGCAGGCGCGGGTCAGCTTAAGGTCGATGCCGTAGGCTGCCAGGTACTCATCGTGGTGGCTCTTGATCAGACGGGCCACGCCGCCGCCGACGGTTCCCAGACCGATGAGGCCGACGTTCACGGTGCGCAGGGGTTCGCTCATAGATAGCTCCTTCGTGCATCTTATGGATGGAATAACCGCTTAAAGGTTGAGTGCATTCTAGCGTGAACCGAGGGCGCGTGCTCGCCAGTTAACAGGAGTCGCACAAAACGGCACCCCCGAAACGCTGCGGAAACATTGGAAACACGCTCGCTACAAACGAACTTCCGTAACAAACTGTCAACGTTTGCACCATAAGGTTTGCCCTGTGCGACTGGGGCATGCAGGCGCTCGTCGGCCCCGTCACCACCGGTGCCGCCGTCGCCGTCTCGGGCGAGATCGCCGATGCCTTTGCCGAGCAGGCCAAGGCATCCAAGCTCGACATCGTCGATACCGAGACCTTTAAGGACGACTCCTCCACGAGCTTTATCAACCAGCCGACCAAGGCCATGCGCAAGATCAAGATCGAGGGCCTGACGGGTGAGCTGACGTGGAATGACGAGGGCCAGGTCGAAAAGCCCGCTACGGCCTATGTGATCCAGGACGGCAAGTACATCGCCGCCTAAGCGCGCATAAAGCGCGACCAGTGAGGCTGTTTTATTCAGGGCGGGGACGCTTGTAACAGAACGGAAACATTGCTTTTACACAATAAAGTGGCTTTACTGCATAAAGTAATAGAAATACGCAGAAATATGGATAAATGAACAAATCCAAAGAAAAGTCGAAATAACCGCCACTTTTCCTAACTAAAGCGTCTACTATTTTGCGAACGCCGAACACGGCGAAGGATGGCCTGTCGGGTAACCAAAACCCGACGAGATTTGAGAGGAGAGCCGCATGTCGAGCCTCACCGGTAAGTCATTGAACCCTGTTATGAATCGCAGGAGCGTTATCGCGAGCGCAGCAGGTCTGGGGGCGATGTCCATTCTAGCTGGCTGCTCCTCCAACGGCGGCGACAGCGGTTCCGCTTCGAGCGACGCTTCGTTTAAGATCGGCACCATCGGCCCGCTGACCGGTGCCGCCGCGTCTTACGGCAAGTCCGTTACCCAGGGCGTCGAGCTTGGCTGCAAGGACTTCTCCACCAAGGAGCTGCCGCTTGCCAGCAAGGCCGAGGACGACCAGGCCGACGGCGAGAAGGCCGTCAACGCCTTTAATACCCTGCTCGACTGGGGCATGCAGGCCCTCGTCGGCCCGACCACCACGGGTGCGTCGGTTGCCGTTGCCGCTGAGTGCGGTAACGACCCCAAGACGTTCATGATCACCCCGTCCGCGTCCTCCGAGGACGTCACCGACGGCAAGGATTGCGTCTTCCAGGTTTGCTTCACCGACCCCAACCAGGGCGTCAACGCTGCCAAGTTCCTGGCGCAGAAGTATGCGGATGAGAAGTTCGTGCTGTTCTACAACTCCGGCGACGCCTATTCTTCGGGTATCGCGGATTCCTTTAAGGCCCAGGCCGCTGAGTCCAAGCTCGAGATTGTCGACGAGGAGACCTTTAAGGACGATTCTGCCACGAGCTTTACCAACCAGCTGACCAAGGCCAAGCAGGCCGGCGCTACCATGATCTTCGCGCCGATCTACTACACGCCCGCATCCGTCCTGCTCAAGAACGCCAAGGATATGGGCTACGACGTCAAGATGATGGGTTGCGACGGCATGGACGGCATCCTGGGCGTTGAGGGCTTCGACACCTCTCTTGCCGAGGGTCTGCTGCTCATGACCCCGTTCTCCGCCGACGACGAGAAGAACGCCGACTTCGTCAACGACTACAAGGATAAGTACGGCGATACCCCTGACCAGTTTGCCGCCGACGCCTACGATGGCGTGCACGCGGTGGCCGAGGCCCTCAAGGAGGCCGGTCTTGGTGTCGACGCCGATCCGACCGAGGTCGCCGAGAAGCTGTCCAAGGCTATGCTCAAGATTACCGTTGACGGTCTGACCGGCAAGCTCACCTGGAACGATAAGGGCCAGGTTCAGAAGGAGCCCACGGCGTACGTCATCACCGACGGCAAGTACGTACAGGCATAATAGGCCGCCTTACATAGAGCGGTTTTGATCCCAAGCAGGGGAGGTTGTGGCCTTCCCTGCTTGCTTGGTATCTAGGGACAGTGTAACGTCCCTGTTTCATACATTAACTGGAAACCTATTCGAAAGGGGGATGTGGAACATGACGGTCTTTATCCAATACCTGGTCAACGGCCTGTCCATGGGCAGCGTCTACGCCATCATCGCGTTGGGCTACACCATGGTCTACGGTATCGCCAAGATGCTCAACTTCGCTCACGGCGATGTCATCATGGTCGGTGCCTATGTCTCGTTCTGCGCCACGTCGTATCTCGGCCTCCCGGGCTGGGCATCTGTAGTTCTCTCTTGTGTGGTCTGCACGGTTCTCGGTGTTCTCATTGAGGGTCTGGCATACAAGCCGCTGCGTCAGGCGGGCCCGCTGGCCGTTCTGATCACGGCCATCGGCGTGTCCTACTTCCTGCAGAATGCCGCACAGCTTCTGTGGGGCGCCACGCCCAAGAACTTCACTTCGCTCGTCACCTTCCCGGTGCCGGAGTTCTTGGCCAAGTTTAACGTAAGCGCCGTCTCGCTCGTTACCATCGTCGCCTGCCTGGTTATCATGGCCGGCCTGATGTTCTTTACGGGTAAGACCAAGATGGGCAAGGCCATGCGCGCCGTGTCCGAGGACAAGGCCGCCGCTCAGCTCATGGGCATCAACGTCAACCGCACCATCTCGATGACGTTCGCCATCGGCTCCGCCCTCGCCGCCATCGCCGGCGTGCTCCTGTGCTCCTACTCGCCGGTGTTGCAGCCCACGACGGGCGCTATGCCTGGTATCAAGGCCTTCGACGCTGCCGTTTTCGGCGGCATCGGCTCCATCCCCGGTGCCTTTGTTGGCGGTATTCTCATCGGCATCATCGAGGCGATGGCGCAGGCTTACATTTCCACGAGCCTTGCCAACTCCATCGTCTTTGGCGTTTTGATCATCGTCCTGCTCGTCAAGCCTGCCGGCCTCTTGGGCAAGTACGTCCCCGAGAAGGTGTAGGTGAGCGTTATGAAGTTTCTTAAAGACAAGCAGACGCGTCACGACTTTGTTACGTACGCCATGTGCCTTGTGGCGTTCGCCATCGTGTTCTTTATGCAGTCTAACCACATGATTCCGCGCATGATCGCCGGTCAGCTGGTCCCCATTACGGCCTATATCGTCATGGCCATTTCCCTCAACCTCGTCGTCGGTATCGCGGGCGACTTGTCGCTGGGCCACGCGGGCTTTATGAGCGTCGGCGCCTATACGGGCATCGTCACCGCCGTCGCGCTGGAGAGCGCCGTTCCCTCCGATCCGGTGCGCCTTATCATCAGTATCGTGGTCGGCGCCATCGCTGCCGCCATTCTGGGCTTCTTGATTGGCATCCCGGTCCTTCGTCTGAGCGGCGATTACCTGGCTATCGTGACGCTGGCCTTTGGCGAGATCATCAAAGAGATCGTCACCTGCCTTATCGTGGGTGTCGACTCCCGCGGCCTGCACGTGATCTTTAACATCACGGGCAACTCTACGATCGACGACCTGCACCTGCTCGAGGACGGCACCGCCATCATCAAGGGCGCCCAGGGTGCCTCGGGCGTGTCGACGTACTCGACCTTCCTCGCCGGTGCCATCCTGGTTATGGTCGCGCTCGTGATTGTACTCAACCTGGTTCGCAGCCGTACCGGCCGTGCCATTATTGCCGTGCGCGATAACAAGATCGCTGCCGAGTCCGTGGGCATCTCCGTCACCCAGTACCGCATGATCGCCTTCGTGGTTTCCGCCGCCCTCGCCGGTGCTGCCGGAGCTTTGTTCGGCGGTAACTTCTCGCAGCTTTCCGCTACTAAGTTCGACTTCAACACGTCGATCCTCATTCTGGTGTTCGTGGTTCTGGGCGGCCTGGGCAACATGCGCGGTTCCGTTATCGCCGCGGCGCTGCTCACGGTGCTCCCCGAGTTGCTCCGTCAGTTCTCGGACTACCGCATGCTCATCTACGCCATCGTGTTGATCCTGGTCATGGTCTTTACTAACAACCCACAGCTCAAGGCATTCTTCGGTCGCGTTAAGGACCGCTTTGTTCCCAAGAAGGAGGTGGCAGCCGATGCCCAGTAAGTTTGAGTTCAACAAGGGCAAGATGGTCCCGTATCCTTCTGGTGCCATCGTTCCCGACCGCGACCTGGGCGAGCGCCCGGCACTCGAGTGCATCCACCTGGGCATTGAGTTCGGCGGCCTTAAGGCTGTTGACGACTTTAGCCTGACCATCGGCAAGACCGAGATCGCCGGTCTCATTGGCCCCAACGGTGCCGGTAAGACCACGGTCTTCAACCTGCTCACCAAGGTGTACCAGCCCACGCACGGCACCATCCTGCTCGATGGCGAGGACACCTCGGGCAAGTCTGTCTACCAGGTCAACCGCATGGGCATCGCCCGTACCTTCCAGAACATTCGCCTGTTCAACACCATGACGGTGGAGGACAACGTTAAGGTCGGACTACACAACCAGGAGCGCTACTCTGGTTTTGAGGGCGTGCTGCGCCTGCCGACGTATTGGAAGCACGAGAAGGCCGCCCACGAGCGCGCCATGGAGCTGCTGTCCATCTTTGATATGGAGCACCTGGCAAACGAGCAGGCTGGCTCACTGCCTTACGGCGCCCAGCGTCGCCTGGAGATCGTCCGCGCGCTTGCCACGAACCCCAAGCTGCTGCTGCTCGACGAGCCTGCCGCCGGCATGAACCCGTCCGAGACTGCCGAGCTCATGGCGAACATCGTCAAGATCCGCGACACCTTCGGCATCGCCATCATGCTCATCGAGCACGACATGTCGCTCGTCATGAACATCTGCGAGGGCATTTGCGTGCTTAACTTTGGTAAGGTCATCGCCAAGGGCACGGCCGAGGAGATCCAGAACAACGACGCCGTTATCGAGGCGTATCTGGGCAAGCAGGATAAGGGGGAGAACTAAATGGCAGAGCCGATGCTTTCCGTCTACAACATCAACGTCTGGTACGGCGCCATCCACGCCATCAAGGACATCTCCTTTAACGTCAACGAGGGTGAGATCGTGGCCCTGATCGGCGCCAACGGTGCCGGCAAGTCCACGACGCTTAAGACCGTCTCGGGCCTGCTGCGCTCTAAGACCGGCTCCATCAAGTTTATGGGCGAGGACATTACCCATACGCCCGCCGATAAACTGGTGGGCAAGGGCCTGGCCCAGGTTCCCGAGGGCCGTCGCGCCTTTTTGCAGATGACGGTTGAGGAGAACCTGGAGATGGGCGCCTATACACAGCCCAAGTCCACGGTTGCTCCGGGCCTTGAGCGCGTCTATGAGCAGTTCCCGCGCCTTAAGGAACGCCGTCGCCAGGTCGCCGGCACCCTTTCGGGCGGCGAGCAGCAGATGCTCGTTATGGGCCGCGCCCTTATGAGCAACCCCAAGCTGCTCATGCTCGACGAGCCTTCCATGGGCCTGGCGCCGATTCTGATTGAGCAGATCTTCCAAATTGTCGAGGATCTGCATAAGGCCGGAACCACGGTGCTCCTGGTCGAGCAAAACGCACAGATGGCTCTTTCCATCGCCACACGCGGCTACGTGCTCGAGACCGGCAAGATCACCATGACCGGCACCGGCCAAGAACTCCTGCACGACGACAACGTCCGCAAGGCATATCTGGGTGGTTAATCCATTCAAAAAAGGGGCGCTGACTAACCCAGTCAGCGCCCCTTTTAAGTTGCGGTGAAATAGGGACTGAATAGGGGCTCCAGAGGCCAAAACAGTCCCTATTCCACCGCAACTTCATGGGGATGTGTGACAATGCCCGTCGGAAAACATCTGCTGTCTTTGGGGGTCTATCTATGCTGTACGAGTTTTGTGCCGAGAACTTTGAGCGAGTGCCGGCGGCTATTGATGCCGGTGCAAGGCGCATCGAGCTGTGCGACAACCTTGCCGTCGGTGGTACCACGCCCTCGGCCGGCGTTATCAGCGCTACGGTCAATTATGCCCACGAGCACGATGCGCGGGTGATGTGCATGATCCGTCCGCGTGGCGGCGACTTTCACTACAACCAGGACGAACTGCGCATGATGGAGATGGACTTGGGTCTTGCCGTGAGCGCCGGCGCCGACGGCTTGGTCTTTGGCTGCTGCAAGCCTTGTGCCGGCGGATGGGCGCTCGATGAACTTACACTTGGCGCCCTCGTGATGGCCGCGGGCTGCGCGACCGAGGAGTGCAAGCGCGGGTCCATCGATATTACCTTCCACATGGCGTTTGACCAGCTCTCGCCCGAGGCTCAGCTCGATGCCGTCGACACACTCGCCGACTGCGGCATCACGCGTATCCTGACGCATGGTGGTGCTGCCGGAACGCCGATCGAGGACAATCTGGAGCACCTATCGCGTCTTGTCGAGTATGCGGGCGACCGCCTGACCATCCTTCCCGGCGGCGGCATTTCCACGGCCAACCGCGATACCGTGGCGGCGGCATTGGGCGTCTCCGAGCTCCATGGCACCAAGATCGTGCCGCTGGAGGCGTAACCCGTGGCGCTGGTATTTGACGTTCAGGAGGCGAGCGGCAAGCCCGACGACAACCGGCGCCCTGGCACCGCGTGCCCCTTTTGCGATACCGAGGGACTCGCCAATATCATCCGGCGCGACGGCGACTGCATCTGGCTCGAGAATAAGTTCAAAACCCTGCGCGCCACCCGTCAAACCGTGCTGATCGAGTCAGCCGATCACGATGCCGACCTGGTGACCTATGAGCCAGATGAACTCCACCATGTGATGAGGTTTGCCCTGGATTGCTGGCAGCAGATGATCGATTCACAGCAGTATCGAAGCGTGCTCATGTACAAGAACAAGGGTCCTCTCTCGGGCGGTAGTCTCGTTCATCCGCACATGCAGATCGTGGGTTTGGAGCAGGAAGACGGCTATGCTTCGTTGACTTCCGCCAATTTCGAAGGCATCAATGTCTGGCAACAGGGGAGAATCGCGGCCAACATCTCAACCGAACCGATCATGGGGTTCTTTGAGGTCAACGTTTCAGCCCCGCAGGGAATTGCCGCCAGCGATGACACAAGAGACCAAGCCGAGGCAGATCTCTTCGCCGATGCGATCCAGGTGGCTCTGCGCTATATCCTGAACGAGCACCACGGTGGTCGCGCAGAGTCGTACAACTTGTTTTTCTATCACCTGGGCGGTCGGACCATTGCCAAGGCGCTGCCGCGTTGGGTGGTTTCGCCCTACTTTGTCGGCTATCGTTTGGCCCAGGTCAATGCCGAGACAACGCTCGATATCGATGCTGAGCGCTTGCGTGCGCATCTGGAAACGCTCGTATAGCAAGATTAACACCCGTGTAATGTGGACAGTCTAGCGCGCCATGGCGTCGCGGCCGGCCTCGACACGCTTGCGCTGGGCGGCGCGCTCCTCGTCGGTCAGACGCTCAAAGAGATGCCCGATAAACGAGGCGAGTATCTGCTGAAACAGCGTTCCGCACATGACGGGAAACACGACTTCGCCTGGAAAGTACTGTGTGGCGATGACGGCGCCCGAAGAGATGTTACGCATGCCGCAGGTAAAGCACATGGTAGTCGTCTCGCTATATGGCAGATGCAGCGCACGGGCGACCAGAAAACCGACGACAAAGCCGCTGATGGCGAAGGTCAAAATAAAGAGGGCGACTTCCAGACGCATCGCGTTCATGTGCAGGACGTACTCGCTCATGGCGGTGGAGTTGGGGGCGATAATGCCCATCATCATGAACTTGCAGGCGGGCGAGAGCGCGGGGGAGAGCTTCTCGTGTCCCCATCCACGTGTGAGCTCGTTGATCACGATGCCGAGCACGGCGGGGATGGCGATCATAAAGGCCATGTCCTGCATCATGCTCGGCACATCGATCGAGACGGTGGCACCCAGCAAGAGCTTCAGCGTGAGTGGAATCGTCACAGGCGAGATAACCGAGGACGTCAGGATGATGGTGAGCGCGAGCGGGCCGTTGCCGCCGAACATGCTAATCCACATAAAGGCAGTGACCGCCACGGGTACGCTGTACTCGAGCACGATGCCGCAGACAAGGTTGGGATTGGAGCCAAAGAACAGCGATCCCATGGCATAGGCTGCTATGGGAATAAGCACCGCCGAGACGAGCAGCGCCAAAATCAGGTGCAGGGGACGGCGGAACACCTCAGCGACCTGGTGGAAGGTGTTGCTGAGCGCACCTTGGAACGTCATAAAGGCGAAGAGGGCGGGAACGATGGGCTTGAGTACGCCGATCTGCTGGGGAAAGAGCACGCCGAGCGTTACGCAAATCGGAACGATGACCTGCATATGCCCCGCGAGGAACTTTCCCAGTCCAACCCATTGCTTCATATGCCCCGTGACTCCCTTTATCCGCGAACTCGTTTGAATGGATATGCTAGACGCTCGCATGCGTCCGTGCGTCAGAAACGCTCGATTATTTCGAGGCTATTACCGGCCTCGTTTACCGAAACCAGGGCGTGCCGCGAGGCTCTGCGTCCGTGCCGCACGGTATAATAAATCCGTTCAACAGATCTGCCTGCCGAAGCGGGCATACACAGAGGACTCATCGCTATGAACCGTGAGAGGTATCGCGGCGACCTGCCCCTATCGGGGGTGGGCGCCTATGCCATCGCTTAAGACGACACATCGCTGGGCGGTCGCTCAGCAAAATCCCGAGCTCGAAAAGGAGCTTTCGGCTGGTCTGGGCATACCCGGGCTGGTGGCGCGTATTATGGTTGCGCACGGTATTGCCTCGATTGAGGAAGGACAGCTATTTTTGACGCCTTCGCTCGATCGCGACTGGGCCGACCCACTCATTATCCCGGGCATGTCGGTCGTTGCCGACCGCGTCGAGCGTGCTATTCGCAACCACGAGCACATTGCGGTCTTCGGCGATTTTGACGTTGACGGTATTACGTCGACCTGCCTGTTGACCGAGGCGCTGCGAACGTTTGGCGCCAATGTCACACCATTCATCCCGCATCGCTTTGACGAGGGCTACGGTCTTTCGCGCGCGGCGCTCGACCGCGTTAATGAGCTCGCTCGTCCCCAGCTGATCGTGACCGTCGATAACGGCATTGCCGCCAAAGAAGAGGTTTCCTATCTGGAGAGCCTGGGGATCGATTTAGTGGTCACGGACCATCACGAGCCCTCCGATCAGGTGCCGCAGGGCGTGCCCCTAACCGACCCTAAGCTCGAGGACGAGGGTCCTTCGCGTGAACTTGCCGGCGCCGGCGTGGCGCTCAAGCTGGTGCAGGTCCTGAGCGAGCGTTTGAGCAAGCCATCGTATTGGCGCTCGCTGATAGAGGTCGCGGCACTGGGTACCGTGTCCGACATGATGCCGCTCACGCCCGAGAATCGCGCACTGGTCGCCGAGGGCATCCAACAGATGCGTGTGACGGCCCGTCCCGGCTATATCGCGCTTGCCGCACTTGCCAAGGCCGACCTTTCTACCATTACGGCCGACGGCCTGTCGTTTTCGCTCATTCCCCGCTTAAACGCCGCCGGCCGCATGGCCGATCCCAAGCTGGCGCTCGACCTGCTGCTTGCCCGTGATCCTATCGAGGCAAGCGCGCTGGCGGCCGAGCTCGAGGAGATCAACCGTCAGCGTCGCGAGATCGAGGCGGAGCTCACGCGCGATGCCATGGCAAAGGTCGAGGAGACCTATGATGGCGGGCGCGCGATTGTCGTGGGCGGCGAAGGTTGGCACGAGGGCGTTAAGGGCATCGTGGCGAGCCGCCTCACCAACCGATATCACGTACCGGCGCTGCTTTTCTCTATCGAGGACGGTATAGCACGTGGGTCGGGCCGCTCGGTAGGCAAAGTCAACCTGTTCGAGGCCGTAGAACGCTGCTCCGACCTGCTGATTCGCCGCGGCGGGCATGCCGGTGCGGTGGGCGTTACCATCGAGGCATCTAAGCTCGATGAGTTTCGTCGACGTCTTTCCGCCGTGTTGTCCGAGCTTCCCGCCGAGGACTTTGAGGACACCGACGAGGTTGCCGCCACGGTCGACCTTTCCGAATTGAATATCGAGACCATCGAGCAGATTTCCCGCCTTGAGCCGTTTGGCCAGGGTAATAAGGTGCCGCTGCTGGCTGCCGAGGGCGTGACGATGTGTGATCGCGCCGTGGTGGGTAAGACCGGCGAGCACATGCGCTTCGTGGCGACGGATGGAGCCGCGAGCGTGCCGGCAATCATGTTTCGCGTACCGCAGATCGACAGGCTTATCAATTGCGACAGCGCCGTCGACTTGGTGTTCGAGGCCGTTGCCGAGCATTGGCAGGGGCGCGTGAAGCCCAAACTCATGATCAAAGATGTCTTGGTGCGCGATGCCACGGCGCCCAATATCGACGATCCGGCATGTGAGCTTCGCCGCGGCGTACAACCGGCGGATTCTGGCCTGCGCCTGGAGTCGCGTAAACGCGAAACGCTCGCTCAGCTTTCCTATACCGAGCTCACGCGCTCGCTCATTCACAGCTTTATCGGCTCGAACCAGCCGCATCGCGCGCAGGTCGAGGCACTCGACGCGCTCGCCGACCACCAGAGCGTCTTGGCCGTTATGGGGACGGGGCGCGGCAAGTCGCTCATCTTCCATGTGCACGCCGCGCGCGAGGCGGTCCTTCGTGGGCGGGCGAGCATCTTTGTCTATCCGCTGCGCGCGCTCGTTGCCGACCAGGCTTATCACCTCTCGTCGACGATGGCTGCGCTCGGCATTGGCGTGGGCGTGTTGACCGGCGAGACCGTGGAGGCAGCGCGCGATGACGTGTTTGCCGGCCTGGCTTCGGGCCGCACCGGCATCGTTCTCACGACGCCGGAGTTCCTGTCTATCCATCGCGATCGCTTTGCACGTTCTGGACGTATTGGCTTTGTCGTTATCGATGAGGCACACCATGCCGGTCTTGCCAAAGTCGGCGACCGGAGCGCCTACCTCGACATGCCCGATATTCTCAAAGCCCTGGGCGACCCCGTTGTCATGGCGGCAACGGCTACCGCGACGGCCCCGGTCGTGGCGGAGCTTGCTCGTGTATTGCCGATTACCAGGACGGTGGTCGACGAGACCGTTCGCGAGAACCTGCAACTCGAGGACGACCGTGACCTTGCGAGCCGCGAAAATCGCCTGGTGTCAATCGTGGCGACGGGGGAGAAGACCGTCATCTACGTCAACTCGCGCGACCAGTCCGTGGCGCTTGCCAAGACGTTGCGCAAACGCGTGCCCGACTGCGCGACCCATATTGCGTTCTATAACGCCGGGCTTGCGCGCTCCGATCGCCGCCGTGTCGAGGAAGCGTTTCGCGACGGAAGCCTCAGTTGCATCGTTTCGACCTCTGCCTTCGGTGAGGGCGTCAACCTGCCCGATATCCGTCATGTCGTGCTCTACCACATGCCGTTTGGTGCGATTGAGTTTAACCAGATGAGTGGCCGTGCCGGCCGCGATGGACAGCCCGCCGTGATTCACCTGCTCTATTCGTCGCGTGACGCTCGTATTAATGAGCGCCTGCTCGATTGTTACGCGCCCGAGCGCGATGAGCTTGTCACTCTCTATCGAGCGCTGCAGACCATGTGGCGCTCCAACCGTGGCAAGACGGGGGACGATTCATTCTGCGCGAGCGATATCGACATTGCGCAGATGTGTCTTGCCATCGATGCCCGCACGCCGGTCGACGAGCGCTCGGTGGAAAGCGGCCTGGGAATCTTCGAAGAACTCGGTTTCTGCCGCGTTTCGGGGTTTGACGATACGCGTCGCATCGCGATGGCGGAAAACCCCGGTCGCGTGCAATTAAGCAGGTCAATTCGCTATTTGGAGGGCTTGCGCTCGCGCATGGAGTTCACGGCTTTTCGGAGCTGGGCACTCGATTCGTGCGCTTCTGATATGCTAGCCAAAGTTAACCGCCCGATCGTACCGCGGGCCTAGGGGAAGGGGACCTCGATGGACGCCGCAGCCCGTACCGCCCATGATTCCACCCTCCAGCCGTTTTCGGAGATGGAGCACTATAAGCATGCCGATGAGCTGCCGCCCGAGATTATGGCGGACAGCTACGACAAGCTGGAGCGTCTGTGCCTCAAATATATGAACGAGGACGACTTCTCCAATGTGGAGCAGGCCTACTGCTTTGCTGCCGAGAAGCACTGCAACCAAAAGCGGCGCTCGGGTGAGATGTACATTAACCATCCCGTCGAGGTAGCTATCATTCTGGCTGACCTCAAGATGGACTGCGATGTGGTGTGCGCCGCGTTGCTGCACGATACCGTCGAGGACACCGAGACCTCGCTTGCCGATGTTTCGGGTCTGTTTGGCGAAACCGTGGCAGGGCTCGTCGACGGCGTGACCAAGCTCACCAACATTGAAGTCGACAGCATGGACGAGAAGCAGGCGCTTACGCTGCGCAAGATGTTCCTCGCCATGTCCAAGGACATCCGCGTCATCATCGTCAAGCTCGCCGACCGCCTGCATAACATGCGCACGCTTGCCGCTCTGCGCGAGGACCGCCGCCTGTTTAAGGCACGCGAGACCATGGACGTGTACGCGCCTTTGGCCGACCGCCTGGGCATGAGTTCAATCAAGTGGGAGCTCGAGGACCTGTCCTTTTTCTACTTGGAGCCCGATGCCTACCAGCGCATCGCGCGCATGGTATCCGAGTCGCGCGAGGTTCGCGAGCGTTATCTGGCCGAGACCATCAAGACGCTCACCGATGAGCTCAATCGCATTGGTCTTGAGGGCTTTCAGATCAACGGTCGTTCCAAGCACTATTGGTCCATCTATCAAAAGATGAAGCGCAAGGGCAAGGAGTTCTCCGAGATTTACGACCTGGTGGCGCTGCGCGTCATCACTCATTCGGTGCGCGATTGCTATTCCACGCTTGGTGCCGTGCATACCCTGTGGCATCCCATGCCCGGTCGTTTTAAAGACTATATCGCCATGCCCAAGGTCAATAACTACCAATCGCTTCACACGACGGTTATCGGCCCCACGGCCCGTCCGCTCGAGATTCAGATTCGAACCTACGAAATGCACGAGCAGGCCGAGTATGGCATCGCTGCCCACTGGCTGTATAAGAAGTCGGGCGGATCGTCTGCCTCCAAGACTAACGATGCGCAGCGTCTGGACGACCAGATCAACTGGCTCAAGCACTCACTCGACTGGGCGGCGTCTGACGAGATCACCGATGCCAAGGAATACCTGCATTCGCTGAAGGTCGACTTGTTCGACCAGGAAATTTTTGTCTTTACGCCCAAGGGCGAGGTCATGGCGCTTCGTGCCGGCTCTACACCGCTCGACTTTGCCTACGCCGTTCATACCGAGGTCGGTAACCACTGTGTCGGCGCCAAAATCAACGGTGCGGTGGCGCCGCTCACGCACGAGATCAAGACGGGTGACCGTGTCGAGATTCTGACTAACAAGAGCTCTAAGCCGTCGCGCGATTGGCTCAAGATCGTCAAGACACCTTCGGCCAAGTCAAAGATTCGCCGTTATTTCGCCGCCGCGACCAAGGATGACGACGCTGCCGCCGGCCGCGATATACTGGCCAAGGACCTGCGTAAGCGCGGGTATGGCATCTCTACGCCACGATCCACGCGTGCGCTCAACGCCGTGGCGGAGCAGTTTAACTTCAAGCAGCTCGAGGACCTTTTTGCAGCCGTTGGCGCGGGCAAGGTCGCCCCGCGCGCTGTGGGCAATAAGGTCGAGCAAATCTTGGACCCCAAGCCCGAGGAACAGCTCACCAAGGCCGAGGCTATCGCCGAGGTCGTAAAGCAGCCCGCTCGCGGCTCCAACCGCAAGCCGCAAAAGCGCGGTAAGAGCGCCAGTAACGGCATTATCGTCAAGGGCGAGAGCAACAGCGGCCTGCTGGTCCGTCTGGCTCATTGCTGCAACCCCGTGACGGGCGACGACATCGTCGGCTTCATCACGCGCGGTCGTGGCGTTTCGGTGCATCGCGCCAACTGTCCCAACGTCAAGGGCCTTATGGAACATCCCGAGCGCATGATTGACGTAGAGTGGGATGGTGCTGCCGATACGCTTTTCCAGGTCGAGATTGTGGTCGAGTGCCTGGACCGCATGGGCCTGCTCAAGGACGTCACCATCGCCATTGGCGATGCAGGCGGCAATATTCTTTCCGCCGCCACGTCGACCAACCGCGAGGGTATTGCAACCTTGCGCTTTATGGTCGAGATCTCGGACGCGAGTGGTCTGGATCCGCTGCTGGCCTCTATCAGCAGCGTCGACTCGGTCTACGACGCGCGCCGCCTGATGCCCGGCGAGGGTGGAGCCCAGCTTAAGCGCCGCGTTTAGTCGCGACGAACGTGTCACATTATCGATATTCGCTACACTCGAGGCATCGTTTGATGCCTCGAGTTCTATAGAGAGGAGAGGGACATGAGTGCTGTGTCCTTGGATTTAACTCCCAAGGGATCGGTCGAGATTGAGACGCTCGTAAACGGTCCCATTCAGACCAATAGCTATGCTGTTATTTCGGACAATGAGTGCGTGATTATCGACCCCGCATGGGAAGGCGAGCGTTTGGTGGAGCATATTCGAGCCGAACATGCCGGTGTACGCGTGCTTGGCGCCGTATGCACTCATGGCCATGCCGATCATGTTGGTGGTGTTGCCGGCGTGCGAACCACCGTTGGCGAGGGCTGCCAGTATGAGCTGTGTGCCAAGGATGTGGCGGTGCCGCATGCGAACATCGAGGAACAGCGAGCTATGTGGGGCATTGAGACGCCTGACCCCGGGGAGCCGACGCGCCTGCTCGCCGAAGGCGATGCTATCGAGGTGGGCGATATCTGCCTGCAGGTGATCGAGACGCCAGGGCATACGCCGGGCGGGATCGTCTTGTTTGCTGCCACCGAGCAGGGGAACATTGCCTTTGTGGGCGACACACTATTCCCGGGCAGCCACGGCCGCACCGATCTTTCTGGAGGAGACGAGGCGGCGATTCTGCGCTCGCTCTCCAAGCTCGCCCGGCTTCTCCCGCCCGATACCGTTTGCCTAACCGGCCATGGCGATTCGACCACCATGGCACGCGAGCTCATGCAGAACCCTTTCATGCAGGTGTAGCTTTATAGTCAGCTCCTGAAGCACGAGAAGCGTCCAAACGTCAAGCTATTTTTCCCCAACGGGTCGATTCCGTAGGGCAAACGGTCAAAAAAAGTCTGTTTGGTTGATTTCCGATCTCAGCCGAACACATTGAGCGGATAGGACGTTCCCGCAGCTACCCGAACGCCCCCGAGGCCCCTCGCGGGCCCCGGGGGCGGCATTTTCCCAGTTGAAGGAACGGTGGAGATGTGTTTCGATGGGTCCGGTGGCCATGCTCCGCCCTCCGTCCGGCACCTCTTCCCAGACTCAGCCGGACGGTCGGTCCGCCTATTCCTTTTTTCCCTTCAGGCTAGGACAGCGGGGCATCGCCCCTCTCTGCGCGCGCCCGCCCTATCAGCCCCGGCGTCAGGTCGAGCTCGCCGAGCGGCACGTCCTCCACGCCGTAGGCGTCCAGCAGCGCCGCCGCGTCGTCACCGAGCATCGCCCTGAAGGCGCGGGCGGGCGTCGTGAAGCCGAGTGCGCCGCGGG
>UQDE01000010.1 GCA_900539735.1 uncultured Collinsella sp. | reverse complement strand
ATTCCTCGGTAGCTCAATGGTAGAGCACGCGGCTGTTAACCGCGCTGTTGTAGGTTCGAGTCCTACCCGGGGAGCCAGAATTTATCAGCCCTTTCCGTTGGGCTTTAAATTCCTCGGTAGCTCAATGGTAGAGCACGCGGCTGTTAACCGCGCTGTTGTAGGTTCGAGTCCTACCCGGGGAGCCAGGTTGTAAAACCCGTCGCTTATGCGGCGGGTTTTTTCATGTCGCGGTCGCCGTTCGCGAACGTTACCATATCAACATTTCGTGTCGAGGATGTAATCCCGCGACCCACCACCTCAACACGGCGCGCTCGTTGTAGAATATTGCAATGATTGCTCCCACGACATGGTGCCGCGAGCACCAGATAAGGAGATTCTTGTGTCTGAGACCATTAACGGCAGCCTGAGCGTCTCGAACGACGTTATTGCCGATATTGCCGGTTATGCCGCGATGACGTGCTATGGCGTCGTCGGTATGGCTGAGCAGCTCCAGGGCGCCGAGAGCGTGCGCCTGCTTGCCGGTCAGCGCCTCCGCAAGGGCGTGCTTGTCTCCGCCGACGAGAACGGCCTTACGGTCGATCTTCACGTCGTGCTCGAGAACGGCGTCAACATGAAGTCCGTCTGCCACAATCTTTCGAGTTCCGTTGCCTTCACTCTGCAGGAGGTCGCCCAGATCGATCCCGCTAGCCTTAAGATCGGCATCCACATCGACGCGCTCAAGAGCCGTCTGAACTAGCATCCGAAAACGGAGATTCAAATACCCATGATTGCAAAGACCATTCGCACCTGTTTTCCGATCGCTGCGGCTGCCGTTTCCGACAAGGCCGAGGAGATCAACAAGCTCAACGTCTTCCCCGTACCCGATGGCGATACCGGCACCAACATGTCGCTCACGCTCGCCTCGGTGACCAAGGAGCTTTCCGCCCTTCCTGCCGATGCCGACATGGAGGCCATCGCAGGCGCCATCACCCACGGCTCCCTTATGGGCGCCCGCGGTAACTCCGGCGTCATCACCTCGCAGATTCTGCGCGGCGTGGCCGAGGGCCTTGTCTCTGCCGATGAGCCCATTACGTCCGCCAACATTGCCTTCGCCTTCCGTCGCGCCGTCAAGGTCGCCTTCCAGGCTGTCCGCAAGCCCATCGAGGGCACGATCCTCACGGTCCTGCGCGATGTCTCGACCAAGGCCGATGAGTGCGAGAAGAAGAAGTTCTCGGCTGAGGATGCGCTCGATGCCATCGTCGTTGAGGCGTACCAGTCCGTCGCCCGCACACCCGATCTGTTGCCCGTTCTGAAGGAGAACGGCGTGGTCGACTCCGGCGCCTTTGGCTTCGCCATCTTCCTTGAGAACTTTGTGGCTGCAGCACTTGGCCGCAGTACCGTTGTCGAGGATTTCTCCGCCACGTTTGATTCCGCTGGCTCTGCCCGCGACGCGGCCCTTGGTCGCGTTGAGATCGAGGCCAACGACGATTGGGAGGGCTCGGAGTTCCGCTACTGCAACGAGTTCCTGTTTAAGGCCGACGCCCCGTTTGACGAGGACGAGTGCCTTAAGTTCCTGGGTTCCATGGGCGACTGCGAGCTACTCGTGGGCGCCTATCCCGACTACAAGATCCATGTGCACTCCAACACCCCCAACCTGGTGCTCGAGCACATGCTGCAGCTCGGTCAGATCTATGAGGTCTTTATCCACAACATGGAGATGGAGGCCCACGACCGTACCGCCAAGATCCACGAGGATCAGGAAAAGGCCGCCGAGCCCGCCAAGGCGCTGGGCTTTGTCGCCGTTGCCGCCGGTTCCGGCGAGGCCGACATCCTCAAGTCCCTCGGCGTCGACGTGATCGTGTCCGGTGGCCAGACTATGAATCCCTCGACCGCCGACCTGCTGGGCGCGGTGGACCAGGTCAACGCGACCTCGGTCATCATCTTGCCCAACAACGGCAACATCCGCATGGCCGCTGAGGCTGCTGCCTCAGCCTGCACCGACAAGAAGGTCGCCGTCGTTCCCACCAAGACCGTCCCGCAGGCCTTCTCCGCGCTGTTCGCGGTCCTGCCCGATTCCGAGCTCGAGGATGCCGTCGCCGCCATGGTCGACGCCATCAGCGAGGTCCGCGATGGCGAGGTCACCCGCGCCGTGCGCGACTCCAGTGCCTCTGACGGTTCTCCGATTCACTCCGGTGACGTCATGGGTATCATCGCCGGCTCCATCGATGTGGTCGGCTCTGACGTGAAGCAGGTCACGCTCGACTGCATCAACCGCATGCAGGAGGAAGAGGAGGGCGACGCGCTGACGATTCTGGCCGGCGAGGAGCTGTCCGATGAGGCCTTCCAGGAGATCGTCGACGCTATCGAGGAGGCTCAGCCCGATCTGGAGATTGACGCCCATCGTGGCGAGCAGCCGCTCTATCCCGTGATCTTCTCGATCGAGTAGGCAACTGCCCATGTCCGAGCTGTGCTCCGTGCCGCGCGTCTCGGAGCGCTTTGCCCAGAGCAATGCGCTCGACGAGGATATCGCGCGACTCAAATATGTTTCGGGTAAACGTGAGGAGGCCCTTCGCCGTCTGGGAATTCGGACGGTGGGGGACCTCCTTCTCCATATCCCTCATCGATACCTCGACTTTACCCGTTCGTGGTCCATCGAGATGGCGCCCATCGGTACCGTGTGCACCATCATCGCCACGGTCGACCGCATCGTCCAAAAGCAGCCGCGTCCGCGCATGCAGGTGACCGAGGTATCGCTGGTGGACGAGACGGGCGTGTTGCAGGTCGCCTTTTTCCGCCAGCCCTGGATTGCCCAGCAGCTTAAGCAGGGCGACCGCCTGGCCGTGATGGGCAAGGTCGAGTTTGCCTACGGCTTTAAGCAGATGGCCTCGCCCCACTTTGAAAAGCTCGAGGACGGGCGCGCCGCAGGCACCATTCTGCCGGTCCATTACGTGAGCGATGGCGTGAGCCAGGCGTGGATGCGCCGCATCGTAAGCGGCGCGCTCGAGGTCGTCGGCAATCCGTTCGATCCGATTCCCGCGCCGCTGCGCGCAAAGCGGAAGCTCATGAGCAATGCCCGCGCGTTGCGTTCGATCCACTTTCCCTCGAGCATGGCTGAGCGCGACATCGCACGCCGGCGTCTTGCCTACGAGGAGTGCCTCTACCTGCAGCTGGCGCTGCGTCTGCGCAACGACGGCGGCCTGGTCGATGTGGTGCCCTATGCCCACACTGCGGGCGAGCATCTGGGCGCGCTTAAACAGGCCCTTCCGTTTTCGCTGAGCGACGAGCAGGAGGCCGCATTCCAAGACATCCTGCATGACATGTGCGATGGCGGGCGCGTGATGAACCGTCTGCTGCTGGGCGATGTCGGTACCGGTAAGACCGCCGTTGCCGCCTGCGCGCTGGCTGTGGCTGCCGATAGCGGCACGCAGGCCTGCGTTATGGCGCCCACGGGCGTGCTGGCGCGCCAATATGCCGATAAGACCGGCCCTCTGCTCTCGCAGGGCGGCATGTCCTGGGCGCTTCTGACGGGCGCCACGCCGGCCGCAGAGCGCGAGCGCATCCATGCCCAGCTGGAATCGGGCGAGCTTGACGTGCTCTTTGGCACCCATGCGGTGCTTTCGGATAACGTTGCGTTCAAGCATCTGTCGCTTGTTGTCATCGACGAGCAGCACCGCTTTGGCGTTGGCCAGCGCAACGCCCTACGCGCGAAGGGCCCCGGTGCCGATCTGCTCGTTATGACGGCAACGCCCATCCCGCGTACGCTGGCGCTTTCGGTCTACGGCGATCTGGATACGAGCATCATCCGCCATCGGCCTGTTCCGGGTGCCGGTGTGACGACGTGTGTTCTCACCGAGTCGAGCCGTGACCTCGCCTATGGAGCCATCCGCGAGGCGCATGACAAGGGTCAGCAGGCCTACGTGATTTGCCCGCTCGTGGAGCCGAGTGACTCGGCCGATGAGCTGGAAGACGTGCCCGGTATTGCCCGCGACGACGAGGGCCGCGTAACCGTCCCCGTGCCGCTGCACGATACGGCGACCGAGCTCGATCGCCTGCGTTTGGCGTTGCCGGGTCTTGCCATCGAGCGCCTTCACGGCCGTATGCCAGCGGGGGAGAAGGACCAGGTTATCGATGCCTTTAAGCGTGGCGAGATCGACGTGCTCGTCTCGACTACGGTGGTCGAGGTGGGCGTCGACGTGCCCAACGCCACCGTTATGGTCATCGAGAACGGCGAGCGCTTTGGATTGGCGGCTCTGCACCAGCTGCGCGGCCGCGTGGGCCGTGGCAGCGTGTCGGGCACCTGCCTGGTCATGACGCACTCCAAGGGCAACGGCGGCGCATCGGCGGCGCAAGATCGTCTGCATTCGCTCGAAAAGACCTCGGACGGCTTTACACTCGCCCAGATGGACCTGCGCCTGCGCCACGAGGGCGAAATCCTGGGGTACCGCCAGCACGGCGGTGTGACCCTGCGCTTTGTCGACCTGGATGCCGACGAGGAGCTGATCGAGTGGGCCCATTTGGACGCGGTCGAGCTCTTGCGGTATGCTTGCAACCTTGACTCTGTGGCGACGCGCCCCCTGCGCGATGCGGTCGCCATGCGATATCGACACATTTTTAAGGAGGTCAGCGGAGGATGAGAATCATCGGCGGCGAATGGCGCGGTCGTAAGATCGAGGAGCCCCGTGGTCGCGATGTCACCCGCCCCACGACTGATCGCGTACGCGAGGCGTGCGCATCTATGGTCATGTCGGCATTCGACTTCGATCTGGACGAGGTCCGTGTGCTGGACGCCTTTGGCGGCTCCGGTGCCTTAGGGTTAGAGATGCTCTCTCGTGGGGCCCGCTCGCTCACGACGTTTGAGATCGATCGCAACGCCGCGCGGCTCATTACCAAGAATATCGAGTCGCTCTGCCGTGACCGTGTGCGTTGGCGCGTGGTCACGGGCGACATGCTGGCGAGTGCCTCGCGCGGTCGTGTACCGGGCGGCCCCTTTGATCTGGTCCTGCTCGACCCGCCCTATGCTTTTGGTGCCGAGCCGGTCGAGGAACTGCTGCAGAATCTGGCCCAGCAGGGTCTGCTTGCGTCTGGCGCTTACGCCCTGTTTGAGCATGCCGCCGCCGATGCGGGCGCGCATCCGGCAGACTTTGAGACTGTACGTGAGAAGCGCTACGGCATTACCTCGGTCGACCTGCTCCGTTGGGTCGGCGATAGCAAGGACGGCGGCACTGATGCTAACGAAAATGACGAGGCAGTATCCCCGGAGGACGCCCATGAGTGACACTATTAATCGCGTGATCGTCCCGGGCACCTTCGATCCCATCACGTTTGGCCATATCGATGTGATCCGCCGCGCCCGCCGCATCTTTCCCAGCGTGATCGTCGCTGTTGCCGAGTCGCAGGGTAAAAACGGTGTGGGTACCACGTTTATGCTCGATGAGCGCGTGGCGCTGGCCCGCGAGGCGCTCGGTGATATCGACGGCGTCGACGTCCTGCCCTTTACCGGCCTCTTGGTCGACTTCGCTCGCGAGCAGGGGGCGGGGGCCGTGGTCAAGGGCCTGCGCGCCATGACCGACTTTGAGTACGAGCTGCAGCAGGCAGATCTCAACTATCGCTTGGATAACGAGCTGGAGTCCATCTTTGTCATGAGTGCGCCGCAGTACGGCTATATCTCGAGCTCGGTCGTTCGCCAGATCGCCTCACTCGGCAGCGATGTATCGACGTTTGTCCCGCCCAACGTGGTCGAAGCGCTCAGACATCGCTTTTCGTGACGTTTTTTATTGCCTGGTGGCATGTGGTAAACTAGCACGATGATATGTTACCTATGAAAGGAGACCGGATGCCGGGCGAGAATTTTCCTGGCGATAGGATCGTCAGCTTGGTCGATGAGCTCGAAGGGCTGATCGAGGAAGCCAAGCCGCCTTTCGGCAAGAACGCTCAGTTCAAGGTCATCGACGCCGACGTGTTCTTCAACATCCTCGACGAGATCCGCATGAGCTATCCCGAGGAGTGGCAGAAGTCCCGCCGTATCCTTAAGGAGCGCGAGGAGCTTATGGCTTCCGCCGCCGCCCAGGCCGATTCCATCATCGCTGACGCTCAGCAGCAGGCCCTCACCATTGCCGGTGAGCAGGAGATCGTCCGCCTTGCGCAGCAGCAGGCCGACGACATCCGCGATCGTGCCCAGCAGTACGAGCGCGAGACGCGTTATGCTGCCGAGGACTATGCAGAGCAGGTCTTTACGCATCTGGAGGAGAACCTCAAGAGCCTGACTGGCACCGTTACCCGTTGCCGTCAGCAGCTCAACGAGGGTGCCGCCCAACAGAATGGTCAGTGGTAATGGCTGAGTTCCCGAGCGTTACCGTCGATCTTTCCGAGCAGCTTGAGTTTCCCGGAGATTCGTATCCGCTGACCGGCAAGGTCGATGTCGCCACCTACACGGTGGGCGAGAAGGAGTACCAGCTACAGGACGGCATCGACTACGACGTTGTCTTTACCAATGCCGGTACCGGTGTCTTGCTCACGGGCATGGTCCGCGCGCACGCCACCGGCGAGTGCGACCGTTGCCTGGAGCCCGCTTCGTTTGATATCGCCGGCGAGATCGAGGAGTTCTACCTCTTCGAGGAGCCCGAGGATCCCGAGGCCTTCGAGGACGGCTACGAGCTCCTGGGTGAGGACCGCATCGTCGATCTGGGTGAGCCCATCAACGACGCGGTCGTCATGGACACGCCGTTTGTGGTGCTCTGCAAGCCCGATTGCCGCGGTCTGTGTCCCACTTGCGGTTGCAATCTCAACGTCGAGCAATGCGAATGTGCCGCACAGGCAGAGGCAGAATGGGCCGCTGCCACGGAAAATCCATTTGCAGCATTGAAGAATCTCAAGCTCGATGAGTAAAACTGTGGTAGTATCGCTACTTGCGCGTAATCGCCACACTGGATAGTTCATAAGGAAGGTCACTATGCCCGTACCTAAACAAAAGCAGGGTCGTATCCGCACTCACACCCGTCGTTCCGCCAACATGAAGATTTCGGCTGCGGCTCAGTCCACGTGCCCCCGTTGCGGCGCTGTCAAGCTTCCGCACCACGTGTGCCCCAGCTGCGGTTTCTACAAGGACCGCGAGGTTATCGTTACCGAGTAACGGTATACTCTGGATGCGATGCCGTTCCAAATGGAACCACAATGGCCGGCTCAATGAGTCGGCCATTTTTGTATAAGGAGCATGTATATGAGTAACGTTCGCGTTTGTGTAGACGTTGTGGGCGGAGACGAGAAACCTCAGGTTGTTCTCGATGGTATCGAGGCTGCGCTTGCCGCCGATCCCGATATCGAGGTCTTGGCAGCTGGCCCCGCCGAAATCGTCAATCCCTTTGCTGCTTCCCACGCACGTGTTGAGGCCCTTGAGGCACCCGACGTTATCGCCATGGATGACGATCCCATTCGCGCCGTGATGACCAAACGCAAGTCTTCGATCGTGCTGTCGTGCCGCGCCATCAAGAAGGGAAATGCGGACGCGTTCTTCTCCGCCGGCTCCACCGGCGCCATGACCGCCGCGGCTACTGCCTACGTGACGCCGTTTAGATATATGGCCGAAGGTAAGAAGCAGCCGGTGCGTCCCTGTCTGACCAATGCTCTGCCCAATCGTGCCGGCGGTCTGACGGTGCTGTGCGATATGGGCGCCAACCCCGATGTCGAGGTCGATGACATGGTGCGTTTTGCCCAGATGGGTAGCGCCTATGCCCGCGTCGTCCTGGGCATCGAGCATCCCCGCGTGGGCCTGCTTGGTAACGGCACCGAGGACGAGAAGGGCTCCAACTTTACCAAGGCCTGCTTCCCGGCCATGAAAGCCGCCGTTCCCGGCTTTGTTGGTAACTGTGAGGGAACGGACATCACCTCCGGTAACTTCGATGTCGTCGTTGCCGATGGCATGTCGGGCAATATTGCGCTCAAGGCCACCGAGGGCGCTGCCAAGTTTTTGCTGCAGGAACTCAAGGGTGCCTTTATGTCTTCGCTTGGCACCAAGATCGCCGCGCTGCTCATTAAAAAGCAGATGCGCGAGATTAAGGCCAAGCTTTCGGGCGACGCCAAGGGCGGCGCGATTCTTTTGGGCCTGCGTGGCGTGGTCCTGATCGGCCATGGCGCCACCTCGGTCGAGGCTGTTAAAAACGGTATGCTCGCGGCGGCAGAAGCCGTGCGCGCCGGGCTGGTCGAGAATGTCGCCAACTCCATGGATGGCATCGTTTTATAACAGCGGCGTTATGCGTCTCGGGGCGTGCGTCGTGGGGTAGAATCAGAACCGTGTCTTGGTACCGCCCGGGCGGTACCATTCTTTTGGTATTCATGCACTATGAGAGGAAGCGCTATGGACCGCTCCGAAATCTTCGACAAGATCGCCGAGGTCGCTGCTGACGTTCTGGGCGTCGATGTTGCCGAAATTAGCGATGAGACCACCTTTGACGACCTCGATGCCAACTCGCTCGAGCGCCTGCAGCTGGTTACGGCTATCGAGGACGAGTTCAACCTCGAGATCGATGACGAGACTCTGCTCTCGCTCAACTCTGTCGCCGACGCCGTCGACGCCATCGAAAACGCCAGGGAGGCCTAGGTCTTGGCTTTGTCTGAACGACTCACGCGCGCCCAGGAGATTCTGGGCCATGAGTTCAATAACAAGGTGCTGCTGCGCGCGGCGCTCACGCATCCCTCGGCCGTCGAGGGCCTGCCGGTCTCTGCCAGCTATGAGCGCCTTGAATTTTTGGGCGATTCCATTTTGGGCGCCGTGGTGGCCCGTTCGCTCTTTGAGTCCTATCCCGAGTTTGACGAGGGCAAGCTCACACGCCTGAAGGTGTCCCTTGTCTCGGGCGCCACGCTGTCCGAGGTGTCGCACGAGCTGGGTATCGACGACATCATCATCTTTGGCGCCTCCGAGACCGGTACCGGCGCGCGCGGCCTGCACTCGGCGCTTGAGAACGTTTACGAGTCGTTCGTGGGCGCGTTGTATCTGGATGCCGGTTGGGATGCGGCGGCGGAGTTCATCCACCGTACGCTTAAGCCGCACCTGGCCACCGAGCGTGCCGAGCACCCCGCGAACCCCAAGTCGTTCTTGCAGGAGTGCGTGCAGGCAGACGGCCACGAGCCTCCCGCGTATAAGCTGGTCGGCTCCGAGGGCCCGGCGCATGCGCCCACCTTTACCGCCGTGGTGTTGATCGATGGTATTCGCCAGGGTCGCGGCTCCGGCTCCTCAAAGAAGGAAGCCGAGGGAGCCGCCGCGCTCGAAGCGCTCGACCGCATGGGTTACACCACCAACGGCGTGATTCTGAATAAGAAGCACGTGTAAGCGAGGAACCGTGTATCTCAAGTCCCTCACGCTCAAAGGGTTCAAGTCGTTTGCCGACCGCGCCCATATGACGTTTGAGCCGGGCCTGACCGTCATCGTCGGTCCCAACGGCTCGGGAAAATCGAACATCTCCGACTCGATTCTGTGGGTCCTGGGCGAGCAGAGCGCCAAGCAGCTGCGCGGCCAGGCCATGGAGGATGTTATCTTCTCGGGCTCGTCGGCGCGCAAGCCGGTGGGTGTTGCCGAGGTCACGCTGGTGCTCGATAACTCGGACCATATGCTGCCTGTCGATTTTGACGAGGTCGCCATCACCCGTCGCATGTACCGCTCGGGCGAAAGCGAGTACCTCATCAATTCGAGTCCGTGCCGCCTGATGGACATTCAGGACATCCTGCACGATTCGGGCCTGGGCAAGGATACGCATTCCATCATCAGCCAGGGCAAGCTCGACGCCATTTTGCAGAGCCGCCCCGAGGAGCGCCGCGCCCTTATCGAGGAGGCCGCCGGCATCTCCAAGCACAAGCGCCGCAAGGAGCGTGCGCTCAATAAGATTAAGTCGATGGACGAGCACCTGATGCGTGCCCGCGACATCAATAAGGAGATCGCCCGTCAGCTGCGACCGCTGGAGCGTCAGGTCGATCGCGCGCGCAAGTACAAAGAGCTGTCCTCGCGCGCGAACGAGCTTACGCAGATGCTGGCTGTCGACGAGCTGCGTTCGCTGCAGTCGCAGTGGAACGACCTGGAGATCCGCTCCAAAGAGGGCGCGGCCGAGCTTGAGCTTGCGCAGTACCGCTTGGGCGAAAAGGAGCGCGAGCTCGAGAAGCTCCAGGTCATGCTCGAGGAAAAGGGCCTGTTTGTGGGCGACCTAGGCGAGCAGCGCCGTCATATGCAAGATGTGGTCGGCCGCATTAACTCCGACATGCGCTTGCTCGAGGAAAAGGGCCACAACATGGTGTCGCGCCTGTCTGACATGCGCGGGCAGATTTCGAGCTCCGAGCATCAGCGTCGTCGCGTGGTCGAGGAGCTCGAGGACGCGCGTGCGCAGCTTGAGGAAGTGACCGGCGCGCATATGCAGGCCCAGGAGGACGTTGACGCCGCTGGTCCTGCCGCCGCTGAGCTCCACGAGCGGCGCGTGGCGCTCGACAATCAGATTTCGCAGCTTACGCGTGAGCAACGCGATGTGCAGCGCGTGGCCGATAACGCCGCGCTCGAGCTCGCCAAGGTGAAGGATTCGCTTTCCAATGCCGAGGTCGAGGACAACATGTATGCCTCGCGCCTGGAGCAGATCGATGAACAGCTCGAGGAGGTCACGGCCTCGCTCGAGAGCCGTCACGACCGCGCCGAGGAGCTTGAGGGCGCTCTTGAGGAAGCGCGCCGGGCTCAGGTCGATGCGCGTGAGGCCACCGAGGTCGCCCGTGCGGCCCTGAAGGACTTGCGTGCCCGCGAGAGCGAGGCACGCAACAAGCTGTCCGAGGTGCGCTCGGAGCTTGCCAGCCAAAAGAAGCTTGATGCGCGCATGGCCGA
This sequence comes from uncultured Collinsella sp., assembly GCA_900539735.1. GTDB lineage: Bacteria > Actinomycetota > Coriobacteriia > Coriobacteriales > Coriobacteriaceae > Collinsella. The sequence continues at coordinate 43,536 of UQDE01000010.1, read as the reverse complement.
CAGCTCGCCGCTCGTGAGCCGTCTGGTGGGTGCGCTGGGCGATGACGTAACGGGTCGCCTGGGCGATGTGCTCGAAGCCCCGCGCGAGCTTGAGGGCCTGGTTGAGCAATTGCTCGCCGGCGATATCGATGCGCTTCTGTTCGACGATACGTCTGCGCTTGAGCGTGCCAGTCGTGCCGCTCTGGACCAGAAGAAGGCCTCGGGCGAGGCACTGCTGGTGGCGCGCGACGTGAGCGGCTCTACCGCCGCTGAGGGCGCTGCCGGTACCCGTCTGGTTGATCGTCTGTCCGTACGCGCAGGCTACGGTCCCGTCGTCGAGGCGTTGCTCGGCGGCTATTACGTCGTGGACGATCTTGCTGCCGCGCTGTCGGCGCCGGTCGTTGAAGGCGTGACTTACGTGACCCCCGATGGCGCCCGCGTCGCCTGCGGCGGCCTGGTGCGCGTGGGGCTTGATGCCGGCGAGGCTTCGGGTGCCTTGGAGCGCAAGCGCCGCATCCGTGAGCTCGAGGGGCTTGAGCCCGATTTGGCCGCTGTGTTTGAACATGTGTCAGGCCAGGTCGTTGAGGCCAATGCGGCCGTTGAGGAAGCGCGTGCCGCTGAGGGCGATGCCGCCGGCGAGATCGCCCGTCTTGAGGGCGAGCGCCGCTCGCTGCTCTCCGAGATCGGCCGCTTGGAGCAAAGCGCCAACAATGCCGAGGTCGAGCGCGTGCGCATCTCCAAGCGCCGCGAGCAGGCCTCCGAAGCCGTTCGCGCTGCGCGCCCGCGCGTTGACGAGCTCACCCGTTCGCGTGACGAGGCTCGCGCGCAGGCAAGCAATCTGGGGTTGCAGATTGCCGAGGCCAACGACGAACTCGACCGCGTTCGCCGTGACGATTCCGAGGCTGCCGGCAAGCTCGCCGACGCCAAGGTTCGCCTAGCCCAGACGAGCGAACGCCTGCGTTCGCTGAAGGGCCGCGTGCCCGATCTGGAGCATCGTCTTGAGGGCATCGACCGTCGTATCCGCGGAACACGCCAGGCTTCGCGCTCGCTCGAGCTGCTACGCCTGCGCGTCGACCCCATGCACGAACGCTATTCTGCCCTGTTGGAACGCGCGTCGGATTGGGCAGCGCGCCTGCGTGACCAGGCCTCTCTGGAGGAGGCGGACTCCGCTTCGCTCAAGAAGACCATCGAGGATGCCAAGGCAGAGGTTGCCCACGCTAAGGAGCGGGTCGATACCGCCTCCGCCACGCAAAACGAGTTCAAGGTCGCGCGTGGCAAGCTCGAGGTGCAGGTCGAGGCTGCCATCAAGGCCATTACCGCCGATGGCACGACGGTGCTCGAGGAAGCGCTCATGCTTCCGGCGCCCACGGACCGCGATGCCGCCGAGCGCGAACTCAACCAGCTTGTGCGCCAGATCAACAACCTTGGTCCCGTTAACCAAGTTGCCATGGAGGAGTACGAGCAGCTCAAGCGCCGCGCCGACTACATCGAGGAGCAGCTGGCCGATCTGGAGAGCGCGCGCAAGGCGCTCACCAAGATCACGGTGGCCATTGATCGCAAGATGCGGAAGGCCTTCCTGGTGACGTTTGAGAAGGTCGACGCGAACTTCCGCGAGATCTTCGCTATGCTCTTCCCGGGCGGCCAGGCTCATCTGGAGATGACCGATCCCGAGCATCCTGCCGAGACGGGTATCGAGGTCGTGGCGCAGCCGCGCGGCAAGCGCATCACCAAGATGATGCTCATGTCGGGCGGCGAGAAGAGCCTGACGGCGCTCGCCCTCCTCTTTGCTGTGTACCGCACGCGCACGGTGCCGTTCTATGTGCTGGACGAGGTCGAGGCGGCACTCGATGACGCCAACCTGTCCAAGCTCATCGGCGCGCTCGATGTGTTGCGTTCCGATACGCAGCTCTTGGTCATTTCGCATCAGCGCCGTACTATGGAGGACGCTGACGTCCTCTATGGCGTCTCGATGCAAGCCGACGGCGTCAGTCGCGTCGTCTCGCAAAAACTCGATCGCGAAACCGGAAAGGTCGTGAATGCATAATGGGATTCTTCGATGCTCTCTCGCGCGGACTTGAGCGAAGCCGCGAGGCCCTCAACGAGGTCTTCTACTTTGGCGGTGAGGTCGACGAGGATTTTTGGGAGGACCTGGAGGACACCCTCGTCATGGGTGACATGGGCGCCGAGATCGCCATTCAGGTCTCCGATGACCTGCGCGATGCCGCGGCCAAGAAGAACCTCAAGACCGCTCCACAGCTTCGCCGTGCCCTGGCCGAGCAGCTTGAGCAGCACTTTGTGCCCATCGAGCGCGATCCGTTCTCCGATACGCCGAGCTGCGTGCTGTTTGTGGGCATTAACGGTGCCGGCAAGACCACGACGGTCGGTAAGATCGCGAGCGCCATGGCCTCCCGCGGCAAGAACGTCGTGATCGGTTCGGCCGATACCTTCCGCGCTGCCGCTATCGAGCAGCTCGATGTGTGGGGTCAGCGCGCTGGCGTCCCCGTCATCAAGCGCGACCGCGGCTCCGACCCGGCAAGTGTTTGCTACGACGTGCTCGACGAGGCCGACAAGCGCGGCAGCGACCTGGTGCTCATCGATACCGCCGGTCGTCTGCACACGAGCCCCGAGCTCATGCGCGAGCTTGCCAAGGTGGTCAATGTGACCCGCAAGCGCGCCGCCAATATGGCCGCCGGCCCCATGCCCGTCTATGTCGTGCTCGTGATCGATGCCGCAACGGGCCAAAACGGCCTCAACCAGGCGCTCGAGTTTAACGAGGCGCTTGGCCTGGACGGTATTATCATGACAAAGCTCGACGGCACGGCAAAGGGCGGTATCGCCATGGCCGTGGCCGAGAAGCTCAAGCTTCCCATCCTGCGCATCGGCGTGGGCGAGCAGGTCGATGACCTGCAGGAGTTCAATGCCAAAGATTTCTGCCGCGCCCTGGTGGGCGAGTCCAATTAAGGAGTGACTAGTGTTTGATTCTCTGAGCGATCGCCTCAACGACACATTTGACCGCCTGCGCGGCAAGGGCAAGCTGACCGAGGCCGATATCACCTCGGCCATGCGCGATATCCGTATGGCGCTGCTCGAGGCCGACGTCAACTTCAAGGTCGTCAAGGAGTTTGTCGCTAAGACCAAGGAGCGCTGCATGACCGCCGAGGTCATGGAGTCGCTGTCGCCGGCGCAAAACGTCGTCAAGATCGTGCTCGACGAGCTTACCGAGATGCTCGGCTCCACCGAGAGCAAGCTTGTCTTTAGCAACCGCATTCCCAATGTCATCATGCTCGTGGGCCTGCAGGGCTCCGGTAAGACCACGGCGGCCGTAAAGCTGGCCTACCTGCTCAAGAAGCATGGCCGCTCGCCGCTGCTCGCCGCGTGCGACGTCTACCGTCCTGCCGCTGCCGACCAGTTGGCCACACTCGGTGGAGAGATCGGCGTGCCGGTCTTCCGCGGCGACGGCGAACATCCGGTCGACATCGCCAAGGGCGCCATCCAGGAGGCCGTCGACCACCTGCGCGACGTGGTCATCGTCGATACCGCCGGTCGTCTGCAGATCGACGAGCAGATGATGCAGGAGGCCGTGGACATCAAGAAGGCCGTCAAGCCCGATCAGGTGCTGATGGTCGTCGATGCCATGACTGGCCAGGATATCGTCAACGTCGTCTCGACCTTCGCCGAGCGCACTGACTTTGACGGCGTGATCATCTCTAAGCTCGACGGCGATGCTCGTGGCGGCGGTGCGCTTTCCGTGCGCCAGGTGACCGGCAAGCCCATCAAGTTCGTGAGTATGGGCGAGAAACCCGATTCGCTGGAGCCGTTCTATCCCGATCGCATGGCCAAGCGCATTCTGGGTATGGGCGATGTTGTCGGCATCATCGAGAAGGCCCAGGAGGCGGCCGACGCCGAGCAGCTCGAGGCTGCCGAACGTATGCTGCGTGAGGGCTTTACCATGAACGACATGCTCGACCAGATGAAGGCCGTCAAGAAGATGGGCGGCATGAAGGGCATCCTGGGTATGCTCCCCGGCGGCCAGCGCGCGCTCAACCAGATGGGCGGCAACCTGGACGAGGGCATCTTCGACAAGAACGAGGCCATCATCATGTCGATGACCAAGGAGGAGCGCCTGCGTCCCTCTATCATCAACGGCCAGCGTCGCGCGCGTATCGCCAAGGGCGCCGGCGTGACCCCCACCGAGGTCAATAGCCTTATGAAGCAGTGGGGCGAGATGAATAAGATGATGGGCCGCATGCGCACGATGGCCAATCAGGCTCAGGCCGGCGGCAAGAAGGGCAAGAAGGGTAAGAAGGGCAAGAAGATGCGCATGCCCAATATTCCCGGTCTGGATGCCATGGGCCTGGGCGGCATGGGCGGCCTGGGAACGGGCGGCCCTAAGTCCGATATGGACCTACTGCGCCAGATGGAAGCGCAGATGCGTAATAAGAAGTAACGGCTGGTTGAGTCGAGTATGGCGAAGGCCGCCTGGATGGTACTCCGGGCGACCTTCGCCGTTCGTTCGCAGGTTGTCGCACGCGCGGAAGCGTGCTGGCGCCGGGGTATGTGCCGTTAGTGGCAGCCGCAGCCCTCGTGGCCCTCGTGCTCGTGATGGCTGTGGCAACCACAGGATTCGCCGTGCTCATGGGCGTGCTCGTGGTCATGGCCGTGGCGGCCGCACGTGGCCTCGCCGTTCTGTGCGAGCGTACCGGCGATAAGGGCCTCGACGCAAGCATCGCAGCTGCCCTGGGCGCCTGCGTATACCGTGATGCCGGCTTGAGCCAGCGCGTTGATAGCGCCGCCGCCGATGCCGCCGCAGATGAGCGTGTCCACGCCGCCGTTGGCGAGCAGGCCCGCCAGGGCGCCGTGACCGGTGCCGCCGGTGCCCACGACCTGCTCGTTGAGCACCTTGCCGTCCTGAATGTCGTAGATCTTGAACTGCTCGCTGCGGCCAAAGTGCATAAAGATGTTGCCGTTGTCGTACGTGGTTGCCACCCTCATGGTGTCGACCTCCTTTGCTGGCCATGCGGCCGTCGTCGTGGCGATGGGGGAGTACGCGATATTGCCACCTTCGATGATAAGTGCTCGCCCGTTGACCAGCGCGTTTGCCACCTTGCGATGCGCGCGACTGCTAATGGCCGCCACCGTGGCTCGTGCGACGCCCATGTGCAGGGCGACGGCCTCCTGATTGAGGCCCTCCAGGTCGCACAGGCGCAGGACCTCGAGTTCGTCGACCGTCATGTCGATGGCATCGCCACTCGCCAGGCCATCGGGGGTAAAACCGCGATATTCGGGGATGATCCCGACGCGGCGCAATTTTTCGCGTCTTCCTGCCATGCACTCTCCAAATCTGACATATGTCAACAATAGAATAGCGGACGTGCGGTTTTGCGCAAGGAATTTCTGTCATATGTCAGAAAATGAGGGCTTATGTTTGGGCTGTGGGGCCGCGTGCGCCTGGGCTACAATGAATCTCGCTTGTAGGCGACTGACAGGAGGGTCAATGAGCAAGGCTGATCAACAGTTTGTAACCATGTGCCGCGATATCTTGGACCATGGCACCACCACCGAGGGACAAAAGGTCCGCCCGGTGTGGGAGGATGGCACCCCTGCCTATACCATTAAAAACTTTGGCGTCACGGCGCGCTACGACCTGCGCGAGGAGTTCCCCGCGCTTACGCTGCGTCGTACGGCGCTCAAGTCCGCCATGGACGAGATCCTGTGGATCTATCAAAAGAAGTCCAATAACGTGCATGATCTCAACAGTCATATCTGGGACGAGTGGGCCGACGAGACCGGCTCCATCGGCAAGGCCTACGGGTACCAAATTGGCCAGAAAAGCCATTATGCCGAGGGCGACTTTGACCAGATGGACCGCGTGCTGTACGACCTTAAGCATACGCCGTACAGCCGCCGCATCATGACCAACACGTACGTGTTTAGCGACCTTTCCGAGATGCACCTGTATCCGTGCGCGTACAGCGTGACGTATAACGTCACGCAGCGCCCGCAGGACGATAAGCCCACGCTCAACATGATTCTCAACCAGCGCAGTCAGGACATTTTGGCCGCGAACAACTGGAATGTGTGCCAGTACGCCATTTTGCTGATGATGGTCGCGCAGTCGGTCGATATGATTCCCGGTGAGCTGCTGCACGTGATCGCCGACGCCCATATCTATGATCGTCATGTCGATATCGTCCGCGAGCTTATCGAGCGTCCGCAGTTTGCGGCACCCAAGGTAACGCTCAACCCCGATGTGCATGACTTCTATGCGTTTACGACCGATGACCTGATCGTCGAGGGCTATGAGCACGGCCCTCAGGTCAAGAACATCCCCATTGCGGTGTAGGTGACGCGCATGACGTGTAAGCTTTCTGCCATCGTCGCCGTGTGTGACGACTGGGGTATTGGCTGCGAGGGCGATATGGTGGTGTCCAATCGCGCCGATATGCGCCATTTTGTGGCCTGCACCAAGGGCTGCCCGGTTATCATGGGACGCAAGACGCTGCTGAGTTTTCCCGGCGGGCGTCCTCTCAAGAACCGCCGCAATATCGTGCTTACGCGCGATATAGGCTTTACCCGCGAGGGCGTCGACGTGGTGCATAGCGTTGACGAAGCGCTCGCTGCGGTTGCCGATGAGCCCGTTGCCTGGGTGATCGGTGGCGGCGATGTCTATCGGCAGTTTTTGCCGTACTGCGTGGAGGCCGAGGTCACTCATAACCACTGCGTGCATGTCGTGGACACGTACTTTCCCGACTTGGACGCCGATCCCGCGTGGGAGATTGCGCAGCGTAGCGGGGTCGCGACGATTGCCGCCGGTGAGGGTGACGAGGGCGTCGATTATGAGTTCGTGACGTATCATCGCGTTGAGGCGTAAATCGTCTGGCGTGAACGGTATCATCGGGTTGATTGAATGCATGGGGCGGCGCTTAGCGTCGCCTCGTTTGGTATAGATGTGCTGTAAAGAAGGGTGCGGGCTGGCTGCTATGACTGATGCCGTTGAGGTTCTGCGAATTGATTCGCTCGAGGACGAGCGGCTCGATGCCTATGTGCGACTGACCGAGCGTGAGCTTCGCTGCGTGCTGGAGCCGCAGAAGGGCATTTTTATCGCTGAGAGTGCCAAGGTCATCGAGCGTGCGGTTCGCGCCGGATATGAGCCGGTGAGCTTTCTTTTGGGCGAGCGCTGGCTCGACCAGATGATGCCGCTGTTTGACCAGCTTGTCGTGCGCGAGGGAGCGGGTCCGGTTCCCGTGTTCGTGGCCTCCATGGAGCTCATGGAGCAGCTGACGGGCTTTAACGTGACGCGCGGTGCGCTCGCGGCGTTCCGTCGCCCGCGTCAGATTCCGGTAGCCGAGTTCTTAGGCGGCGTCGTCGAGGCGGCGGGGGAGCGCCCGGTGCGCGTGTGCGTGCTCGAGGGCATTGTCGACCACACCAACGTCGGCGCGATTTTCCGCTCGGCGGCTGCGCTGAACGTCGATGGCATTTTGGTGAGTCCTACGTGCTGCGACCCGCTGTACCGTCGCTCGGCCCGCGTGAGCATGGGCACCGTGTTTCAGGTGCCGTGGACGCGCATTGGCAGCGAGGCTCGTGTGTGGCCGCATGATGGTCTGAGCGCGTTGCACGATGCCGGTTTTTCGTGTGCCGCTATGGCGTTGACGGACGATTCCGTATCGCTGGACGATCACGTGCTGCAGGAGATTGACCGCTTGGCAATCTTTATGGGTACCGAGGGTGCCGGCTTGGGCGCCAAGACCATTGCCGGCTGTGACCACGCGGTGCGCATTCCGATGGCGCACGGGGTCGATTCGCTTAACGTGGCCGCGGCGAGCGCCGTCGCCTTTTGGCAGCTGTGCCCGCACGTGAGCAATGAGTATCACTACCAGCCGGGTTTGTATCACTAGGCAGATATTTCGCACCTGGCTCTGATTCGGGGTGTTTCGGTCGACGTCGGTCGGTGCTAAGCTGCTATTAGCTTAGGTCTTTAGTTACTGTTTTGTCGGTTGACGTACGCTTTTGGGGAGGGCGTGTGGCTAAGAAATCTACGGCTATCGATGTAACGCAGGGTGTCATTTGGCAGCAGCTGCTGTCGCTGTGCGTTCCCATCTTCTTTAGTTCGTTCTTTCAGCAGGCATACACGCTTATCGGTACCTATATCGTCGGTCAGTTTGGCGGCAAGCTCGCGCTGGGTGGCATTCAGGCCACGATGGTGCTCACCGAGCTCTGCATTGGCTTTTGCGTTGGCGTCGGTGCCGGCTGCGCGGTCATTACGGGCCAGTTTTTTGGCCAGCACGATGACGAGCGCCTGAGCCGATCGGTCCATACGGCCATGACGCTCGCGCTGGTGGGCGGAATCGTTTTCTCGATTCTTGGCATAGTGTTCGTTGAGCCCATGCTGGTGCTTATGAATACGCCGCATGAACTATTGGCCGAGGGCGTGGCCTATGCCCGTTGCTATTTTGCCGCCATGGTTGCGGCGCTGCTGCTCAATATGGGAACGGCATTGCTGCGCGCCGTGGGCGACACGCGCGGGCCCGCTGTGATCATCGCTTCCGGCTGCCTTGTTAATGCGGTGCTGGATGTCATCTTCGTTGCCGTACTTCATATGGAGGCTCTGGGCTGCGGCATCGCGGTGGCGCTGACCATTTGCTCCAATGCCACGATGATCGTGATTCGTATGATGCACGCACCGGGTGCGTGGCGGCTTTCACTGTCCAAACTCGGCATTGATCCTGGTATTTGTAAGAGCATGATTTCGTGTGGTCTGCCGCTTGGCTTTCAGTCTGCTGCGTATTCGATTTCCAACGTTTTGATTCAGGTGTCGGTCAACTCGTTTGGTGCCGATGTCACCACGGCTTGGGGTCTTTCGGGCCGCCTGGATGGCATTGTCTGGATGGTTACCGAGGCGCTTGGCGTGTCGATTACCACGTTCTCGGCACAGAACTTTGGCGCGCGCAACTACGAGCGCATGCGAAAGGGCTACCATACGTCGCTCGTGCTGTCGTTTATGCTCATTGGTGGCCTGTCTGCCGTGCTGCTGGTGTTCTCGGGTCCGTTGTCGCGCCTGTTTGTCGACGATGCTTCGATTTCGGCGTACACCACGACCATCCTCCATTTCATTGCGCCGTTCTATGCGATTTTCTCGATTATCGAGAACGCCTCGGGTTCCATCCGCGGCGCCGGCGTGAGCTTGCAGCCCATGCTGCTCACGATTTTTGGCACCGTCGTGCTCAGGGTGATCTGGGTGTTTGCGATTATGCCGTTCGATCCGTCGCTTGAGCACCTGCTGCTGGTCTACCCCGTAACCTGGCTCATCACGGCCACGATGTTTACCATCTACCACCACAGCGGCAACTGGCTCGGCCGCGCCACCGCCTAATGATCCGTAGGGGACGAGGGAAACGGATTATTTCTCTCCGTCGTGATGTCGATGATCCGTTTTCCTCCGTCCCCTTCGGATCAATTAGTATTCGATGCCTTGGCGGGCTAGGAGGCCTTCGTCGAAGTAGTGTTTGACGGGGCGCATTTCGGTTACTAGGTCTGCAAGGTCGGCCAGTGGCAGCAGGCCTCGGCCGGTGAGCACGAGCTCCGTGGTGGCGGGCTTTATCGCGATCAACGATTCGACATCCTCGCGCGTCACAAAGCCCCGTCGCATGGCCTCGCCGAGTTCGTCCAAAATCAGAACGTCGACCTGTGATATCTGCTCGCGTGCGAGCTCCATGATCTGCGCGGCGCAAGCCTCGGGCGTGTCACGGTCGGCCTGTACAATTCGCAGCCCCAGGCGTGGCGCCGCATCATGCTCGGCGCAGTGCAGCTTCTTGGCAAACTGCAGCATGAGTACGTCGAGCCCATAACCTGTGGCGCGCATCGCCAATCCCAGCGCAGCCGTGGTTTTGCCCTTGCCGTCGCCCGTATAGATCTGAACCTTGCCGACTTCCAGTGATGCCATCTCTGTCCTTTCGTGCCCGGCGTCGGTTTATCGCCGTCCGGGTTGGGTATTCTAGATAGCATTATCAACCCCAGTAGATGGAGTTCAAGCAGATGGAGATGGATGACAACAAACGTAGACGGAATATGATCCTCTACGTGCTCATCGCCTTCGTCGTCTACCTCGTGCTCTCGACCGTTCTGTTCCCCAACATCGGTCACACGCAGCAGATTACGAAGACCGATTACTCGACGTTTGTCAAAGCGCTGGATAAGAAGAGTGTCGACAAGGTCGAGTACAATACCGACGATTACACCATTTATTACACCAAGAAGGGTGAGGACGAGAACATCGCCTACAAGACGACCGGTGTGCCGAATGACGCGGGCTTTACCGATCGTGTGCTTGAATCCGGTGCGTCCCTGGAGTCGGTCGTTCCCGATAAAAACTCGGGTCTGATGACCTACTACCTGCTCACACTCATTCTTCCCATGGCGATTTTCTTCCTCATCGGTTGGTGGCTCAACCGCCGCATGAAGAAGGCTATGGGCGATGACGGCCCGTCGATGAACTTTGGCGGCGGCTTTGGCGGCGGCGGACTGGGCAAGTCCGGCGCTCGCGTGATTGCCTCCAAGGATGTTGGCGTGACCTTTAAGGACGTCGCCGGCCAGGAAGAGGCCAAGGAGTCCCTCAAGGAGGTCGTCGACTTTCTGGAGAATCCGCAGCGCTACGAGGAGATCGGCGCCAAGCTTCCGCGCGGTGCTCTCCTTGTCGGTCCTCCGGGTACTGGTAAGACCCTGCTTGCCAAGGCTGTTGCCGGCGAGGCGGGCGTGCCGTTCTTTAGCATTTCGGGTTCTGAGTTCGTCGAGATGTTCGTCGGCCGCGGTGCCGCCAAGGTTCGTGACCTGTTTAAGCAGGCCAAGGAAAAGGCCCCGTGTATCGTCTTTATCGATGAGATCGATACCATCGGCAAGAAGCGCGATGGCGGCGGCTTTAGTGGCAACGACGAGCGCGAGCAGACGCTCAACCAGCTGCTGACCGAGATGGACGGCTTCGATAACCACAAGGGTATCGTCGTTCTTGCTGCTACCAACCGCCCTGACAGCCTTGACCCGGCCCTGCTGCGCCCCGGTCGTTTTGACCGTCGCATCCCCGTTGAGCTGCCCGACCTGACCGGCCGCAAGAACATCCTCGAGCTGCATGCCAAGAGCGTGAAGACGCAGCCGCCGATCGACCTGACCGCGATTGCCCGCGCCACGCCCGGTGCCTCGGGCGCCGACCTGGCCAACATCATTAACGAGGGCGCCCTGCGCGCGGTCCGTGAGGGCCGCAAGCGCGCCACCCAGGACGACTTTGAGGAGTCGGTGGAGGTCGTCATCGCCGGCCAGCAGCGTAAGTCCACGGTGCTGTCCGACCACGAGAAGCAGGTCGTTTCTTACCACGAGATCGGCCATGCCATCGTTGCCGCTCGCCAGAAGGGCTCCGCGCCGGTCACCAAGATCACCATCGTGCCGCGCACAAGCGGTGCTCTGGGCTACACCATGCAGGTCGAGGAGGATGAGCGCTTCCTGACCACGCGCCAGGAGGTCCTGGACAAGCTCGCCGTCTATTGCGGTGGCCGTGCAGCCGAGGAGCTCATCTTTGGCGAGATGACGACCGGCGCCGCCAACGATATCGAGCAGGCCACCAAGCTCGCCCGTAACATGGTGACGCGCTTTGGTATGTCCGATGAGTTTGGCATGATGGCGCTCGGTACCGTCCAGAATGCGTATCTCAACCAGGACACGTCGCTCACCTGCGCTCCCGGTACGGCCGAGCGCGTGGACGCAATTGTCGCCAAGTTGATCGAGGATGCGCACGATCGCGCCCTGCAGATCCTGAAGGAGAACAAGTTTAAGCTTCACGAGCTGGCTCGTTATCTGTACAAGAAGGAGACGATCACGGGCGAGGAGTTCATGAATCTCCTCACGCGTGAGAATCCGCTGATGCCAAAGCAACAGTAAGGCTCGTTGCGCAGTGCCAATCGCCCCATTTGAGTTTCTATCTCAAATGGGGCGTTTTGTATGGGAGGGATATGTATGAAGATCGTGGTGAGCGCCTGCTTGTTGGGAGAGAGCTGCAAGTACAACGGACTCGATAATTACCGTCGCGACCTGGTCGAGGCCTGCGAGCGTACGGGGACCGAGGTCCTCTTGGTGTGCCCCGAGGTCTTTGGCGGGCTGTCCACGCCGCGCAAGCCGTCCGAGATTGTGAACGGCGAGGTCCGTACCTGCGAGGGCGTCTCGGTCGATCGAGAGTTTCGCCTGGGCGCTCAACGTGCGCTCGACATGTGCGAGCAGGCGGGCGGCCCTTCCGAGATTGCTGCGTGCATCTTGCAGGACCGCAGCCCCTCGTGCGGCGCGGGTCGCATCTACGACGGCACCTTTAGCGGTACACTCACCGCGGGCAACGGCGTTTTCGTCGATCTGTTGCTGCGTCACGGCTACCGCGTCATTCCGGCTAGCGAGTTCGACCCCAAATTACTTGAGCAATAAAAAACCACCACAAAGGTGCCTGTCCCCTTTGTGGTGGTTTTGGGCTTGGCCTAGAGCGTGTGGCCGTAGGCGTTGGAGGCCTTGATGGCGGCGGCGAACTTTTCGTCGGTGAAAGGTTCGGGGTTTCCCTGCTTCCATTCGTTGGTGGCATGCGCGTGCTCGCATAGGGCAGGGATGTCGGCCTCGGAAAGCCCGACCTGCTCAAGCGTCACGGGCAGCCCCATCTGCTTGTTAAAGGCAGCGTAGCGCTCAAGGTTCTCGGTGTCGCCCGTGTAGGCGAACAACACCAGCACGCCCAGGCTTACGACTTCGCCGTGCAGGTAGGTGCCCTCACGCGGAATGCTGCAGGTGGCGTTGTAGAACGCGTGCGCCACGCTCGAGTTGTAGTAGTAATCGTTCTGGTTGGTCAGGTTCGAGACATAGCCCGTGTTGACCACGATGTCGAGCGCGATCTGCTTGACGGCCTTACTCGACAGGTCCTGGCGCACGTCCTCAAGACCCTGAACGCCATAGGTGAACAGCGGCTCGGAGCAGGTGTGGGCGATTGCCAGGCCAAGGCCTGCTGTGTGCTCCAGGTTGCCTGCGCTCGTGGCGTACTCGACCTCGGGCTGCTTGGACAGGGCGTCGCCCACGCCGGCCCAAAAGTACTCTGCCGGAGCCTCGGCGATGATCTTGGGATTGATGAAGATGTGCGCCGGTCGGTTGGGGTACGAATAGCCCTCGAGCGAGCCATCGTCGTTGTAGACAACGGCAATGGCGGTCGCGGCGGAACAGTTAGAGCAAATCGTCGGCACCGTAAAGACGATCTTCTTGAGCTCGATGGCTGCGGTCTTGACGGTGTCGAGCGCCTTGCCGCCGCCGCATGCGATAAGCACGTCGGCTTCCTGGCAGGCAGGGGAGTTTACGACCTTGGCGATATTGGCCCGCGTGCTGTTGGTGCCGTAGACGCGCGTCTCCAGAACCTCGACGCCGGTGCCTGCCAGCGCGGCTTCGATACCGGGAAGGGCTGCGGCTAGTGCTCGCTTGCCGCCAATGATGGCGACCTTGGTCGCTCCGTATTCGGCCAGCGCGCCGGGCAGCTCGTCAAAGCAATCCTCGCCGACGGTATAGTCGCTCATTCCAATCGTGCGCATAGGTGCCTTCTTTCGTTTGTTAGAGTGCTTTCAGGTATTTTGCTCCTAGAGAAGGGCTGTAATATCGAGAAATTTCGAACGTATAAAACCAGTGTTGAGGGTTTTTCGCCGGCGAGGAACGTGCTAGCATACTCCGCATAAGCGTTGATGGGGACGAGTAGTCGGCCATCCGCATGCTACAGAGAGCGGGGAGCGCTGAGAACCCGTGCATGCGACCGATGAAAATCACCCCGGAGCTGCGGTCCCAACGGACGTGCCTTACAGGCACGTCTTAGTAGATATCGCCGAGATGGTCGTCGATACAGGCCAGCCGAGTAACGGATGCGAGCGCGCTAGAAGCGGGCGAGGGCATCTAAGCTGGGTGGTTAAGCGAAGAGCTTTTGCGGGCGCACAGCCCGTTTTGTGGCGCTTCGTCCCAGCTTGTAGGGACGGGCGCTTTTTTTGGTGCCCAGAGGGCGTGCGCGCCCACGACATGAAAGGGGTACCGTGGCAAACGAGTACAAGCAGACGATGAATCTGCCCAAGACCGGTTTTCCCATGCGTGCCGGTCTTTCCAAGTCCGAGCCCAAGCGACTCAAGGACTGGCAGGACAACAAGGTCTACGAGCAGGTTCTGAAGAAGAACGAGGGTCACAAGAAGTTCGTGCTGCACGACGGTCCTCCGTACGCCAACGGCCCGATCCACATCGGCCACGCCATGAACAAGATCTCCAAGGACATGATCAACCGCTACTGGATGATGCAGGGCTATGAGGTTCCCTATGTCCCCGGTTGGGACTGCCATGGTCAGCCGATCGAGCACAAGGTCGAGGAGAAGCTCGGCACCGAGAAGTTCAACCAGACCCCCACGGCCAAGATTCGTGAGCTCTGCAACGAGTTCGCTGTCGAGAACATTGAGCTGCAGAAGGCCGGTTTCCGTCGTCTGGGCGTGCTCGGCGACTGGGATAACCCCTATCTGACGCTTTATCACCAGCATGACGCCGCCGACATTGAGGTCTTCAAGGCCATGTTCGATAAGGGCATGATCTATCGCGGCCACAAACCGGTTCACTGGTGCAAGCACTGCCACACCGCGCTGGCCGAGGCAGAGATCGAGTACTCCGACGAGACGAGCCCCTCCATCTTCGTGCGCTTCGAGATGACTTCCAAGCCCGCCGGCCTCGAGAACTTCGACGGCCCGGTTGACTTCATCATCTGGACGACCACCCCGTGGACCATCCCCTCCGACCAGGCCGTTTCCCTTAAGCCCGGCGCCGCCTATGTTGCCGTTGAGCACGACGGCCGCGCCGAGGTCATGCTCGAGGACCTGGCTCCCAAATGCTGCGAGGAGTTTGGCTGGGAGTACACCCCGGTTATGGTCGACGGTAAGCCCTATGTGGTTCCCGCTGAGACCTTCCACCACATCCACTACAAGCAGCCGATCTTTGACGGTGTTGAGGGCGTGGCGCTGCTGGCCGATTACGTCGGTGTCGACGACGGTACCGGTATCGTCCACAACTCGCCCGGCCATGGCGTCGACGACTACTTCGCCTGCCTCAAGGAGGGCATCACCGACATCTGCATGCCGGTCGATGACGACGGCAAGTTCTACACCGGTGAGGAGTTTGGCACCGGTGGTCCCTTCAGCGGTATGGATACCGATGAGGCCAACCCGCATATCATCGAGTTCCTGCGCGAGCGCGGCACCCTGGTTCTCGAGAAGAAGATCACGCACAGCTATCCGCACTGCTGGCGCTGCAAGCACCCGGTGCTCTTCCGTGCTACTGACCAGTGGTTTGTCTCGATGGACAAGACCGGTTTGCGCGAGCAGGCTGGCAAAGAGGTCCGCGAGAACGTCAAGTGGTATCCGGCCCACGCGGCCAACCGCATCGGTGCCATGGTCGAGCAGCGTCCCGACTGGTGCATCAGCCGTCAGCGCAACTGGGGCGTGCCTATCCCCAGCTACACCTGCGCCGACTGCGGCGAGAAGGTCATGAATGATGCCACGCTCGACGCCGTCATCAAGCTCTTCCACGAGAAGGGCTCCGACGCCTGGTTCACCGACGCTCCCGAGAGCTACCTGGGTGAGGCCTGCGTCTGCCCCAAGTGCGGCGGCCATCACCTCAAGGCCGATAAGGACATCCTCGACGTGTGGTGGGATTCCGGCGTCTCCTGGAAGGCCGTCTGCGAGTATCGCCCCGAGCTTGAGTACCCGGCTGACGTGTATCTCGAAGGCTCCGACCAGCACCGCGGTTGGTTCCAGAGCTCGCTGCTCACCTCTGTGGGCGCCAACGGCCATGCTCCGTACAAGGCAGTCGTCTCGCAGGGCTTCACGCTCGACGGTCAGGGCCGCAAGATGTCCAAGTCGCTCGGCAACGTCATCGACCCCAACAAGGTCTGCGACGAGATGGGCGCCGACATCATCCGCCTGTGGGTCGCCTCGGTCGACACCAGCTCCGACGTTTCCATCGACCACGAGATTCTCGCTCGTACGTCCGATGCCTACCGCCGTTTCCGCAACACGCTGCGCTTCCTGCTCTCCGAGCTCGAGGGTCAGTTTGAGCCCGAGACCGACGGTGTCGCCTTTGCCGACCTGCTGCCGCTCGACAAGCTCATGGTTGCCCGCCTGACCCAGGTCCAGGCCGAGGTCGACGACGCTTACTCCTGCTACGAGTTCCCGCGCGCCTACCGTGCGCTTTACGACTTTGTGGTTACCGAGCTCTCCAACGTGTACCTCGACGCCCTGAAGGATCGTCTGTACTGCGAGAAGCCCGGCTCGCTCGAGCGCCGCAGCGCTCAGACCGTGCTCGCCGAGCTCTTCTCGATGCTCATGCGCGACCTGCAGCCGATCCTGTCCTACACGGTCGACGAGGCCATGGCATATGCGCCCGCCGGCTGCGTCGACCACCAGAAGTACGCCGCGCTGCTCGATTGGTACAAGTCGCCCATCACGGTCGACGAGGCCAATGAGTTTGAGGGTGTGCTCGAGGCTTCGCTCGAACTCCGTAGCGCCGTGACCAAGGCCCTTGAGGATGCCCGCTCTGCCGGCACCTTCACCAAGAGCCAGCAGGTTCGCGTCAAGGCGGTCGTTCCCGCCGAGATGTACGCGCTGCTGACCGGCGACAAGGCTGTCGACCTGGCCGAGTTCTACATCGTCTCCGATGTTGAGCTGACCCAGGGCGAGGAGCTCTCCGTTGCTATCGAGGCTGCCGAGGGCGAGTGCTGCGACCGTTGCTGGAACTACCGCACCACCGTCGGCAAGTACAACGGCCACGCGCATATTTGCAAGCGCTGCGCCGACGCTTTGTAGGTTACGGCGTTCGTAGAACGCCGTAACCTACCGACGCTGCAAACGCCCCTAAGCGGCAATCTGACGTTCAATCGTCGGTCGCGTACCAAAGTACGCTTCCCTCCTTTTTCACGTCACCTTGCTCGCTTAGGGACGTTTTCGCTGTTGGTGACGATAACGCGGCGTTTCCATTGCTGGAGCTAGAGGCTTTCTTTCGACTTGCGCTTTTAGTCGAAAGCTATTAAGCGACATTCCGTTATTCGGAATGTCGCTTTCGTTTTTAGCTGGTTATTTCGCTTGTGTTGGTGGATATGTCGTGCGCTCTGCGTGTGGCAATATAAGATGGTTAATTGCGTTAAACGGAATTCGATGTTCTTGAGGGTAGGGGATTGAGTTGGGTCGTACTGGGGATATGACGCCGCCTTTGCGTTGGCGGTTGTGTGTTGCTGGTGGGGTGGCGCTGGTTGTGCTGCTTTTTGATCAGCTGACCAAACTTGCGGTTCGTGCCGTGGGCGACGCTTTGCATGTGACTGTTATCCCCGGTGTGATCGACTTTCTATTTGTCCGCAATATCGGTGCTGCCTTTAGCATGGGCGAGGGGCATGGCGTTGCGTTTGCTTTGCTGGCGCTTGCGGTCATTGTCGCCATTGCCGTGTACTTGTTTCGCGCGCCCCAGCTTGCTCGCTTGGAGGTTGTGGGCATGGCTATGGTCGCGGGCGGCGCCATTGGCAACGCGATCGACCGTCTGGCTTTTGGCTTTGTGACCGATTTTATTGCCACCACCTTCATCGACTTTCCCGTCTTCAATGTGGCCGATATCGGCATTACCGTGGGCGTTGTGCTCGCCCTCGTTGGTTACATGTTCTTGAGCCCTGCGGCCCGCGAAGTCGATGCGACTGCTGAGCTCAATGCCCGTGATGAGGCCCGCGCTAAGCGCAAAGCCAAGCAGCGTGGGGAGCGTGCCCGCAAGATTCGCGAAAGGAATGAGCGTTAATGGCCGACATCCATATTCTTGTTGCCGACGATTGCTCTGGCCAGCGTCTCGACGCCTTTCTGGGTGCCAACGACGGCTGCCCCACGCGCTCTGCCTGCGCGCATCTGATCGAGGGCGGCGCCGTATGCGTCAATGGCGAGACCTGCCTGTCCAAAAAGTACGCCGTGCGAGCCGGCGACCGTATTTCGGTCGATCTGCCCGAGCCGCACGATCCCACCGATGTGATTCCCGAGGCCATCCCGCTCGACATTCGCTATGAGGACGACTATCTCATTGTGCTCTCCAAGCAGCGCGGCCTGGTGTGCCATCCTGCACATGGTCATGAGAGCGGTACGCTCGCGAATGCCCTGGTCTATCACTGTGGTATCGACCATCTGGGTACCGTGCAG
This sequence comes from uncultured Collinsella sp., assembly GCA_900539735.1. Lineage (GTDB taxonomy): Bacteria > Actinomycetota > Coriobacteriia > Coriobacteriales > Coriobacteriaceae > Collinsella. The sequence continues at coordinate 25,321 of UQDE01000010.1, read as the reverse complement.
GGCGAGGACCGCCCCGGCATCGTGCATCGCTTGGATCGCGATACCTCGGGTCTCATGCTTGCGGCCAAGGACGACGACACCCAGCGCGCGCTCCAAAACCTTATCCGTACGCGCACGCTCGACCGCCGCTACATTACGCTTGTTCACGGTCATATCGCCATGAATGAGGGCACCATTAACACCGGCATAGCCCGTTCTACCCGTGACCGTGTCAAGATGGCGGTTTCGGACGATCCTTTCGCACGCCAGGCCATTACGACCTTTAAGGTTCTCGAGCGCTTTGATTCCACGCGTTTTGACGACGGCTATACGCTCGTCGAGTGTCATCTGTTTACGGGCCGCACACATCAGATTCGCGTGCATATGCGCCATATCAACCACGCCTGCGTAGGCGACCCGCTCTACGGCAAGTGCGATGCGCGCGCAGATCAGGGCCTGACCAGGCAGTTCCTTCATTCTTGGCGCGTGGCGTTTGACCATCCCGTGACGGGGGAGCGCATTGAGTGCCGTGACGAGCTGCCGTGGGACCTTGCCGCGGTTCTGGATGACCTGGCCCCGCGATCGCTCGGTCGCACTGCCGCCGGTGACGAAATCGTTCCGCAGCTCGGTCTTCTCGAAGCCTAGCCAGTATTAGGTGGTTTCTTGAACTCGGTCACCCTACGGTAATATATACGTTTGTTTACGTAACGCGTTCCTGGGAGCCTGCATGCTCGCCTTTTTACAAACTAACACGCCCATCGTGATCTTCAACCAGATTGTCGTCACGCTGCTCACGGTCTGCTTTCTGTACCAGGTGGTCTTCTTTGTCATTGGCGCTCTTCGTGGCGAGGTCGCGCCTCCCAAGGCCAAAAAGCTCCACCGTTATGCCTTCTTTATTGCGGCGCATAACGAGGAGGCCGTGATCGCCAACCTCGTTCGCTCCATCAAGGATCAGGACTATCCGTCCGAGCTCATCGAGGTCTTTGTCGTTGCCGACGCCTGCACCGACAACACCGCGCAGCTCGCGCGCGAGGCCGGTGCCATTGTTTACGAGCGCAATGACCTGGCTCGTAAGGGCAAGAGCTGGGTCATGGACTTTGGTTTCGATCGCATTCTCAACGAGTATCCCGACACGTTTGAGGGCTACTTTATCTTCGATGCCGATAACGTTATCTCCCGCGATTACGTCTCCAAGATGAATGATGCCTTTGACCAGGGCTTCCATGTGGTCACGAGCTATCGCAACTCCAAGAACTTCGGCAGTTCGTGGATTTCGTCTGCAAACGCCACCTGGTATCTGCGTGAGGCCCGCTTCCTTAACAACGCGCGTAATATCTGCAAGACGTCCTGCGCTGTCTCGGGTTCGGGTTACCTCATCTCCGCCAGTGTTATCGAGGGCATGCACGGTTGGCAGTTCCATACGCTGACCGAGGACATCCAGTTCACCACGTTCTGCGCCATTCACGGCATCCGCATCGGTTATGCGCCGGCGGAGTTCTTTGACGAGCAACCCGTGACGTTTAAGGCGTCCTGGAAACAACGCATGCGTTGGACCAAGGGCTTCTACCAGGTCTTTTTTACCTATGGCAAGCATCTTGTCAAATCGACGTTTCGCTATCATCGCTTTGCCGCATATGACATGTTTATGACCATCGCTCCGGGCATGCTGCTGTCCCTGATTTCCATGCTTGCCAATGCGACCTTCCTCATCGTGGGCGGACTTTCGCATGGCTTCTTGGCCACCGAGGTCGAGATGCAGGCTTGTGCCGCCTCGCTCATTATGACCTTCGCGATGATGTACCAGACCTTCTTTATCCTGGCGCTGCTCACGACCATCTTTGAGTACAAGCATATTCACTGCGCGCAAAAGTGGCGTCTGGTAACCAACCTGTTTACCTTCCCGATCTTTATGTTCAGCTATATCCCCATCACGGTGGCAGCGCTGTTCCTGAAGGTTGACTGGGTCCCGACGCAGCACGCCGTCAACGTTACCCTCGACGAGGTCATGCAAGGCGCCAAATAACCACCATCAAAACCACCACAAAGGGGACAGGCCCTTTGTGGTGGTTTTTGCTTTTGTAATGCAGCTCGAGGAGGTGCTCGATGGTCTATATCCCGTTTTGGATTTGCATCTTTGCCGGCGCGGCGATTGATGCCCGTGAGCGGCGGTTTCCGAATGCGCTTGCCGGAGCGTGTGCGGTGGCGGCATTAGCAGGCGTTTGGCTCGACAAAGGCGTTAACACGGCGCTTGACCACGCTGGTCTTGCGGTCATCGTCTACCTTGCCCTTGTGTTGACTGAGTCCCTCTGGCGTCGTCTTCGCCAAACCCCGGGCATCGGCATGGGAGATGTCAAGGCACTCTTCGCGCTTTGCACGCTCGACCCTATGGGCGGTATCGTGGCATTTGCCGTCGCGCTCCTGGTCCTTGCCATCTCCTGCCTCCTCACAAAATCGCGCTCTCTGCCATTGCTCCCGTTTTTGGTACCGATATTTGCCATAATCGAGGTAGTGGGCTGTACTTTGTAACCGATTGCGCATCCTTCTTAAGGAGCATGCCATGGCAACTAATCAAGAAACGGCCGTCATTAAGGCGCGCATGGACCGCATTCCCGCGGCGTTGTCGCCCGAACTCGTCGAGCGCATTTCCGCCGATCGTGCTTCGGGTGCCGTCAACCCGCATCGTTGCAACGACGACCAGGTCATTCGTCGTATTGATCGCGCTGCCGACAAAGGCACGCTTATGCGTCCGGCGTTTATGCGCGATACCGAAAAGATTCTTCATCTTCCGGCGTACACGCGTTATGCAGGCAAAACGCAGGTCTTTAGCTTCCGTAGTAATGATGATCTGTCGCGGCGCGGATTGCACGTGCAGCTTGTCTCGCGCATTGCGCGCGATATCGGTCGCGCCCTGGGGCTCAACTGCGATCTGATCGAGGCGATTGGCCTGGGCCACGACTTGGGACACACGCCCTTTGGCCACGCCGGTGAGCGCTTTCTCAACGATATCTATCACGAGCGCACGGGTCGCTACTTTTTCCATAACGTGCAGTCGGTCCGCGTGCTCGATGCCTTGTACGGCCGCAACGTGTCGCTCCAGACGCTCGATGGCGTGCTGTGCCATAACGGCGAATATGAGCAGCGCGTATTTGAGCTGTCACACATGGCATCCTTTGGTCAGTTCGATCAGACGGTTGAGGACTGTATCGCCACGGGTTATAGCGCAATAGAGCACCTGCGCCCCATGACGCTTGAGGGCTGCGTGGTTCGCATCTCGGATATCCTTGCCTATGTTGGACGCGATCGCCAAGATGCCATTGCGGCGGGCCTGCTGGCGCCCGACGCCTTTGACGATGACCTGGGCGGAGCATACAACAGCTGGATCCTTACGCACGCTTCCATCGATATCGTTGAGCATAGCTACGGCAAACCGCGTATCGAGATGAGCGAGGACCTGTTTGAGGAGATCCGCCGGGCCAAGCGCGAGAACTACGAGAAGATCTACAGCAAGGGCGGTATCGAGGGTGATTCCGAGGCGGAGCTGCGCGAGGCATTCGAAAAGCTCTACGATCGTTGCCTGCAGGATCTAAATAAAGGCGACGAGTCCTCTTACATCTTTAAGCATCATATTTCGCGCATTGAGCGGCAGCTTTCCTACTACGATCGCACCTATGCCTGGCAGGACGATAAGGATCAAGCGGTGGTGGATTATATCGCGAGCATGACGGACGGCTATTTCTGCGAGCTGACGAGCAAGCTATTCCCGGGCTTGAAGTTTCCACACCGTACCTATATTAACGAACGGTAGTTCGTATATATTCGGTATACTGTTGACGAGCAAAGCTTTTGATTGATGCATGGGATGGCTATGGACGACCTTTTTTCTGCCTCGACGCGCGAGCGTTCCTTTAAAAATGCGCCGCTCGCGGTGCGCATGCGTCCCAATTCGCTCGACGAGTACGTGGGCCAGCATAAGGCCGTGGGCAAGGGTTCGTGGTTGCGTGCGGCAATCGAGCATGATGTGCTATCGAGTGTGATTCTATATGGGCCGGCCGGTACGGGCAAAACGACGCTGGCCCACATTATCGCTAACCATACCAAGAGCGAGTTTGTCGAGGTCAGCGCCGTCACGGGTACCGTGAAGGACCTGCGTCGCGTGATTGACGAGGCCAAGACGCGCTTGAATACGTACGACCGTCGCACCATTCTATTTATCGACGAGATTCACCGCTTCTCCAAGTCGCAGCAGGATGCTCTGCTGCATGCAGTTGAGAACCGTACCGTCATTATGATTGGCGCCACGACGGAGAATCCGTACTTCGAGGTCAACTCGGCGTTGCTCTCGCGCGGTCGCGTGGTAGAGCTTGAGCACCTGAAGGACGAGGATATCGCCACGCTGATTGAGCGTGCACTCGAGGCACCGCAGGGTCTGAACGGCAAGTTCTCGGCCGATGAGGATACGGTTAAGTCCATCTGCACGCTGGCCGCGGGCGATGCTCGTTCGGCGCTCACGACGCTTGAGCTTGCGAGCGAGATTGCCGTCACGCGTCCCGATACCGAGGGAACGCCAACGCCGGCGGCGGGGGAGCGCTATCTCATCACCGTGGATGACGTTAAGATTGCCAACCCTCGTCGTGGTTTTTCGTATGATAAAAACGGCGACATGCACTACGACATTATCAGTGCGTTTATTAAGTCTATGCGCGGCAGCGACCCCGATGCCACCATTTATTGGCTTGCGCGCATGATCGATGCAGGAGAGGATCCCAAGTTTATTGCTCGCCGCATTATGATCCACGCTTCCGAGGACGTCGGCAACGCCGATCCGCAGGCGCTCTTGGTGGCACATGCCGCGTTTAAGTCTGCCGAGGTCATTGGCTATCCCGAATGCCGCATTAACTTGGCTCAGGCTGCACTCTATGTTTGCCTGGCGCCTAAATCTAACGCGTGCGAAGCCTCGATTGATGCGGCGCTGGCCGACATCCATTCAAGTGGGCTTCGCGAGGTGCCCAGCTACCTGCGCGATCGCCATCGCCCGGGCAGCGATGAGTACGGTGTGTACAAGTATCCGCATGATTATCCCGAAGGCTGGGTCGACCAGCGGTATTTGCCCGAAGGGTTGGAGCGCGGCGCGTTCTGGCAGCCTGCGGGCCGCGGTTGGGAAGAGTGGCGCGTAGAGCAAAGCGAGCGCGACCGTAACGGTAACGCTCCCAAGTAGGTCATTGGCACCTCGCACATTCCCTTTGGGTATCTTTCCTCTTGTTTGGGGTACCATGAAAAGCGTCTGTATTTCGATTCCTTCGGGAGGCTTGTATGAGTCCCATTCAAATCGCCCTGCTGCTGCTCGCCGTTGCCGGCGTGTGGGCCATCGCTGAGCTCGCGCTTACCCTGCGCAAGACCCGCAATGTTGTCGACTCGCTCGATAAGACCGTGAACGACCTCAACAACACCATCGCCGAGGCTCAGCCTGTGGTGGCAAAGCTCGATGGCGCTGTCGATGAGCTTACGCCGGCGCTTGCCCAGATGGAGCCGCTGCTTAAGTCGAGCAAGACGGCAGTTGATGCCCTTACCTCCAATCTCGTAGAGGTCGAAGCCGTGGTTCGCGACATTTCCGAGGTTACGGGCAGCATGGCCGAGGCCAGCAATGCTGTGTCGAGCGTGACCGACTCTGCCGCCGGTGCCGTGCAGAAGCTCTTCAATAAGGTGAAGGCTCCTGCAGCCGACGCCGATCGCAAGCTCGCCGCTGCCGCTGCGGAGGCCGAGCAGCCTACCGAGCGCATCCTAATTGGCGAGGACGAGGCCGCCGCGGGCGACGATGATGGTCAGAAGTCTGTATCCAAGCCGGCTCAGTATTACACCTATACGCCCGCCGAGACCTCTGAGGAGTCCTGCGATGAGTAGCGAAGCAACCTGCCCTATCACGCTGACCGTTGCCGGTGACCCGCGTCTCGCTCGCCTTGTGCGCATGACGGCAGCCAACGTTGGTGCCCTGTGCTCTATGTCTGTCGATCGCATCGAGGACATCCGCATGGCTGCTGAGGAGGCTTTCATCTTTGGTTGCACCGCGGTCGACTGCGATGACATCACCATCAAATTCGATGTCGATGAGACCCACGTTGGCATGACTATTACCTTTGGCGACCAGGCTACGGTCGATGAAGACGACCAGGCTGCGGTGTATGCCGAGCTCATCCTCGCGAGCGTGTGCGACTCCTACGAAAAGACTACGGCGCCCCTGACGCTTTCCCTCGACCTCAAGGCGGATATCTAATATGACCGAACGTTCCCGGAGCGGCAAGACCGCTTGGGACAAGGAGAAAACCCGCGAGCTGTTTCGTCGCTACAAAGAAACCGGTGATCCGGACGCGCGCGAGCAGCTCGTCATGTCCCATATGAACCTGGTAAGGTTTCTTGCCAACAAATTTAAGAATCGCGGCGAGCCGCTCGACGACCTCATGCAGGTCGGCTATCTGGGTTTGCTCAAGGCTATCGACCGCTTTGACCCCGAGCGCGGGCTCGAGTTCACGACGTTTGCAACACCCACTATCCTGGGCGAGATCAAACGCCATTTTCGCGACAAGGGCTGGAGCGTGCGCGTACCTCGTCGTCTGCAGGAGCTCTCGGCCAAGGTCAACCAAGCTACTGACAAACTTACCAACGAGCTGCAGCGTTCGCCCAAGGTTGAGGAGATCGCTGAGTATCTAGATATGACTGTCGATGAGGTCCTCGAGGCTATGGAATCGTCTTCGGCCTATACCTCGGTGCCCATCGAGGCTCCTGGTGCGTCCGATTCCGACGATGCCCCCTCGATTCTCGACCGTTACGCCGACGACGACAACGAGCTCGACTTTACCGATGACCGCCTAGTGATCGAGGAAGCCATCCGTGATTTCTCGCCGCGCGAGCGCGAGGTGATCGAGCTGCGCTTTGTGAAGGGCATGACCCAGATCGAGATCGCCAAGAAGCTTGGTATTTCTCAGGTGCAGGTTTCGCGTCTGCTGCGCCGCACGCTTAAGAAGATTCAGGACAAGATCGACCCCGACGGAGTGATGATTCGTTCATGAGTGAGCACCCCCAACAAACCGATCGCGTGCTGCGCGACACTCGCATTCTGACGCTGCGCATTTGGGCTGTTGTCGGCTGCATTGTCATCGCCGCTGTCATCTTTAACCTTATGGGCATCCTGGCGCCGGTTATTGAGTTTCTTGCCGTCGGCTCCATCATTGCCTTTGTGATGTCCCCGATCACCAACTGGCTCGAGCACCATGGCGTGAATCGCGGCATCGGTTCGCTTATCGCGCTTATTGTTGTTGTTGCCGTGCTCGTCGGTGTCGTTTGTATCTTGTCGCCGATTCTCTTTGGTCAGATCATGGAAGTCCTGAGCCGCCTGCCCGAGCAGCTTCGTGTTGCAGGTGGCGATCTCAACGAGATGATCTCGCATGCAAAGACGCTCAACAACACGCCGCTCAAGGAGTATTTGGACGATAATCTTTCGTCGCTGGTTGCCGTGGCATCGAGGTATGTGTCTCAGATTGCCGCCGAGCTTGGTCGTGGTGTGTTCCCACTCATCACCAATACGGCCTCGCAGCTGTTCGTTATCTTCCTTGGCCTGGTGCTTGCCTACTGGATGGCCTGCGACTACCCTCGCATGCACCACGAGATTTGCACCATCATCGGTCAGGAGAAGGAGACCTCGTACCGCTTTATGGTCGCCATCCTTTCTCGCTCTGTCGGCGGCTACATGCGCGGTATGGTCGTGACGTCCATCTGCGGTGGTTTCCTCGCCTTTATCGGTTTTATGATCATCGGCCATCCGTATGCGGCGCTCATGGCTATCTTTACCGGCATCATGCATTTGGTTCCGGTCGTCGGTCCCTGGGTGAGCGCAGCAATCGCCACGGTGCTCGGTTTCATGTTCAGCCCCATGTTGGCGTTATGGACGCTCATCGTGACGATGGTCGCGCAAAACGTCACCGATAACGTCATTTCGCCCAAGGTCATGCAGAGCTCGGTGCAGGTGCATCCCATCATGAGCCTCACGGCGCTCGTTATTGGCTCGGCACTCATGGGCCCCATCGGCATGATTATTGCCATCCCGCTTTGTGCGGCCCTCAAGGGTATCTTCGTGTACTACTTCGAGAATGAGACCGGCCGACAGCTTGTGGCCTATGACGGCGCCGTGTTTAAGGGCACGCCGTACCGCGATGCCGATGGCAACCCGGTCGCCGCCTACGACGCGCTCGGCGACGACACCTTCATCTACGAGTCCGAGCTCATCGGCAACGAGGCTGCGCCCGAGGCCAAGGCCATGCCCAAGCCCGATCTCGATAATCCCTGGATCAAGCTCTCTGGTCTGCAGCCCGATGCTACGGGCTTTTTCAAGAATCCCTTCGCCAAAGACGACGATTTCAATATGAACGACGAAACCAAAACCGGCATCGACGGCTCCATGGACGATGACGACAACTAGCGGGGTAATTCGGGTTAACATTCATACGCGCTAACATGCAATTTCGCTGAAGGGCCGGCATTGTGCCGGCCCTCTTTTTTGCACGGGGGCGGTTGGATGGTAATATCGTTACGTTTGAACTGTTTCGATGTGAAACCGAGGAGATTCCCTCTATGAGTGCTGACTACCCGTCAATGACTACGGCCGAGATTCGCTCCAAGTTCCTCAACTTCTTTGAGGAGCGCGGTCTTAAGCTCTATCCTTCTTCGTCCCTCGTCCCTGACGATCCTTCGCTGCTGCTTGCCAACGCCGGCATGAACCAGTTTAAGGAGTACTACCAGGGCAAGAAGACCATGAAGGAGATCGGCGCTATCTCCTGCCAGAAGTGCGTCCGCACCAACGACATCGATTGCATCGGCGAGGACGGCCGTCACCTGTCCTTCTTTGAGATGCTCGGCGACTTCTCCTTTGGCGGCGTCTCCAAGCAGCAGGCTTGCGCCTGGGCCTTTGAGCTCATCACCAAGGAGTTCAAGCTGCCGCTCGACCGCCTGTACTTCACCGTCTTTACCGAGGACGACGAGACCCACGACGTGTGGCGTTCTTTGGGTGTTGCTGAGGACCACATCTCCCGCCTGGGCGAGGACGACAACTTCTGGGCCGCTGGCCCCACTGGCCCCTGCGGCCCGTGCTCCGAGATTTACTTTGACATGGGCGAGGAGGTCGGCTGCGGCAGCCCCGACTGCAAGCCTGGCTGCGACTGCGACCGCTTCCTGGAGTTCTGGAACCTCGTCTTTACCCAGTACGACCGCCAGGAGGACGGCTCCATGCCGGAGCTGCCGCACCGTAACCTCGATACGGGCATGGGCCTTGAGCGCATGGCCGCCATCATGCAGCACAAGACCGCTAACTACGACGGCGATCTGATGCAGCACCTCATCAAGCTCGGTGAGGAGGTCAGCGGCAAGACCTATGACGCCGACGATTACTCCGGCGCCAGCCGCTCCCTGCGCATCATCGCCGACCACTCCCGTGCCGTCGACTTTATGATCTCGGACGGCATCCTGCCCGGTAACGAGGGCCGCGAGTACGTCCTGCGCCGCCTGCTCCGCCGCGCCGTGTTCCACGGCCGCCTGCTGGGCATCGAGGGCGCCTTCCTGACCAAGTTCATCGACGAGGTTAACGCTCAGATGGGCGAGGCCTATCCCGAGCTGCTCAAGAACGTCGCGCTCGTTAAGGGTATTGTCGCCTCCGAGGAGGAGCGCTTCTCCACGACGCTCGACAACGGCCGCGTCTACCTGGATGAGGCCCTGGCAGCGCTTGCCGAGGGTGCTGTGCTTCCGGGCGATGTTGCCTTTAAGCTGCACGACACCTTTGGTTTCCCCATCGACCTGACCGTCGAGATCGCGGGCACCGCTGGCCACGATGTCGATATGGACGGCTTTACCGCCTGCATGGAGGACCAGAAGGCCCGCGCTCGTGCCAACGTCAAGGGCGATGCCTGGGGCAGCTTCAACGACGTGTGGGTCGAGCTTTCCGACAAGGTCGCCGCGACCGAATTCGACGGCTATGACAACGATGCGATCGAGGGTGCCAAGGTTGTCGCCATCGTTCGCAACGGCGAGTCCGTCGAGTCCGCTGCCGCCGGCGAGAACGTCGAGGTCGTGCTCGACCGCACCCCGTTCTACGCCGAGATGGGCGGCCAGCAGGGTGACGCCGGCGAGCTTTCCGCCGAGGGCGTTTCGCTGACCGTTTCCGATACCAAGAACCACAACGGCCTGTATGCTCACGTCGCCCACGTTGCCGAGGGCACGCTGACCGTCGGTGCTACCGTGACCGCCGCGCTCGACGCCGAGCGCCGTGGTTTCCTGCGCCGCAACCACACCGCCACCCACCTGCTCGACGCCGCCCTTAAGCAGGTCCTGGGCGAGCATGTCTCCCAGGCCGGTTCGCTGGTGACGCCCGAGCACCTGCGCTTTGACTTCACGCACTTCGAGGCCCTGTCCTCCGAGCAGCTCAAGGCTGTCGAGGACCTGGTCAACCAGCAGATCTTCGCTTCCAAGCCGGTTGTGACCCGTGTCATGGGCATCGACGAGGCTAAGGCTGCCGGCGCTGTCGCTCTGTTTGGAGAGAAGTACGGCGATGTTGTCCGCGTCGTCTCCGTGGGCGCCGAGGACCAGCCGTTCTCCCGCGAGCTCTGTGGTGGCACTCATGCCGCCAATACCGCCGAGATTGGCCTGTTCAAGATCATTTCCGAGTCCTCCACGGGCTCCAATGTCCGCCGTATCGAGGCCGTGACCTCTAAGGGTGCCCTCGACTACATGGCCGACCGCCTGGCGCTCGTTGACGCCGCCGCCGCTGCGCTCAAGTGCCGCGTCGACGAGGTTCCCGCCCGCGTGGAGAACCTGCAGGCCGAGCTGCGCGAGACGTCCAACAAGCTCAAGAAGGCGCTCACTGGTGGCTCCTCCGATGCGATCTCCAGCGCCATCGAGGGTGCTGTCGAGCTGAATGGCTACAAGCTCGTTGTTGCTGAGCTCCAGGGCCTTGAGGCTGCCGACCTGCGCAACGTATGGGATACCGTGCACCAGAAGGTCGCCGGCCCTGTCGCTTGTGTCGTCGCCAGCGTGACTGAGAAGGGCACTCCGGCCCTGCTCGCTGCCGGCTCCGATGACGCCGTGAAGGCCGGGTTCCACGCCGGTAATGTGATCAAGCAGATCGCGGGTCTGGTCGACGGTCGCGGTGGTGGCCGTCCCAACATGGCCCAGGCCGGTGGCAAGAATGCTGCCGGCATCGCCGATGCCCTCGCGGCCGCCAAGACCGCGCTCGGCGCCTAAGAATCTAAGAAGTCACTGTGGTCGCGCTTGCGCTGGACATAGGGGAGACCAGGATTGGCATCGCCGTCTCGAGCCGTGATGGCAAGATGGCGATGCCCGTCAAGGTGCTCCCGGCCGCCGAGGTCACCGGTATGGCCAAGACGTTCCGCTACCTGGTCGAAGACTATGAGCCCGACATCCTGGTAAGCGGACGTCCCCTGACCATGGCCGGTGAGCCCGGCCCCCAAGCCGAGCGCGTTGCCGCCGTGGCGCAAAAGATTGCCGACGAGCTCGATCTTCCGCTGGAGTTTGAGGACGAGCGTCTGTCCTCGCAAGAGGCCAAGCATATCCTGCGCGAGCAGGGCCTCAACGAAAAGCAGATGAGGGGCAAGATCGACATGATTGCCGCCAGCCTTTTTTTGCAGACGTGGCTCGATCGTAAAAACGAGGAGGTTTCGCATGCCTAGTGCTTCCGATCCGCGCCAGCCGAATCGTACACGTCAGCCGGCGTCGCGCCCTGCCCAGCCTGGCCAGCGTCCGGCACAGCCGACGCAGCGCGCAGCTCAGCCTGCCGCGCGCCCGGTGCAGTCCTTCTCTCGTTCGGCCCAACCTGTTCAACGGACGGGTCAGCAGCCTTCTGCTCGTTCGGTTCAGCATCCGGCTTCTCACGCGGCTCAGCAGCCCACTGCTCGTACGGCCCAGCCTGCAGGCGGTACCCGCTTTAAGCAGCAGGCACCTACCCAGCGAACGCAGGCCCCCCAATCGCATTCTCATCACGCCCGCGGTTCGCATGGCGTTGCTCCGGCGACCCGCTCGAGCTACAACACGCATACTCGTCGCGGTGCTCAAAAGAAGAGCTCTCCGGTTCCCATGATCATCGGCGTTGTGGTGGCGGTGCTTGCGCTTGTCGCGATCGTTTTCTTTGTCGTGCCGGCCGTCAAGGGCTTCTTTGCCGGTGAGGATACGAAGGTCACGGCTGGTCAGCAGGTTACGGTAACCATTCCCGACGGTGCTTCGGGCGATACGATCGCCTCGATTCTCTCCGAGAACCATATCGTCGAGAATCCCAAGGATTACTATGCGGCGGTGAAAAAGCTCAACGCCGATATGTCGCTCAAGCCTGGTACCTATTTGTTCACCACACTCATGGACGCGACCAAGGTTGTTCAGCAGCTCATGGAAGGTCCCAACGCGGGCTCCAATGCGCTAACTATCCCTGAGGGCCTGACGGTCGATCAAGTCGCCGACCGTGTGGCCCAGGCCTACGATGGCATCTCTAAGGAAGACTTCCTCAACCAGGCTAAGGCCTCCAACTACGTGGACGACTATAGCTTCCTTAAGGGCGCCGCCAACGACTCGCTTGAGGGTTTCTTGTTCCCCAAGACTTATTCGTTGGGCGATTCGCCGACGGTCGATGACGTGATTCGCGCTATGCTCGATCAGTTTAAGACCGAGTACAAGTCGCTTGACTTTGCGAGCTGCGAAGCCAAGATCAAGGAGCGCTATGGTGTGGAGATGTCCGACTACGACATCGTCAACTTGGCCTCTATCGTTGAGCGCGAGGGCCTCAACGCCGATCAACGTGCGCACGTGGCCTCGGTCTTCTACAACCGCCTTGCCGGCAAGCTCGACGGTCTGCGCTATCTCAACAGCGATGCGACCATGATGTATGTCACCGGTGGCGAGGTTACCGCCGACGACCTGCAGAGCGATAGCCCGTATAACACCTATAAGCATGAGGGCCTGCCGCCCACGCCCATCTGCTCTCCGTCGCTCGAGGCACTCAAGGCCACGCTTGAGCCGACCGACTCCGATGACCTGTATTTCTACATTACGCAGGACGAGGAGTACTTCTCGCAAACCTACGAAGAGCATCAACAGTCTTGGAATTAGCATGAGGATTTTTAGCCCCAAACGATACGTTGCCTCGGTCGATCGCATCGACCTTGATGCCCTGTGGGCCGACGGCAAACGCGCCATTCTGCTCGATCGCGATAACACCCTGGTGCCGCGCGACACCGAGCAGGTTCCCGCCGCGGTTTCCGCTTGGCTCGATGCCGCCCGCGCCAAAGGCTTTAAGCTGTGCATGGTGTCCAACAACTGGCATCGCGACCAGGTCATGAGCTCTGCACGCGAGCTGGGACTCGAGGCCATCAGCCACGCCATGAAGCCGGCGCCGTTTGCCCTCAAGGCGGGTCTTAAGCGCCTCGGCGCCACGGCCGACGAGGCGGTGCTGATCGGTGATCAGCTCTACACGGACGTGTGGAGCGGCAATTTTGCCGGCGTCGATACTATCCTGGTTAAGCCGCAGGCAACCCAGGACCTGTGGTACACGCAGATCTTCCGTATCTTTGAGCGCCGGGCCCTGCGCGACCTTCCCTGCGAGGAATAGGTTTCGTCATGTCTCAGCACATCAAACACGGCTGCGACCATATCTTCTTTATCGGCTTTTTGGGCGCGGGCAAATCGACGCTTGCGCGCAACGTCGGCACTATGTTCAATCGGCGTTTTATCGATACCGACCGCCTGGTCGTGCGCCGTTGCGGCAAGTCGGTGACCGAGATATTTAAGACCGAGGGCGAGGACCGTTTTCGCGAGCTCGAGACCTCGGCACTCCGTTCGCTTCAAAGCGAGCGCAGCCTGCTGGTATCGTGCGGGGGCGGCATTGTCGAGACGCCGGTGAACATTGAGTTGATGCACGAGATGGGTACGTGCGTGTACCTCGAAGGCGACTTTGAGGACTCGTTGCGCCAGATCCGCCGCTCCGATACCCGGCCCGATTTCCGCTCGCCCGAGCATGCTGCGCGCCTGTTTGAGCATCGCCGTCCGCTGTATCGCCAGGCCGCCGATATTACCCTTGATATTCGCAACAAGTCCTTCGAGGACGTTTCCTACCTTTGTGCCGAGAAGCTTTTGGAGCGTGGACTGCTATGATTCGCCGTCAACTTATCAATTTCCAAAACTGCAGTGTCGATGTCCGCGTCGGATTGGGCGCGTTCGAGGAGCTGTCGCGCATGTTTGCCTCGGCTGTGGGCAAGCCTAAGCGCGCGATGGTGGTTTGGAACGACGCCACATCCGAGCGTTTTGGCGAGGTCGTCGAGCATGCGCTGGTCGACGCCGGCTTTGCCGTGTCGCTGCTCGTCCTCGAGGTTTCGCCTGCCGACGCTACGCTGGCTGATGCCGATACCGTCTTTGGCGCCCTGTCGGCTAACGGTATTACCTGCGACGATCTCGTTGTCGCTGTCGGCGACACGGCGACCTGCTCGGTCGTTTGCTGGTGTGCCAATCAGTGGTGCGGTCGCACCGAGTGCGCCTTGCTGCCGACGACGTTCGACGCCATGCTCACGGTCGCGACGACCATGAAGCCGCTCGTCGCCTCGTCGGCGAATGCGCTTCCCGCTATCGCGTTCCGTCCCGAGCCGGGCTTGGTCGTGTGTGACCTCGACCTTGTTCGCGAGGCGGACCCCGAGGACCTCAAGCTCGGCTATGCGGTACTTGTCGGCACCATGCTTTCGAGCAGCAAGTCCCGCTGGAATCAGTTTACCGAGACCGTTCCCGAGATTCTCGCGGGCGAGGAGGTCGCGCTTGTCAATGCCATTCAGTGGTCTCAGACTGCCCGCAAGGACGTACTGATGGCCACGAACCCGAGCGCCCGCCATGCGCTCGATTTTGGCAAGACGGGGGAGCGTACCCTGCGCGCCTGCCTGGGCGATGTCACGGCGGACGTCCTCGCCTACCAACTCCTTTCCGAGGGCATGCGCTTTGAGGCGCGCCTTGCTCACGATGCCTGCGACTTTGATATCGATTACGTCTTTGAGGTCGATGACTGTCTCGAGGACTTTGGTATCGAGGAGTTCGCCTTCGATCTGGAGCCCGCTTCGTTTATCGAGGAGTTCCGTAAGCAGCAATTTGCCCGCTCGAACCGCAGCATGTTGCCGCTGCCCGCGGCGCTTGGCGCCATTCGTCTGACGAACGTCGAGGACGAGGTTCTTGAGCGTCATGCTCACGCCTACTTGGCTTCTCGTAAAGAACTTCTCTAAGATTTATTGACATCCATCGTCTTTCGTATCATGTTGGGGGACGGGTTTCCAATCGGTTGCGGACCGTGCGCGTTTCCGTTGCTCGATTGAGACCCGTCCCGTCTTTATTGAGACACCAAGAAAGGAATCTGCATGTCTGAGTTTGCTGTCGGTCCTGCCGGTCGTATCGAGCGTGTCCGCGCCCTGATGGTTGAGCGCGGCTACGACGCTATCGTGGTGCGCGACGAGGCCAACCTTCGTTGGCTTACGGGCGTGAAGGGCGTCTTTGACTACACCTTCGAGTTCCCGCACGCTGCGTTTATTACGGTCGACCAGTGCCTGTTCCACACCGACTCGCGCTACCTCAACAGCTTTGAGGAGAACACGCCCGCCGGCAGCCCCTGGGTCTACGACATGGACGAAGGCACCATCTCCGGTTGGGTCGCCGGCAAGATTGTGGCTAACAAGTGCCGCGTCTGCGCTGTCGAGGACGATATGCAGATTAATTTCTACCAGGGCATTCAGCGCGGCCTGGAGGACCGCTCTGTCGCCTGCATGTTGCCGTTGATGCACGACGACATCCGCAAGATGCGCGCCATCAAGGATGCCGAGGAGATCGAGCTCATGCGCCATGCGCAGTCGATCACCGATGCCGCCTTCCAGCATATGCTCGGCTTTATTAAACCCGGTATGACCGAGAAGCAGGTTCGCAACGAGCTCGAGAACTTTATGTTCGCCAACGGCGCCGACAGCCTGGCCTTCGGCTCCATTGTGGCGAGCGGTCCCAACACCGCCAACCCGCATGCCGTGCCGAGTGACCGTGTCATCGAGAAGGGCGACTTCGTCCTCATGGATTACGGCGCGGGCTACTGCGATTACCGCTCCGACATGACGCGCACTGTCGTGATGGGCGAGCCTACCCAGGAACAGCTCGACCTGTACGCGCTCGTGCGCCGTACGCACGAGGAGTGCGTCGCCGCCATCCATCCGGGCGTCGAGGGCAACGACATTTTCAAGCTTTCCAAGAAGATCATCGGCGATGCCGGCTATGGCGATTACTACAACCATGGTCTGGGCCACGGCGTCGGTATCGACATCCACGAGCTGCCCAACTTCAACCGCAGCAAGAACACCATCGAGATCGGCTCGGTTGTCACCATGGAGCCTGGCGTCTACCTGCCCGGCGTGGGCGGCGTGCGCCTGGAGGACTACGGCGTGGTCACCGAGAACGGCTACGAGCCCTTCACCAAGACCCCGCACGACCTGCACGTCATCGACTGCTAGCCCATTTCGATAGATTTTTGGGGCGGGGCGTTCGGATCGATTCGGACGCCCCGCGTTCTCTTTTTATGCGCTCGCTGCAGGCGCCGTCTGCAAGTGTATAATTTCTGTCGTATGTAATTTGGACGCTTGTGCGTTCTGCCCATAACAAGAAAGGTCGCTATGCCTACCATTTCTACCGCCGACTTCAAGAACGGCCTCGGTCTCCGCATCAAGGACAAGGTCTACACCATCGTCGAGTTCCAGCATGTCAAGCCGGGCAAGGGCGGCGCGTTTGTGCGCTACAAGACCCGCGACATCAAGAGCGGCCGCGTCGTCGAGAACACCTGCAACGCCGGCACCAAGTTCGAGAGCGTCATGCTCACCACCCGTGAGTTCCAGTACCTCTACAACGATGGCACCGACTACATCTTCATGGACAACGAGTCCTATGAGCAGGTTCCCGTTCCCGAGGACATGGTGGGCGAGAACTCCAAGTGGCTGCGCGAGAACGACATCTGCCAGCTGCTCTTCGCCGACGATGAGCTCATGGGCGTGACCCCGCCGATGTTCATCGAGACCACCATCGTCCAGACCGACCCGGGCTTTAAGGGCGACACCGTCCAGGGTTCCACCAAGCCGGCCACGATCGACACCGGCGCTGTCATCCAGGTCCCCATGTACCTCAACGAGGGCGAGGTCATCAAGGTTGACACCCGCGACGGCAAGTTCGTCTCCCGCGTCTAGCAACCAACTCTTCTAGGAGGACTCATGCCCCAGGAAATCAAGATAGACGGCATCGGGATTTCGCCCGATGTTCTGACCGCCATCGTCTCGCGCGCCGTGTCCGATGTCGAGGGCATCGCCTCCGTTGGCGTCAAGGACCTTGCCACCAACCTTGTCTCCATGATGCTCTCGTCCAAGGCCCCGGCTTCTGAGCCGGCGGTCGAGGCCGAGGTCGTCGGCGACAAGCTCGCACTCACCGTGCGCGTCGTGGTGTTCTTTGGCTATCCGTTCAAGAAACTCGCCGAGGCCGTTCGCGCTGCCGTGGTCGCCGCCATCGATGCCCAGGTTGGCGTTGAGGTCGAGCGCGTTGACGTTTGCATCGACGGCCTCGTTTTCCCCAAGGAGTAACCTTTGAGCCTTAAGGTTTATCGCGGGCGTACGCTTGCCCGCAGTCAGGCGCTGCAGCTGCTGTTCCAGGCCGAGGCCACGGACAGCCCGCTCGAACGCGTCCTCGAGGGTGATTTCCTGATCTCGAAGGGTCCCCTCGATCCCTATGCTCTGGAGCTGTGCCGAGGTGCCTACGAGCATATCGACCGCATCGACTGTGCTCTGCGCTCCGTTGCCAAGAACTGGGATCTTATGCGCATGCCCGGCGCCGACCGCAACCTGCTGCGTATCGCCGTTTACGAGATGCGTTTCCTCACCGACGAGGAGGTCTCGGACGCCATCGTGATCAACGAGGCCGTCGAGCTTGCCAAGGCCTATGGCACCGACCAGTCCGCGTCGTTCGTCAACGGCGTGCTGGGCAAGATCGCTCGCAGCGAGGAGCTGCCGGGCGAGGACCTATACCAGGAGCTGCTGGCCGAGGATCGCGCTCGCGAGGAGGCACAGGCTGCCGAGGCTGCCGCTAAGGTTGCGGTTGCCCAGGCTGAGGCTGGTGTGTTGGCCGAGGATGCGGACGCTGCTGAGGCCGTCGAGGCCGACTCCGTCGAGGAGTAGCCATGCCAGAGGGTTCTGTCCGTAACTTTGATGAGATTTCGGACCGTCTGGATCAGATCATCGCTACCGTTCGCTCCAAGGATACCTCCTTGGAGCGTTCGCTCGATTTGTTTGACGAAGCGATTGAGCTGGGCTCCCGCGCGGTCGATATGGTCGACAAGTTTGAGTTGACGCCGCGTGAGGCCGACAAGCTCGAGCAGGAATACGATGAGGATGCGGCAAACGAATCCCAGGATAGCTAGGCCGCATCTCCGGATACGAATGGTTGATGGCATTCATGAAACGCGTGCGTCTTGATGACGAACTGATTTCACAGGGCATCTGCGCCGATCGCGCGGATGCCCTTCGCACTCTTATGGCCGGCTTGGTCTCGAGTGGCGGTGAGCGCTTGACTTCGCCGGGCCTTAAGGTGATCCCGGGGCTGCCGCTGCATGTGAAGGGGCGCATTCCCTATGTTGGCCGCGGCGGTCTTAAGCTCGAAGGCGCGCTTGATGCGTTTGGCATCAATCCGACGGGCCTTGCCTGTCTGGATGTGGGCTGCTCTACCGGCGGCTTTACCGATTGTCTGCTCAAGCGCGGAGCTGCGACCGTTGTCTCGGTGGACGTGGGTCGCGCCCAGTTCGATTGGTCGTTGCGCCAGGACGATCGCGTGACGCTGCATGAGCGCACAAACGTGACGCAGCTGCCTGAGCTTGGCTATGCCGGCACTATCGACCTGGCTGTGTGTGATGTCTCGTTTACCAGCATCGCGAACATTATCGATGCGGTACTGGCGTGCCTGGCGCCTACGGGTGCATTCTGCACGCTCGTAAAGCCGCAGTTTGAGGCTCCGGCGGCGCTGGTGGGCGAGGGCGGCATTGTGACCGATCCCGCCGTGCGCCGCGATACACTCGTGGCGGCGGTTGAACTCTTTGCTGCCAAGGGCCTGTTCCCGGTCGATGTGTGCGTGTCGCCCATTCATGGTGCCAAGGGCAACGTTGAGTTTTTCCTGTACGGCACGAGATTTGACCCCGGCGATCGCTCGCAAGACGAGCTGCAATCCCAGGTATCGGTTATGAGCGAGAAAGCTGCAACGCTATGAAGGTCTTTCTGGTTCCCAATTACTACAAGCAAGAGGCGGTCGAGAGCGGCCTGATGCTCGAGCTTTGGCTGACTCGCCAGGGCTATGAGGTCGCATGGGCTGCCGACCAGCGATCCAAGATTCAGAGCACGCCTGATATTGACGGCTCCGATCTGGTCATTACGCTCGGCGGCGACGGTACGTTGCTGCGCGCTGCCCGCATCCTCAACCATCGTGAGATTCCTATCCTCGGTCTTTCCTATGGTCACCTGGGCTTTCTAACTGCTGCGAGCCCCGAGGAGCGCGACATCCTGCAGGTCGTGAGCGACGCCCTGTCCGGTGAGCTGCACGTGAGCCGTCGCGCCACCATCGCCGCGGATATCGTGTCCGTGCGCGAAGACGGTACGAAGGATGTCGTGCGCACCTTCGCCCTCAACGACATGGCGCTTACCCGCGGTCCGCTGTCCGATATGGTCGAGTTCGACATCACGGTGTCCGGCCATCATATCGACCGTCTGCGTGGCGACGGCGTGGTCGTGTCCACGGCGACTGGTTCTACGGGTTACGCGCTCAGTGCCGGTGGCCCCATCGTGAGCCCCGACTATACGGGCATGGTCTGCGTACCCATTGCGCCGCACACCATTCAGGCTCGTGCCTTTTTGACCTCGCCGAGTGATGTCGTCGAAATCTTTATGTCCGATGATCGCCCGAGCGTTCCGGCGATCGCTATCGATGGACAGTTTATTACCTGCGATGGCACCGTTGAGAGCGTGGCGGTGCGCCGCGGGCCCGGAGATGTGTTGCTGCTGGATTACGGCCCCGAGAGCTTCTATAACTCGGTGAGCCGCGTATTCTACGGAGTCCGTCATGATCGATGAGCTGCAGGTTTATAACATTGCACTCATTCGCGAGGCGACGCTGGTGCCGAGTGCCGGCCTGACTGTCCTGACTGGCGAGACTGGCGCCGGCAAGACCGCGCTGCTCTCGGCCCTCAAGCTAATTTTGGGCGAGCGTGCGGATTCGTCGACGGTGCGCGAGGGCGAGGCACTGGCGAGCGTCGAGGCGCGACTCTTCGACGGGCCGCACGACACGGAGGGGTTCACCGTACAGCGCAGCCTTTCTGCCGAGGGCCGCAGCCGCGTGAAGATTGACGGTCGCATTGCCAGTGTGCGCGAGCTTTCGGAGCGCGTCGGCGTGATGATGGATCTGTGCGGCCAGCACGAGCACCAGCGCTTGCTCGATCCGGCGCATCACGTTGCGATGGTCGATGCCTGGGCGGGACGCTCTGCGCTCGAGGCGCTCGAGCACTACCGTGCTTGCTTTAAAGCCTCGCGCGCGGCTGCCAAGGAGGTCCGTCGCGTCGAGGAGGCCTCACGTGCGCGGGGGAGTCGCGTCGAGGAAGCGCGCTTTGCGCTCGAGCGCATCGGCGAGGTCGACCCCAAGCCGGGCGAGTATGAGGAACTCGAGGAACTGCTGCCGCGCTCCGAACATGCCGAGGTACTGGTTGCCACAGCTAACGATGCCCATGCATCGCTTGCCTCCGAAGGGGGAGCGCTCGACGCCGTGAACAGCGCCGTGGCAGAACTTTCCCGAATGGCTACCGTCGATCGCAAACTGGGCGACATTGCCGATGCGCTTTCGGATGCCTGTATCTCACTTGAGGATTGCGCGAACGAGCTTCGTGCCTATCGCGATGGCGTCGCCTTCGACCCGCGCGAGCTCGCTCGCATGCGTGAGCGGTATTCCGACCTCAAGGGCCTGTTGCGTCAGTGGGGCCCCACCATGGACGATGTTTTTGCCATGCGCGATCGCTCGCAAGAGCTGCTGTCCCTGGTCGATGATGGCGATGAACAGATCAAAAAGGCCCGTGAGGCACTCGGGAGCGCTGAGCGCGAGTTGTTTGCCGCTGCCAAGGCACTTAAGCGCGCCCGCAATACGGCGGCCCCGCGCTTCTGTCACGAGGTTGGCCGCCAGATGGCTCTCCTGGAGATGGGCGGCGCCGAGCTCGTCTGGGAGTCGCGCGATCTTCCCCGTGCTGAGTGGACGCCCGTTGGTCCTTCGAGCTACGAGCTGCTATACCGCAGCGGTGCCGGTTTGACTCCACGTCCCCTGCGCCGCATTGCGTCGGGCGGCGAGCTCAGCCGCGTCATGTTGGCAAGTAAGGTTGTCCTCGGTAACGCGGACGGTGTCGATACGCTGGTGTTTGACGAGGTCGATGCTGGCGTCGGTGGCTCCACGGCGCGTGCGCTCGCGGGCGTGCTGGCAGATCTCGCCGCTACGCATCAGGTGATTGTCGTAACCCACTTGGCGCAGGTCGCCGTCATGGCTGACAAGCATTATGTCGTCAGCAAGGAACCGGGCGATGTTCCCCAGACGCATTTGGACGAGGTAACCGGTGAAGCGCGTACCGCCGAGATCGCCCGCATGTTGAGCGGCGATCAGTCCGAGGCAAGCTTGGCCCACGCGAAGCAGATGCTCGAAGAAGCTCGAGGTTAGGTCGTATCAGCGGTGTTGGTGGGACAAAATGGACTGAAATTTTTGTCCCACTACGCGTTTTACTCAACGACCTTATCCGGCTGGATGAGCTCCTCGTAGTAGCTGATATGCTCGCGAGCGTCTTCAATCTCGGGCAGCAGGAAGTTGTAGATGACTTCGATGATCATCGTGGCGCTGATCTTGGAGAACGCAAAGTCGCCCGTTGTCAGCAGCGCTTCGTGGTTGACGGTGTTAAAAGTGTAGTCTGCCAGGCGCGCGAGCGGGGATTTACTGTCGCTGCTGATGACGACTACGGTTGCGCCGCAGTTGTGAGCCGCTTTTGCCATGCGATTCAGTCGGCGCGATTTGCCAGAGTTTGAGATTAGCACGATGACGTCACCCGGGCGTAACGTGAGCGCAAAGCCGATTGATGTCTCGCTAATGGTGCTCGCCATGCAGCGCAGGCCCAGCTGCGAAAACTTAAACGTCGCATCGAGCGCGACCGCGTTCGTATTGCCCACGGCGGCGAACTCAATAACGCCGGCATTCTTAAGCGCGTGTACAACTGCGGCCAACGTGTCGTGATCTATGCCGTCGATGGTCGCATTAAGCTCACTCACCTTGGCGGCGAGGATATTTTTTAGGCTCTGCTCCATATTGTCGAGCGAGACCTCGTCAGTCAGGCCCTCGTTACGCTGGCTTTCCAAATCCCTCGCCAACGAAAACTGAAAGCTGCGGAAGCTACCAAAGCCAAGCTTGCGGCAGAAGCGCGAAACGGTCGCCTCGGACGTGGCGGCGGCGCGCGAGAGCTGAGCGGCCGTGAGGCGTGGCGCCTCGGACTGGTGCTCCAATATATAGTCGACAATGCGCTGCTCGGACTCGCTGTATCCCTGATGGGTGCTAATGAGGGAAAGTGCGCTCTTGCTACTATCGGTCATGGATGGCTCCTGGTTGGCATGAAAATCTAATTTACTACGCCATGCCATAGTATACGGGCATTTTCAATTACAAGATACACCTTGCCGTTTCAAGTGTTGATGGTAAACTTTCACTTACCGTTTACGGTTATGAAAGAACCTTTCACCGGAGATTTGCACCTTAGCTCTTCTCACGCGGACGGTAGGTTGGTATCTTTCAGTTGTGGAAAAACGCGCATCGAAGCGCGTGTAGGGGAGCGCCCGCGGGCGCTGTACTCAAGAAGGAGGGACACATGGCTAAGTTTGACATCATCGCCGCGACCGGTTGCCCGACCGGCATTGCGCACACCTTCATGGCGAAGGAGGCGCTGGAGAAGGCTGCTGCCGAGCGTGGTCTGACCATTAAGGTCGAGACACATGGCCAGGTCGGTGTCGAGAACGAGCTCACCAAGAGTGAGATCGCTGGTGCCAAGGCCGTCGTCGTCGCAGCCGATAAGGATGTCCAGGCTGAGCGTTTCGCCGGCAAGCCCATGGTTTCCGTCGGTGTTTCCAAGGCCCTGTCCGTCGAGGCCGCCGGAAAGCTGATCGACCGCGCGCTCGCCGCCAAGGGCGACGACACGGTTGCCGCTGCCGCCGATGTCGAGGACGAGGTCGAGGAGAAGGAGTCCATCGGTCACGTCATCTACAAGCACCTCATGAACGGCGTCAGCCACATGCTGGTCTTCGTCGTTGCCGGTGGTGTTCTGACCGCCATTTCGTTCCTGTGGGGCATCACGTCCTTTGATTCGACGGCTGCCGACTACAACAGCTTTGCCGCGATGCTCAAGATTATCGGCGGTATCGCCATGAACCTCATGGTTCCGGTGCTCTCCGCTTACATCGCCGAGTCCATCGGCAAGCGCCCGGCGCTCGTCCCCGGCTTTGTTGCCGGTATGATTGCCATCCAGGGTCTTCCCATCAACGCCGATACCGGCATGATCGACGCTGGAGGCTCGGGTGTGGGCTTCGGCTTCCTGGGCGGCATCGTCGGCGGCTTCCTCGCCGGCTATGTCATCCTGCTGCTCGAGAAGGCTTTCTCTAAAATTCCCGCGAGCCTTAATGGCCTGAAGGCAATCTTCCTGTATCCGCTGTGCTCTACCGCCATCGTCGGCCTGGTCATGCTCGGTATTTCCGGCCCCATGGCTGCCATTAACCAGGGCATGATGGATTTCCTGCAGAGCCTCGGTAACTCCGGTCCGGTGATCCTTGGCCTGGCCATCGGCTGCATGTGCGCCTTTGATATGGGCGGCCCGGTCAACAAGGCTGCTTACGCTACTGGCACCTTCCTGCTCGGTACCGCTCTCGAAGCTGGCGTCGGCACCGAGACCTACAACTTCGGCACCAACTTCATGGCTGCCGTCTCCGCCGCTTGCATCGTTCCGCCGCTGATCACCACCTTCGCCGTCGTTGTCGGCAAGAAGTACTTCAGCCAGGAGGATCATGACGCCGGTATCGTCAACCTCATCCTTGGTTGCACCCACATCACCGAGGGCGCCATTCCGTTCATGACCAAGAACATCTGGCCCGTCATGCCCATCATGATGCTCGGTTCTTCCATCGCTTCCATCTTGACCATCTTCTTCAACGTTCACGATCCGGCGCCTCACGGCGGCTTCCTGGTCCTGCCTGTTGTCGAGAACGGTCCGCTGTGGGTCCTCGCGATCCTCATCGGCGCTGTGGTCGGTGGCATCCTGTTCGTGGCCTTCAAGAAGTACGACTTCGAGAAGAATCAGAAGACCGCTCCTGCAGCCAAGCCGGTTGAGGCCCCCAAGGCCGCTGCCGTCGAGGCCCCCAAGTCCGAGGCTGCCGACTTCGTGAAGGTCGAGAACGTCTTTGTTGCCGAGGATTTCGCTTCTCGTGACGAGGCTCTGAGCTTCGTTTCCAACCAGGCTGTCAAGGCCGGTATCGCCAGCGACGCCGACGCCGTGATGAACGCCTTCCTGGCCCGCGAGGCCGAGGGCACCACGGGCATGATGGAGGGCTTCGCCATCCCGCATGCCAAGTCCGACGCCATTACCGAGGCTGCCGTCATCGTTGTCAAGGACGAGTCCGGCGTGACCGGTTGGGACACCATGGACGGCGCTCCCGTCAACGTGGCTATCGCACTGCTCATTCCCGGTGCCCAGGCCGGCACTACGCACCTCAAGATCCTGTCCAAGGTCGCCGAGGCGCTCATGGACGAGGACTTCCGTGCCACCGTCAAGGGTTCCACCGACGCCGCCGAGATCGCCAAGACGATCAACGCTCGCCTGGTCTAATTCCACGGTACGCGAATAACATCGCACCCTGTATATAAGGCGGAGTCCCTCCCCAGGGTCTCCGTCTTTTTCATCCCCAAATAAGTTGCGGTGAAATAGGGACTGTTTAAACGATTCAACCCCAAATTCAGCCCCTATTTCACCGCAACTTATAAAAGGGTATAGAGGGGGCTACCTATCGAGTCTTTATCGCGAACAGTTCATCAGCCAGAATTCCTTTCAGCCGACATAACTCTGGACCGACCGATTTTCCGCAGCTTGCTCGCCGGGCGGGGCGATTAAGTTTGTCGCGAGTTCCGCACGCAAAGGAAAGCACTTAATGTGCTTTCCGTC
>UQDE01000009.1 GCA_900539735.1 uncultured Collinsella sp. | reverse complement strand
GACCGGGTGCCCTACCGGGAGTAGCCCCGACAGTTGACAAAACTATAGGAACACCCAATGACTAGGTGCCGTACTTGACTTTAACTCTGCTTTAACTGGTACCATCCTCTATGTCTGTAACGCCATATAGATCGAGGGGATATATCTATGACCGCAACTGCACCCGCAGCACCCGCCAAGGTGTACTTCACCAACCTGCGTACGCATGCTCGCGAGAGCCAGCTCGACAAGCTCAAGCGCCTCATCCGTCACGCCGGTATCGAACAGATCGACTTCGAGAACAAGTTCGTCGCCATTAAGATTCACTTTGGCGAGCTGGGCAACCTGAGCTTTTTGCGCCCCAACTACGCCCGCGCCGTCGCCGACGTCGTGAAGGAGCTGGGCGGCAAGCCCTTCCTCACCGACTGCAATACGCTCTATGTCGGTAGCCGCAAAAACGCACTCGAGCACATCGATACCGCCTACCAGAACGGCTTTACCCCGTATGCTACGGGTTGCCAGATCATCATCGCCGACGGCCTCAAGGGTACCGACGAGGCGCTCGTCCCGGTCGAGGGCGGCGAGTACGTGCGCGAGGCCAAGATCGGTCAGGCGCTCATGGATGCCGACATTGTGATCAGCCTCACTCACTTTAAGGGCCATGAGCAGGCCGGTTTTGGCGGCGCCATGAAGAACCTGGGCATGGGAGGCGGCAGCCGTGCCGGCAAGATGGAGCAGCATGCCGCCGGCAAGCCGAACGTCGCGACCGAGCACTGCGTTGGCTGCCATGCCTGCGAAAAGATCTGCGCGCACAACGCTGTCTCGTTCGACGGCACCCGCGAGCGCGAGCTTGCCAGCGGCGCTACTCGCACGGTGCACGTGGCTGCCATCGACCACGATCGCTGCGTGGGCTGCGGACGCTGCATTGCGGCATGCAACCAGGACTGCATCAAGCCCGGTTATGAGGCCGCGGCCGACGTGCTCAACTGCAAGATCGCCGAGTACACCAAGGCCGTCGTCGACGGCCGCCCGAGCTTCCACATCTCGCTTGCCATGGACATCAGTCCCAACTGCGACTGCCATCCCGAAAACGATACGCCTATCGTCAACGACATCGGCATGTTCGCGAGCTTCGACCCGGTCGCCATCGACCAGGCCTGCGCCGACGCCGTCATGGCGTCTGAGCCGCTGCCCAACACCGAGCTCACCGATAGCGCGGCCAAGATGGAGCATAACCACGAGCATCTGGAGGGCGAGCAGGCCAAGGATCCCTTCTGCATCACGCATCCCGACACCGACTGGCGCGTGTGCATCGCGCATGCCGAGAAGATCGGCCTGGGCACGAGCGAGTATGAGCTCATTGAGGTCAAGTAGCACCTAGCTATTAGACAAAACAAGCGCCTTTGTAGCACAACTGTTAGTAAAAGCCGCCCGTGAGCACAGTGCCCACGGGCGGCTTTTCGGAAGTGCTAGGGGGTCAGATAGGCCAGTAAACCGTACTATTTGCCTAAAAATACTCGTCGAGGAAGTCGTCGACCGTGTTCCAGTAGAGTTCGGGGTCGACCTGCGCGCTCTTGGCGTGGGTGGCGCCATGGACGGTGAGCTTTTGCTTGACCTTGCTGGCGCACGCGTCGTAGTTTTGGTCGAGCATGCTGTACGGCACAAAGGTGTCTTGGTCACCGTGGATAAACAGCATGGGAACCGTCGCGCGCTTGAGCTGTTCCACGCTGCTCGCCTTATGAAAGTCGTAGCCCGCGCGCACGTTGCACACCAAGTTTGCTACATCGAGCAAGGGAAAGCTGGGCAGGCCGAACACGTCCTTGAGCTGCAGAGAAAACTCGTCCCAAACACTCGTATAACCGCAGTCCTCGATAATGCATTTCACGTTTGCAGGCAGAGATTCCCCCGCGACGTTCATGGCGGTTGCCGCACCCATCGACTCGCCAAAGACCAGGATGCGCGCCTCGGGGTCGGCTGCAACGATCCGTCCAATCCATGCAACGACATCGAGGCGCTCGGGCCAGCCCATGCCGATATAGTCGCCGCCGGAGCGCTCGTGGGCGCGGGCGGCGGGTGCGAGTACGTTCATGCCGCGGTCGTGGAATCGCTTGACGTATCGAGCCATGCCGATGGGCTCGTTGGTATATCCATGCAGGCAGACGGCGTAGTCGTGTGCGCTCTCCGACGCAGCAAAATACCAGGCGGCAAGCTCGGTCCCGTCGTCCGCGGTGAGGTTGCTGCTCTCGCGATTCTCTTTAAACCATGCCCGCGCCTCGGTATCCTCGGCATCCGGCTGCTCACCTTCTTTGTCGTTCTTGCTATCCTGCATCATCTTCATGGTGTATGGCGCGCGGGGATTCAGCGCGAAGTCAAACAGAAAGTTGCCGGCAAATCCGAGCAGCGCAACGACAACCACCAGTGCAACGATGCCGGCTATCTTGAGCTTTCGATGGGAACGTGCGTTTTGAGCCATGCGGTATTCTCCTATAAGATGTTAATACATCAACATTTAATGCAAGCGCATTATGGACGTTCGCCGTTGATGCGTCAACAGGCAAAGAATGGGTAAACAAAGGGTCACGTATGGTGCAAATTTCGCACGTACCTAGACGCTTTGATATAGTGTTGAGAACTCTTTACGTTGGAGGATGTAACCGGCATGTCCGATTCGAGCGACAGTTCTAAGCCGCGACCCAAGACCGCGGCCGTTCCACACTACACGGTGGGTGAGGAGATCATGAACTCCGTCACCCATGGTGTCGGCTGCCTGCTGGGTATCGCGGGCCTGGTGCTCCTGATCGTATTCGCCGCGCTGCGCGGCGGAGGCCCGGCCCACATGGCCGCGGCGATTGTCTATGGCGTCAGCATTATCCTCGAATACCTAGCCTCCACGCTCTACCACGCGATTCAGCCCGCGCGCGCCAAGCGCGTGTTTCGCATCATCGACCACAGCTGCATCTACCTGCTCATTGCGGGCAGCTATACGCCGTTTTGCCTTATCACGCTCGCAAACGACGGCGGCCCTGCGCTGTTCTTTGCCGTATGGGCCATCGCCATTATCGGCATCGCCCTCGAGTGCTTTATGCGCGAGCGTCAACCGCACTGGGTAAGCGGCCTGGTCTACCTGCTGATGGGCTGGCTCGTTGTCTTTAAGCTGCCCGAACTCGTGTCGCTGCTCAACCCCGTGGCACTTGCCCTGCTCGCCGTCGGCGGCGTGTGCTACACCGCGGGCGTGCCGTTCTATATCGCCAAAAACGTGCGCTACCTGCACAGTGTGTTTCACTTGTGGGTGCTCGCCGGCAGTATCTTCCAGTTCATGGCGGTGATCCTCTTCGTAATCTAGCGATCGCGCCTGCGCCCGCGGGCCCGTCCGGGTGCCCGCCGGGTGCAATTGCCGTATCCGCCGTCAACGTTTTAATCCGACGTCCCGAATCTTGGAGGTTCGAGAAACTCCCGATGGACATAACCATCTCCCTTATCACCACCCTCGTTTTGACCCTCATCAACGGCTACTTCTCTATGTCTGAGATGGCGCTCACCACGGCCAAGCGCGCCGTGCTGGAACACGAGGCAGAGGAAGGCGACAAGCGCGCCGAGCGTGCCATTAAGCTGGCTGCTGACTCCGACCAGCTGCTCGCCACCATCCAGGTCGCCATCACGCTCGTGGGCTTCGCCTCGTCCGCCGTCGCCTCGACGAGTCTGTCCGACCCGCTCGCCACGTGGCTCATGAGCTTTGGCATCGCGCCGCTCTCCGCCATCGCGCGCGGCCTGGCGCCGGTCATCATCACCGTCGCGGTCGCCTTCGTCTCCATCGTGATTGGCGAGCTCGTGCCCAAGCGCATTGGCCTGGCCAACGCCGAGGGCGTGTCAAAGCAGGTCGTGGGCCCGCTTTCCGTGTTCCAAAAGATTGCTCGTCCGCTCGTGTGGCTGACCGGCGCCTGCTCCGATGGCCTGGCCCGCATCCTGCGCATCAAGAGCGCCGACGACCGCCAAAACGTTTCGGAGGAAGAGATCAAGTACATGGTCTCGGAGCAGGACGACCTGCTCGACGAGGAAAAGCGCATGATCCACGAGATCTTCGACCTAGGCGACACCGTTGCCCGCGAGGTCATGGTGCCGCGCGTGGACACCACCATGTGCGAGGACGACGAGACGGTCGCCGACGTGCTGTCCACCATGCGCCAGACCGGCTTCAGCCGCATCCCCGTCTATCACGAGGACCCCGACAACGTCGCCGGCATCGCGCACATCAAGGACCTGATCCAACCCGCGCTCGACGGCAAGGGTGACCAGCCCATCGCCGGCTTTTTGCGCGACGCCACCTTTGTGCCCGATACCAAGGACATCCTGCCGCTACTGTCCGAGATGCAGACCTCGCACGACCAGATCGTGGTGGTCGTGGACGAGTACGGCGGCACGGCCGGCATTATCACCATCGAGGATATCGTCGAGGAGATCGTCGGCGAGATCGAGGACGAGTTCGACCCCGACAACAAGTATCTCACGCGCCTTTCGCGCCGCGAGTGGCTCGTTGATGGGCGTTTTTCGTGCGATGACGCGATTGAGCTTGGTTGGCCGCTCGAGGAAAGCGATGATTATGAGACCATCGCCGGCTGGATTTTGGAGCTTTGCGACTCGGTGCCCGACATCGGAGAGGTGTTTGAGGTCGCGGGGTACAAGTTTAAAGTGCAGTCGATGCGTGGCCAGCGCATCTCGCTCATTCGTGTGATCGCTCCGGCCGAAACCGATAAGAAAGATTCCGAGTCTTCGGCAGACGAGCCGACGACGTCGGGTGCGGGTTCCGCGAATCCGCACGACGGCGACGAGTAGGACAAGGAAGAGTAGGGGAGAGTTATGGCAGGCCTGTTCAACATCCTTAAGGTCACCGTCAGCGAGGACAAGATCTGCGCGCATGTGCTGGTGAATCCCGGCATGCCGCTCATGACCTCGGAGGACATCGAGGCCACGGCGCGCGTGTACTACCTGGTGCCCGCGATTGCCAAGCACCTGTGCCTGGGCGATTCCGGCCGCGAGTTCCAGGACTGCATGGGTCAGACCGAGCTCTGCCATCTGCTGGAGCACGTGACGGTCGAGCTCATGAACGAGACCGGTCTTGCCGGTAGCATCTCGTGCGGCCGCACCCGCGTAAGCGAACACGATGAGCGTGTCTTTGAGGTTGAGCTTTCGTGTCCCGACGACGCACTGGCCATTGGCGCGCTGTCGTCAGCGACCTTTATGATGGACTGGGCGTACTTGCACGCCGACCAGCCTGCCCCCGACGTGGAAGGCACGGTCGCGGGCCTGCGCAACCTGGTGCTGGGCATGCGCGCCGAGGCCGAGGGCAAGGATCCTCACGAGGCCGTCGCCGCTGCGAACGGCGAAGATGCTGCCGAGGACGAGGGCGCTGACGAGGGCGATGTGCCGGTCGACGCCGAGCCCGCTGCCGATGTGACCGCCGAGCCCGTTCCCACCGAGCCCCAGGGCGTCCCCAACTTTGACGACGAGCCTCAGGTGGCGATTGATACCGAGGGCGCGGTTGCCGAGAACCACGAGGCTTCCGCGGCTGTCTTTGGCGGTGCGGCGACGGTTCCGGCAGGACCTGCGCATGAGGGCGGCCTGCCGCTCGTGGACGGCGCCGGCGAGGACCCGGGTGCCACAGTGGCCATGCCGGCTATGCCTCAGGAGTAGGCCTACTCGTTTACCACCATCACGTACCTGCGCTTTTGCCGTACGCAGATGAGCGGAGCGGCAAGTGATGCGCTGCGGGTATAATGGACAGCATTCAAACGGTGGGCACCGACGTGCCCGCAGGAGAGGAATGATCATGGGTAAGACTTTCAGCTTTGTCTCCGGCGCACTTTTTGGTGCCGCTGCCGGCGCTATTATCGGCGTTGCTCTGGCCCCGCGCTCGGGCGCCGAGACCCGCGCCATGGCTGCCGATATCGCCAACGACGCCTGGGACAATATGCGCGACACCTACGAGCACGGCGCCGAGGAGGCCCGTGCTGCGGTGAATGACTTTGGCCCGATGGTCGATGCCAAGACCGACGACCTGCGCGCCAAGGTCGACCTGGCCCGCGAGCGCATGGACCAGCTGCGCGAGCAGCTCAACGACGCCATTTCGGGCGGCAACGTGACGCCTGCCGCCGACGTCGTGGTCGAGAACGCCGTCGAGGCTGGTACCGAGGCTGCGGAGCCCTCGACCGAGGCATAATGCGCGCCGGGGATTTTGTCGGCGCCAAGATCTATCGCAAGCCTACCGAGGACAAGCGCACCAAAAAGGACGGCACGCCGCGCAGCCCTAAAAAGCTCGGAAAGATTCACTTTCCGGTCTTTACCCCGGGCGGTACGCGCGTGGTCGGCTTTATGGTCCGCCAGTCCGATATCGCGGGCATGATCGAGCGCCCCGACCGATTCGTAGCGCTCGACGCCATTGGTGTCTACGAGGGCGCCATTGCGGTCGATGACGTCAAAGGCACGTACGATGCCACCGCCGCCAAGCGCCTCGACATCAACCTGGACGATTGCATCATCTGGGTCGGTATGGACGTGCGCACGGAATCGGGCGACGTCGTGGGCTATTGCTCGGACGTTGAGTTCAAGCCACGCTCGGGCATCGTGCAGGCATTCTATGTGACCGCCGGTGCTGCTTCGAGTGTTTTGGTTGGTGACACGCAGGTGCCGCCGACGATGCTGCGCGGCTACGAGAACGGCGCGATGGTCGTCTCAGACGAGGTCAAGTCGCTCGGGTATTCGGGCGGTGCGGCTGCCAAGGCCGCCGAGGCCAGCGTCGTGGTGGGCGACAAGGTCAAAAAGGGAGCCAAGGTGCTCGACGACAAGGGATCGGTTGCTGTGGACAAGGGCAGTCGCGCGCTGGGCAAGCAGCTCGGCAAGACGCGCGGCATGTTCAAGGCCTTTAAGGACGAATACCAAAAGGCGAGCGGAGGCTCGTCAAAAGCTACAAAATAGCGACGTACCAAATGATGGGAGGCAAGCCGGAGACCTGTTGCTCCGGCTTGCTGTGTTTATGGGGGAGGGCACATGCGCCAAAACGGATCCAACTTAAACGGGCGTTCGGGTGCGCGTCCGACGGCGCGCCGCGACCTGGGGCAGCTGCCCAGCGGTCAGCGCAAGCGTCGCCGTAAGCCCGGCGCGATGTACCTCAACCATAGCCGCGGGTTTAGCGATCGCAGTGCGCGCATCGGTAACAGCCGTACGCCCCGTCGTTCGTCTCGCCTGCCCTACGCGCTCATCGCCGTGGGTTGCGCGCTCGTGCTGTTTATCGCCGCCGTCGTGGGTTACGTCAACCGCAGTGTGGACGTGGAGCTCAACGGCCAGAAGACCGCGGTGCGCGTGGGCTCTACGCTGCAGAATCTCATCGACGACCAGGAGTTGACTGACACCTGCGACGCAGGCGACCTGTTGGCCGTCGATGACAGCGTGCTCAAGCGCCATGGGGGCGAAAAGCTGTCGGTGAAGGTCGACGGCAAGCGCGTGAAACAGGGCAAATGGGATAGCCGCGAACTTGAGGGCGGCGAGAAGGTGACGGTCAAGGATGGCCGTAACACCTACGAGAAGCACGAGGTTCAGGCTACGGTTATCGAGCCCAAGCTTAAGGTCGAGGGCACGGGCGCTATCGAGTATGTGCAGACATGGGGTGTCCAGGGCCGCTCCGAGGTGTGGGTTGGTGAGCAGTCGGGCAAGACACAGGACCGCGGCGAGGTTGTGCCCGCCACCGATTGCGTTGTTGCGTGCGCCAGCGTGGCGCCCAAGGGCAACGAAAAGTACGTGGCGCTGACGTTTGACGAGGGTCCGAGCGGTGCCACCAAACAGATCTTGCAGGTGCTCAAGGAAAAGGGCGTCACCGCGACGTTCTTCCTTTCGGGCGATGCGGCCGAGGCCTCGCCTGCCACGGCCAAGGCGATTGTCGATGCCGGGTGCGAGATCGGATCCAACAGCTACAGCGACGATTCGCTCAAGGGTCAGGACCGTGAGGCGGTACGCGAACAGATCACGAAAGGCACCGATGCGATTAAGTCGGCGACCGGCGTGAAGACGATGCTGCTGCGTGCTCCCTACGCTGCCTTTGACGAGCAAAACTGGATTGATGCGATGGACCTGGTCTCCGCCGTGGTCTCGTGGAATATTGACTCGGGCGACTGGCTGCTAAACGGTGCCGACGAGCAGGTCTCGACGGTGCTCGATTCGGTGACGCCGGGCAATATCGTGCTGCTCACCGATAGAGACGAATGCGCCGAGCAGACGCTCGAGGCGCTGCCGCAGATCATCGACGGCCTCATTGCCGACGGCTACAAGATCGTGACGCTCAGCGACCTGGTCAAGACGGACACGTCTCTGAGCAAAAAGCTCACCTCGCTGACGAAGGTCACCATGCCCAAGGACGCCGTGTTCCCCCAACTTGCCGAGGACGACGACACCACAGAGTAGTTATCGGGTAGTCATTTAAGAACGTCCCCAATGACTATGTCACGGATGCGTCAGCGTTTGGTATGCCTGCAATGTGCAGCGCATAAATTCGATGCCGCAGGGCGAAGCTGATGCTATAGTTACTGCGGTTAATGAGGGTCAAGAGAAAGGTTACAGGTGAAATCCAAACCTCGACCATACAGTCGATGACCCCATGCAGGTGCTTTTGCGCATGCACGGGGTGTAAGCGTCGAGCGGCGTGCCGCCCGCGCATGCGTATACATATCCAGAAGCCCCCGGACGCCGCACGCGCGGCCGCGTCCGGAGGAATAATGATGGGGAGCACCATTGAATTATCTGAGTGAGATGCTCAAATTGCCGGTCTTGGACGTCGACGGCGAAAAGCTCGGCGTGGTCAACGATTTTGGTATTGCTACCGGCGAAGTTTTTCCGCACGTG
Organism: uncultured Collinsella sp.; assembly: GCA_900539735.1. GTDB lineage: Bacteria > Actinomycetota > Coriobacteriia > Coriobacteriales > Coriobacteriaceae > Collinsella. The sequence continues at coordinate 49,588 of UQDE01000009.1, read as the reverse complement.
ACGTCGCTCGCGTTCCGCGGACCCGGCAAGACGCCGTTTATGATTAGCTGGCGCAAATGGGTCGACCGTATCGACGAGACGGGTGTACACCTTAAGACGTCGGCCACCGAAATTCGTTTTTCGTACCTGCAGCCGACCGAACTTTTGCTTGCCCGCGACGTGCTCAACAAGCAGATTGTCGACACGCAGGGCATGAAGGTCGTGCGCGTAAACGACATCAAGTTTTCCATGTCGGGCGAAAACCAGCTGCGCCTGCTGGGCGCCGAGGTCGGTGCCCGCGGTCTGCTGCGCGCGATCAGCCCCGCCCTCGAGCATGTCGTCGAGAGCTTTATGAAGCACCTGGGCAAACCGCTCGGCGAGGACATCATCGCCTGGTCCTATATGGACCTGCTCGACCGTTCGACTAAGAACATCCAGCTGTCGGTGTCGCACAAGACGCTTGGCGAGCTGCACCCTGCCGACATTGCCGACATTATCGAGCAGCTCGACCCGCGCCTGCGTGCGCAGGTGTTTGCGCAGCTCGATACTGCCCAGGCCGCCGAGGCCATCTCGGAGTTCGATGACGACGAGCTTATGACCGAGATGCTCGAGGGCCTGTCCGACACCGACGCATCGTCGATGCTGGCCATGATGGACCCGGACGACGCCGCCGATCTGATCGACGAGCTCGATTACGAGAAGGCCGAGAAGCTCTTGCGCCTGATGGGCGTCAAGGAGGAGAAGGCGATTCGTAACCTGCTGGGGTATGAGGACAACACCGCCGGCCGCATCATGACCTCGGAGTTTGTCTCCCTGCCCGCTACGGCAACGGTCGGTGACGCCATCGAGGCGATTCGCGAGCTCGACGAGGACTTCGAGAGCGTCTACTACGTCTATACCGAGGATCCGAGCGGCATGCTGACCGGCGTGCTTTCGCTGCGCACGCTGATCGTAGCCGACCGCGACGCCACGCTGGGTCAGCTGGCCTATCGCGACCTGGTCTATGTGTCGCCCGACGAGGACCAGGAAGACGTGACGGACGAGATGACCAAGTACGACCTGGTTGCCATCCCCGTCTGCGATGAGAACCGTCATATCCTGGGTATCGTAACCTTCGACGACGCCATGGACGTTATCGCTGAGGAGCATCAGGAGGACCTGCAGATCGCCGGTGTCGGCTCGGGCGATAGCGCGTCGGACGACTCGACGAACGTGCTCAGCTGGTTCGTGCATCGCCAGTACTGGGTTGTTGTATGGGGCATCGCGTCGTGCATCATGGCGACCGTGCTGGGAACGGCGCTCGGCTCCGCGCATCTGGTGGTGTTCCCCATGTGCGCCATGCCGCTCGTGCTGCTGGCGGCCTCGCGCATGGTGTCGTTCGTCAAGAACTACTTCCTGGAGTATGACGGTCACGACGACGAGCCCAAGCCGTATCTGGGGTTCTTCTTCCAGAGCACGGGCATGGGCCTGATTCTGTCACTCGTGACCTACCTGTGCGCCCAGCTGGTGCGCACCGCTGCGTTCCCCGATGCGCCCATGTTTGAGGAGCAACTCTTTACCGGGTGCTTTAATATCGCTGCCATCATTTGCCTGGTTGGCAACATGAGCGCCGTGATTTACCTGATGGTGCTGTTCTGGCGTGACGAGCATGACCTCAACACGTCGGGCACCGCCATGAACGTTATTGCCGTCATGATCTCGTGCGTAGCGTACTGCGCCGCTGCGGTGCTGCTCACCATGTCGGTCATGGGTTAGGTGGTCGCGTGCAAAATACCAAGCAAAAGTCGGGCACCAAGCAAAAGTTGACCATCGCGGCCATCTTTGGCGCTATGGGTCCCGGTCTGCTGGCGGCGCTTTCGGGCAATGACGCCGGCGGCATTGCAACGTATTCCAGCGCGGGCGCCAGCTATGGCTACAAGATGCTCTGGATGCTTCCCGTCATGACTGTGCTGCTCATCGTGACGCAGGAGACCGCGGCGCGCTGCGGCTGCGTCACGGGCAAGGGCCTGGCATCGCTCATTCGCGAGCGCTTTGGCGTGCGCAAGAGTGTACTTGCTATGGCGGCGTTGTTGATCGCCAACACGGCTGTGACCATTTCGGAGTTTGCGGGCATCGCCAGCGGCCTTGCTCTCTTTGGCGTGCCGGCGAGCATCTCGGTGCCGTTGGTGGCGCTGCTGGTGTGGATGCTTACCATGTCGGGTAGTTTCCAGCGCATCGAGAAGATTCTGCTGCTGGTGAGCTGCGTGTTCGTGACCTATATCGTCGCCGCGTTTATGGCTGGCCCCAACTGGGGTGAGGTCGCGGTCGACCTGGTCGTGCCTAACATTCAAAATGACCCCAGCTACGTGTCGCTCGTGGTCGCAACGATCGGTACCACCATCGCGCCGTGGATGATTTTCTTGGCGCAGAACAACGTGGTCGATAAGAACGCGGGCGAGGACGATATCGTGCTGCAGCGCATCGATACCGTGAGCGGCTCGATTGCCGCCGACGTCATCGCCGGCTTTATTATCATCACGACCGGTACGGTGTTGTTCCCGGCGGGCATTCAGATTAGCGATGCTGCCGATGCTGCCCGTGCGCTGGAGCCTATTGCGGGTCAGTGGTCCACGGTACTGTTTGCCTCGGGCCTGGTCGCGGCGAGCTTCTTGGCTGCCTGCGTGCTGCCGGGCGTTACGTCGAGCGCTATCTGCGAGGCATTTGGCTGGGAGCGCGGTGCCGACCGCAGCTGGGACGAGGCCCCGGTCTATCGCGGCATCATTACGGCCATCATCGGTATCTCTGCCGTGCTGGTGCTTATGCCCGGCGTCGATCTGTTCCAGATTATGATGACCTCACAGGTCATCAATGGCGTGCTACTGCCCGTGGTTCTGGTGTTCCAGGTGGTTATCGCAGCCGACCGTCACATTATGGGTGCCAACCGCAACGGTCGCGTGTGGAACATGCTCACTTGGGCGACTATCGCCGTGATTACGGTGCTCACGGTCGTCATGTTTGTCCTGCAAGCGATGGGCTACAGCGCTTAACGCCCACTTTTGCTTCCGAACAGGCCGCAGCGATGGGCTGCGGCCTGTTTTTTGTCTGCTATAGGGTGTTAGTTATATAGCAATGGACAAAAAATGCCAAATATGAGTACTGTTGCTAAGTGAATAGCATTTACATCCTAAAAGATAATGAACATAGCCTTTAGTATGTTCATTAAAATTGGCTCCAATACGCCTTAAACCAGTCAGGTTGGCTGCTTTAGGGGGTTGTAGGGGTCGCTCGGACGTCATTTTGGGTGGTTTTGCCTGCTACTAAAATGGTAACAGTACTAATATTTGCCCTTTTTTGCCCACAGACCTTTGAGGGTGCGGCGAAAAGGGCTTGTTTTGATTGTTTGGGGCAGGCACGAGGCGCGGAAACGATGTCTGGAGCGACGGAGCGGCCTGGAATTCATCCGTAGAGGTCTTCATTGGCTGCGCCAGGAGTGTCCCTAACTGCCGGAGGGGGTGTCTGCCGTGGCAGACACCCCCTCCGGATGTGGGAAGTTTGCGCTGCAGGTTACTTGTCGGTGCCCAGCTTGTGCGGCTTGAGAGCGAGCGCATTGACGAGTGCGTCGGTGGCAGACTTGACGGCTGCCGGCTGCGGATCGTTGACGTGATCCTCGGGGTGTACGGGCAGGTCCTTCTTGACGGCATCGTGGATCAAGTTGAGGTACTCAGTCACGCCAGTGGTCGATAGGTGCGTGCCATCGCCATCGAACAGGTCGTTGCGGTTGGCACTGTATCCGTACCAGTCGATAACGCGCACGTTCTTGTAGCGCGTAGCGGCGTTGGCGATGGCCTGGTTGGTAGAGCCAACCCACGGCTGCGGGCTGCGCGTGTTCACAAACACCACCATACGCTTATCTCCCGCATCGGCCATGATGGCGTCGATCTGGTCGTCGGTTACCAAGCCGTTGGTGCCCAGGGCAAAGACCACGATCTTGCCGGCAAGGTTCTGCTGGATATAGCCTTCAAATGTCGCGCGCCCCGCATCAAACTGGCGGCCCTTTTCGGCATCGATATGGCTGTGCGGGAACACGCCGTCAAAGGTGTCTACGGCACGCAGCGACACGGAGTCGCCGATCATAAGCAGATCGTAGGAGCCATCGGGGAAGCCGTCGTTGTCCTTGTCGGTGTCGTCGGCCGCCTGCTGGTCGGTGGGCGCGGTGTTCTTGGCTTCCTTGTTCAGAACTTCGGCGCCCTCGCCGCTCAGCGCAGACGTCTCGGGCACAAAGATCAGGCCGCCCAGTGCAACGACCAACACGACAGCGCAGGCTGCGCAGACAGGGACGTGCGCGCGTACCCAGTTAGCGGGCGTGGTGGTGCCGTCGCGGAACTCGGACACGGTGCGCTCAAAGGCGCCCTTCCTAAACGGAGTCTCGATAAAGCGATAGCAGCACTCTGCCACGGCGACCACCAACAACACCTGCAAAATGTACTGCCACCACGGCGTATCGTTGATGTTGGCGACCGGGTTCATGAGCAACAGCAGCGGATAGTGCCACAGGTAGATGCTGTACGAGCGCTTGCCAACCCACACGAGCGGCTCGGCGGACAGCGCGCGGGCAACCATTCCCTGGGGCTGCACGCAGGCCGCGATGACCATGAGCGTGAGGATCGAGCACAGCAGCGTGCCTCCGCGATATTGGAAGGCGGTGTAGCCGTTGGTGAGCGCGACCATGGCGGCAAGGCCAACCAGACCCACGACGCCCAACACATCGATGGATGCGGGCGAGGACCAAAAACGCACGAGGGCGCTCGGCTGTGCCGGGGCGGTCTCGGCTGCTTCGTCGGCCTTCTCGCCAGGCTTGTCCTCGGCGTTCTTGCCGTGCTTGGCGGCGCTAGCCAGGCGATTGAGCCCCAAACGATGGGCGAGACGAACCGGCGCCAGGTCGCGATCGGGGATAAAGGCCATCCAGGCACCCAGCAGCAGCGAGAACACACGGGTGTCGGTGCCGTAGTACACGCGGCTGGGGTCGGCGGCGGGGTTATAGAGCACCATCATGGCGAGGGCAGATACCGCGGCAAGGCCCAGAACCACGCGGCGCGTGTTGGGCTTGCTCACATGCATGGATACCATGGCAAACAGCAGTGGCGGCCAAATTAGGTAGAACTGTTCCTCGATGGCAAGCGACCAAAAGTGCGTGAGCGGTGAGGGGTCGCCCAGGGCATTGAAGTACGAGACGTTTTGGGCAATCTGCCACCAGTTGTTGAAGAACAGCAGCGACGGCAGGATGTCGGGGCGCATCTTGGTGAGCATCACGTGGTTAAAGATGGTACACAGCGCGCAGGTCACGAACACTACCGTTACCACGGCGGGGACCAGGCGACGGATGCGGCGAATCCAGAAGCTCTTAAGGTCGATGCGGCCGGTCTTAGCGACTTCGTTGAGCAGCAAGCGCGTGATCAGATAGCCCGAAAGCACAAAGAAGATCGTGACGCCGAGCAGGCCGCCCTGAGCCCACGTGAGGTTGAGGTGATAGAGCACCACCGCGACGACGGCAAGCGTGCGCAGGCCGTCGAGCGCAGGAATGTAGCGGGACTTGGGACGAGCGGGTGCCTGCTTGTCGGTAGCGGACGAGTGTGTGGCGCCGGTGTTGGTCTTGGCTGCATGGGCGTCCTTGTTGGTGGGCGTTCGATGCGGGCTCGGGCCGCGTCGCGACTCGCCGGTGCGGCGGTCGGCGCGCGGGCGTTCGTGCGGCGCCTGGTTATCGGGCGCGCGGCGCGGTCCACGTGGGCTCGATTGTGGGAATTGTTCCATAAAACATCATCCAATGACGAGAATAATCAGCACGTCTTCATTGTAACCGCCTGCTCCTGTGAATGCTTGCTGCCGGCGCAAGCTCAAGCGCGCGTCCACATCAAAGTGAACTAAAGTTATAGAGGCGCGAGAGCGCACGATTGACGGCCAACGGCGGGTGCAGAGCCCGCGGACGAGGAGGTTTCCATGGCAGATAGCGGCATCGTTGCGGTGTTCGGCAGCATGAACATGGACCTTTCGGTGGCGTGCGAGCGCATGCCGCGTGCGGGCGAGACCGTTGGCGGCAGCGGGTTTATCACCAACGCCGGCGGCAAAGGCGCCAACCAGGCCGTAGCTGCTGCGCGCATGGGCGCGCACACGCATATGATCGGCGCGGTCGGCTGCGACGCATTTGGCACGTCGCTCGTGGCGGGGCTCCAAGACGCCGGCGTGGACTGTGTCTTTGTAGCGCGTCGCGATGACGTGGAGACGGGAACGGCGACCATCATTCGCTGCGAGGGTGACAACCGCATCGTGCTGTCGCCGGGTGCCAACCATGCGCTCGCGGGCGAGGATGTTGCCCGCGCGCTGAGGCGTCTGGTAGCCGATGAGCTCGACGGAGACGCCAGCGATATTGCCCCGGCTGCCGGAAGCGTCTTTATCGCCCAGGGCGAATGTGACCTTGCGACGACGGCCGAGGCGCTTGTTTGCGCTCACGAGCTCGGGTTCTATACGGTCTTTAATCCGGCGCCTGCCTGCGAGTTGCCTGCGGAGGCCTGGCCTGCGGTCGACCTGGTCTGTCCCAACGAGACTGAGTGCCAGGTGCTGACGGGCATCTTGCCCGCGGATGATGCGAGCTGCGTCGCGGCGCTCAATGCCCTGCTCGCCAAGGGTGCCGGAGCTGCGGTCATCACGTTGGGCGGCGCCGGGTCGGTTACGCTCGGCGATGACGGCGAGCCGCTGCGCATGCCGGCGCTCTCGAGCACGTTGGTCGATACGACGGCCGCGGGCGATACATTTATCGGTGCGCTTGCCGCGGCTCGCCTGGAGGGCCTGCCGCTCTTTGAGTGCATGGCGGCGGGCGCTCGCGCCTCGGCGGTGACGGTGTCGCGCCTGGGCGCTCAGCAATCAATTCCCACGCGTGCGGAAGTCGAGCACAAGTTTGGTTTAGACGGTTTGGATGTAGACGGAGAAGCGGAGTAGAACAATGGCAACCAAGAAGCTGATCCTTGATCTGGATATGGGTGTGGATGATGCGATGGCGCTTGCCTATGCCATCGCGAGCCCCGAGGTGGAACTCGTGGGCATCACCACGTGCTTTGGCAACGTGCGCGTCGAGCAGTCGGCGCACAACTGCTTGGCGGTGCTCGACCTGTTGGGTCGTCCCGAGGTGCCGGTGTACCTGGGCGCCGATCGTCCCGTGAAGGCGACCGAACCCTACACGCCGCCGGCGTCCACCACGCTTATCCACGGCAAGAACGGCATCGGCGGCGCAAGCGTGCCCGCCTCGCCGTACGAGCCGGTGGGCGCGACGTCGGCCGATGGCAATGCGGCGGTCGATTACCTGATTGATGCCGCGCGTACCTATGGTCCCGACTTGGTCTATGTGGCGACCGGTCCGCTCTCCAACCTGGCGCTCGCCCTTGAGCGCGACGCGGCGGCGATGATGTCTATCGGCCGCGTGGTGGTGATGGGTGGCGCCCTGACCGTGCCCGGCAACGTGAGCGCCGGTGCCGAGGCCAACATGGCGAGCGACCCCGAGGCCGCTGACGCCGTGCTGCGCTCGGGCCGCAAACTCACCATGGTTGGTCTTGACGTGACGCATCGCGTGGTGCTGACGCGCCGCGACATTGCCGGTTGGACGGGCTCGGGCACCATGGCGGGCTGCGCATTTGCGAGTATGGTCGAGCACTACATTGGCTCGTACGAGATGAACGCCCCTTACCTGGGCGGCTGCGCGCTGCACGATCCGCTTGCCGTTGCCGTGGCGATTGATCCCACGCTCGTGGGCGCACTTGGTTGCAACTTGCGCGTCGACCTGCTCGGCGAGTATCGCGGCCGCACTATCTGCGACGAGCATCGCCTGTCCGACCCCGACAAGAGCGCGCTTGTGGCACTCACCGTGGACGCCCCGCGCTTTCTGTCCGAGTTCAAGGCGCGCATGGCCCGCATCCTAGGCTAGGCTCGGGATCGAAGCACGCCCATCTGCTCGATGTGGCCGCTGGCGGGCCGACATCTACCGTTCGCCAGCCCGATGGTCCCCGGGGCGGGGAGAGCGCTATAATGCATTCTGCATCTTGGATTGTTACTCCTGTGTGGAGGCATGCCCAAGAGCAATACAACACGGATTGTTACGTAAGGCATGACCGCAATAGCACTGCTATTGGCTATCATGCCTTTTTCTGTGAGTGTTCTTGAAAGGAGGTTCACCATGCTTGCAATTAAAAAGCTTAACAACAACGCGGTTCTTTGCCGTGACGGACAGGGGCGAGATGTCATCGCCATGGGCAGGGGCGTCGGTTTCGGCGGAGATTTTCCTCGAGAGCTCCCTCTTTCTAAAATCGAGCATACGTTTTACGACATTGATCCTAAAGGACAAGATGTCATGAGGGATCTTCCCTCGGATATCGTGATGTTTGCGGCGAAAGTTATGGACATCGTTGCCAACGAACTGCCCTACGACCTCTCGACCAATGCGACGCTGTTCATGGCTGATCACCTGTCGTTTGCCGTTGCGCGAGCCCAAAAGGGGGTCCGCATCGCGATGCCTCTTGCCTATGAAGTGCGGGAGACGTATCCGAAGGAATACAAGGCTGCCCAGTTTATCGTCATGCGACTCGAGAAGGAGCTCGGAGAGCGGCTTCCCAAGGATGAGATTGCCAGTATTGCGATGAATCTCGTGAACGCACGGGTTGTTGAAGCCGTCAAAGCCACGGCCGAGCCCACAAAGCAGTTCGACGATATGCTCGAGGACGTTATCGAGATTCTCGAAAGCGATTTCCGCATTATTGTCGACCGCGATTCCTTTGATTTCACCCGCTTCGCCACGCATCTGCGGTACCTGTTCAAGCGCATTCAAGCCGGCGAGTCGCTGAACAGCGCCAACATGCAGATGTACAAGAACTTTCGTGAGGAGTTTCCGCAGTTGGCAGAGTGCGTGAAGCATATCGGTTCCTATTGTCGTGAAACGTGGGACGCCACGCTCTCCGAGGAGGAGGAACTCTATCTGATGATCCATCTCAACCGGATCATCTCCAAAAAAGGATTGTAACCCGTAGCCATTCGGGGCATGACCTTTGCCGATTCGAACAGTAAGCCAAGATTGTGCAAAGGAGCCAATGATGGCAAATTACAAAAAGGTGGCAGAGCAGATTCTCTCCACTGTGGGCGGGGCGGAAAACGTGGCTTCGGTTACGCATTGCATGACGCGCCTGCGCTTCAGCCTCAAGGATGAAAGCCTCTCGAATGATGAGAAGCTTGAGGACATCTCGTCTATCATCAGCGTCGTGCACGCCGGAGGGCAGGTGCAGCTGGTGATCGGGCCCACGGTCGACAAGGTCTACGACGAGGTTTGTAAGCAGGGCGGATTCGAGGTCACGGTATCGATTGACGAGGAACTCGATGGCCCTCAGCTTAGCTGGAAGGAGCGCTTGGCGCCCAAGCACCTCTTCAATCAGCTGCTCGATGCCGTGAGCGGCGCTATCACCCCGATCCTTCCGATCTTTTGTGTCGCCGGTATCTTCAAGATGCTCGTTATTCTGTTTGGGCCCGAAGGCGCCGGTTTTATGTCCGAAACGAGCGACCTGTATCGGATCCTTTCCCTGGTGGGCGATGCGGCGTATTACTACTTCCCGGTGTTTGCCGCCTATAGCTCGGCTAAGAAGTTCAAAACGAGTCCTGTGCTGGCACTGCTCATCGCTGTTGTGATGATTTATCCCGACATGCTCGCTATTGTTGAGGACGGAAAGCCTTTCAGCGTCTTCGGCATCCCCATGCAGCTCGTCAACTACACCCAGGCTGTTCTTCCGGTCATCTTGATCACCTGGGCCCAGTCCTATGTTGAGCGCTTCTTTAAGAAGATCTCGCCTGATATGTTGCGCGTTCTGATCGTACCCGTGGGTACGGTGCTCGTGATGTTGCCGGTCGCGCTGTGCCTCTGCGGCCCTGCCGTCCAATTTGTCATGGGCCTTGTGGCCGATTTCATCATTTGGCTCGCCTCTGTTGCCGGTCCCGCTGCGACCGCGGTTATCGGCGCATTCTGGAATCTGATCATCGCCACCGGCATGCACGTGCCGATCTATACCGCCATATTGCCCGCCGCGCTCCAGAACGGTTACGACGCCATCTTATACCCCGGCGCCGCGGTTGTAGCCTACACCACGCTTGCCATCGCGCTCGCCTATGGCCTGCGCGCTAAGGACAAGGAGAATCGAGCCACGGGCTGGAACTTGTTCATCACCTATGCCTTCGGTCGCGTGAGTGAGCCCATCATCTACGGCATCCTGTTTCGCGACAAGAAAGCTCTTGCCTGGAACATGATTGGTGGTGCTGTCGGTGGTCTGCTGGTAAGCCTTCTTCATGCCAACGTCTATATCTTCACTGGCGTTGGTTTCCCATGGATGAACGTGCTCATGTTTGCTCAGGATATCATCCCCGGCACCATCGGGTGTCTTGCTGGCGGTGCCGTGACGTTTGCGTTGGCGATGGTTTTTGGATTTGAAGGACAGGAGAAGATGCCGTTGAAGTCCAAGAGCGGCGATTCTGAGGCTGTTGAATCCGTCGAGGCATAAGAGGCTACTGCACAAATATGCTCCCCAGCCGTTGCGCGGTCCGACCCCTTGGCCGCGCAACGGTACTGTGCTGTTGCACGGCACTTGCCGAGTCCGTTGCGTTCGACAGCGTGGGCCGGGAATTTGATAGAAAGGACGACACCATAATGTTTAGAGAAGATTTTTTATGGGGCGGGGCTCTGGCTGCAAACCAGTGCGAGGGAGGATGGAACGAAGGCGGTCGCGGTTTAGCCAATTCCGACATGCTGCCGTTTGGCGATCAACGCATGGACGTCATGCGGGGAGACCTTGATCCGCGTGCGTTGGCACCCGACAGCTTCTATCCCGCTCGCAAAGGCATTGATTTTTACCATAGGTACAAGCAGGATATTGAACTGTTTGCCCAGATGGGTTTTAAATGCCTGCGCTTATCGATCGCCTGGAGCCGCATTTTTCCCAAAGGAGACGAAGCCGAGCCCAATGAAGAAGGCCTTGCCTTTTACGAGGATGTTTTTAGGACGTGCCGCGCGCATGGCATTGAGCCTTTGGTGACGCTCAACCACTATGATGTCCCCATGCATCTCGTCGATGCGTATGGCGGATGGCGCGATCGCAGGTTGGTCGACCTGTTCGATCGATATTCGCGTACCGTGTTCGAGCGCTATCGGGGATTGGTCAATTATTGGCTGACCTTTAACGAGATCAACATCATGACGCAGGCGTGCTTTATGGCGGCGGGGATCATCTTCGAGCAAGGGGAGAATCGCTATGCAACGGTTCACACGGCCGTGCACCATGTATTGGTTGCGAGTGCCCGTGCGGTCGGGGCGTGTCATGAACTGTGCCCCGGGGCGAAGATCGGTTGCATGCTCAACGCAGGTGTCTTCTATCCGGCTACATGTGATCCGGACGATGTGCTGGCTGCGCAGGCTGAGAATCGCAGCCATTACATGTTTACCGACGTCCAGGTGCGCGGTGCGTACCCGAGCTATGTTCTCAAGGAATACGCCCGCCATGGTTTTGAGGTGCCCTATCGGGATGATGACCGCGAAGTACTGGCTGCAAACCTGGTCGATTTCGTCTCGTTTTCGTATTACTCGACGCGCGTCGCAAAAGCGCATGCGGAAGGTCAGTTCGATTCGAACCTTCTTCGCTCGGCGCCTAATCCGTATCTAAAACAGGAGCCTTGGGGGAGGTTTATCGACCCCAAAGGGCTGCGCGTCACCATGAATGAAATCTGGGATCGCTATCAAAAGCCGCTGTTCATCGTCGAAAACGGTTTGGGTGCTCCTGATGTGCCGGAAGATTCGGGTGAAATAGAAGACGACTATCGAGTTGAATACCTGCGGGCCCACATCGAGGCGATGAGGGAGACCGTCGAGCTCGACGGGGTGGAACTCATGGGATATACCTGTTGGGGCCCGATCGATTTGGTTTCGGTCGCCACAGGACAGATGCGTAAGCGCTACGGGTTTATCTATGTCGATCGAGACGATAGCGGTGCGGGCTCGTTTGAGAGACGTAAAAAGAAAAGCTTCGAATGGTACCGACGCGTAATAGCAAGCAATGGCGAAGACCTTGCGTAATAACGTTAAGATGGACAAATGCGCCCGTTGGGGGAATAGTCGCGCCACTTTGCTTGACAACAGGCTAAACTAGCTAATAAACATTTACTCTTCTGTTTAGATTGAATTTGCGGTCGTTTAGTTGCCGAGCCACGGGGCGGTCAAGCCACGATGCTCGGCCGCGACCGATGCTAGGGGGAATGATGGCTAAAGCAAGCGTCCGCGAGATCAGCCGCATTACCGGCTTTTCGCCCGCAACCGTGTCCAACGCGCTCAACCGCAAGCGCAGCGTGAGCGAGGAGACCGCCAAGGTCATCCTGGAGTGTGCGCAGTCGCTCGGCTACCAGCAGTCGACGCAGCTCGAGAGCATCCAGTTTGTGCTTGCGCGCAAGACGGCCGCCATCCTGGACGAGAGCACCTTCCATCCCGCGGTCATCGAGGGCGTGGAGCGCCAGGCGCGTCGCCACGGCATGAGCACGAGCTTTGTCACGCTCGACTTTAGCGATCTTGACGCTGTGCGCCCGCAGGTCGAGGGCCTGATCGCCGATCCGTCCGCCGCTATCGTGCTGATGGGTACCGAGCTGGGCGAGGAGGACTACGCCCTGTTCGCCAACGCCGCCGCCCACCTGATCGTGCTCGACGGCTGGAGCGATCGCCAATACTTTGATGCCGTGGTCATTGCCAACACCGATTCGGTACTGCGCGCCGTGGACTACCTTATCGAGAAAGGTCACAAGCAAATCGGCTATCTGGCGGGCGACCTTCGCATCCGCAACTTTAAGGACCGCGAGCGCGGCTATCGCCAAGCGCTTGAGGATGCGGGCCTCGAGGCCAATCCGGCATGGCGTGTCACGCTGGGCACCACGCTCGAGGGCGCTTATCGCGATATGGGCGCGTGGCTCGACAGCGTCTCGCACGACGACCTGCCGACGGCTTTCTTTGCCGAAAACGACGTGCTCGCCGTGGGTGCCATGCGCGCGCTCAACGAGCACGGTATTCGCGTGCCCGAGGATGTCTCGATCATCGGCTTTGACGACCTGTCGTTGGGCGCCTTTTCCAACCCGCCGCTCACCACGGTGCACGTTCCCAAGCACGAGGTGGGCGAGATCGCGGTGCGCCGCCTGGTGGGCAACATCCGCAATCCCAAGAGCTATACCTGCAAGACGGCCGTATCGACCTATTTTGTCGAGCGCCAAAGCGTGCGCGAGATCTAGTCGGAACGGCGCCAGACCCCAGAGCGGAAAAGTCCTTCTAGATTACCTAGAATGATTTTTCTGGGACGGGGATTTAAAACTCATTGATCCCCGTCCCGGGTAGCTCATTTGGGACGGGGCTTTTTGGCTGGTATGATTGGTGCGGCCATTCGAACCAGCTAAAAGAGCCCCGTCCCAATTTGACTACCGAGAGGATTTGCCATGGAGCGCATCGCCAGCTTTTCCGTTGATCATCTGCTACTTGAGCCCGGCGTGTATGTGAGCCGCATCGACCGCGATCCGGCGACCGGTGCCGCCGTCACCACGTTTGACCTGCGCCTGACCACGCCCAACAAGGAGCCGGTCATGAACACGGCCGAGTGCCACACTATCGAGCACCTGGGCGCGACGTTCCTCCGCAATCATGCCGAGTGGTCGAGCCGCATTGTCTACTTTGGCCCCATGGGCTGCCGCACGGGCTTTTACCTCGTCGTTTTTGGTGAGCTGACGAGCGAGGAAATCTTGCCGCTCGTGCGCGAGCTGTTTGAGTTTGTCGCCGGCTTTGAGGGCGATGTTCCCGGCGCCGCTCCCGAGGAGTGCGGTAACTACCTGGACCAGAACCTCCCCATGGCAAACTGGCTCGCGCGCCGCTACCTCGACCGCGACCTGGCCGATATCGACGAGAAGCACCTGCACTATCAGCAGGCGTAAGGCCCTTGCGGGAATAACGCTTGTACCAGAAGCGCTCCCGCTCTTTGCGTAGCGCTTTTTTATACCGAGCGCTCAAAACATAAAGAGATTGTTCTAGAATGTTTATACTGTCACATAAACGAACAGGAGTGAACATGCATATCTACTCTGTCAACGATCCCGAGTTCAAATCCTATGGCAACGTTTGGGATAACGTTCCGTCCGAGCTTACGTCACCCGTGCTCGAGGCGCTTGCCTCCACGCCCATCCCCGAAGGCAGTAAGTACGTGGCGAGTGCGCCGGAGCTCGAGGGCGTCAAGGATGCCGACAAGCTTGGCTTCCTCATGTTTGGCGGCCGTCCCTTCCAGCTCGGCTGGTGCAACGGTCACAACACGCGCCTCAACTGCCTGGAGTACCACCGCGCGAGCGAGTTCAACCTGGGTGCTCGCGATTTTATCCTGCTCGTGGCGCATCGCTGGGAGATCGAGGACGGCAAGCTCGACACCGCGTGCGTCAAGGCGTTCCGCGTGCCGGCCGGCACGCTTGTTGAGGTTTTCAACACCACGCTTCACTACACGCCGTGCATGGTCGACGATGGGGGCTTCCAGGTGATGGTGGCGCTGCCCGCCGGCACCAACGGTCCGCGCCCCGAGGCTGCGGCCGATATGCCCGCGGCCGGCGACAGCTACTGCTACTGGAAGGCCGACAAGTGGGTTCTCTGCCATGCCGACAGCCCCAAGGCTGCCGAGGGCGGCTACGTAGGCCTCATCGGCAAGAACCTCGATATCGCCTGCGACTAGCATCTTCCATCTCGATCTGTAACATCTAGCGGGCTAAATCGTCTCTACTTGTTACAGATTTAGACAAACCATAGGGGACAGACCGAAAATCTCGATCTGTAACACCAGGCCCGGTTTTGGCTGCCTACCTGTTACAGATCGAGACAAACCGCCCGCCCAACCACCACAAAGGTGCCTGTCCCTTTTGTGGTGGTTGGGCGGGCGGGTATCAAAAAGTGTCAGGCGGGGCGGCTGCCGAGTGCCTGCGCGCGAAAAGAGGTATCGGCCTGCGTCAGCATGTCGCCGCGATGCGCGACGCGGTGACCGAGGACGGCGTTGACCTGCTGGGCTACACCACCTGGGGCCTGATCGCTGCGTTTCGCAAATCCTGCTATATAACGTCCCAATCAAAGCGCCCGGCAAGCAGTTAATGCTCGCCGGGCGCTTTGTTGACTAGTCGTTTAAGAACGTCCCCAACGACTACGTTTAAGAACGTCCCCAACGACTAGTCAAAAATGAGCCATGTGTCCCAGTTGTGGAGACTCGTTGAGCCGTCTGGGTATCGTGAAAGATCGCGCGCTCGCCCATCATCAAAAGTGACACACACTACCAGTTGATGGGAGGCAGCTATGGGCTTCTTTGACAAGATGTTCGAGAAGAAAGAGTGCGCGATTTGCGGTACTGAGCTGGGACTTTTGGGAAAGACCAAGATTAGCGAAGGCTACCTGTGCAAAGAGTGCGCCGGTAAGCTCTCCCCCTACTTCCACGGCTATCGCTCCAGCACCGCGGACGATATCCGCGAGCAACTCGCCTACCGCGAGGCCAATGCCGAGCGCCTGGCCTCGTTCAACCCCACGCACACGCTGTCTGCTGGGCGCACCAACATCATGCTCGACGAAGACGCGGGTCTGCTGATCATTACCTCGCAGAGCCGCTGGCGCGACGCCAATCCCGACATCATCGAGTTCTCACAGGTGCTCGGCTGCGATATGGATATCGACGAGCATCGCACCGAGATCTATCGCGAGACCAAAGATGGCGAGCGCGAGAGCTACAACCCGCCGCGCTACGACCTGGATTACGACTTTAACCTGACCATTCACGTCAACACGCCGTACTTTACCGAGATCAACCTGCGCGTGAACGACTCCACCATCGATCAGCGCGGTTCCATCGAATACCGAGAGGCCAAGCGCCAGGCAACCGAAGTTCGCGACGCCTTGGTGCAGCTGCGTCAGGAAACGCGCGACAGTGTCGTGGCCGCCAAGGCTCCCAAGACCGCGGTCACCTGCCCCTTCTGCGGAGCCACCACCATTCCCGATGCCAGTGGGCGCTGTGAATACTGCGGCGGCGCCATCGGCGCATAGCCTCCGGCAGCGAAAGGACCGATCATGGCCTTCGAGAGCGTCAACTATCAGTGCCCCGCGTGTGGCGGCCCCCTGCATTTTGCCAGTGCCGAGCAAAAGCTCGTCTGCGACTACTGCGATTCGCGTTTTGAAGTCGAAGAGGTCGAGGCCCTCTATCGCGAGCGCCAGGACAAGGCAGACGCCAAAGCCGACGCCGCAGCGGCGGCGCCCAAGCCCGCGACCGACGCTGCGGTGCAGGAGCTCGCCCAAAACGCCGGCTATATCTGCTCGTCGTGCGGCGCCGAGCTAATCTCGGATGGCACCGTCGCCGTTACCACCTGCCCGTACTGCGGCAACCCCGCCGTGGCACCCGGTCAGCTCTCGGGCGACTTCTCACCCGACCTGGTGATTCCGTTTAAGCTCGGCCGCGACGACGTTATGGCCGCGCTCAAAGAGCACTACAAGGGCAAGATCCTGCTGCCCAAGAGCTTTGTCACCGGCAACCACATCGACGAAGTCCAAGGCGTTTACGTGCCGTTTTGGCTTTACGGCGCCCGCGTGGACGGCGAAGTGTACTTTGATGCGACCAACGAGACCGTGACCGAGGAATCCGACCGCACCGTCACGACCACCGACCACTACGACGCCTACCGCAAGGGAAACATCTCGTTTAAGCGCGTGCCCGTCGACGGATCGTCCAAGATGCCCGACGGCCACATGGACGCCATCGAGCCGTTTGACTACGATGCCCTGCGCCCGTTTTCGGTCGCGTATATGCCCGGCTACATCGCCAACCGCTACGACGAGGACTGCGAAACCTGCAAGGCACGCGCCGAACGCCGCATGGAGGAAAGCACGATCTCGGCCCTGCGCGAGACCGTCGTCGACGAATATGACGATGCCACGGTCGAAAGCAAGCAGCTCGACTACACCTGGGAAGACAGCGACTATGCCCTGTTCCCCGTGTGGATGCTTTCCACCTCGTGGAACGGCAAGAGCTACCTGTTTGCCATGAACGGCCAAACCGGCCGTATGGTCGGCGAGCTTCCTTGCTCCAAGCCCAAGCTCGCTATCGCCTCGGTGCTGTTCTTTGTGATCGGATTTGTCCTCTCCCAGATCCTCTTCATGGGTGAGAACGCCTTCGACCCGGATTACCTCGCCTTTGACATCGAGGGCATCCTCATCAACATCGTCGCGCCGCTGATCATCGTGGTCATCGCAGACGTGCTGCTGGTCGGCCAGCTCAAGACAGCTAACGAGGCCACCCACGCCGACGAGTACTGCGGCGAGCTCGACCTGGTCGAGAAGCACGACACCTTCAGCCACACCGAGACCACCGTTGTCATGAAGGATGACAAGGACGACTAACCATCCTGACCAATACCACCCGGCCTTTGACGAGAAAGGAAGATCACCATGGGACTCTTGAAAGCTGGATTGGGAGCTGCCGGCGGCGTCATGGCCGACCAGTGGAAGGAATTTATCTACTGCGAATCGATGCCCGCTGACGTCTTGGCCTGCAAGGGCAGCAAGCGCACCGGCGGCCGCAGCTCCAACACGCGCGGCGAGGACAACGTCATCTCCAACGGCTCGGTCATCGCCGTCAACGACGGCCAAGGCATGCTCGTGGTGCAAAACGGCAAGATCATCGAAGTCGCGCTGGAGCCCGGTGAGTTCGTCTTTGACACCGGCAGCGAGCCGAGCGTCTTTAGCGGCAACCTGGGCGATTCCATCAAGGAGACCTTCGCCAATATCGGCAGCCGCTTTACCTTTGGTGGCGACGCGGGCAAGGACCAGCGCGTCTACTTCATCAACACCAAGGAGATCATCGGCAACAAGTACGGCACCGCCTCGCCCGTGCCCTTCCGCGTGGTCGATAACAACATCGGCCTGGATGTCGATATCTCTGTGCGCTGCAACGGCGAGTATTCGTACCGTATCACCAACCCGCTGCTGTTCTACACCAATGTCTGCGGCAATGTGACCGATAGCTACACACGCGACAAGATCGACAGCCAGCTTAAGTCCGAGCTGCTCACCGCCCTGCAGCCTGCCTTTGCCAAGATATCGGAGATGGGCATTCGCTACAGCGCCATCCCCGGTCACACCACCGAGCTCGCCCGCGCGCTCAACGAGGTCCTCTCGGCCGATTGGCGCGACCTGCGCGGCGTCGAGATCGTGAGCTTTGGCGTCAACTCCATCGCCGCCTCGCAAGAAGACGAGCAGATGATCAAGGACCTGCAGAAGGCCGCAGTCATGCGCGATCCCACCATGGCAGCTGCCAACATCGCCAGTGCCCAGAGCGACGCAATGCGCGCGGCAGCGGCCAACCCCAACGGCGCGATGGCAGGCTTTATGGGCATGGGCATGGCAGGCGGCATGGGCGGCATGAACGCCAGTCAGCTGTTCGCCGCCGGCCAGGCACAGCAACAGGCCGCCCCACAGCCGGCTCCGGCGTCCGCACCCGCCCCGGCTCCTGCCGCTGCCCCCGCGGCCGGTACGTGGACCTGCAGCTGCGGTGCCACCAACACCGGCAAGTTCTGCCCGGAGTGCGGCAGTCCCGCACCCGCCCCGGCACCGGCCAAGTGGTTCTGCCCCAACTGCGGCAGCGAAAACGGCGGCAAGTTCTGCAGCAACTGCGGAACGCCCAGGCCCTAGCCCCTCTATCTGGTAATTGGCGGGGGATCCGCCACCCCCGCATTTGCTTCTATGGGTTTCGTTCGATAAAGGAGGACACCATGAAGACAACGTTCAAAAAGTCCGTACTCGCATTTCTGACATGCGTCCTGGCGCTCGCCTTTGCCCTGACGGGCTACAGCGGCGGCGGCAAAGACCCCAAGGCCAACTTCGTCGGCAGCTGGGAACTCTCGGGTGGAACCGTGGAGGGCGAAGAGCTGACCGATGAGTACATGAAGATGCTCGAGGATTGGGGTGTCCACTGCGTCCTGATTCTCGATGAGGACGGTACAGGTGCCCTCGACCTGTTCCTTGAAGTCGTCGACCTTAAATGGGAGGCAAAGGACGCCACCACCGTAACCATCACCGCCGAAGACGAGTCGCATGACATGAAGCTCAAGGACGGCAAACTCATCCTCGAAGAAGATGACGGCAATCTTGTCTTCACCAAGTCCGACAAGGACCTGTCCGGTACGGTGAAGAAGGATCGCGAGGCGGCCGAGAAGGAAGAGGAGATCGATGAGGCCGTCGAAGACGACGATGTCCAGAATGTCGAAATCTCCCCCGCCGTCACCGTCGCCGATGACGATCTGTGCACCATCACCATCACCGAGAAGTTCAAGGACGACTGGGGCGACATCGGTTTTGTCGTCAACATCACCAACAAGAGCGACAAGGACCTGACCTTCTACGCTCCTTCCGGCAAGACCAACGTCAACGGCACCATGAAGGAACCCTGGTTCTCGGCTCACCTGATGCCCGGCACCAGCGCCACCGAGGAATTCACGTTCTCGAGCGGCGAGCTTGACAGCCTTGACGACCTGGTCAATACGACCATCGGCATCGACGCCTACCTGACCGATTCCTACGAGGACGTCGCTTCTTACAGCGCAACCATCGCGTAACGGCAGACACCGATAGCCGCGGATTGGCGGACACATCCGCGCACATGTCAGGCGGGGCCGCAGGAAATGATCCTGCGGCCCCGCCGCCTTGCGCCGACAGCATCGCCCGCACAAGCAGACTGCCCGCCGTTTTTAGATGCAAAACGGCGGGCAGTCTATCTTTACGGCGCCGGAACACGGGTGAGCGCGTCGATTACGGGCGTTCCATGTTGGGAACGATGCTGCCCTCAGTCACCGCATGCACGGCCAGGCGCATGATGTTGTCGTAGCCGGTCTTGCTCAGAATCTCCGAAATGCGGCGCTTGATGGTGCCCTCACTCATAAACAGCTCGGTCGCGATCTCGCGACGGCTCTTGCCCTCGCAGGCAAGGCGCAAAATCGACAGCTCGACATCGTCGAGTGCCGCCGTACCCGAAAAAATGCTCTCGGGCGGCTTGGGAAACGTGCAATAGCCCGCCAGCGTGGAGCGCATCACGGCGAACAGCTCGTCGATACCGACGTTCTTGTACACAAAGCTATCGACGCCCGCCTCGCGGGCCTGGTCGACAAAGGTGATCTCGGGCATGCCGGTCATGATAATGATGCGACACTCAGGCAGCTGCTCCTTGATGCGTGCCGCCGCCACGATGCCGTTTGAATCGTGTTCGGTGCACACGTCCATCAGTATCATGTCCGGGCGCTCCTTGAGCGCGACACCCAAGGCCTCGGAGGCATCGGCGATGGCGGAAACAACGGTCATATCGGGCTGGTCGCCAACGGAGCGCGCCAGGCTCTCGCGCAGGATGGCCTGATCTTCGACAATTAACACGCGGATCATGAGTTTCTCCTTTGAGACGTGTCGTTGGCGTTAAGCGGAATGGACACCGTAAGCGTAAAGGGCGGGGTGGCGTTGACTTCTAGGCTGCCACCCAGATCTTGCGCGACATGTCTCATACCTGGGATACCCGTTCCCTCGCGATACGATACGGGGGCCGGAGACCCGTCGTTAGAAATCGTCATGCGCGCGACGGCGTCAGCATCCGTCCCCTCCTGCCACAAGCGCACATGGACCCGATGCGCCTGCGCATGCTTGGTGGCATTGGTCGAGGCCTCGCGGATAATCTGCAAAAATGCGGCGGCGACACGTGCGTCCTCAGGCAGCGCGCCCTCAACATCGATCTGCACACTCACCAGGCCAAAAGCATGGACGATATCACCCAGCTGCTCCGCCGGCTCACTGACGCCGCCACTGCGCAGGTCGACGGCGATTGAGCGCAGCAACGGATCGATCTGCTCGAGTGACTCGTCGTCCAGGCGCCCCTCCTCCAAATAGCGATGGAGGATGGACAGGCGCTGGCCGATCACATCGTGCACGCGGGAACGCATACGCAGGTAGGCCGCATTGTCGGCAACCTTTTTGACTTCTTCGATCTGGGCCTGGAGCTCTTGCCCCGCAAGCTCAAGCAGATGATTGGCTTGCGTCAGGCGGTCGTAGGCGTGTGCGTATTCCGTCACGTCCAGGCCGACGACGCGCTCGAACGGACGGCCCGAGACCGTAACGGAGTCACGCACGAACAGACGAATCTCGGAAGGAGAGATCTCGATCACGGCGCGATCCCTGCCAAAGCGGTCAAGGTCGATATGGGCGCGATTAGCGCTGCTTTCGGGCGTCTGCATACTGAGCGTTCGCAGGTCGTTCCATGTGCTGCTCATGTCGCGCAGATCGGTGGGCATATGAAGCTCCACCAGGTTTTTGCGCATGCAGCGGTTCATGAGCAACGGACGGCCCCTCGGGTCTAGATACAGGATGCCCACGGGAATCACGTTGATGGTTTCAATCGTCGAGAACGCGGTAATATCCTCCTGGCGGTTACGGACGTCCATCAAGAGCGCCGCGATGGAACGGAACAGGAAGAACGTTCCTTCTGCGATTAGGACAACGGTCCACGCCGAGCCCATGGCAAAAACCACCGGCGGCGTAACGGCGGCAACGAGCAGCAGCTCAGTCAGCATGACGGGACGGCGATAGTGCACCATAAGCACCACGCCATATACAAAGATCGCGGCATTGAGCCACAGCGCTCCGCCCATTGCCCTGGCGCAAACGCCAAGCGGCGCCACCAGATACGAGCCAGACGACGCGAACAGGATGAGCGCCGAAACCATCAGGTGAACCACGAGGCTCGCCTCGTAGGCGCAAGTCACCTTACGGTTATAGGACGAGCGGCGCGATACGATGAGCGGAACGTGGATCGTCTGCAGGCAAGCAGCCAGGGCAAAGACAATATCGAGCGCAACGATTTGGGGGAGAATGAGCGGGATCTGCATCGTCACTCACCCGCCCGCGGCATCAACACGATCATGCGCAGCTGGCCGGGCTCGCCTTCAAGGCGATATGCCACGTTGCGCCCTTGCAAAGCGCTTTCGAGCTCTTGCGCAGCGGGTGTCTGCGAAAGATCCTCCTCGTCGTTGGAGAAAAGCGTGGCACGCAGCTCCACACTGCACGAGTCGTGGTCGCTCAAGTGATACATAAGTGCCGGTCGAGTAGTGGTGTAGGCAAAAAACGCAAAGTCATATACGCAGTCGTACAGCGCGCTTACCGCACTGGCGTGCATCGGGCGCCGTATGGCAATAATCGAGGCGCAATCGACATCAATCGTGCGTAGGTCGCTTGCGAGCTCGTTGGCAATGAGCTGAATGCGGTCGCGGTCAAAACCGCTCTCCCCGTGCTGTGCCAACGTGAGCGACCCCTTGCGTTTGCAATAGGCGACGAGCATCTTGGCGCGCTGCAGCATGCGGTAACGCTCGTGCGAAGATGCCTCGTCGGTCAACGGTGGCAGCGAGCTCAGCGAGTCGTACATCTCTTCGAGCGCGCGGGCAAGCGCCTGGTCCACGTCTTGGACCAGCAGGGTCTCGGCCTCTTGATCTGCCAAATGCGTCTTAAGATCGTAGTCGGCGACAAGCAGCTCGTTTTGGCGTTGCAGCTCCATGCGACGATGCGCTAGTTCGCGATTGAGCTCGTTGAGCTCCGACACGTCTTGGGCAAGCAGCGCCGATCCGCCCAGCAGCGGAAAGGTGCGATACATTACATCGGGATCGGACGCCACGGCAAAGGCATGGGCGCGCCCGTGCTCCTGGACTCGCAACTCCTCGCGCACGCCCTCTGGGATCGGCTTTGACACCGGCGTGGCATAGACTTCCTGCAGGTCACGCGTTAGAACTTTGAGGTCAAGCGGCAAGGTGCCGAAAATACCGGCGATGTCGTGATATGACGGAATGACACCGCAATCGAGGCAGATTTCCATCGCCACCACGCACAGGACGCAATAGACGAGCGAAAAGTTGAGCCTCCATGCCCAGGGCACGCGCAGCGCATATGAGATTGCAAAGAATGCGCCGCCCAGTAGCACGAGCGCCGCCGTACCCGAAAAACGTTGGATGTGGAAGGACGAGGACCGGCCCACCAGGATAAAAAAGGCCACAAAGTTAAAGGCCGTCCACACTAAGACGGCACCGTAGCCCCAACTGTATGTGTAATCGTTACTCCAGGTTCCACTCGATCGATCGAAGTGGAAGACCTGCTGATGAACATCGTTAGTGAGCACAAAGCCAATAAGCAGGACAGCCATGACCCACAAAACGGTGCGGTACCGACGCCCCATACGATGCTGTTCCAAACCCGCAAGGCGCAGGCCGCAGAGCTGGTAGAGCAGCGGAATGAGCGTCATGGGCACGTAGTACAGGTACCACAGCACGGTGGCATAAAACGGCGTGAACGACTTATATTTGAGGATGACCTCAATCATCCACAGGGCGCAAATGGCGGCGATGGCAACAAGGCGGCGGCGCAAGACGTAGTCCAAGCAACGCAGGTACGCCAACACACCCCAGATCGAAAATGCAATTGCAGCGACAAGCAGCGGGAGAGAGCTCGAATGGACGAGCGCATCCACGACCTCTTCGGATACCTCACTATAGACGGGTGTGGTGTTGGAAAGCTTGAAATCGGAGGCGAACAACGCCGGCAAGACTGCCAAAAGTATAAGGAACAGCGCAGTAGTGACACCGGCGATAGCGAAGACGCGGCGGCGGTATACACGATGCGTTATGCCAACAAGGAATCGAGGCATGGCGAAGAGCCTGCCGCCCCTGGGATCCGCAACCGGCGCGGTCCGGGCGGCCGCGTGGCCGATATGTCGCTCGCGGGTACCCATAGTACTTTTAGTGTACCGACAGATGGGTCAAAAAAGCGGGCCGCATGTCCCAAAATCCGCAGACGGCAAGGCGCCCGGCGAGCAGTTAATGCTTGCCGGGCGCGTTTGCATCGGGATGCCCATCAAGGAAGTGGCGTTGCGCGTGTCCCTTCTGGGCCATGCGGCTCAAAATCGCGGCGTGATGTGGACGACTGGGGCCGAATTAGCAGCATTTCGAGCTTGGTTTCGATATTGAGACTGGTTCTTTATTAAAACAGAATTCCAGACAATTGAGCGGCCGGGGGGTTAACCATGAGGGGCATGGGAGACACAACCGCATATTTGCGTCGGGGCATTCGGGAGATTATATGCTTGGCGCTGTTCTTCTTCACGTTTTTGGCGTGCGAGTATCTCTTTGATGTGCGCATAGCCGAGTTCGTGCCATCGAGTGAGGTCGTCATCTACGAGAGCATCGTTGTCGGCGCGAGCGTGATTGGCTTTTTCGTGCGCCCATTTCTGTACTATCGCCATCCCCAGGCGATCGATGCGACGAGCGATATTACAGGCGTGCTGTTGGTATCGGCGTTGCTGCTGATGATTATGGCAGTGCGGTTTGAGGTGGTAATTGCCGGCGGCCTGGTGGCGTGCTGCGCCCTGGGCTATTGCGGATCGACCGCCCATGCCAATCTTGCGCGGCGTTTTGCGCAGACGCCCTGCCTGGCGCGTGCCGTGGCGGTTTCCTATGCTGCGGGCATTTTGGTGCAGGTGCTCAACCATATGGTGATGCCTGCGGGCATTCCCCAGCAGTCTGTTCTCATTGCCTGCGCGATTGCGCTGGTGGGGCTGCTTCACGGTGCCCGCCGCGCTAAATTGCGTGATGAGCCTGCGCTCGAGTTCGAGGTCGAGATTGCCGAGCTATCGGTCGATGCGTCGGAGCGTGGCGCCAGGTGGCACGATGACCCCGAGGCAAAGGCGGCCTTTCAGGGTGCCGTGGTGCGTCTGACGGTGGCGACCGCTTGCCTCACCGGCGTGTTCGCAGCCCTCAATGCCGGCCTTACGACCTCGCATGCCGCTGGCGCTATCGATCTGGGCGACTGGCCGCGCTTGCTGCTGGTTGTGAGCGCCCTTGCCGCCGGCGTCCTGTATGACCTGCGTGGGCGTTCGTATATGAATATCATCATGACGTGCGCCGCCATGCTGTCCACGCTCTCGTTCTTTGTGCTTATCACCGATGGCAACGGTGGCAACACGCTTCTCGCCACGATTATCTTTTACCTTGGCACGGGCTTTTTCGTGGTGTTCTTCACCGCGAAGTTCGCCGCGATTTCGATGTATGCCCGCTGGGCGTATCTGTGGCCGTGCATGGGCCGTGTTATCAACAATGTTTGCTCGATACTCGTGACGGCTCCGGCGGTGGCGATTATCTCGAGTCAAAACGTGCTGGTGGCAGTGAGCGTCGTGCTCGTGCTGTTTGTCGGCATCGCGATTTCGCTGTTAGGACAGTTTGGACAAGACGGTGAGGGCGAGGCGACGCACGGCGGGCTGGCGCTTGCCACCAACGATCTTGGCGTGAGCTGTGAGCCCGGCCAGGCCGATACGGTGCCCCTGGAGGCGCCGGAACTTTCGTTTGACGATCGGCTCGATGGCTTCGTTGCCGCCTTTGGGCTCACCAAGCGCGAGCGCGATGTTCTGGAGGCACTGGTCGTTTCGGACGACAGCGTGCAGGACGTGGCAGCGGCACTCTTCCTTTCGCGCTCCACGCTCTATCGCCACATCGCTTCGATCAACAAAAAGACCGGTGCCTCCTCGCGCGTAGCCCTCATCAACTTCTTCTGGTCCTGGACACCCCAAGACTAGTTAACCACCACAAAGGGGACAGGCACCTTTGTGGTGGTTTTGCCCTTGGGCTGTCTACTGTGGCGGCTCACCGTGCTACAGCAGCTCGCCGTGGCGGGCGATGTAGCGGCGCTTTGCCAGTTGAGTGAGCGCGATGTAGGCGGCAACGATGCCGATGAGCAGTGCGAAAAAGATTGCGGGTAGCGTCATGAGGCCCAGCGCGTCGGCGATGGGGCTTGCCGGCAGCCAGGTGACAAGTGCCAGGCCCAGCACGGTGAGCACGCACAGCGCAGGCGCGGCGTGGTCGCGCGAGCTCGGCAGGCGCGGGGAGCGCAGCATGTGGATCACGAGCGTCTGCGACCACATGGACTCGACAAACCAGCCGCTCTGGAAAATCGCCGCAAAGGTTGCCATGCCGGCAACATTGCCCGCGGCGGCAAGCTCGGCCCAGCTCGCGCCCACGGCGGCGGGGCACACCACAAAGAAGAGCGCGGCGAAGGTCACGATGTCAAACAGCGAGCTCACGGGGCCAAGCTCGAGCATAAAGCCCTTGATGGACGCGGCGTCCCAGGCACGCGGGCAGGCGGTCCAGGCGTCATCGACGGTGTCCCATGGCAGCGCAATGCACACGATCTCGTAAACCAGAGACAGCAGCACCAGCTGCAGGGCGCTCATGGGCAAAAACGGCAGGAACAGGCTCGCGACGGTCACGGACAACACGTTGCCAAAGTTGGAGCTCACCGTGGTCTTGAGGTACTTGAGCAGGTTGCCGTAGGTGCGGCGGCCTTCGATGATGCCGCGCTCGAGCACGCCCAGGTCCTTCTGAAGCAAGATGATGTCGGCGGATTCCTTGGCGATGTCAACGGCCGAATCGACCGAAATGCCGCAATCGCTCGCACGCATGGCGGCGGCGTCGTTGATGCCGTCGCCCATAAAGCCCACGGTGTGGCCGAGCAGTTCGCGCATGACGCGTACCAAGCGCGCCTTCTGCAGCGGCGAGAGCTTGGCGAAGAGGTGAGTTTTCTTGGCGTGCTCGGCAAGTTCGGCGTCATCGAGCGCATCGATTTCGGAGCCTAGCAAGACGTTGCTCGCGTCGATGCCGATTTGCTCGCAGACGGTGGCGGCGACGCGGTCGTTGTCGCCGGTCAGGACCTTGACCGCCACGCCCTTGGCCTCGAGGGTGGCGACAGCGCCCGCGGCACTTGCTTTGGGCGGATCGAGGAAGGCCAAAAAGCCCATCAGCACCATGTCGTACTCGTCGGCGATGCCAAACTCGCCCACGGTGCGCGGGCTGGTCTTCTGTGCCACGGCGATCACGCGCAGGCCCTCGGCATTGAGTCCTGCCACCTGCTTGCGAATCTGGGCGAGCTTCTCGTCGGTGAGCGGCTGAGCGGTGCCGTCTACCTCGACGTGGGAGCAAATCTCGAGCATTTCCTCGGCAGCTCCCTTGGTAACCATCTGGGTTTTGCCTTGGGAGTCGGCGACAACTACGCTCAGGCGACGGCGCGAGAAATCGAAGGGCACCTCGTCGACCTTGGTATAGCGGTCGCGCAGGCTCTGGCCCAGCATGGAATCGGGCGCGACGGCCGAGGGCGTCACATCGGCACGGTCGATTACGGCCAGGTCGATAAGGTTTTTGAGGCCGGTCTGGAAGAAGCTGTTCAAAAACGCATGGCGCAGCACGCGTGCGTCCTCGTTGCCGTCGGTGTTGAGGTAGCGCTCGAGTACGATGCGGTCTTCGGTGAGGGTGCCGGTCTTGTCGCAGCACAGGACGTCCATCGCGCCGAGGTTTTGAATCGCCGGCAGCTCCTTGACGATAACCTGGCGACGGGCGAGGTCCTTGGCGCCCTGCGACAGGCTCGTGGTCACGATGACGGGAAGCATCTGCGGCGTGATGCCCACGGCCACGCTCGTGGCGAACAGCAGCGCGTCGATGACGTTGCCCTTGGTGGCGGCGTTGATGGCAAAGACGGCCGGCGCCATAACGAGCATGAGGCGTACGAGCAACATGGAGACACTCGAGACGCCGCGGTCAAACGCGCTCTTCTCGCCGCGTCCGTTGAGCATCTTGGCGATGCCGCCCAGGTAGGTGTCCGAGCTGGTGGCAACGACAAGCGCCAAGGCTGTGCCGTTTTGCACGGAGGTGCCGGTAAAGACGATGTTCTTGCAGGCAGAGAGCGGCAGCGCAGAGCCGTCGGCACCCTCGACGACGGTGACGGCAGCGGTCTTCTCGACGGCCTCGCTCTCGCCGGTGAGTGCGGATTCGATGACAAACAGGTCGCGCGCTGTGATGATGCGGGCGTCTGCTGGCACCATATCGCCGGCAGAGAGGCGGATCACATCGCCGGGGACGAGCTCATCGAAGGGGATCTCGGTGCGCCCGCCGTCGCGCAGGGCAGTGCAGGTGTTGGAGACCAGGTCCTTGAGGGCCTCGGCCGCATTGCCACTGCGGGCTTCCTGGATAAACTTCATGCCGCCCGATACCAGCAGCATGATGCCGATGACGATGACCGTGGAGGGGTCACGCTGCGGCTCGGGCACGGCAAGCACGTCGATGTAGAGCGAGACCAATGCGAGCGCGGCGAGGATGCCAGCGAAGGGGTCGACGAACGCATCTGCGATGCGGCGGGCGAGCGTCTTGGTTGGCGCCTCGATGGTGTTGGGACCGACGGCGTTCAGGCGCTCGGCGGCGTGCTCGGCGGTGAGGCCGTTTGCCGTGGCGCCAAGCAGTACGAGAGCGTCATCGGCACTATGGGTGGTGGCGAATATGGTGTTCTTGGACAGGCCGGTGTGAGCGGCAGGGCGCTCCGCGCGGCGGCGCTTGGAGATGGCTTCGAGTACCGTGGCGGTTTTGAGCATCAGCATAGGGTCCTCCTTGTTGAAGGGAGTTAGCGTACGTGTCGTATTGAGTTGCAAAAAACCTAGATGTCGCTCACGTCATGCTCACGAACCACCACAAAGGGGACAGGCACCTTTGTGGTGGTTTTGACAATCGGTTGGTGGCGCTTATGCGAATACGGAGTCCTCGCGGCGTGCCGAGGGCGACATGCAGGTTTTTCGACTATGACTGCCTTCCATGGCACACCTCCTTATGGACGGGCGCGGCGCGCTTTGGGTATCTCGTACCCGTTTCAATCCGCCCGTATTCTTGATGAGGGGGTTCGCCGTGTCAACCCCATTGTTCGGAAAACCGTTGCCCCTGACAAAGCCTTTACAGAATGCCGTGGCCTCAAAGCGTACCCGCATCGACGCTTCGCCTGCGCTAAACTGGAAGCACGTACGCGATTACGAGAGGAGCCCGCATGGAGGCTTACAAGCAAGAGTTCATCAAGTTCATGGTCGAGTCCGACGTTCTTAAGTTCGGCAGCTTTACGCTCAAGAGCGGCCGTCAGTCCCCGTTCTTTATGAACGCCGGCGCTTATGTGACGGGCTATCAGCTCAAGAAGCTGGGCGAGTATTACGCCCAGGCCATTCACGATAACTTTGGCGACGACTTTGATGTCCTGTTTGGACCGGCCTACAAGGGTATTCCGCTGGCCGTCGTGACCGCAATTGCCTACCACGAGCTGTACGGCAAGGAGGTCAAGTACTGCTGCGACCGCAAGGAGGCCAAGGACCACGGTGCCGATAAGGGCAACCTGTTGGGCTATGAGCCGCAGGACGGCGATCGCGTGGTCATGGTCGAGGACGTTACCACCAGCGGCAAGTCCATCGACGAGACCTATCCCAAGGTTAAGGCTGCTGCCGACGTCGAAATCAAGGGCCTCATCGTGTCCCTCAACCGCATGGAGGTCGGCAAGGGCGGTGTGACCACCGCGCAGAAGGAGATCGAGGCAAAGTACGGTTTCCCCGTCGCGAGCATTGTTTCCATGGCCGAGGTCGTCGAGACCCTCTACAACCACGAGATCGACGGCAAAGTTGTCATCGACGACGAGCTCAAGGCCGCCATCGACGCTTACTACGAGCAGTACGGAGCTCAGGAGTAGTTACGGCGTTTTACCAAACGTCGTAACCGACCGACGCTGCGCGCCGCCCAGGGCGACAATTTGTCATTCAAAAGGCGAGGCATGACCAGAAGGCCAATGCCTCGCCTTTTTCATGCCAACTTGTTCGCCCTGGGCGGCGCTCGCTCATATGACCCAATCCGCTGTCAAGAGCCACAATGGCCCCGCCGACCGCTTGCAATCGGTCGGCGGGGCCTGCCGTTGAACCCGTCCCGGTCCGCCCCCGGCATGTCGTCGACGCCTTCGGCTCAGTCTCATATCCGCGGATACCGCTCCGGCGGCCCGCAATCCTCTCCTTCGGCGGGGTTCCCCTAGTCTGACTTCGCGCATGCGGCGGTCGCCGCGCGCACAGCGAGAACGGGGGTGTCCCCGAAGGCTGCCCGGCTCGCCGGGACGGGGGCTATGTCTATTCGCCGGCCTCCCCGCACATCGTGCCGAGGGCCCACAGCCACCTCACGAGCTCGGCGGCGGTGGCGGCGTTCGCCTTCGCCTGGGGCATGCCCCTCTCGAGCATCTCCTCGCGTCGCCGGAGCAGGCGCTCGGACCCCTTCCTCCCGTGCATCCTTATCTCGAGGGGGACGCCGGAGCCCTTGGGCATCAGCTTCGGCTGGTGGCCGGCCTGGGCGTAGCGCCAGGACCCCTCGACCGCCAGCTTCCTGACGAGCGCGTTGCCGGCCCCGCTGATTCCGCCGAGGCGCACGGAGTCCGCGCTCGACCTCTGCTTCGGGGCGAGGCCGAAGTAGGCCGTCACCTGCCTGCCGGAGCGGAACCTCGAGAAGTCGCCGACCTCGGACGCGAAGGCGGCGGCGAGCGCGAACCCGCACCCCTTGATGGACTGGAGCGCCTCGACCTCGGCCGAGAGGGGGCCCGCCGCGACGGCGGCCCTGTATTCGGCGAGGACGGCCTCCCTCGTCTCGTCGGCCGCCTCGACCTCGTTCCTCAGCGCCGCGAGCGCCCGGATGCCGCCGTCGTCGGCGGGGCGTATGCCGTCGAGCCACCTGAGGAAGCCGTACGTCCAGTACTTCCGGGGGTTGCCGGCCGGCGTCGTGCCTCCGTAGACGTAGCCGCGGCGGGCCAGGAACGCCAGGAGCCGCTGCTTCGCCGCCGCGAGCCTGGCGGTCGCGGCGTCGTGGGCGGCGGCGAGGTCCCTGAGCCCCTCGATCTCGGGGGACGGCACCCATACCGGGGTGACGTCGTGCGACAGTATCGCCTTGGCCATCCTGGCCGCGTCGCTGCGGTCGTTCTTGGACGAGAGGTCTGCCGCCGACCTCGGGACCTTGGAGACGGCCGCGACGACGCAGTCGACGCCGAGGGCCGACAGCTCCCTCTGCGGCGCGAAGCCGAGGTAGCCGCTCTCGTAGGCGGCGAGCGACGGGCCCGGGAAGCCCGACATCCACTCCGCGACCTCGCCCCACGGGTTGCCGCGGAACCTCCTCGCCACGGCCTCGCCCGTCTCCGCGTCGAGCGCGCAGACGGTGGTGGACCTGAGGTGTACGTCCATTCCGAAGGCGGTAGAATATCTAGGCACGGGAGCCTCCCAACCTCGTTGCGGCGCGGCTGCGCCTCTGGCACTTCAACAACATTGTCGCAGCCCCGACCCGCGGTCACGAGCGGGGGCTCCTGTCGTTTCCGTGCCCTCGGATTGGGTCATAGTGTCTGTCCGTCCTCTACTTGCGGCGTTGTCTTGCTCCGGATGGGTAGTCATTGGGGACGTTCTTAAATGACTAGTCGTGAATGAGCGTGGATAATCTCCCGTTTTTGGCTCGGTGACGGCCTCAAAGTGGGAGATTATCCACGCTCGTTAGATAAGCGTCCGAAAATCCACGCTCGTCGCTACTTGAGCCCCGGGAGGCGGGTGTAGGGGAACGAGCGCTCCAGGAATTCGGCGCAGTGGGCGTAGTCTTTGGCGAAGTAGCTACTGTAAAGCGAATCGAGCACGTATTGCACGGCGATATGGCTTGCGAACTGCGTGATGCGATGCGTCATGCTCTCGTGGTCACTCACCGTAAGGTATGCGGCAAAGCCGGGATGAATGCGCGCGCAATAAGGCGTACCGATGACGATGACCGGGACATGCCGACTGCTGAGGATCGGCAAGATGTCCTTGAGGTTGGGGGCAAGGCCGCTGTAGGAGATGACGATTGCCACATGGTCGGGGTCCGAGGCGAGCGCCGTGCGCACCTGGGCCTCGACACCGTCGTGGCACGTTGCGCTTTTGCCGGCGGAGAGCAGGCGGTCGCGGAACATTCCCGCTGGATAGAGGTTGTGCGAGCCCGTGTAGATGTCGACCTGTCGGGCGTTCGCGATGAGCTTGGCGGCGTGGTCAAGCTGCGTGGGGTCGAGCAGCTCCCGCGTTTCGGCCAGCGTGGTCTGGTAGAGCCCCTCCATGCGCTCCATAACCTGCGCGGGGCTGGACGTAGCATCAAAGGGAAAGTTGATGTCCACGTCGCGGCGGTTTCCCGCCTCGGTTGCCAAGCGAATAAGCTCGACCTTGAGATCCTTGAAGCCTTCGAGACCGAGCTTTTTGCAAAAACGGTGTACGCTCGCGACCGAAACGTTGGTGCGCGCGGCAAATTCCTTAATAGAAAGTCCGCGGATGTCCTGACCGATGGCAAGGGCTGCAATGCCGAGCTGTTGCTCGGTGGGGGTGAGGCCCTGCGCTTCGGTGATCTTGCGTTTGATATCCATGTGAACTCCCACACTCGCCAAACCTGCCAAAAAGGGACAGGTTTATTTTGGCAGGTTTTGCCCGCAAAGGGTAACGGGGCCGAGGATGCCGCTGGGGGCGACGGGCTCGGTGAGGCCGAAGATGTCGGGGATCGCATGGTCGAGCGTGTTGATGACGTCGATCGTGAGCTCATGCGCACCGGCGGAAAGTGCGCCGGCGGCAAAACGGTAGGGCGGGCAGATGCGTGTGCCGAGTGAGCGTCCATCGAGCGTGAGCGTTGCGGTTTCGTAGACGTCTCCCAGGTCGATCGTAGCGTCGGCGCAATCGTTGGCCAGCTCAAACGACGCATGATATCGGTAGGTACCGCAGGTGCCAGTGAACAGATCGGCTGTAAGGTCGCATAGGTGCTTGAGCTTTTGTGGTTCACCAAAGGCGCCATTGCTGCCGGCAGGGGAGAGGGCAACGGTCCATGGGCCTTCGACGCGCAGGCCGAGCGATGCATCGGCGTCGACTTCGCCGTCTCCGGGCGCATCCTCGCTGCTCGCTTCCAAAGCAACGAAGCAACTTTCGAAGGGTGCGAGCTCCAACGCACCGTCAAACGTAACGGGCTCGACACCGTTTAGCAGGTCGAGCCGCGTGCCGCAAAGGCGCTCGCCTGTCGCAAGTGCAACCGTGCAGTCTATGCGCTCGCGCGGGTGCTCGTTGACGAGCATAACGTAGGTCTCGCCCGCCCGCTCGTAGCGAAGTGCGCGTAGCCAGGGCTGCGGTGTGTCAGGCACAACGGTCTGCAGCCCCGCGCCTGCAAGCGCGGGGGCGACATCGGCGAGCGGCGTTGCGACGAGCCCTCCCAGCGCGACTGCGCCATCGGAATCGTAGAATGCGCTGGGCACCTCGTCGACGGCAAGCACCATAACGCCTGCATCCGCCATGTATCTCGCTGCCTTTGCCGTTTCCGCGCCAATAAACGTAGCACCGGGCATAACAAATGCCTGGTAGCGGCAGTTGTTAACGCCAAGCAATCCGTCGGCAAATGAAACCTTGTAGCGACCCTTGTCCTCAAAAGCCTCGGCGGGCACAAAATCAAAGTCGATTTGCGCGCGCGTGAGCTCTGCCGCCACGCGCTCGATAGGCATGGCGCTACCAGCCCATTCGGCATCGGCATGGTACAGGATGGCGACGGGGCGCGTGGCACAGCCTCCCGAAAGCAGCGTTGCCGTCCGGTTCATATAGCTCATGAGCTGGCCAAAGTGCGGCCATTGCGGGTTGTTGCCGTGCGCGTAAAAGTGCGGCGGGCAGTCCCAATCGGGAAAAGGCGCCATGCTAAACGCGTGCGGTGTAAACCAATTGACGCCGCGGACGAGCATGTGGTCGGCAATCCACTTCATCTCGCGCAAACCCTCGTGCCAGCCGAAGGCGCCAAAGACCTCGGCCATGCAGCGCCCTTGCTTTTTGGGGTCGAGGCGCGCGGCCGAAGAGCCCAGTTTGGCAAGCGCGTGGGTAAAGAACTCTGTGTTCCATGCGCCATGGAAGTAGCTGTAAGGGCCGTGGTCGATGCCGGGAGCGAGCTGGTTAATGACCACATCGATGCCCGCCATGTCCTGACCGGCGACAGCACGGAAATAGTGCCCAGCGCCCTGGCCCAAGCGTGTGTGGCAGCTCTTGTCCTCGATTACATGGCCAATATGCATAACGCCGCGCTCGCGGCACCAGTCACCAATCTGCTCGTCAAAGCACGCACGGTAGAGTTGCGTGGCGATGTCCATGTAGGTGTGGCGGACCCGAGCGCCGGCGGGGTCGCGCGTCCAAAGCTCGCGGAGCTCACTCAGCCAATTCGTGCCCAGTGCCTCGTGCAGGCGTCGCGCAAGTTCGTCCGACCATGGCAGCGCCATGTCGCCGCGTCCGATAAAGCTGCTGGTAGAAGCGTCTTCGAGGGTCGCACCCTTTTCATTCATAAAGCCCGGTTCATCGGTAAAGAACCCCAGGATGGTCTTGCCGAACTCGTCGCCCAGATGCGTGAATGTGGGTTCGTAGACGGCGTTGATGAGCATGCGGCACGAATCGGCGTCGACCATGTTGATGTATTCATCGCGAAAGCCGGTCTTTTGGCTGGTGACGTAGAGCTCGAGGGTGGTGACGCCGGCGGGGGCGTCAAAGCGCAGGCAAGCGGGAGTGCCGTCCTCGGTTTGCTCAACGGCGAGCTCAAGGTCGAGCGGCACGCCGACAGCGTCAAAACCCGCCGCGTCCACAAAGTGCTCCGTGGGATCCATGGGGTTGCCGAGCTTGATGGTCGTGGACGGCTGGGGTCCAACGACCGTTACCCTGTGATGCTTAAGCACGGTCTTCTTGAGCGAGGGGTCTACATCCTCGCCTGCAAGCGCGCCGTTGGCGTAGCCCGTGGGAAAGTGGGCATCATCGAGCAGCCAGATCTTTAGGCCCAGGCGCTTGCACTCGCCAATGATAAAACGCAGGTCGGACCACCAGCCGTCGCGGCAAAACACGGGATGCGTGCGCGACTCAAGGCAGACTTCACGGATGTCCGCCCCGGCAATCTGCTCTAAGTATTCGGTAATCGTCTCGCGTTCTTCGCCCTTGAGCCACAAGAACGGAAGCACATGGTTGTCGTATGCCGCCATATCCACTCCTCCAAAACCTGCCAAAAAGGGACAGGTTTATTTTGGTCGGTTTTATCTGGGCAAACGTCACCCCACAGTTGCTTGGCGAAGCGCTGGGACGCGTGCCACATGCCAGAACCAACTTTCTAAACCCTTGCGAGTTCAGGGTACGTCGCCCGTGCTGCCCTGCTAATATCAAAATCGCGGCAAAATATGACTAAATCAACGATGGTGACGCTATGGATATCGCACGTTTGGACAATCTTTTGCTCGAGCTGACCGATAGCGAGCGCGCTTACTGCGCGGGCGCCCGCTATGACTGGAACGATGCGTTTAGACAGGGTCAACAGGCAGATATCGATGGCAGGCATGTCCATAAAATCGGTAACGCGACGTACGCCCTGCACCAAGAAGGTATGCCCGAGGGCCTGTCGATTGTGCGCAACTCGCGCTTTAACCCCGTGCCAGAGCATGTGCACGATTACGTCGAAATCAGCTATGTCTATCGAGGGCGCGCGCCACAGATTGTCAATGGTACGCAACTCACGCTCGTCCAAAACGAGGTGCTTCTGCTCGATGCCGCCTGTCCACATGCCGTAGGTGAGCTCGGCGAGCACGACCTGATGTTGAGCATTGTCATTTCGCGGTCGATGCTGCGCCGCAGCCTGGAGCAAAGCCTTTCGTCCACAAGTGCCGTCTCGCAGTTCCTGCTCAACGCGCTTAACGACGAGACCGATCATCGCGGGCATGTGCATTTCCGCACGGGCTCCAGCCGTCGGGCGCGCCGCTATATGCAGGAGATGTTGTGCGAGCTCTTGGAGCCGACGGCAGCGAGCCCCCAGATCGTGTCGAGGCTGTTTGAGCTGCTGCTGGTCGAGCTCATGCAAAGCTACGAGGCCGCGCTGCTGCAAACGGGCGTTCCCGCGCTTCCCTCGGCGCAGGTTGCGGTGGCGATGAGCTACATCGAGCGGCATGCTTGCGATTGCACACTCGACGACTTGGCCCACCACCTGCATCTGAGCCCCAACTACGCAAGCGCGCTGCTCAAGCGGCAGACGGGACGCGCGTTTATGCAACTCGTGCAGGAGAGCCGCCTGACACGCGCTGCGGCGCTACTCGATACCGGTGCTACTGCGGAGGCCGCAGCGCGCGAGGTGGGCTATGCCAATATGAGCTTCTTCTACAAAAAATTTGCCGAGCGCTATGGCTGCACGCCGGCCGCCTACCGCCGGCATTTGCCCAGATAAAACCTCCCAAAATAAACCTGTCCCTTTTTGGTCGGTATCAGGAAGTGTCAGGGTCGGGGCGGAGGCGGTCCGTGGGCGCGAAAAGAAGTGTCGGGTTTGGCGCGCCCGCTTCTGCCCGTCCCGCGCGTGGGCGATACTCGGATTATCGACCCGCGATGCAAAGGAGATGCTCATGGCAAACATCAAGTTCCCCAAGGGTTTCTATTGGGGTGGCGCCACCGCCGCCAACCAGTTTGAGGGCGCTTGGAACGTGGACGGCCGCGGTCCTTCCGTCGACGACCACTTCTTGGGAGGCAGCTACAAGGAGCCGCGTCAGATTACGATCGACATCGACCCCAACCGCTTCTACCCCAATCATGACGGTATCGATTTCTACCATCACTACGAGGAAGACATCGCGCTGTTCGCCGAGATGGGCTTCAATATGTTCCGCATGTCCATCTCCTGGAGCCGTATCTTCCCCAACGGCGACGACGCTGAGCCCAATGAGGCCGGCCTCGCCTTCTACGACCGCGTTTTCGACTGCCTGCGTGCCCACAATATCGAGCCGCTCGTGACCCTCTCGCACTACGAGATGCCCTATCACCTGGTCGAGAAATACAACGGCTGGGCGAGTCGCGAGCTCATCGGCTTCTTTGAGAAGTACTGCCAGACCGTCTTCGACCGCTATCAAGACAAGGTCAAGTTCTGGCTCACCTTCAACGAGATCAACTGCGGTACTCAGGACATGGGGAACCTCTTTGAGACCAGCATGATTCAGGGCTTTGAGGGTCCGGCGTCGGCGGTCCACACCACGCCGCAGGCTCGTATGCAGGCGCTGCATCACCAGTTTGTCGCCAGCGGCCGCGTCGTGCGTTATGCCCACGAGCATTACCCGCAGTTTAAGATGGGCAACATGGACTGCTTCATCCTCTCCTATGCCGCCACGTGCGATCCGGCCGACGTGTTCGCCACGCAGCAGGAGATGAACACCATGAACTGGTACTGCTCCGACGTGCAGGTGCGCGGTAAGTACCCGTTCTATGCCAAGCGCTTCTGGGCCGAGAACGACGTTGAGCTCGTGATGGAGGACGGCGACCTGCAGGATATCGCCGACGGCAAGGTTGATTTCTACACCTTTAGCTACTACATGTCCGGCACCGTGGGCACCCACAAGGACCACGAGATGACCGAGGGCAACATGACCTTTGGCGGCAAGAACCCCTATCTGGAGTCCACCGACTGGGGCTGGCAGATCGATCCGCTGGGTCTGCGCATCGCCCTCAACGAGATTTACGCCCGCTACGAGATTCCGCTGATGGTGGTCGAGAACGGCATGGGTGCCTACGACGAGGTCGAGGAGGACGGCTCCATCCATGACCCGTATCGCATCGCCTACTTGCAGAGCCACATCAAGGCCATGGGCGAGGCCATTGCCGATGGCGTTGACCTGATTGCCTACACCTGGTGGGGTCCCATCGACCTGGTTTCCGCCGGCACTGGCGAGATGCGCAAGCGCTACGGCTTCATCCACGTCGATAAGTACGACGACGGCACCGGTACCTACGAGCGTCGCCGCAAGGACAGCTTCTTCGCATACCAGAAGATCATCAAGTCCAACGGTACCGAGGGCTTGGATTAATCGACAATATGAGTGCCACTGGGGAAAAGGTTTTGGGAAGGGCCTGGAAGGGCTCTCGATTCGAGCTCTTACCTTAGCAATTTGGCCATTTGGCACTATAATCACCATAGGCATGCGCATAACGTTGCGCTTAATCAAGAGGAGAAAACGTATGGGTCTGTTTGATATGTTCAAGAAGAAGGCTGAGCCCGCGGCTGCCGCTGCTCCTGCCTCCATCTCTACTTCTGCCGGCGCCGACGTGCTGTGCTCGCCCGTCAAGGGCAAGGTCATCAAGATGGCCGACGTGCCCGATCCCGTCTTTAGCGGCGAGGTGCTGGGCAAGGGCTGCGCCGTGTGGCCCGAGGACGATCTGGTCTACGCTCCCTGCGACGGCAAGGTGACCGTCACCATGGGTCACGCCGTGGGTCTGCAGTCCGATAGCGGCATCGAGGTTTTGGTGCACGTTGGCGTCGATACCGTCAACATGAACGGCGACGGCTTCGAGGGCTTCGTCAAGGCTGACGATGTCGTTAAGGCTGGCCAGCCCATGCTCAAGATCGACCGCGCCAAGATCGCCGCTGCCGGCTATAAGGACTGCGTCGTCGTGGCTGTGTCCAACACCGCCGAGTTCGCCGACGTCGAGCTCGCCGTCGAGGCTGAGTCTGCCGTTGCTGCTGGTGACGCCATCGTTAAGGTCGTCCGCAAGTAAGCCGCGGCAACATAAGGGTGTTTTGGGGTGGTCGAATCGTTCGACCACCCTTTTTTATTACAATGCGGCGGAACGTTTTATTGCGCGTTGGGCGGACCGGTAAACCGTTCGGACGTCAAATCGAGCCGACTGCGCCTTTGCTTTGCCGGGGGTGTTCGTTAGATGCTAGTATGGCCTTATTGTTACGACGTGCACCGCGTCGGGAGGCGCGGTGCCGCTTGTTGGGAGGAATGTCATGAAGAAGAAGCTGCTGATTGCGCCCCTGATGGCTGTTCTGGTCGCGTGCGTAGTTGTGCTTTCCGGCTGCGGAGGTCCTTCGGTTGAGGAGCTCATCACCGAGGATCTTACGACGCAGTTTGACGAGGTCAAGAACGGTGGCGACGACTTCCTTGCCGGCCTGGAAGAGGCCTCGGGCGACGAGTTCGAGCAGCTGGGCATCGATCCCAAGGAGTACGCCAAGAGCTATCTCGAGGGCTTTGACTACAAGATCGGCGACGTGACGGTCGACGAGGACAAGGGTGCCGCAACTGCCGAGGTCACCATTACCTGCAAGTCCATGAACCAGATTGTTGAGGATTTTGCCACCCAGTACCAGGAGAAGGTCGCCGCGCTCGATTCGATGCCTTCCGATGACGAGCTGTACAAGATGGCCGGTCAGGTTATGGTCGATGTGACCAAGGCTGCTAAGACCAAGGACACCAAGGTCACCTTCAAGTATTCCTGCAATGACGACGGCGAGTGGTCTGCCGACGATTCCGCAACCAACGAGATGATGAATGCCATGATGAGCTAGGGAGTTACGGCGTTTTGCCAAACGCCGTAACTGCTCGACGCTGCAAACGCCCCTAAGCGGCAATCTGACGTTCAACTTCAAGGGCGCGACCAAAAGGTCAGCGCCCTTTCGTTTCACGTCACCTTGCTCGCTTAGGGCATTTTCGCTGTCCGTCCTCTACCTGTGACGTTGCCATGGTAGTCATTGGGGACGTTCTTGTTTGACCTGTCGTTTAAGAATGTCCCCAACGACTATGCTCTGGAGCGTCAAAGCGGGTCGCACTTTTCGCTCGGCAGCATTGCCGCGGCCGCGTTGGGCGGCGGCTTCGTTACTCGCCCAGCACCAGCGCCGCGAGCTCTGCTTGGGTGTCCACCACGTAGTCGGCGCCGGCGGCCTCCAGCTCTGCGCGGCCGCGGAAGCCCCAGCTGGCGCCCGCGCTCTTAAGGCCGGCGTTGTGGCCGGTCAGAACATCGACATTCGAATCGCCCACATAGAGTGTGGTTGCCGGATCGGCGCCCAGCTCCTCCATCACATGCAGCGTGACGGGTGCCTCGGGTTTGGGCGGAAATGCGTCCACACGGCCCTGCACCAGCGCAAAGCGCTCGGGGCCAAAGTATTTTTCGATAAGCGGGGCTGCCGAAATATGATCCTTGTTGGTGAGCACGGCAAGCTGAACGCCCGCTGCGCGCAGGCGGTCGAGCATCTCAATCGTGCCGGCGTAGGGGGCGGTGTGGTCCTCCTTGTGCTCGCCGTAATAAGCTCTAAATTCGGCAAGCGTCTGCTCAAACATACGGCCGTCGCCCGCATATTCGGCGGGCATAAAGCGCTCGACCAGCTTAAGCATGCCGTTTCCCACCTTGTAGCGGTACTCGTCCACGGCAAACGTGGGCCAGCCGTGCATCTCGCAGGTGTGGTTGCCGGCGGCCGCCAGGTCCTCGATCGTGTTGAGGATGGTGCCGTCTAAATCAAAAATCACATGGGAAAAAGCTGCTGCCATGAAAGCTCCCGTCGTTGGGTTTCAAAACGCACCTCATAATACTGGGCTTCCGCGTTGGGCGTGCTTGGAATCTGAACATCTCCAGGGACATCAGGCCACATCGCGCCGACCGTGCGGTTCCGCCCTAGCAAATCCTGGGCAGCTGCTCTCCCACGAGCATGTCGAGGATGCGGGTCGAGCCCCAGCCGGTGCGCACGCGCACGGCGGGGCGGGCGCCCTCGGCAAGCGGCAGCACGCGACCGATGATGGCGGCATTCTCGCCGTAGCGGGCGGCGCGCATGGCGCTCAGCGCTGCATCGGCTTGCTCGGCCGGCACGACGGCGACCATCTTGCCCTCGTTTGCCACCTGCAGAACGTCGTAGCCGAGCATCTCACATGCCGTCTGCACGTCGGGGCGCACGGGCACGGCATCCTCGTCAATCTCCATGGCAACGCCGCTGGCCTGGGCAAACTCGTTGAGCGTGGATGCCAGGCCGCCGCGCGTGGGGTCGCGGAAGCAGCGGGTGTCGGGGGCGGCGGCGAGCACGTCGGCAATCAGATGATTGAGCGGCGCAGCGTCGCTTTCGATGTTGCTCGAAAACGCCAAGCCCTCGCGCTGGCTCATGATGGCGATGCCGTGGTCGCCTAGCGTGCCCGATACCAGGATGACATCGCCAGGCTGGCAGTTTGCACCGCTGAGCGCTACGCCCGCGGGCACTTCGCCCACGCCGGCGGTATTGATGTAGACGCCGTCGGCACCGCCACGCTCGACTACCTTGGTGTCGCCGGTGATAATCTTCACACCTGCTTCACGTGCTGTTTCGGCCATGGTCTGCACAATCTGGCGAAGCTTGTCCATGGGATAGCCCTCTTCGAGGATAAAGCCGCATGAGAGGTAGCGCACATTGGCGCCCGAGGTCGCGACGTCGTTGACGGTTCCGCATACGGCGAGGCGGCCGATATTGCCGCCGGGGAAGAACTGCGGCGTTACCACAAAGCTGTCGGTCGACATGGCGATTCGCCCGCTTGCGGGTAGCGCGGCGACGCCGGCATCG
Organism: uncultured Collinsella sp.; assembly: GCA_900539735.1. Taxonomy (GTDB): domain Bacteria; phylum Actinomycetota; class Coriobacteriia; order Coriobacteriales; family Coriobacteriaceae; genus Collinsella. The sequence goes on along the minus strand of UQDE01000009.1, from coordinate 8,269 downwards.
TTGCCCGCAAGCAGCTCGGGCGATCCAAAGGCATCCAGAAAGACCTCATCGATAATGCGCTTCATCATCTGGCCGCCGGAGCCGTGGCCCAACAGGACAGTGCTATCGGTAACGCTATGGGACATATCGAAAACTCCAATCGAGGGTGGTGCCGGTGTGCGGGTGCGTCTGGGCTAGTCGCGGTAGCGGTAGTGCGCCGCGCAGCTACCTTCGGAGCTCACCATGCAGGGGCCGACGGGGTGTTCGGGCGTACATGCGTGGCCGAACAACGGGCAGTCGCTCGGCGTGATGGCACCGCGCAGCACGTCGCCGCAGCGGCACCCGCGTGGTTCGACCGTCGGTTCAATGGGTACGTCAAAGCGGGTGCCGGCATCAAAACGCGCGAATTCGGGTCGGATGGAAAGACCCGAATTGGCAATCGGCCCCAGCCCGCGCCACGCGGTGTCGCACGGCTCAAATACCTGCTCGACCAGCTGGCGCGCTACGGGATTGCCGTCTGCATTGACGCCACGGCGGTAGGCGTTGTCGATCGCCGGCCTGTTCTCGACAACCATCTGGACCAACATGCAGATGCCCTGCAGAATATCGACCGGCTCAAACCCGGTGACTACGCCGGGGGTCTCGAACTCATCGACCAAAAACCCAAAGGGTGCCAGGCCGGTGATGGTAGCGACGTGACCAGGCAGGATAAAGCCGTCGATGGTCGTCTCGGGGTCGTTGGAGATCGCACGCAGAGCCGGCGGCGTGGTCTTGTGAGCACAGTAGACCGAGAAGTTCTGGAGCCAGCGCGCGTCGGCCTCCAGGATAGCGGCGGCAATGGTGGGCGTTGTGGTCTCAAAGCCGACGCCCATAAAGATGACCGGGCGTTCGGGATTTTGCTCGGCAATGTCGAGTGCGTCGAGCGGAGAGTAGACGATGCGGATATCGCGCCCCGCCGCTTTTTGCGCGGCAAGCGAGGTGGACGATCCGGGCACGCGCACCATGTCGCCAAAGGTGGTGATGATAGCGCCGTCCATGTTGGAAAGTGCGATTGCGTGATCGATGTCGCGGTTGGCAGTGACGCAAACGGGGCACCCCGGGCCGCTTAGCAGTTTGAGTCCCGTCGGCATAATGGAGCGAAAGCCATAGCGGCCAATACTCACGGTATGTGTACCGCAGACTTCCATAAGGTTGATGCTGCGGTTGCCGACAAGCTCATGAATACGGTCGATGAGCTCGCGAGCCAGCTTGGGGTCGCGAAATGCCGAAAAGTCGATACCGGAGCGAACCGGCTGCGCCGCCGCCACTAGTATGCCTCGGCCGGGTTGGTGGCGAGCTGGTCCTCTTCGGCCAGCTCGGTCATGGTATTGACGAGCTCGAGTGTCTCTTGGGCTTCTTGCTCGTCGACAATCTGAATGCCAAAGCCGGCGTGCACGAGAATATAGTCGCCTACCTGTGCCGTCGGCACGAGGCGCAGCGAAACGGGGCGCTCGATGCCCATCATGTCGACGGTCGCCTTAAGGTCGTCGTCGCGTTTGACTACTTTACCGGGAACGGCAAGGCACATAATGTTCCTCTTTTATACGTTTTGCGCTGGATAGGCGCCTAATTACCCATCAGATGATGGTAACGCTCGCGGGAGTCGCGAGCAAACGCGTTACAGCTGTGAGACGGTTGAGCGCGGCGGCGTGCGAGGGCGAGCTATTGCGATGCGATCTGCGCAAGACGAGCGCGCGCGACGGCTGCCTGACCGTAGGCGATGCAGCCGTCGTTGACGGGCACAGCGTGGGGGACCAAGACGGTAAGGCCGGCGTCTTTGAGTTCGTGGGTAAGGAGCTGAAGCAAAAGCCGGTTCATGAGCACACCGCCCGAGAGCGCGACGGTATCGATGCCTTCGCGATCACAGATCTCGCACGCGATGTGGGTCGTAGCGTGCGTAATGGCGATGTGAAACCCGAGGGCGAGCCTGTCGGCCGGCGCGCCTGCCTCGATTCCATTCAGAAGAGCTTCGATGAGCGGTTGGGGGTCCAAGATGGGGGAGTCGTCGGCAGACGTGAACACGCCTGTATGATTGCCGTCGAGACGAACGGGCTTACTGCCGAGCGCGCGCCAGGCGGCGGCTTCGAGTTCGATGGCGGGCTCGCCTTCGTAGGTTGCCTGCCCGCAAATGCCCAAAACTGCAGCGGCGGCGTCAAAGAGACGCCCCATGCTGCTCGTGCGTGGGCTGTTGATGTTCCGCTCGATCATCGTAGCCGTGATGCTGCGCATCTGCTCGTCAAGGGTGCCCAATAGCCCCGCGGCGCCCGGGTGCTCGAGCAGACCGAGCTCGCTCAGCAGGGCAAAGGCATTGCGGCGGGCATCGTGCACGGATGCGGCACCGCCGGGAAGCGCCCAGGTGTGCAGGTGGGCGGCGCGTTCAAAATCGGCAAGGCCGGCGACGAGGAACTCGCCGCCCCAAATGGTTCCGTCGGTGCCGGCGCCAGTGCCGTCAAAGGCGATGCCAAGGACGCGCGCGTCGGTTGTAAGCTGGCCCGCGGCGATGGCCTCGGCCATTACGCTCACGATATGCGCATGATGGTGCTGCACCTCGACGAGCGGCAGATTGCATTTTCGCGCCTGCTCACGCGCCCACTGGCTCGATAGATAGCTGGGATGCATGTCGCATGCCAGGGCGGTAGGCGCCAGGTCAAAGAGGTTTTCCAGACGCGAGCGTGCGGCGTTCCAAGCATCGAAGGTCTCGCCGTTTTCAACATCGCCAATATGCTGCGACACAAAACAGGCCGCCTCGCCGTTCGCATCCTCGCGTGTGAATGCGATCGTTGCCTTTTGCTGTGGGCCGCATGCGAGCACGCAGGGCGCGACGGTGTCGAGTGCCGGTAGCGGCAACGGCCGAGGCGCATATCCGCGTGCGCGACGCACGGGCATGACGGTGCCGTCGACCACACGTACCACGGAGTCGTCGTAGCGCGAGAGGATCGCGCGGTCGTTGCCGAGCAGCGCATCGGCGATGCCGGGGGCAACGAGGTGTTCCCAAGCGAGGCCGTCATCAGTTTCGATAGGTTCCTCGCTCAGGTTTCCGCTGGTCATGACCAGCGCGTGCATGTCATGCGACGCGGCCGCGGCGAGCAGTAAATGTTGAAGCGGGGTGTAGGGGAGCATGACGCCGAGCTCGGGTAAATCGTGCGCGACGGATGGCGCGAGTGTAAGGGCGTCGGGGGAATCTCCCTCGCCAACAGCACGCCGGCGCAACAGCACGATGGGGCGGATGCTGCCGGTTAGCAAGCCACGCTCGGCATCATCGACATGGCACAGGCGTTCAGTATCGGCAAGGCTGCGCACCATAACGGCAAGCGGCTTGTTGCTGCGGCGCTTGCGACGGCGCAGCTCGACCACCGCCTGCTCATTGGCGGCGTTGCAGGCCAGATGGAATCCGCCCAGGCCCTTGATGGCGACAATACCGCCGCTGGCCAGCAGCTCGACACAGCGGTCGATAATGGCATCGCTGGTTTCGCGCGTGCTGCCGACGGCTGGCGTCGCCCCCGGGCCTTCGAGCCCCATGTCGCCCGCCGCCTCGCGCCAGGTAATATGTGGCCCGCAGTCAAAGCAGGCATCGGGCTGCGCATGAAAGCGCCGGTCAAGCGGGTCGCCATACTCTGCGGCGCACTCGGGGCACATGGGAAAGCAATCCATCGACGTGGCCGCTCGGTCATAAGGCAGCGACCGGATGATGGTAAAGCGCGGCCCGCAGTTGGTGCAGTTGATAAAGGGGTAGTGAAAGCGTCGGTCGGCGGGGTCGAACAGTTCGCGCAGGCAGTCGTCACAGGTGGCGATATCGGGGGAGATGAGCGTCGTGTGCATGGTCTGATCCTGCGACGCTACGATACGAAAGGCCTGCTCATCGTCGGCATCCCAAGCGTCGGGCTCCAGATCTGCAATAGCGACATGCTCAACGCGGGCCGCGGCAGGTGCGTGCTCCGACAGCGCGGCGACAAAGCCGTCGAGTGCCTCGACCGAAGCATGCGCCTCGATGTGCACGCCATCGCCCGCGTTGAGCACCCAGCCGCAAATGCCATGCGCCATAGCCTCGCGATACACAAATGGCCGCATGCCAACGCCCTGCACAATGCCCGTCACGTGAATATGCACATGCCGCATGCGACCCTCCTTCATTGAAGTGTGTGCTGTTAGAGCCCCAGGCTTTGCTTGGTGGCGGCGCAGGTGAGCTCGCCGTGCTTAACGCCGCGCAGTCCCAGCAACCGGTCCGCCAGCTCGTAGACGCGTTTGCCGCGACCCTTGAGCGCCAGAATCTCCAGACAGTTGTGGTGGTCCAGATGCACGTGCATGGTCGAGACAATCTCGTCGGTATAGTCGTGCTGCACCTCGTCCAGACGGCGCGTCAGGTCGCCGGTATGGTGGTCATAGATCATAGTGAGCGAACCGATGACCTGCTCGTCGGGCGTGCGCATCTGCTCCTTGGCGATCGAGGCGCGGATCAGATCGCGTACGGCCTCGGAGCGGTTGGCCACGTCACCGCGGCGCGCGATCTGCTCGTCAAAACGGCGCAGCAGGTCGTCGGGCGCGGTGACCGAAAAGCGGACCAGCTCGGAGCTGGGGCCGCTGCAGCGGCAGCTCGCATCGTCGTCCGCACCGTGATCGTGCGCGTGCTCGTGCTCGGCCACGTTACACCAGCTTCACAGAGCCGACGGAGTTGTGGTCGGCCTCGATGGCCTCCTCGTAGCCCTCGAGCACATCGTGCGCCTCGTGCAGCGCAGCCATGGCGGCCTCGAGCTTGGCGCCAATACGCTCCATGTCAAAGTTCTCGGTCGCATGCAGCAGCTGATGGCTCCACTCGTGAGCGAGCTCGATGGTATCGTCGACCTGCTTGACGCTCATGGCAAGCTGGCTCATGTTCATTCCAACGTCATGCATGGGAATCTCCTTATGTTTGGGGCAATCCAGTGGTTCAGATTCTACTACGCCCGCCTTGGGCGCCGGCGCATAAGAAAACGGGTGCGAGTCCGTCTGACCCGCACCCGTTCACTGGGGGCTGTTTGTGTCTACCATACTATCCGTGGTCGCATGCCTTGCGTTTGGCGCTCCGGCGAGCGGTGCAAAACCGCTCATGGACGGCAGACAAGTAACAAGCGTATTACAGATGTTTCTCCAGCAGCGCCTGAAGCCTTGCCTTGGGTAATGCGCCGACCGAACGGTCGACCTCCTCGCCGTTCTTAAAAACGATCAGCGTGGGGATGCTCATGACGCCAAACTTCATGGCCAGGTCCTGATTGTCGTCGACGTTGCACTTGGCCACGGCAAGCTTGCCGGCCAGCTCGTCGGCGACCTCGTCGACGATGGGCGAGAGCGAACGGCACGGGCCGCACCACGGGGCCCAAAAATCAACCAGTACGGGCAGGCTATCGTTGACGACGGCGTCGAAGTTCTCGGGGGTAATCTGCTTAATGTCAGCCATGGTGACCTCCATAATGTGACGCGGCACAGCCGCGTAAAACTCAGTACGACCGTGCTTATACCCAGCGGCCCGTAAAGCAACCACTCGCAGGCGGCTCTTTTATATAATGGTGGGCACGCAAACGATTGGAGAGCGCATGTCCACGTCACAAAGCCAGAAAAAAGAAGCCATCGCCCAGGCGGCCGAGCAGGAGCTTGCGTCGCTTGCAGGTCGCGGTGTGCGTATCGCGGGCAACGCGTGCTCGCCGATCGTGCTGGTAAAAGGTGATTTGGATGAGGCCGAGCGCTCGGGCGGCGAGTTGGCTGCCGGCGCGGATGGCGCCGCACTGCGCAAGGCGCTTGGGGCTATCGGGTATGCGCCCGAGGACTTCTGCGTGCTGGCAAGCGTTGCCGGCGCGGGCGACGGGGCGGTCGCGGTGGGCGAGACCCTGCCGTGCGAGTTGTTCCGCGAGGCGCTGGAGGCCTTGGACCCCGAGGCGGTGCTGCTGCTGGACAACAGCGCGGCAGACGCCATGCGCGAGACCTATGCCGATATGCTCGTGGCAATCGACGACTTTGACACTGCTATGCTCAAGCCCGGCCTGGTCGCCCACGTGCAAGGGCGTCGCGTGTTGGCACTCGACGGTTTTGAGGCAGCGCTCACCGACAAGGCCGCCAAACAGCGCATGTGGGCCTACATCAAACAGCTGACCCCGGCGGCCGCACCGTTGTAACGAGGCTGGCGGCGCCGCCGTGGCGGCACTCCCACACCTCTACATCACGGCGCGCAGCTCAAACCGGTCGCCGTTAATGCGGAACTGGCAGTTGCCGTTCATGCGCTCGACGGCAAGCTTAATGCTCTTGGTGCCAAAGCCGTGGCCAGTGTGCTGGGCCACGGGCATCCCGTCGACCATGTGTGGCGCACGGCCAAACGTGTTGGAAACCAGCAATAGAAGCTGGCCGTCTTCGTAGCGAAGGTCCAGGTCGACAAACCGCTTGCCTTCGGGGGCGGCGCTCGCCGCGGCGATGGCATTGTCGAGGGCGTTCGATATCACGCTGAACAGATCGGCATCGCCCACGTGGACGGTTTCGGGCACGGCGGCGCGCAGGTCGGCGGTGATGCCGTGCGCTTTGATGTCTGCGGAAAGCGACGAGAGCGCAATGTTGACCGTGTCGTTGGCACAGTAGCGGCGTACGGCGGTGCGGTCGTTGGCATCGCACAGATCATCAATGCGCGCGAGGGCCTCGTCGGTGTTGCCCTCTTCGATCAGAGTAGCCAGGCCGCGCAGGTAGTGGCGCATGTCGTGGCGGAGAATCGAGAGCTCGCGTCCGGACTGACGCCAGGCTTCGAGCTCTTTGATGGCCGCGCTGTCGCGGGTCGCGAGCATCCAGCGCTCGCGCTCGGCGATTTCCTTTGCCTCGTATTCACGGAGGTAGACGGCAAGAAACATAAGGTAGAAGGCGCAGAGGGCGAACGCCAAAAACTCAACGGTTACCACCGAGCCCGAGTGGAAGAGCGTGGTGTAGACGTTGGTGGCGTAGTCGAAGATGTAGTAGACGAGCGGCAGGATGAGCAGGATCTTCAGCTCGGTGGGGCTTTTGATCGCCAGACGGGGGCCAATGTCGCCTGCCCAATGCAACAAGACGGCAAAGACGCCGAGCGTGGTGATGATGCGCGCCACGTAGTACGCGACCTGCGAATCGGTGGCGGCGAAAGCGGCGATGCCCATCCAGTTGCTAAACTGGCAGCTCAGGTAGGCACTGGTAACGCCCAACAGGGTGAGCAACGGGCTCAGACGATAACGCACGCACAGGTAGACGACAAGCGGCAGATGCACGACGAGTGGATAGGCCTGTCGCGCAAACAGCTCGCCACCGACGAGGTTGGCAATCGTAAAGGCAGTGCCGGTTACGGCGCCGACCCCCACCAGCTCGAGCGCATGGCGGCGGTTGATCTCGACGCCGCAGAGTGCCGCCGAGGCAAAGACGCCAAAGAGCAGCGTCGTTGTGTGGTGGATTGCCCAGAGCACCAGTTCTGCCGAGAGGAACATCAGCGTCTCCCGCCCTCGAACCGCGCCGCAAAGTAGGCGTCTTGGAACCCCTGCTTGCAGCTGCGCGCGAGCGGGATGCACGCGCCCGAGCGCATGACGATTTCCGTGCGGTTAAAGTGGTCGATATTGCGCAGATTGACCTGGTAGCTGCGGTGACACTTAAAGAAGGTCGCGTTTTGGGTTAGCCGGTCCTCGATGCTGCGGAACGGCTCGAGCGCCTCGATATCGCGGCCATCGCGCAGGTGGAAGACCACGTGCTTGTTGCGAGCCTCGGCATATTCGATATCGGACAGGCGCAGGGCATGGTAGCCAAAGGACGTTTTGGTTACGAGCTCGTCGGTCACGGCGGGTCGCATGCTCGAAAGCTCGTCGAGCAGTTGCGCCAAGCGTTCGTAAGTCACGGGCTTGAGCAGATAGTCGAAGGCGCGGACCTCATAGGACTCCAGCGCGAACTCGGGCGACGAGGTGAGGAACACCAAGCGCACGGCGGTATCGGATTGGCGCAGCTCCCGCGCGGTGTCCATGCCGTTGACGAGCGGCATGATCATGTCGAGCAGAATGATGTCGGCACGCGATGCGGCATGGCGGGCCAGCAGGTCCTCGCCGCGCGTGACGAGCGCAACGTCGACTGCCATGCCCGTCTCGGTCGACCAGCGGTCGATCATCCGGTGCAGTCTATCTAGAAAAGCGACGTCGTCGTCGCAGGCGATAATCTTGAGCATTCGGGCCCCCTTAGGGGGGTGCGGACAGAAAGTTGGACCGCGGGGCGGTCCGGACTGGAGGTTCGCATG
>UQDE01000008.1 GCA_900539735.1 uncultured Collinsella sp. | reverse complement strand
CTGCGGGAACGGCCTGTCCGCCTAATGTGTTCGGCTGAGATCGGAAATCAACCAAATCAATTGGAAACAGCCGCTCACCGAAATCCCAATAAACTCGATTTTTTCCCTCTGAATACGCTTAAGAAAGGCAATTTCATAGAAGGAAATAAACGGATTATGCAAGGTATCCGCAAGCGATTTCATTATTTCTGGTGTCGAATAATAATCATAGGGCAGATCTATGGAGTTGAACGTGTATTTAACTCCATATGAGACGTGATTTATGATATAGAGTGCATTTCTAAAAATGTTTTCAGCATATTGTCTTTCTTTTAGATTAAAGTATCTCTTCGATCTGAAAATATCTTTTGCCTCGTCAACATTAAGTGCTGACTTTTGTATCAACTCGATTGTTAATTGAACATTCGAACTAAACGAATCCTTTGATTCCCGATACCTTTTACAGCACTCTTCGACATGTCTATAAGATAGGAGGTCATCGTAAAATTCCACGTTTAAGTCAACGATGTCAACTTTATATTGTTCAACCTCTTGAAGATATGACTTCAAAACAGGCAAGGCAAGATACGGCCCCACTGGACTCCATCCTGGGGGAAATACTAAAAGCGTTTTAGGCATATCAACGCCACATCTTTCGCAAATAATTCAATTGAAACACAACTACCATCATAATTGAAAATACACCAAGTCCTGTAACGAGAATTGAGAACATCGCGATGCTCGTGAACAGCGAAACAAGGAGTGTTGAAATAACAACAGCAACCGATTGCAAAGACTCCCTAATTGAAAACAGGCTTATCGATTCAGATTCGTCTCTCGCCAAATCCTGCAGCGATGTTATGAGAAGCACATCTTGAATGGCGTTTCCGGCACCGACGATAAAAAGGAAAATAAACGATATCCCAGACGCATAGCGATAGCCAAACGCCAGATACGCACCGAGCGCAAGATACGTCACAAAACAATATGATTTAACGCAATCGGAACCACTAATTAAACGACCATATATTGTATTTCCGAACAACAGTCCGATTGTAAGACTACTCTGAAGGAATCCGTATTGTATCGATGACGAGTCAAATTGCAATTGCGCAATAGCTGGCAAAAGAGAATTCAGAGAGCCGAATGCCACACCACTAGAAATATCGATTAATAGGAAACCAATTGCCAAGTGCTTCGCGCTAAGATCACTAAATGCAGTCCTGTTTTTTTCATTTTTGCTTATCCCCTCTTTATCATTAACCTCGATAACCGACGGAACATCTCGCAGCAACCAGAACGACGCGGCAAAAGAAAGCGCGTCTAATGCAAGAACAGCCTCCGCCCCAAATTGAGCGACAACAAAACCGCCGGCAACTGGCCCCAGAACCATCATCAAATTCTGCAGAAACCCAAACGAATTATTAATTACGTCGCGATTGATACTATTCGTATTGGCTCTTAACAACGAGTAAAAGCAGGGCATTTCAACCGTTCGGCAAAGCGATACCGCGCACGTAATAGCAAACATACTCCATTTACTATCAACAAAAATATAGCAAACGAATAATCCCGCGCGAATTAAGTCTGCCAATCTCATGGCCTGCAGTGTCCCGATACCCATCTTCTGAGGCAGCTGCGCGAGCGCAACTGAAAACAGAGAGGGGGCAAATCTGCAGCAGACCATCAAAGCAGTTGCAGAAACATCGTGAGTTACCTCGTAAATCAGCATTGGCAAAGCAATATTCGCACACCAATTGCCTATTTCGCTTATCCCTCTAGCAATATATAGGACCCGAACCGGACGGCTAGCTCTCAATACCGTGAACATCACGATTAACCTCGTATTTCAGGCCTCGCTCATCCCTTAATAGGAATCCATAATCAACCAAGTACCGCCTCAACACGGCATAATCAGGATAGAGCTGTGACAGCACACGATTAACCTGAAGCTCCGTATAACTTGTATTTAATTCAAAGAAAGAGACGGCCCATAGCAGCATGATTCTTTTATAGCTTTCCTTTTTTGGAATTGAAACCAGCTCGCCATTCTTGAGAAATCGTTTTTTAAAGTCTATTAGCTCATCCATTCACATCCTCCATTTCATACGCATCTAATACTAAAAATGCATACGCTTTAGGTCATCGCATTCGGCTTCTATATTCGAACTAAACTCGAACTAATCTAAATGATTTGCTCAAACACTCTTCGAAAGCTCGTTTTTCACTCTGAGTAAAACGCCCTTCCCAGTCAGTCCACGAACAGGAAGGCAACTCACAGCGAGCGGAGTCGAAGCCCTCTGCCGTCGGTCGTTCAAAATGCACGACAACCTTTTCGATATCCCCATCTGTAATCAGGTCAGAATGAACGACCTCGGTACCGTCTTCGAATGTCATATACGGGTACATCACGTAAACCACCTCGCAATCGTAAATCCAGTTTAGCATCAAGCTATTGCACCAAAGACAGCAAGCCCCCTTGATGAGTTGATGGTATCTGTTAAATGTCACGTACGATTCACATCTGGTGGGTACCCTGATGGCTACACGAAACGAAGCAGATTTACACCGGGAGGACCCCGTATGACAACCAAGTACACCGACGCGCCGCGCACGCGCGTCATGACGCCAGCATCGCTCAACAACGGCGTGCACGAGAACCATTCCATCGGACAGACCATGGCCATCGCGCCCAAAAAGGGCCTGTTTGACGACATTTCCATTCCCCAGATCATCGCCGGCGCCGCAGCTGCCGCTACGAGCGTCGCACTTGCCTCCAAGATTGGTATCGCTGGTTCAGTAATTGGCGCCGCCGTGAGCTCGGTCATCACCGTTGTGTCATCGCAGGTCTACCGCCACTTTATCTCTGCCAGCGCCGAAGCCATCAAAGGTACGCACGCCGCCGTCGACTACCCCGCCGGCGCCTACGAGCCCGTTGAGTTTAATGCCGAGGAGCACCTGGGCGGCGCCGCGACTACGCAGGAGATGCGCCAGATTGCGGGGCGCGCGACCACGGCGCGCGTTGCTCCCGACAGCCTGCGCGCCAAGGCGGCGGCAGAGCGCAGTCAGACGCAAAAGAAGGTCATCGTCTTCTCGATCGCCATCGCCATCGTCGCGGTCATCGCCTGCGCCGGCGCCATCCTTATCACCACCGCCGGTGAGGGTCTGGGCGAGCGCCCCGAGCCAATCCTTTCGTCGCGCACGACGGAAAGCGATGCAAATGGCAACACCCAGTCGCAAGACCAGCAGGCACAGACGGACGGCACGCAAGACAGTTCCACCTCTACCGATTCGTCCTCGAATACCCAAAACCAATCGCAGGGCGCCGATTCTTCTGTGAACAACAGCGGCGCGCAATCCGGCACGACCGACTCAAGCCAAACGACTGACGGTTCGCAGCCGAACACGGGAGGCCAGACGAGCGACACCACGTCGGGAACGGGCACAGCAGACAGCAACAACAGCAATTCGAGTGGCACCACATCGGGCACGGCATCTGACAGTTCAAGCCAAGGCACGACATCGGACAACTAGGCGCTGCATCCCCAGATAGGCAACCTGTACAACGGGCGCGAATCGATAGCGGTTCGCGCCCGTTTGCCTTGGGCGACGAGATGGCAAGCCCCGCGCGATGGTAAGATGCTTTGGTGTGTAAAGAGGAGATTTGCCATGAGCAAGACAATAGTTACGCCCACGCTTTCGCTGGGCAACCACATCTATCTGTATCGCCTGCTGCGCGATGCGATTGGATGCGGCAAGCAAACGTTTATGACGCAGGTCGAGGAGGCACTCGCCGCTGGTGACATGGCCGCTTATGACCTGGGCTTCGAGTCCACGCGCGAGCTGCTCGAGGAGCTCGACGACTGCATTAAGCTGACCGTCTTTAAGGGCGGTCGCCTGTATGCCACGGTCATCGCCAACGAGGCCTGGGATGCCGCCCTTGCCAAGGGCGAGGACAAGCCCAAGGCTGCCAAGGGAGCCAAGCAGTCCTACAAAAAGAAAAAACGCGGCGAGAAGGACCTCAAGGCCGTGCGCCCCAAGCACGTTAAGCGTCCCGAGCCTGAAGCCATGGTTGAAGCCGTGCCAGAATCCGAGCCCGAGCCCGAGATCGAAGTCGCTATTGAGGTAACGGCAGAAGCCGAAACCGAAATCACCGCTACGACCGATCCCGAAGTCATATCCGAGCAGGAAGCCACTGCGGAGCTCAACGAGGCTCCCAAGTCGACAGCAGAAGAAGCCGCTAGCCAACCTGAGGCGTCTGCGCTCCAAAACAGCGATGTCTTTGGCGACGAGGCCGAGGACGATCAGCCCGCCGATCAAGACGCTACCGAGTCGGCGCCGAAGCCCGAGACGCCGCAGCCCGCCATCTCGCTCACGGTCGTCTATGACCCCGAGAACGCCAACGCCGGCATCACCACTATGGCATCCACGCCCATCGAAGCAAAGTCGAGCGTCGAGAATGAGAGCGCGATGCAGGTTGAGTTTGAAACTGCAGCTGTAGACGCGCCCGTCACCGTGAAGCCCGCAGATTCCGCAGTTAAGCCGGAACCGGTGCCTGAGCCCGCACCCGTCATCGAATCCGTGCCCACCTCTACTTGCGACCAAGTTCCCGCACCGGCACCGGCTTCGGTACCCGCAGCGGCCCCAACCCCCGCACCCGCAGCGCCCGCCATCCCTGAGGACTTCCCCGTCGATTTCGCAACCGAGGTCTTCTGCCCCGGCCCGCTTCTGCACCAGTTGTCGACCTATCTCCCCTACGGCGCCGACACGCTCGGCATTGTCGGCGAGTACTACTGGATCGCCCGCGAGCGCGGTACCATCGAGGCCGCGCGAAACCGCGCAAACTTCCCCCTGTGCTACACGCAGGCCGGCGAGCGCCGCGAGGTTACCGTGCGCATCCGCCGCAACACCACCGGCGGTCTCGGAGCCGCCTGGGCCATCGACAAGGTCGAAGCCCCGGTCGAGTAAAAAACGGCCTCGGATAGCCAATTTGACCATCCGAGGCCGTTTGAATTCAGGCCTTTTAGTTGTCATCGGTGCATATAGACACCAGAGAAGCAAGCTCATCCTCAAGTTGCGGAGCAAAGTATCTAAAAGAAACCTGCGCTCCAGTCGGTATCGACTCAATCATATTCGCAGCATTATCTGAAACTCGGTACGATGCAGTTTCACCTGTCTTCAAATCCTCTATTGAGCAGACAGCGTCTTCAGCATCAATCGACCTAAGCACGCCTTTTCCTTGTAACATCACATCGGCATGCCCGCCAGCTATTTCTAATGAACCTGAGTCTGTCGCAGTCACTTCTCCGGAACCTCCGCGCGATATCTCTTCCTTTGTTGAACAGCCCACCAATGAAGCCATCAGCACCAAAGACAGAGCTAGTCGAATCGCCCTACTTCGAAAAAGTCGTTCCATAAGTCCACGCATAATAGCTCTGATCATACTTCAGGAAGGATAAAGATGAATTCCAGCCGTCCGCTATGCCAATCATCTGCCTTGTCTCTCCAGTTTTCTTACCAGTAAGTGTGGCGTAAGCCTCCGCTGTTACAGAATGGGCTGATCCGTTGTACAAACTCGCATGTAAAACATTCGGTCTATTAGAGTTAATCTCATTTTGAATGCTCGCGATAGCCGGAGAGGAGACAGTGCGGGCGATAAGAGTACTTCCTCTGCTTGCGCAGTAATTTGTAAACCCCGTTGCACAGGTTGATATCGGCGTTCCACCCAAAACAACGCCGGGAACAGTCTGTTCTTCATCGGAAAGAGCATGGGTATTGGTGTAATTCCATATCTGCATATATTGCGAAGGGTCGCTATATAAATTGGCAATGCCATACAGTTCCGCAACGTTCGAAAAAGCTGTCACCATACAAGCATAGTGGGCGGTAAGCCTCTTAATCTCGCTTTCATCATATGACATAAACTGAGAAATGGAACGAAATCCAGATACTGTGTAATCCTGCATTTGAGTTGCGTAAATTACAACATCGTTCCAGCTTGAAGGTTTATTCGATAAAACGACAGGCCGTCCTTCTATGGAAACAGCCGGGATTGTTCTTCCGCAATTTGTTGTTATTGAACCGTCCAAAGATTGCACGCCGAATTCGAATGGATTGATCATTACGACTGGGTTATTGAACGAATAAGACTCGACACCAAGATCTCCTCCCCGATCCATAGGGCTGACTAAGCCGTCTCCAAAACGATATCCCGTAAGTATTTCATCATCTGAAGCATCTAAAACCAAATAGCCCGCGGCTCTATTGGATGTCACAACCGGAACAATGTAACCAAGCGGGGACCCATCAACATCTACAAAAGGAATAGGGTCAGAAGGCGTATACGAATAGCCGAGGAGTCCCTTTATATATTTATCGGCAAGCTCTTGCGCAATTTCAGAAGTAAATTGTATCTGCTCACCATCAATATTGCCCGTCGAAGCAAAAACCTCTTTCGGACGTGCGGCTAAGGCGACAATTGAAGACGCGACAAGTTGCAGAAAACGACGACGCGAAAGCATATGTTCTTCTTTCTAGAGAAGCGACTTATAAGGTACTCCTATTCTATAATCTTTTTTGTAACGTTACAGCACTGGTTATATTTCAATTCGATTTGCTTATGTCCTTGCAACCCAATGCGTCTTTACGTTTTAAACGGAATTAGAAAATCACTCATAGCAAAAACGGGCTTTAATCCCAAAGAGATGACTTTGATTATGAATCAAACCAGCAGCCAGGGCATAGCTGCAGTGCAATCGCTACAAGAAAGGCCGCCCTTGGTGGCGGCCCTTCTACTTGCTACTAGTCGCGCGTCAGCTTGCGGTGAATACGATGCGGCTGGGCTGCATCCTCGCCCAGGCGCTCGATGCGGTTGGCCTGATAGGCCTCAAAGTTGCCCTCAAACCAATACCAGTTGCCCGGATTCTCGTCGGTGCCCTCCCACGCCAGAATGTGCGTGGCAACGCGGTCCAGGAACATACGGTCGTGGCTAATGACCACCGAGCAGCCCGGGAACTCGAGCAGAGCCGCTTCGAGCGAGGAAAGTGTCTCGACGTCGAGGTCGTTCGTGGGCTCGTCGAGGAGCAGCAGGTTGCCGCCCTGCTTGAGCGTAAGCGCCAAGTTCAGACGGTTGCGCTCGCCGCCGGAGAGCACGCCAGCGCGCTTCTGCTGGTCCTGGCCCTTAAAGCCAAAGCTCGCCACATAAGCGCGGCTCGGAACCTCGGTCTCGCCGACCATCATGTGGTCCAGGCCGTCCGAGACGACCTCCCATAGGTTCTTATCGGGGTCGATGCCGGAACGGTTCTGGTCGACGTAAGAAATCTTGACGGTCTCGCCCACCTCGAGCTCGCCCGAAGTCAGCGGCTCCAGACCCACAATCGTCTTGAACAGCGTGGTCTTACCGACACCGTTGGGGCCGATGACGCCCACGATGCCGTTGCGCGGCAGGGTGAACGAAAGGTCATCGATGAGCACGCGACCGTCGAACTCCTTGTGCAGGTGATGGGCCTCGAGCACCTTGTTGCCCAGACGCGGGCCGACAGGGATGCGAATGTCAGTCCAGTCGAGCTTCTGGCTAGCGCGCGCCTCAGCCTCCATCTCCTCGTAGCGGGCCAGACGGGCCTTGTTCTTGGCCTGACGGGCCTTGGGCGAGCTGCGCACCCACTCGAGCTCGGCCTCCATGCGCTTGGCGAGCTTGGCGTCGCGGTTGCCCTGCGCCTCGATACGGGCGGCCTTGGTCTCCAGATACGTGGAGTAGTTGCCCTTGTAGGGATAAAGGTGGCCGCGGTCGACCTCGCAGATCCACTCGGCAACGTTGTCCAGGAAGTAGCGATCGTGTGTGACGGCAAGCACCGCGCCCTGGTAGTTGTGCAGGAAGTGCTCGAGCCACAGGATCGACTCGGCGTCCAGGTGGTTCGTGGGCTCGTCAAGCAGCAGCAGGTCGGGAGCCTCGAGCAGCAGCTTGCACAGGGCCACACGGCGGCGCTCGCCGCCGGAAAGCACGTTGACCGGCATGTCGGAATCGGGCAGCTGCAGGGCGTCCATGGCCTGACCGAGCTTGGAATCGATATCCCAGCCGTCGGCGGCGTCGATCTCGTCCTGGAGCTTTCCCATCTCGGCCATGAGGGCATCCATGTCGCAGTCCGGGTCGCACATCTCCTCGCCGATCTTATTGAAGCGATCGACCTTGGCGATCATATCGCCAAACGCCATGCGCACGTTCTCGATGACGGTCTTGTCGTCGTCGAGCGGCGGCTCCTGCTGCAGGATGCCCACGGTGTAGCCGGGGGTGAGCCTGGCATCGCCGTTGGAGACCTCCTCGATGCCGGCCATGATCTTGAGCAGGGTCGACTTGCCCATACCGTTGGGGCCCACGACGCCGATCTTGGCACCGGGGTAGAAGCTCAGGGTCACGTCGTCAAGGATTACCTTGTCGCCATGGGCCTTGCGAGCCTGATACATCTGGTAGATAAACTCCGCCATATGCCTGTTCTATCCTTTCTACCTGCTGTTTCCCTATTCTTGTTTCGCTTTAGTGGAAACGAAATGAAAAACCAGCTCTGAAACTTAACGAAAAAGGGGCATGGTTGCCCACACCCCTAATACTACCTGGGAAAAGTCCCCCGGAACATACTATGAACTGCGTACGCTAGTTTTCCGCAACCTTAACGAGCGGCTCGCTGCGATTTGCGCCACAGCAGATACGAGTAGACGTAGACGGCTCCGGCCGAACCAAACGCCAGAACCGCAATCACTGCGGCGACGACTTCACTCGAAAGCACGCTGCCCGCCACGCCCATCACAATCAGGCCAACACCCAGCACCATAAAGCAGGCACCGCCAAAGCGCTGCGTACGGCGCCAGTTCTCGGGATCGGCAAGTGCCCAGGGCGTCTTGATACCGAGCGTATAGTTCTGCTTCACACGCGGCAAGTAGTTGCCTACGCCGATGAACAGCAAACCGATAGCACCGGAAATCAGCACGTTAACCGAACCGACCGCCGGCACCACGCCCCAGACCGTAAGCTCTCCCAGCCAGCTTATGGCGCACATGAACAAGGTGAAGGCGATTACGAAGCCCTGATAGAACTTGCCCGAGGTTCGATATGCCTCACCTTTGGGATCGACGCGCGGCACCACGCAGAACATTGCGAGAAGCGCCAGAGGCAGCACGCCGAGCGCGGAGGCCATCCAGCTAGGACCCCAACCGTCGACGGCGCCGTTCGCGCCCCAGTGCGTGGGAATCTGCGCAGGCAAGCTCGGCATCACTATCAGATGCGCTGCGACATTGGCGACGCATAGAGCGACCAGCGCAATCCACACGCGCGACGATACCCCCGTGGAATGAATGCCTTTGTTTTCGTTATTCATCCTTATCACCTTCAGTGTTTGTAAAGCCCATAAACCAACCGATCAAGTCCTGCATGACGGTGGTGTTTAAGCTGTAAACGATGTTTTGGCCATGACGTTCGTCAGTCACCAACCCGGCGTTTTTGAGCGTCGCCAAATGGTGGCTCAGCGAAGGCTTGCTGATGTCAAAATGCTCGGCAAGCTCCCCCGCCGTGCAATTGCCCTCGCGCAGCAGCTCCAAAATACGCCGCCGCGTCGGATCGGCCAGTGCCTTAAAACCCTCTCCCGGCATAGAACCTCCTCTCACCAGTTCGTTCGACGCGCACACTATACTCGATATTTAGATGTTTGTCTAATTATCTAATTCAGCAATAGCCATAGAACACTCGTTCGCTTTTAGTTACAATACCGTTAGAAGCAGATGAGCCAGCTCCCCTCTACCAGAGAAGGAGATGGACTATGAGTATTGACGATGTCCTGACGTTGTTATTGCTTGTAATCGCGGCTGTGGAGCTCGGCATCCACATTGGAGGTCGAATGAAATAGCCGCCCCCGCGTAATGCGAAGACGGCCACTTCTCACGCCATAAACGTGTTTCGGAGTTGGCCAACCCGCGGCCACGGGTGCCATCTGCTTCAATCTTATGCGAATCCCCGCTTCATTTCAACATGCCCCAAGGCCTCAAATGGAGGCAGAATAATACCTATAATGGCGATAGCCAATTACGTTAATTACTTCCCCATCGGAGGATATCTATGACCGAAACCGCAGCCGCCGCTCCCGTCGAGACGCGCGACACCAAGCTCGAGATCATCATGGGGCGCGAGGCGCTCGACAAGCTCGCCGACGCCACGGTGTTGGTGCTCGGCTGCGGCGGCGTGGGCTCTAACTGCTGCGAAGCGCTCGCCCGCGGCGGCATCGGCCATTTCGTAATTCTGGATAAAGACATCATTGCGCCCAGCAATATCAACCGTCAGGCCATCGCGTTTCACAGCACCATCGGCAAGCGTAAAGTCGACGTCATGGAGGCCATGATCCATGACATCAACCCTGCCGCCACCGTCATCAAGCGCACCGAATACCTGCTGAGCGACAACATCGACGAATTCTTCGCGAGCGTTCTGGAGCAGACAGGTGGCACGCTCGACTACGTTATCGACGCCATCGATACCATCTCGGCCAAGCTCACCGTCGCCAAGTATGCTCAGGACCACGACATTCGCCTGGTGAGCTCCATGGGCGGCGGCAACAAGCTGCATCCCGAATGCCTGCGTTTCGCCGATATCTTTGACACGGTGCGCGACCCCATGAGCCGTATCATGCGCAAAGAGTGCAAAAAACGTGGCATCAAGAGCCTGCACGTTCTATTTAGCTGCGAGGAGTCGGTCAAGACTCAGCGCCGTGACCCCTCCAACATCCACGAGCGCACCGAGCTCGGAACCGCCAGCTTTATGCCGCCCATCATGGGCCAGATGATTGCCGGCGAGGTTATTCGCAAGATCAGTGGACGCGGTACCGAGCGCGTTCGCGCCGACGGCCAGCGCCTGGACTAGCAAGGCACACCGCGATGAAGCTGCAGTCCTTTGATGCTCACTGTCACCTCGACCTGATGGCCAGCCCGAACACCGTTGCCCACGAAGCCGCAGCGATGGGACTGGAGCTCTTTGATTGCGGCGTCGATCCACGCGATTTCGCGTCAGCATCCGAACGCGCCAGCAGTAGTCCCAACGTTATTGCAGGGGTGGGCCTCCACCCCTGGTGGATTGCCGACGGCCGATGCGGAACCGCCGAGGTCGGCCTGCTTTGTGAACTCGCCATCCGGGAACGGTTTATCGGCGAGGTCGGGCTCGATTTCTCGCCACGCTTTGCAGGCACCGAGGGAAACCAGACGCAGGCATTTGAACGGCTATGCCGAACGTTATCGCAGTCCCCGCTACCTGGACGCGTTCTATCCATTCACGCCGTTCGCGCGGCGGGAGCAACTTTGGACACTTTGGAGTCGAACGACCTTCTAAAGGACGTCCCCAACTCCCCCACCATTATCTTCCACTGGTTTAGCGGCACCTCAGATGAGTTTGTCCGCGCACGCATTGCGGGCTGCTACTTTTCCGTGAATGAACGCATGCTTGCGACCAAACGTGGGCGCGAATACGCGCGACAGATTCCACTTGATCGCTTGCTACTCGAAACCGACGCGCCGGCCGAACCAGACGCGGAAACATCCGCGCGACAGTTCGTCGATTCACTCATAAGAGTATCCGAGGTCATTGCTGCGCTTAAAAACTGCCCCGAGGAGAGCATCAAGTCGGTCGTCCTGGAAAATTCCCACTCCATTTTCGACTTCCGCTGACCTCGGTGGGCAAAAAATGCCAAATATGAGTACTGTTGTAAAACTGGTCACATTATTTTGCACCAAAACAACGACCTGATAATGTACAACTGTTCATTATCAGGTCGTTTTAGCATACCCAGGGACATATTAGACGGCTTTAAGTTGTCCGCAGACACTCAACTTGGACCTCAAGAGCCAAATTTTGCTGCTACTAAATTTGTGACAGTACTCATATTTGGCATTTTTTGCCCACGACCCTCAAGGGACATACGAATCGCACAACGCAGCCCCCATAAGAGCGTGGGGCAATTCGGCGGCGCTATACTAGCTCGTGCATAAGGTCGCAATTTCGCGCATATAGCTCATCAAAGATACGGCGGCGCGATGCGTACAGCTCATGAGCGTCCATATCAGGCTCGATCGTTTGCGCGACCCCAAGAACCCGGGCAAGCTCACCCCATGATGAATAGGCGCCGCCAGCAAGTGCCGCCATAAGAGCATCGCCAAAACATGCGCCCACCGTGACCTTCGCAACCGAAACTGCGCGCCCGCAGACATCGGCAATCGTCTGCATCCATACCGGATTCTTAGTTCCGCCACCCACGAGCATGATGTGCTCGATAGACAATCCATGATCTCGCTCGATGATATCAACATGCGCTGCGACCGTATAGGCGACCCCCTCCAAAGCCGCACGGACCATATGGCCCCGGGTATGCCTTTCGGTCAGACCGAAGAACACGCCACGCGCCTCGGGATCGTTGAGCGGGGTGCGCTCGCCCGCAAAGTATGGAAGACACAGCAGGCCATCTGCTCCAGGACCTACCTGCCCGGCATCGTGCGCCATGACCTCATAGGCATCGGGGCCGCCGGAGTGTTCGGCATCCATGACATCGCGGTACAACTCGCGTCGCAACCACGCCGTCAACGCACCTGCTGTATTGGTCCCGGCGCAGATGCCGTAGGTTCCGGGGATGATGAATGTCCCTGGCCATAGACGAGCGTCATCGACCATATGGTCCGCCAAATAGATAAAGTAGGCCGTGCTCCCGAGTTGCACCATCATGTCCCCGGGGCAGAACACTCCAGTAGAAATCGCCTCGGCGCCCGAATCGCCTGTTCCGACAAGCACCGGCGTATCCCTCGCAAGACCGGTTTCAACCGCCGCCCGATCCGTGATTACGCCGGCGATATCGGTCGCCGCCATGACTTCGGCCATCTGGTCGGGACGGCAGAACCGCGCGCACCCGCGCTCATTAACCTGCCACGTCTCACGATCGTATAAGGGAAGGAAATCCTCGGCAAGGTAACGGTCGATCGTAAACCTGCCGGTAAGTTTGGCGCATAGATAGGACGAAGCCGTAAGAAACTTCGCCGCCCGCTCATGGACCTCGGGCATATTCTCCTTAAACCAAAGGACCTTAGGGGCGATATCCGACGAACACGGATCGTGTCCAAAGAGCTGGCGAGCGCGATCGGGACCATATTCGGAAAGAAGCTCGTCAATCTGCGGCTTCGAGCGAGCATCGACCCCGTAGAGAATTGCCGGAGCCAAGGCGTGGCAATCTTCATCGACTGGCACGCAATCACAGCCCAAAGCCGACAACCCTACGCAGCGGATCTGGCTCGCCTCGATGCCCGCGCACTCGATAAGCTCGCGAGACAGCCGGCAAAAATCACCCCACCAAATCGCTTCTGTATCGTGCTGATACCAACCATCCTGAGGGTTCTCGGTTTCATGTTGGCAAGATGCCTGCGCCACAATTCGACACTCCGCATCAATTAACACGCCCTTGGACGCACTCGTTCCAATGTCGATGCCAAGATAGTACGGCATGCCGCTCACTCCCCTCTCGCGGCACGGGCGGCAGCCATGAACCGCGCGACCCGTTCGGCTTCGACAGAGGCGTCGAGCTTGCCGTCTCGCTTGAGGCAGGTACCGACAAACGCGCCATCATAATGCGAAAACACGTCTGCAACGGTATTCTCGCGACATCCCGTTCCACATACCACCGGCACATCGCCAACACGGACGCGCACCTCGTCGGCAAGCTCGCCCGAAGCGCCGCGCCCGGCAGCAGACCCGCCAATAACAAGGGCGTCGGGTAGGCAGTTGAATACCAGCGAATCGGCAATATCGGGAGTCGATCGGTCGTTAAGGTACACCTCGCCCTCGCTTGTGATGAAATGGAACATCTTTAGGTCATCCAGACGCAGGGCGGCACGGCGGCGCATGGTGTGCGCAAAGTCACGATTGATCAGGCCAAGATCGCCAGCCCAGGCACCGCAGAAATTGCAGCGTGTAAACTGCGCCTCAACGGCGGCGCACAGCTCGATCGTGGCATCGCCGTCATAAATAGCCTCTGCACCCCAAGGGGTCGAGAAATCTGCGGCAAGAGCTCCGATGACATGCCCCATAGCGGCAAGGGTCACTGCCGACACATGCTGCTCGTAGGGCATCGATAGCTCATTGGTGATCAGAATGCCGTCCACGCCACCCGACTGCAGCGCTTCGAGATCGCGCTTGGCGGCATCGATCACGCGCGAAACGCTGCCGCCCGGATAATACAGAGGATCGCCAGGCAGCGGCTGCAGATGCAGCATGCCAATTACCGGTTTCTCGGTCCCAAACATCGAAGCCATAAACGACATGGTCAATCTCCTTTAGCTCGCCGACTCACAGACATCAACTGCTACTCGCCCAGCACCTCAACGAACACTTTTCGCTTCTGAGGTCCATCGAACTCCGCAAGGTAGATGTTCTGGGCCCCGCCACATACAATGTGGCCGTCTTGAACGGGGAAGAAGCAGCTATTGCCGCAAATCATGCTCTTGATATGACCACAGGAGTTATTGCCCGTGGCACCATAGCTCGGCAAGAAATGAGCATGCGCATAGGGGGCATCGGGCGGGGCAATGCGATCGAGCGTCTCCATGAGATCGGTCTCCACGCACGGAAGCCCCTCGTTCACCACGATGCCGCAAGTCGTATGCGACAAAATAATCGCTGCCAGTCCATCGGTCACCGCACTACGCTCTATGGCGGCATGCACATCTTCTGTGATATCGATGAACTGGTCGGGCGCCGTCGATAGATAGCTCAATGTCTCGAGTGTCACCATGTCACTCATCACCTTTCAGAAAACGCAGCGCCGTACCGGAATACAGATTCTCCCGCGCCTCATCGCGCATGGGCACAGTATCAAGTGCCCGCTTGAGCTTGAAGGCGCGGAAGCGTGGCGTATTGCTGGCAAACATCACCTGATGAGACAGGGCACGCTCATACCACAGCGGTCCCATATCGACGGTGAAGAGCCGCTGCATCATTTCTTCGGGCGAATCGATATAGGTAATAGAGGCATCCGTATAGCAATTGGGATACTTGAGCAGCATCGCCACGGTCTCGCGCACCCAGGGCCAGCCAAAGTGCGTCAGGTTAAAGCGCACATCCGGATGCGTTGCGATGGTGTGCTCAAACGCAAGCGGGTGGCTTCGCGAAAGCTCCGCACCCGGCTCCCAGGACATACCGGCATGGAAAACCACCGGCTTGTTGTAGCGCTCACAGAGCTTGTAGAGCGGCTCGGCCACGGCATCATCGGGCGCAAAACCTTGCTTTGCCGGATGCAGGCAGAGCCCCTTGGCCCCCAGCTCGGTAAAGGCACGCTCCAGCTCATCGGCGGCGCCACTCACTTGCGGGTCCACGCTCGCGAATCCCCATAGGCGATCGGGGTGCGCGGCAACAAGCGCGGCAACCTGGTCGTTGGTGCCAAAGTGCCCGCCGCACGCCGTGGTCACATCGAGCGGCACGAGCACGCTTTTCCGCACATCGCAGACATCCATTTCGGCCACGAGCTCATCCCAGTCCATGGGGCCCATGTGCCCCATGCCAAACTCACGCTCCCAAAAACCAAAGCCGTCTGGCTCGTCGCCTGGCGTATAGATCTCGCCGTAGAGCATGGGCTGGACCAGCATATCGATTACCATCTTGCACTCCTTTCCAGGCTTTTATTCCTAGTACGGTTCGAACGACCCAATGACTCGGGACGAAAGCTCGGCACCGGCATGCATGCACGCCGGCACGTCAAGCCCATCCAGTACACCCTTGGTGAATCCGGCGATATACGAGTCGCCGGCGCCCACGGTATTGACAACCTTCTCGGCCGGCACGATCCCACATTCATAGAAGCGCTCACCGTCATAGGCGATGCTTCCCTTCTCGCCAAGTGTGGCGACTGCCACGCGCGGGCCCAGCTCCTGCACATGGCGCACCCAGTCGCGCAGCTCCGCGCTATCCTCCTCAAACGACATAAAGGCATAGTCAACGTAAGGAAAATGGTTCTCACAGGCGTATTCGGGATCTTGACTGAACACCGAAAAGTCCATGACGACGGTCTTGCCTGCCTCGTGCCATTCGGGCAGCAGGTCTAAGCAGTTTCCAAACAGGTCGGTATGGATGACATCGTGCTCCAGGATAAATGCCCGGTCATCATCGTTTGGTCGGTACGTTTCCATGACACCGTCAATCGCTTCGAGATGCACGCGGTCGACGCCGTCCTTCAACGCCATGAGCATCACCGAGGTATCGCCGTCCTCCACGCGAAGATGCGAGATGTCGAACCCCTCGGCAGCCAGCGCCTCGCGCATTTTGTCTCCGTACTCGTCCTTTCCGACGACCGACACCGCAGATACCGATATGCCCATTCGCGCCAGGTGGATACCCCAGTCGATGCCATTGCCAGTCGGATAGAACACGCCGATGTTTTGGTACACGTCCGCACAGCAAAAGCCAGCTGCACATGCTTTGATATCCATAGTCTTCTCCAGCAATCAAAAAGGGGCCCACCCAAGGCGAGCCCCTATCCGAATTCCGATGTAATCTAGCGTCAGTCAGCCAAGGCTTCAGCCCCAAGCCTCCCAGCGCTTTCTCAGGCTACTCGGTGATCGGAGCTCCGTGGCCCCAAGAGCCCTCCATGCCGCACACGGTCGAGGCAAAACCTGCCGCAAAATCGAGCGCACGCTCAATGGCCTCAGGTCCGTCCTCGCCGCGCTTGGCGGAATCGAGATAGCACATCAGGAATGAGGTCAGGAACGAGTCACCGGCTCCCATGGTGTCCTTCATGTCCGTTACGGGCTTTGCCAGCTGGCGATAGTAGCGCTCGCCGTCATAGGCGATGCAGCCCTCGGCGCCCGCCGTTGCGGACACAAAGCGCGGGCCCAAATTCTTAACCCAAGCGAGGCGCTCGCGAATCTCATCCTCACTTGCAGCATCGGCAGCGCTAAAGAAGGCGAAGTCAACAAACGGGGCAATCTGCTCATAGTATTCATCGGTGGAATCGTCCGAGAAGTCAAACGATACGGTGATGCCTGCAGCCTTCAGCTTGGGGAGCTCGCGCTCGGTAAAGCAGTAGTTGCCCGAGTGGACTACGTCGAACTGCTTCATGTATGCCAGATCGAAGCGATCGAGCACATAGCGCGCATCGCCACGGATGCCGCCCTCGTTGGAGCCGAGGAATACGCGGTCGCCATCGACCACGGTCACACGCGCCGCGCCGTTCTCGCCAATAAGCTGCTCGCACTTAGCGAGCTCGATGCCCTCATCCTCGAGACTTGCAATCACATGCTCGGCAGCGGCGTCGTTACCAAAGATGCCCATGTACGCGGAGCGCGCGGCGCCGCACTTCTTGGCGTAAACGGCAAAATTCACCGCATTGCCGCCGGGATACATGGTATGGATATGCTCATAGCGATCGACGACGTTGTCACCGAACCCGAGCGCGTTCACGTTAAAAGCCATGGTATCCATCCTTCCTAGTACTCAACAACGCCCATGTAGCGGCGGAAGTCGGGGTCGTGATCGAACACCTTGCCGCGCGCTGCACGCAGCTCGCAGTTCATAGCGTAGAACAGCACCGGATCCAGATAGGCACGAACGCTCGCCGGCACGGCCTCCATACCGTACTCCTTGGCATCAAGCACCATCAGCGTGTCGGTATGGGTCTCGAGGAACGCCAGGGCGCGCTCGTCCATAGGACGGCACTCGCTCGAGCCCATCTGCAAGAAGTAGAAGACGCCATCCTGGGTAGCCTCAAAGGGGCCATGGAAGTACTCGGCGGAGTGGATATAGCTGCAGTGCTGCCACTGCATCTCCATCAGCGAGCAGATAGCGAAGCCGTACGTCTGGCTAAAGTTGGGACCGCTGCCCAGGATATAGAAGAACTCATGCTCCTGGCAAAGCTTGGCGAAGCGATCGCCCAGCTCGGCATTTACCTTTTCGCGTGCGGGAGGCAGAATCTTATCCATTTCGGCAATACCGGCATACATGTCGGCGAGATCGGCGTAGCCCTCCTGCTGGTCGAGCAGCTCGGCCGCGAGCGACAGCGAGATACCGGCAGGAACTTCGGCCTGCGGAACGCCCTCGCCCCACGGGTACACCCAGGTGACCCACTTGCCATTATCGATCTTGGAACCGGCGTTATCGGTCTGCGCGATCACCGTCGCGCCCGCGGCAAGGGCAATCTCGCAGCCCTCGACGACCTCGGGGGTATTGCCGCTGTGACTGCAGGCAATGACCAGAGACTTCTCGCCCAGGCGACGGGGACGCATGATGTCGAACTCACGGGCCGTATAGATATACGAGGTGAACGTCGTCGCCTCGCGCTGCAAGAGCTCATGGGCCGGGATCAGATCGATCATGGAGCCACCGCAGGCGATCCAGTAGACGCTGTCGAACTTGCCCTTCTCGGCAATTGCTTCCTTAATCAGATCATGTGCGTTCATGTTTAGTTCCTTTCCAGCTTGGCCGGCCATGCAGGACGTGTCTTGCATGGCCGAGCAAAATCTTATCTAGTCAATCAGATACTTCTCGAAGGCGGCCATGTTCTTGGCATCTGCCGCCGCCGGATCATCGAAGTAGCGACCGTCCGTGATTTCCTGGCCCAACATGCCATCGAAACCATGGGCGTTGAGCGTGGCGACGAAGGCATCCATATCGTGCTTGCCGTCACCCCAGACCAGATGGCCATAGGGATCGCCGTCGATAAAGTGCATCTCGTGGATCGCACCGTCGCCAAATGCGGCAAACCAGTCCTCGAGCGACTCACCCGCAACGCCCATTGCGGTCGTATCGACCATAGGCTGCAGGTACGGACTCGCGACCTCATCAATCATGCGCTTAGCATCGGCGACGGTCGTCACAAGGTTGCTCTCCTCGGGACGCAGGCTCTCCATCGTTAGCACCAGACCGTGCTCGCCGGCATACTCCGCCAAGATGGATAGGTGCTCGCGACTGCGCTTCCACGCCTCTTCGCGATCCTCGTCCCAGTCACCCCAACCCGAGTTTACGGACATGCGGTCGCATCCCAGCACCTCGGCAAGCTCGATGCCATGCTTGAAGTACGCCAGGCTCCGCTGCTCATGGAGCGGCTTACGAGCGCAATACTGCCATGGGTAGACCACGTTCTCGGGACAGAGCGTCCGATAGCGCAGACCACGGTCGGCGGCCTTTTTCGCCAGAACCTCGGCCTCAAAATACCCAGTGTGATCGAGCGTCACATGGGGCTCGGCGCACCACAGCTCGATGGACTCAAAGCCCAGGCGCTGTTGCGTATCCAAAAAATAGTCGAGCGACCACATGATGTAGTGGATGTTCATGCCCGCGATCTGCTCGCGACGCAGCGTCGGTTTGGTTTCAGGCATGCTAAACCTCCTTATTTCGGTCGAACACGATACGTCCGTCCGACATGGTCATATCAACAGCAAGGTCACAAGCATCATGGTAGTCAAGGCCAAACACATCGCGATCGAGCACACAGATGTCGGCAAGCTTACCGGCCTCGAGCGTCCCCAGCTCATCCTCGCGCATGAGGTCATATGCGCCCCCTGCCGTCCACGCACGAAGGAGCTCGGCAATCGTCAGCGTATTGCCCTCATTCACGGACAAACCGTCGGCAAAGAAACCGCCGCATGCGCTAAATACTGATTCGCCCAAGCTCGGAATCAAGAGCGGGAGGTCGGTGCCACAGCACACCGTGCACCCCGCGTCTTCCATACCGCGACGGTTCCAGCTGTGCAGCAGTCGGACCTCGCCGATCTGCCGACGCATCATCGACAGGCAGTCCTCGCGTTTATCGAGCGTGAGGATCTGGGGGTAGACCTCGCAGATTCCGCCCAGCTTGCCAAACAGGGCAAGGTCTTCCGGATCAGAGTTCTCGAGGTCGGTAATCGCATGGCGTCGAAGCATGACTCCGTGTTCATCTCGCGGCAGCGAAGCATACAGCGCAACGGTGTGGCGAACGGCGCCGTCACCCTGACAATGAAGCGAGTAACGGAAGCCCTCGGCATCAATCGCGCGCAGCTCGTCCTCAATCAAACCCCACTCGGGCTCCTCGACAACCGTCTTGCCGGCAGCCCCTGCATCGGCCGTCTCCTCATAAGGATCGATCATCTCGGCAAGTCCTGCCCACACGCCACGATCGGTCATACGGTTGAAGCCCGAGAAACGAACAAACGGTCCCTGGAAGCGATCGCGCGCCGCACGAGCATAGGACAGATTCGCCCCGGCGCCCACCGGCTGCGACATCATGGAGACGCGAACCGTCAGCTCGCCAGATTCCTCACGACGCGCCATCTCGTCGGCAAATCCGTAATAGTCGTCGAAGGCCATCTCTTTGATAGCCGTGACACCGCGAGCGTTCAGCATCGCCATGTAATCAGAATACCCGGCGCGTACCTCGGGAAGCGCCAGGAAGTCCCGCATCATACGCCAGGTCTTCTCGGCGTAGCAGGCCTCGGGCGTAAAACCATAGCGCTCGCTGGCGGCGGCGTTGAGAACGCACGTCTCGGCACCCGGAGTAAAGCAAACAACAGGAACGTCTCCGAAGGCGTCGTCGAGCGCTGCCGCCGTTTTTTCATTCTCGGCGCCTTCGGCGAGCGATGCGGGAAGGTCGTGCCCAAAGGCGGCGGCACAATCGAGATGGGCATCCTTCCACAAACGCAGAAGCGCTACCACTTCGTCGACGTCAGAGGCTTCGGATAAGTCGGCTCCCAAGCTCCGCAACGCCCAGCCCGTATAGAACGTATGCACATCGACCAAGCCAGGCATGACCGTTCTGTCGCCACAATCGATCACCTCATCTGCCTGGGCGAGAAACGAGTCTGCCTCGCCAGCGCTACCGACGGCTTCAATCCGATTGCCGCGTACCGCGACAAAACCTTCAAACGGCTGGTCTTCCGTACCGGTGAAGACGCTCTTGGACGTCAGCACCGTCAAACGATTGGACATCGCGACCTCCTTACGCCGGAAGCATGCCGGAGATGGCGGTAATGACCAAGCCAAACACGACCATGAAGATGAAGAACTTCCAGATGGTCTTCCACCATTGGCCAAACGAGATCTTTGCCACGGCAAGGCCCGCCACCGTCATACCTGCCACGGGGCTAATGGTGTTAATGGTCTGGTTGGCAAACTGCAGCGCCGTTACGGCGGCTTCGGGGTTGAGGCCCATAAGCTCGGTCAAAGGACCCATGACAGGCATGGTAAGCGCGGCCAGGCCGGAGCTCGAAGGAACCAGGAAGGACAGGAGGCCAAGGACAACGTACATGAACGTGGTGTACACGGCGGCAGGGGCTCCAGCAAGCAGAGTGGCAAGTGCCTGAAGGATGGTGTCGATAATCATGCCGCCCTCGGCGATGACCAGAATGCCGCGAGCGATACCGATAACGACGGCTGCGTAGGCAAAGTCGGCAAGACCCTTAACGAACTCATCGGCGATGGTCTGCTGGTCAAGACCGCCCAGGATACCGGCGAGCAGCCCCATGCCAAGGAACACGGCAGAGATCTCGTTCATATACCAGCCCTGCGTAACAAGACCCCACACGATAAGCGCCATACCACCGGCAAAATCAATCAGCACGAGCTTCTGGCGAGTGGTGAACTCTTCCTCGATGGAAGCATCGGTCACGGAGAACTCAATGCGCTTGAGTTTGTCGTCCTCGAACGTAACGGACGACTTGGGGTTCTTCTTGACGCGCATGGCATAGCGCATGGCCCATGCGATGCCGGCGGCGGTGAAAATAACCCATGCAACGGCACGCAACCACAGCTGCGGGTTGCCCTCGATGCCAATGATGCCCTGCGCGATCAAAACGTTGAACGGGTCAATCGTCGAGGCGCAGTAGCCCAAGTTGGGACCGAGGAAGCAGATGATGAATGCCGTCATGGAGTCATATCCGATGCCCATCATGATGGGGATGAAGATGGCATAGAACGGCAGGGCTTCCTCAGACATGCCAAACGTGGTGCCGCAAATGGACAACAGCGTCATCGTGATGGGAATAATCAGAATATCTTTGTTTTTGAGCTTCTTGATTACTCGGCTCATGCCAGCGTTGAGCGCATTGGTCTTCGTGATGATTGCAAACGAACCACCAATCAGCAAGACAAAGGCAACGACATCGGCAGCCTCCTGAATGCCCTTAGTGGGTGCTTGCAAAACCGCAAAGATGTCCTGCCCCAAGTTGGTGGTCTCGCCGGTCTCGGAATCGGTGTAGTTCTTGTCGACCTGTTCATAGGTTCCGGCAACGGCGACCTCACGCTCGCCTGCCGCAGTCGAGATCGTCTTGCGCTGGTATTGGCCAGAAGGAACGACCCAGGTTAAAACTGCAAAAACCACGATCAGCAAGAACATGATCGTATAGACGTGCGGTAATTTGAATTTGAAACGTCTGTTTGTCTTCTTCGCCTTCGTATCTGACATAGATACCTCCAAAGAACCCGAGACCTTATCGTGTCTCGCTTTAACGTTCGCGCAATGCAAACGTCCTATGACGTTCTATAGATTATCAGCGTGTTTTTAGCACTTCAAGGATATTTCGGACAGGTTGCGAAGACTCGGGTGAACGGTCGTTCAACGGCGGCGAACGGCAAAAACGCCCGGCAGGCAATTTAGCCTGCCGGGCGTTCTCTTGATCAACGTCCTAAATATCAAAAACGTAGCGCGATCCTACAATCCGCTGTCGGCCGATGATAAACGGCCGCTGCTGCTCGTCATAGAAATATGCCTCCATATAAAACAGAGGCTCTCCCGTGGGAACGGACAGCAGCCGGGCGACTTCGGGTGACGCACACGCGATCTCAAGCGTGCACGGCTCGGTGCGAGCAGGCCCGCGACCCGTCTGTTCGCGCACGACCTCGAAAATTGATTGATCGGTAAGGTCCGCCTTCGCCAAAAAGGCGTTGTCTTCATAAACGTACGTGTTGTTCTCGAGCATCACGGGGATGCCATCGGCGGTGCGCACGCGTTCGATGCAGATCAGCTCCGACCCAGCGGGAACGCCAAAAAACTGCGCTTCGGTAGCATCGGCCGGCAACACTTTTCTTGAGACAATACGCGCCCCGGGCTCCATCTCGTTGACGCGGCAGGCGTCCGAAAAACTCTGAACGTCGTCCTTCTGGCGGATTTTACGCTTGAGCTTGGGGGCGTTTACAAACGTGCCCCTCCCCTGCTGCTTGGTTAGGTAGCCCTGCTGCACGAGCTCCTCAATGGCCCGCCGAACGGTAACGCGACCAACTTTGTAGCTTTCGGCCAATTCGAATTCATTCGGTATCCGAGCGCCCGCCTTATAGGTACCAGAATTGATGTCATTTTTGATGATATCGATAACCTGTTGATATAGCGGGATTGCCGCTTTTCCGTCGGTCAACCCTTCAGTCGATGGCATTTGCCCTCCCCTGGCAAATATGGAATCAATAATCGGTGCGGATTACGCATCGCCAGTCCTACGCAAGCTCCAGCAGCTCCGGCAGCTGGTCGATGATCTTGTCAGCGGCATCCTGGCTAAAGCCGAAGCGCTCCTCGCGTTTGGCAATCACCGTCAGACCCGCTCGCTTACCTGCCGTAATGCCAGGGACAGAGTCCTCGACGCAGCAGCAACGGTCCGCGGGCAACCCCAGCAGATCCAGCGCATGCAGGTAAATATCGGGCTCGGGCTTGCTCTCCTTAAACTGCTCGCCGCTCACCACGTACTCAAAGGCATCCGACAGACCGCACGCATCGAGCACTTCCTCGATGCTGTCCATGGGAGACGAGCTGGCCAGCGCCACGCGAACGCCGCGGCGCGGGAGCTCGCGAATCGTCTCCACGGCGCCCGGATTGATCAGGGTCTGATAATCGCGCGGTCGTTTATGTGCCCACTCATCCCAGCGGGCCAATGCCTCCTCGCCGGTAAAGTGCCCCTTTCCGGCGCGCTCAAACCAATCGACCAGCATATGCAAAAAGAACTGATGCGAGGTGCCAACCTGCCCGTTCAACTCCTCTTGGGTCAGGCTCAGCCCAAGCTCTTTGGCAAACGCAGCGGTCTCCCCCAGGTAGTAATACTCGGTATCGACGATGACGCCGTCCATGTCAAAGATAACGGCGTCGAACGGAAATGCGGACACGGCACCCTCCCTAACAAAAAGGCGCCCGCAAGCGGACGCCCGAACCATGCACTATCGGCGATTCTAACCCAGCAGCTTGTCGAGTGCCACCGCGATGCCGTCTTCGTTGTTATTGGCGGTCACCATCTGGGCCACGGCCTTGACCTCATCGACGGCGTTACCCATGGCAACGCCCGTACCCGCCCACTCGATCATGGACTTGTCATTCTGGCCGTCGCCAAACGAAACGACCTCGCTGGCATCGATGCCAAGCTTGGGCAGAGCGCCCTGAAGCGCACGTGCCTTATCGATACCAGGCGCCGTAAACTCAAAGTACCAATCTGCCGTGAACATGCCCGAAAGCGTCTCGGTAAAGGGCGCGTACATCTCCTCGTGATGTGCCTGCAGATAGGCCGGATCGCCCGCGGTAAGCAGCTTGTCTACGGGGTAAGTATCCGCGACCTCATGAAGGCTCTCGACCTCGCGAATCTTAAGATCGCACGCATCGCGCTCGTACTTGACGATGTTCTTCTGCGAACCGTCCGGCAACGTGATCATGCAGCGATACGAGTCCACGACATGCAGGTCGCGACCGAGCGAGATCATGGGGATCACGTCAAAGTTGCGCAGGTGGTCGAGCAGGCGGTGCAGCTCGTCAACCGGCATAGCCTGGTCAAACAGCACCTCGTCGGTCTGGGCATCGACAACGTGCGCGCCGTTAAAGGCCACGAGCAGGCCATCGTGATTCTGAAGGTCGAGCTCCTGCGCCAGGGCATGAAGGCCCCATGCAGGACGGCCCGAAGCCAAGATGAGCTTGATGCCCGACTCCTGTGCCGCGAGCAGTTTCTCGCGCGTGCGCGGGCTAATCACCTTCTGGTCGTTGGTGAGCGTACCGTCGATATCCATTGCGATGGCTTTGATTGCCATATATGCCTCCCTGCATTGAGTTTGCCGCGCACCATCATATCCGAGCCGAGCATCCCCCGAAGAACATTTTTGAAAAAGATACTTGCCAAATCGCTGGAGCCTGATTAAGTTAAAGAAGACCGCAACGTTGGTCACCATTTGATCGAGCATATTCAGTTTCAGTTTTCAGCGTGTAAGAGAAAGAAGATCGGCATATGAACACCAAGCATCTTTTATCGACAACTAAATAACGGAGCAAGACCGCCCGAGGCGCTCGCTAACGTCAGCTGTCCCGTCTAAGCACGGAGCACGCCCATCACCCGGCAAACGTCCTTCGAGCATATTGGCCCCATAGCACCCAATCCAGCACATCAAGAACCGCAAGCACATCACCAACGACACCCAGCACATCACTCGCAAGCAAGCACATCACAGATTGGAAACGCCATGAACACCCATCCCCAAACCGCCGGCACCGTCCTCCAGGCCCGCATCGACCGCGCCCTACACGGTGGCTACGACGCCAGCTTCGCCGCTGCCACGATTGCAAACTTCGCCTTGCTGTCCATCGACGAGGCTCTGAGCAACCACGAGTTTTCGGCGAATCGCTGTGCCGAGATCATGGACGATTCGGCCGTCCGTGAGCTGACCGACCCTTATCTCGGACCCCACGGCAAGACCGACGGCCCGTATACCATGGGCCATCTAGCGCATATGATCACGGCACTCGATACCAAGTTGCGACTCGACATGGACGACGAGACGCGGATGACATTGATGGATCATCGATACGATCTGCAAAACGCTCTGACGCTTCCCATTCACGACCTCGCCATGGGTCTCAACGCCTTGGAGGCGCGGCACCAGCAGGCAAACTGCGGGCAGGACGATACGGCAGACCCATCGGGACCACCCAGCATCATGGTGCTCGACCGCGAACGTTACAACCGCGCAACCGCCCGATTCCAGGCCGGCCCGACGACGGTTCGCACCCTTATCGACATGCTCCGCATACTCAGCCTCAATCGTCTCTTCGACGGTTATCGAGCATTGGCGCCTGTTGGCCTTCGCACCCAGACAGTCCGGATTATCGATATCCAGCAGCGGCAGTTCGAGCGCTACCGCGATGAATGGGAGATGAGCCGAAGCATCGTTCACTTCTACCAGAAGCGCTACGACCCCAACGAATTTCCCGATGATCTCGAGCGCCAGCTGCACCTTGCCTACACCGCGCCCATTGCCACGCTGATACGACTTGGCGCATTCGACGAGTCGCTGGCAAAAGCCGCCGACCGCAAAGTTACAACGGAGCTTGAGCGCAGGCTCGATCGAGCCTTTGAGCTTTAGCGCCAGCTTCACCAACCCTAATAGAACCTCGTCCTACGTTAAGAAAGGAACCTTCATGGACACCACTCAGACCCCTGTCATCAGCCCGCTCACGATGCGCGAGTCGGCTCGTGGCATAACGCTCACTTCCGTCTACGACGAGATGCTCGCCCGACGTGAGCTTTCCGTCGTGGGCGACATCAACAGTGCGATGGCACACGATCTGTGCCAGCAGATTCGTCTGCTCGAGGCCGCAGACCCCACGGCCCCCATCACGGTCTTTGTTGCCAGCCCCGGCGGCAGCGTGCGCGCCGGCCTCGCCATCTACGACACCATGCGCCTCTCGCCGTGCCCCATCCACACCGTCTGCCTGGAGTTTGCGGCCTCTATGGGCGCCATCATCTTCATGGGTGGCGACGAGCGCCGTATGGCGCCCCATGCAGAACTCATGATTCACGACCCGCTCATCCCGCAAGGAGCTGGGGGCTCGGCCCTAGCACTCCAGGAAACAAGCCGGCGTCTCATGCAGACCCGCAAGGCCCTGACGCAAATCCTGTCTGATCGCAGCGGCCTTTCGGCCAAGCGTATCCAAACACTCACGGCAAAGGATACGTACCTTTCGGCCGAGCGCGCCGTCGAGCTCGGCTTTGCCCACGGCATTCTCACCTCCACCAAGGAGACCGCCCATGTCTAACCTCAACACAGCCCTGCATGCCCCGGCCCCCACCATCCTTGCGCAAGCCCACGCACTCTCGTGTGATACGCGTCAAACGGGCCTCAACAACAATATGCTCGTAATCGGGCCTTCGGGCGCCGGCAAGACCCGCAACGTTCTTAAGCCCAACCTGCTGCAGATGAATGCGAGCTATATCGTGCTCGACACTAAAGGGACGCTTTGCCGCGAAGTCGGACCCGTGCTTGCCGCGCACGGCTATCGTGTGCAGCGCCTCAACTTTGCCGATCTTGACGATACGGCCACCATGCCCAAGGACGTCGAGCAATGCGGCTACAACCCGCTCAACCACATCCGCCGCACCAAAGACGGCAAGCCCAACCAACAGGACATCATCTCGGTCGCCAAGGCCATCTGTCCCGTCGAGGACCAAACCCAGCCGTTTTGGGACCATGCAGCAGCCAACCTGCTTTCCTGCCTGATCGCCTATGTGTGTGAGCAGCTGCCCGTGGAGGAGCAGACGTTTTCATCGGTGATCGACCTTTGCGAACATCTCCAAGACCGCGCCACGGCACGCCTCTTCGACGACCTGCAGACCACCGACTCCACAAGCTATGCGCTCTCGCTCTGGCGGCGCTACTCCCCCACCATCACGGCCGAAAAGATGCATGCGAGCATCATGGGCATCCTTGCCGAAAAGGTCATGTGCCTGGGCTTTGATGGTGCACGCCGTCTGTACACCGATGCGAATCAGATCGATTTCGCGGCTCTGGGATGCGAGCGTCGAGCGCTCTTCGTCACCGTCAGCGATCTCGACCGTAGCCTCGATCCGCTCACCAACCTGTTTGTAACGCAGGCCTTCGCGGGACTCATCCGCTACGCCGACGCGCAGCCCGACGGTCGCCTTGCGATACCGGTTCGATTTATGCTCGACGACTTTGCCAACCTGCAGATACCGCAAATCGATAACGTTCTGTCCATCATCCGCAGCCGCGAGATCTGGGCAACCCTACTGCTGCAGTCAACAAACCAGCTCGACGCACTCTATGGCGAGGCACGAGCCCGCTCCATCATGGGCAACTGCGACACGCAGCTCGTACTAGCCTTTCAGGACCCCGAGAGCGCCCGCGTCTTTTCCGAGCGTGCCGACGTGCTGCCCAGTACGCTCATGGCAACGCCCGCCGACCGTTCCTGGCTCTTCGTCCGCGGCCACGCCCCACAACAAGTTGAGCGCTTTAGGCTCGAGGACCACCCGCTCTATGTAGAACTCCCCGAAGCCCAAAACGCTCAGATTGAACCCTCACGCTAGCGGCGCTCGTCTTCCGGTGCGCCCTCGACGATTGCGATGCCTGCCGAGGCGCCCAGCGCGCTGGCACCCGCCTCGATAAATGCGAGAGCCTCCTCGTAGTTGTGGATGCCGCCAGCCGCCTTGATTGCCACGGCGTCGCCAAGCACCTCACGCATCAGCTGCACATCTTGGAGTTTGGCGCCGCCAAAGCTTCTGCCGGTCGACGTCTTAAGAAAGCCCGGCTTAGCCTCAAGGGCAATTTCGCACACGCGACGCTTGGCGGCGTCATCGCCATCCAGCTTGCACATCTCGACGATTACCTTATCGGTGATACCGCGCTCACGGCAAAAATCGGCGATCGCAGTCATCTCGTGCTCGATGGCGCCAAAGTCACGGTTCTCAACCGATTCCTGGTTCAACACGTAATCGATCTCGGTAAAGCCGCATGCGGCATACTCTTCGAACCTCGCGAGTTTTTCCTCAAGCGTCATCGTTCCCTGGGGAAAGTCGATAGCGCCGGCAAGGATGATGTCAGAACCCTCGAGCATGGCGCGACCCGTCGCATATTCCTGCAGATTCGCAAACACGCAACGGAAGTCATACTTCAGCGCCTTCTCGACATATTGTTCGAACGTGTCCTCGGGCGCGTCGATGTAGTCAATGTGCTTATTGATGGGCTTGGCAAGGGTCATGCTGGACCTCCCCTGTTCGGGACTGGCAATCGATTCGTGGTTTCGCGCGAAAAACCACGTTCAATGTACGCCCGTAAAACATGTAGCGCACTTGCCTTCCGGTAAGTGGTATGAAATTAGCCGTAGAAGTATATTGCTAACGTCGAAGAGCGTCGTGAATCAAGAGCGGCCACCGAGCGCCATGTCGATGCGCTCCACCCCATCTAAACAGCAAAAGGGCCCGTATCCCAACGGATACGGGCCCCTTCCTGCTAAGCGCCAGCTTTAGCTGCGCAGATTACTTGCGGTGAGCGCGGTAGAACTCGATAAGCGCCTGGGTCGAAGCGTCCTGCTCGGCCTTGGCGGCGTCGTCGTGGAAGGCCGGGGTGATCTGCTTGGCAAGCTGCTTGCCCAACTCGACGCCCCATTGGTCGTAAGAGTCGATGCCCCAGACCGTACCCTCGACAAACGTGATGTGCTCGTACAGGGCGATGAGCTCGCCGAGCGCGAACGGGGTCAGCGTGTCGCCGAAGATCGAGGTCGTCGGACGGTTGCCCTCAAAGCAGCGGGCGGGGACGATCTGCTCGGGCGTGCCCTCGGCGCGGACCTCGTCGGCCGTCTTGCCAAAGGCGAGCGCCTTGGTCTGGGCCAGGAAGTTGCCCAGGAACAGCTCATGCACGTCCTGACCGCTATCGGTCGCAGGGTTGGCGGTATTGGCGAAAGCGATAAAGTCGGCCGGGACAACCACGGTGCCCTGGTGCAGCAGCTGGTAGAAGGCATGCTGGCCGTTGGTGCCGGGCTCGCCCCAGAAGATCTCACCGGTATCGGAGGTCACGGCGCTGCCGTCCCAACGGACATGCTTGCCGTTGGACTCCATGGTGAGCTGCTGCAGGTAGGCCGGGAAACGATGCAGGTACTGGCAGTACGGCA
The DNA here is from genome assembly GCA_900539735.1 of uncultured Collinsella sp. GTDB lineage: Bacteria > Actinomycetota > Coriobacteriia > Coriobacteriales > Coriobacteriaceae > Collinsella. The sequence continues at coordinate 36,075 of UQDE01000008.1, read as the reverse complement.
GCACGGCGTGGCTCTTGGAACCGAAGAAGTTGACGTACCAGACGTTGAGCAGGCCCATCAGCGCGACGGCATTGTTCTCGAGCGGGGTATTGCAGAAGTACTCATCGATAGCATGGAAGCCCTCGAGGAACTGCTGGAAGCGCTCGGGGCCGAGCACGACGATCAGCGACAGGCCCACGGCGGAGTCGACGGAGTAGCGGCCGCCGACCCAGTTCCAGAAGCCGAAGGCGTTGGCGGGGTCGATACCGAAGGCCTCGACCTTCTCGAGTGCGGTGGAAACGGCGACGAAGTGCTTGGCAACGGCGTCGGCGTTCTGCTCATCGGAACCGTCGATGGCGCCCTGAGCCTTGAGCTGCTCGAGCATCCAGGTCTTGACCTCGCGGGCGTTGGTGAGGGTCTCGAGCGTGGTGAAGGTCTTGGAGACGATGATCACGAGCGTGGTCTCGGGATCCAGGCCCTTGAGCTTCTCTGCCTGATCGTTGGGGTCGATGTTGGAGATATAGCGGCAATCGATACCGGCGTCGGCATAGGGACGCAGGGCCTCGTAAGCCATGACCGGGCCCAGATCGGAGCCGCCGATGCCGATAGACACCAGGTGCTCGATCTTCTTGCCGGTAACGCCCTTCCACTCACCGGAGCGCACGCGCTCGGCGAAGGCATACATGCGATCGAGGACCTCGTGCACGTCGGCGACGACATCCTGGCCGTCGACGATGAGCTGGCCCTTCTCGCTTGCCGGACGGCGCAGCGCGGTGTGCAGGACGGCGCGGTCCTCGGTGGTGTTGATGTGCTCGCCGGAGAACATGGCGTCGCGGCGCTCCTCGAGCTTCACCTCGCGGGCAAGATCGCACAGCAGCTTGACGGTCTCATCGGTCACCAGGTTCTTGGACAGATCGAAGTGCAGGTCACCGGCGTCAAAGCTCAGCTTGTTCACGCGCTCGGCATCGGCGGCGAACCAGGCCTTGAGGTCGATACCTTCAGCCTCGAGCTTCTCCTGATGAGCCTCGAGCGCCTTCCAAGCGGCAGTCGACGTAGCATCGATAGGTGCGGCAACAGTTGCCATAGAGTCCTCCTCAGCATACGGGCGCACGCCTCCATGCGCCCGGACATTCAGATGCCACTATTCTAGCGCAGGTCAAGACTACAATCAGCGAGCGTTGCCAATCGGCCCCCAAACGGCAACCGATCAAAAAGGGACAGGCTTATTTTGGCAGGTCAAACGCTTTACCAACCAAAAATAACCCGTCCTTTTATGGCAAATATTAGGCCGCGGCGCAGACGCTACCGAGTAACTCACGCAGAGGAGACCCGATGCCCTCCAGCAGTTCGGGCGCGATAATGGCAAAAACGGGAACCTCGCCGGTACCCACGACAGCAGGCACCTTGCCCTCCGAGACAATGCATCCATAAGGCACAAAGCCGTCTTCGCCGGCATCGAGCGCCGCCATGCGACGCGCGAGCTCGCGCGCAAAGCCCGCCGTATCGGCATCGCCGATCGCCAGGACAAAGTCCACGCCTTCGTCGGTCGCCAGGGCCACGGCTTCGTCGATCAGTTCGTCTCCCCCATCGCCCCCGACCAAGCCGCAGCGAAAAAGCACGCGTTCGAGCAGAGCTCGATCAAGCGAGCCGAGCGCCGCCGAGACGAGCTCGTCGTGCGTATGTTTGTCACCGCCCAACACGACCAGCGCCTTGGTGCCACCGTAGTGAGCGACCAATCGTCCGCACCAGCGAGCCACGTCTCCATCCGCAACAAGGCGCGTCGGCATACCAAACCCATAGTTGACCATCTTTCCCACAACCCTTCCGTGCGTATAGGCGGTATCAATCGTTAGGCTCATGCTACGAAGCGAGCTTTTCCGAGCTGTTTCGCGCTCTTTAGAGCTGCGTTAAAACCCGATCCAACCGCACGACCATACCTACCAAAACAAACCAGTCCTTTTTTGACAGGTTTTGACGATGTCCGGATGAGCGGGTATTATCGAACAGGTATTCGATAAGAACATGTGTTTGATGGGAGGCTCGGATGGCGCACGAGCAGCACACCTATATCTGCATCGACCTCAAGACGTTTTATGCCAGCGTCGAGTGCGTCGACCGTGGGCTCGATCCGCTCACCACCAACCTGGTCGTTGCCGACGAATCGCGCGGACGCACGACCATCTGCCTTGCCATCACGCAGGCCATGAAGGACCTCGGGATACACAATCGCTGCCGTCTGTTCGAAATTCCCGATGGCATCGACTACATCACGGCCGTACCACGCATGCAGCATTACATGGAGGTGTCGGCGAAAATCTACGGTATCTATCTGGAATACGTCAGCCCCCAGGACGTGCACGTCTACTCCATCGATGAGTGCTTTATCGACGTGACGCCCTATCTGGACCTCTATCACACCGATGCTGAAGGGTTCGCCTGCACGCTGCGCGACGAGGTCCTCGCGCGCACCGGCATCACGGCGACGGTCGGCATCGGCCCCAACCTATTCCAGGCCAAGGTAGCGCTCGACATTACCGCCAAGCACGTACCCAGCCGCATCGGCATACTCGACGACGAGACCTTTCGCAAGGAGATCTGGCCCCATCGTCCCATCACCGATATCTGGGGCATCGGTCCCGGCGTGGCAGCCCGCCTCGAGAAATACGGCGTCTACGATCTGATGGGCGTCGCGGCGCTCGACGAAAACCTGCTTTACGACGAGCTCGGCGTCAATGCCGAATATCTCATCGACCATGCCTTCGGGCGCGAGCCGACAACCATCGCCGATATCCAAGCCTATCGCCCGCAAGCGACCTCGACCACCACAGGACAGGTGCTCTCGAAGGGTTATGCCTACGAACAGGCCTATACCGTCTTGCGCGAGATGGTCGACAACGCCGTTTTAGACTTGGTCGATAAGCACGTGGTCTGTGACAGCATCTCGCTCTTTGTGGGCTACGCGAGCGAACGCGCCGACATACGCCGCCTCGACGCCAGCGGTACAGCGCAGTATGTGGACGGATGCGGGCACCTGCGCTCGAGCACATCGAGTATCGAACCCACCGCAACCGCCGGCCCCGAGCTCGCGCCCCGTGCGCCCAAGCCCGTCCAGCGCGATGACGAACGGCGTCGCCTGGTGCGCGAAGCGCAGGCAATCGATGGCATCTTTGTGGGAGAGCATGGCGGCAAACCGCGCGGTGGCTATGCCGCACTCTTTGCGCACTCTAACGCCTCGCGAAAGCTGCCCGAGCGTACCAATTCGTTTAAGAAGATCATGGGGTATTTCGATGACCTTTGGGCACAAACGGTCGACCCCAAACGACCGGTCAAGCGCATCAACCTGGGATTTGGCAACCTCATACCCGAGGAATTTGCCACCATCGATCTGTTCAGCGATATCGAGGCCGATGAGCGCGAGCGCAACCTGGCGCGCGCCGTCCTGGCCGTGAAAGGCAAGTACGGCAAGAACGCGCTCGTCAAGGGATTAAGCTTTACCGCCGGCGCCACCGCGCGCGAACGCAACGAACAAGTTGGAGGACACCGTGCCTAAACCCAAACAACAGCCCGTGCGCCCGCCGACCGCCTTCGAGCGCCTGGCGGACCCCGAGGGCAGACGCCGCGCCGCCGACCCCAACCTCACTGCCAACGGTGCCGTGCGCGCCAACCGCGCCGCACAGTTTATGCCCTTTGCCGCCCTCACGGGATACTACGAACTCGTGCGCAAGCAGGAAATCACCGTCGAGCCAAAACGTGAGCTCACGGAAGAAAAAGCCCTCGTGCTTTCTAAAAAACTCGAGGGTCTCAAACGTGGCGACTTGGTTCGTGTCACCTATTACGATACATACGGCTATCGCAGCCGCACCGGCATCCTAGACGAGGCGCTCCCCGCCTTCAAGCTCCTCAAGCTCCGAGACATCGCCATCGACTTCGACGACATCCAAGACATCGAACTGCGCGGACGAGCCTAGCCAAGGAAGCGCATCCAGAGCGACGCTTACAGCGTCATGACGTAGTAGCCCGCGTCTTTCACGGCCGTCTCGAGGACATCACGATCAACCGGCTGCTTAGAGCACACGCGTGCCGTGTGGTCCGCATACGTTACCGTTGCCCACACACCATTCAGCGCATTGAGGGCATTGGCCACATTCCGAGCACAGCCATCGCAGCTCATACCGCCGATGAGCAACTCATCGCTATAGGGGTAGTGGGACGGATCGGTATCCGCAACCACTACCTTCTTGGCCTTCTTACCGCTCGCACCATCGCTGCAGCAGCTCTTTCCGTGTGTCGAAGCGACAATGCGACGCAGGCCAAAGAACATGCCAACGACAATCACAGCAAGCACGATGAGATTCGCAGGGTTGAGCAAGTCACTCATGCGTTCCCCTTTCAAGTAGCTCTATCTAGATACCCCCATGGGGTGTCCCCATCTTAACCCAAAATCATGTCCGTTCGGTCAATTAGTTTCCCTCTTCAAACTTTTTTGTTGACCGTGGCTTACTTTCGTGTATAAGTTTTCCTTGGCTAACAACTGAGGACCCGAAAGGGGCATCGTGACTCGAACCATTGACATCCCAACATACCAAACGGCTGTCGTGCGCAACTGCTCCCCTACGCTCGCAGGTATCAAGCCGGCTTCGCTCTTTACCTATCCCGGCGTTTACGCCAACCAAAACGGAAAACCCAGCGCCGCCCATATCGAAGAGCGACGCTCTCGCCTGCTCGCCGTCATAGCCCAATGCAACTGCGAGCTCCAGCCACTCGGGATCCATATGAGCGTTTTGGTCTGGCGCCCCTGCGGAGCGCTCATCTATGTGTACCGCCCTGCAGACCTCATGCGATACCTCTCCGACCCCCGCGCCACGACGGCGCTTGCCGCCGAAGGTTACGATGTCCACAACCTGCCCGCGTCCCTGGTGCATCTCGCCGCGCGCATCACGCTGGCAAGCAGCAATGCCGCAGAGAGTGCCTATGACGGCAGCGTCTGCGCGCTCGCGCGAAATAGGCACTGCGATACGGGGTGCATGTGCGAGTTCCCCCACGAAATTGGCTATTTTTTGGGCTATCCCTACGAAGATGTCCATCAGTTTATCGTCCAGCACGGCGAAAACTATAAGGTCTTTGGCGCATGGAAGGTATACACAAACGTTGAGCAGGCGCTCACGACCTTCGATTCCTATCGCGCATGCACGCAATACCTTACCTACATCTATCAACAGGGCTGCACTCTGGGACAACTTGTCCAGGCAACCCGATAGAGCATACAAAACGCGGCCGCACGCCGCACAACCGAAAGGAAGACATATGAGCAAGATCGCAGTCGTCTACTGGAGCGGTACAGGCAACACCGAGGCCATGGCAAACTTCGTTGCCGAAGGTGCAACCGATGTCGGCGCCGAGGCAGAGGTCATCCCCTGCGCCGACTTCTCTGCCGACAAGGCCGCCGAATATGATGCCTTCGCCTTTGGCTGCCCCGCCATGGGCTCCGAGGAACTCGAGTACGATGAGTTCCAGCCGATGTGGGACGAGGTCAAGGAGACTCTCGGTGACAAGAAGGTCGTCCTCTTTGGCTCCTATTCGTGGGCCGAGGGCGAGTGGATGGACAACTGGAAGGCCGACGCCGACGATGCCGGCGTCAACGTCGTGGACTCCACCATCTGCTACGACGTGCCCGACGACGAGGGCGAGACCGCTTGCAAGGCCCTCGGAGCCGAGCTCGCGTAACGAACCCAGGGCTTCCAAAAGAGCCTGCATCAAAGCACATCCCCATCCCTACAAAAGAGCGGGGGCTGGATTCAAGTCCAGCCCCCGCTCTTTTGTAACGGCAGTTACATCAACCGGCTACGAGATATTGCCCAAGAACGCCTTGGTGCGCTCGCTCTTGGGGTGGTCGAAGACCTCGCTCGGCGTACCCTCTTCCACAATGACGCCGCCGTCCATAAAGACGACGCGGTCGGCGACATCGCGGGCAAAGCCCATCTCGTGCGTCACGACGATCATGGTCATACCGTCGTGCGCCAGGTCGCGCATGACGCCCAGAACGTCGCGCACGAGCTCAGGGTCGAGCGCCGAGGTGGCCTCGTCAAAGAGCATCACGTGCGGGTTCATCGACAGGGCGCGGGCGATGGCCACGCGCTGCTGCTGGCCGCCCGAGAGCTGGCTCGGCATAAAGTCGATGCGCTCGGCCAGGCCGACCTTGGTCAGCTCCTCGACGGCGATCTTCTCGGCCTCTTCCTTGCTGCGCTTGAGCACCTTTTGCTGCGCAAGCATGACGTTCTTTTTGACCGACAGGTGCGGGAACAGGTTGAACTGCTGAAACACCATGCCCAGGTGCGTGCGCACTTTGTTGAGGTCGACGCCCTTGGCACACACATCCACGCCCTCGACGACAATCGAGCCGCTCGTGGGATGCTCCAGGCGATTGATGCAGCGAAGCATCGTCGACTTGCCCGAGCCTGAGGGGCCCAAGACCACAACGACCTCACCCTTGTGCACATCCAGATCGATATCGCGCAGGACCACGTTGTCCCCAAAGGCCTTCTGGAGGTTCTTGATGCTGACGACGACCTCGTTCGAGTTATTGGTTTCGCTCATGATAGGACCTCCTTACAGACCGGCGATGTGATCGGCGGGCGTCGCGACAACCTGTCCGGCGCTCTTGGCGGGACGCTTCTTCTTGGTCTCGGCCGTGCCCAAAAGCCTCGCCTCAAGACCGCTCACCAAGCGAGCGAGCGGCAGGGTGATGACCAGATAGAACAGGGCGGCAACCACGTACGGTGTAATGGAGCCCGTCGTGGCCACGATGGTACGGGCGTTCATGACGATCTCGACCACACCCACGGCGGCAAGCAGCGACGTATCCTTGTAAAGCAAGATAAACTCGCTGGTCAGCGTAGGCAAAACATTACGGAACGTCTGCGGAATCATGACATAGAGCAGCGTCTGGAACGCGTTCATGCCCAGCGAACGCGCAGCCTCGTTTTGGCCCTTGGGGATCGATTGAATACCGGCACGGAAGATCTCGCATAGGTACGCAGACGAGTTCATGGCCATGACGATAACGCCAAGCACGTAGTCATCAACCTTGACGCCGGCCAACGGCAGACCGAAGAACGCGATATAGATCTGCAGGAACGCCGGCGTACCGCGGATGATATTCACATAGATGCCGGCGAGGCAGCGCAGGATGCGCGACTTGGAGATGCGCATGAGCGACAAGGCAAAGCCAAAGGGAATTGCCAGCGGAAACGCCACAAGCACGATCGAGAGCGACATAAGGAAGCCCTTAAAGACGATCGGCAGGCTTTGGACCAAAATGACCGGGTTTAAGAACAGGCGCAGGAACATATTGGAGTTCCAGGCCTCGACCCACGGCTGCTCCTTAAGATCGGCCAGGAAGTTATCGAATGCCGTCACGCCCTTGATCTCCACCGACGGAATCTTGGAGATCTTCTTGGTCGAGCCATCGGCCAAAGTGCAGGTGCCGCTAAAGGCCTCATCGCCGCCCTCGACGGGGAAGGTCACGCCGTAAACCTCGACACGGAAAAAGCCGCCGGCAGGCGCCGTCTCGCCAAAGTCGATCTTGAGCGTCTGGCCGTCAGCCTTGCACGTGGGCTTCATGGGCGTACGATCCATGAGGTCCTCGCCCGAGAGCATCGTCAATCGCGTGTCATCGGTACCAAACGTCGTGCCGTCGACAAACGTCAGCGAAAGACCGCTCAGCTCCTCGTCGGCATCGGCCTGGACCTCCCAGGTAATGCGCGTCTCGGTACCGCCGACCACAGCGCTGCCCGAACCAGTGTTGGGTCGGGCGGTAATCTTTGCGGTCTCAAGCGCCTGGGCGGTCGTGGGCGCATATGCCCCTGCGCACACCAGCGCGAGCGCCACGGCCATGGCGCAGGCTAGCTTTTGGAGCAAGGCGGGCAGTGGAAAACGCTGCTCCGCGGCCCCTTTGTTCAGTCGAGACAAGGTGGCTCCTATCGTAGAAGTTGCCGGCAAAACGAGACGGAAATACTCTCCGTCAAGAGAAGCGCAAAGGCCCTCTCCGCCAAAACGGAAAGGGCCCGCGAGCAATCAAGTAGCTATTTTACTTGATGTTGTACTTAGCCATGAGGGCGTCAATGGTACCGTCGTCGGTCAGGTCCTTGATGGCCTGGTTGATGTCTTCCTTGAGCTTGGTGTTACCCTGGTTGATGGCGATGGCGTACTCCTCGCCGGTGCTGATCTGCTTAATGGTCTGGCAGGTGTTGAACTGCTCGGCGGTCAGCTGGCTGGCAACGGAGCGGTTGGTGACTACGGCGTCGCCCTTATCGGACTGCAGGGCGCTGAAGCACTCGGTAGCGTCCTTGTAGGGGACGATCTTGGCCTTGGGGAAGTTCTCCTGGGCAAAAGACTCGGCGGTCGAGCCAGACTGAACGATGATGGTAACGTCGGCGTTGTTGAGCTTCTCGCTGTAGTTGTCGGCCGTGATGTCGGTGTTATCGACCTTGGTCACGATAGCCTGATCGTCCATGTAGTAGGAATCGGAGAAAGTGACTTCCTTCTCACGCTCGGGCGTGTCGGTGATAGCCGCGATGGAGACGTCGTACTTGGCGCCCGAAGCGACACCCGGAACCAGCGTGTCAAAGTCATTGTTGACGTACTCGACATCCAGGCCCAGCTTGTCACCGATAGCCTTGATGAGCTCAAGGTCAAAGCCCTGGTAGTCGCCGTTGTCATCCTTGTACTCAAACGGCGCGTACTCGGCAGAGGTGCCGACGGTCAGCGTGCCGTCCTTGACAAGCGCGTACTCCTTGGAGCCGTCGACCTTCTCGACCTTAGCGTCGTCAGAGCTGCTGGAACCGGCATCAGAACCAGAGGTGGCGTTGGACGAACCGCAGCCCGTCAGAGCAAGGGCGAGCGCCATAGCACCCGTGGCGGCAAATGCGCCAAGCTTCTTCAGCTTCATAATCAGTCTCCTTCCGGTGACCTCGTTTGATTCAGAGGTCTGCAAAAACTGTTGGCTATTATGCACCCGGAATTACGAATCTGCAATGAGAAAACTGATTGAAACAAACCCATAACGTGAATGGAATACTCTACTTTGTGACAGTCATTACTGCTGCAATGACCTTAATAGTCTAATTTCAGCTGCATAACCTGCAAGTTCGTTCGGAGTCTCCAAAATAAACGGCAGCGAACGCAAGTGGCCATTCGATACAATATTCTGTATAACCTGCATACCGCCGCCAAACTCTTCACCACCCAGGTAGCCCTTACCGATGCACTCGTGGCGGTCCTTATGGGCGCCGCAGGGATTCTTGGAGTCATTGATGTGTACGGCGCGCAGGCGCTCGATACCCACCACACGATCGAACTCGTCAAGCACACCGTCAAGATCGTGGACGATGTCATAGCCGGCGTCATTCACATGGCAGGTGTCTAGGCAAACGCCCAGCTTGGCCGACAGCTCGGGGCGTTTGCCGGCAACACCCTCAATGATGAGCGCCAGTTCCTCAAAGCTGCGGCCCACCTCGGTGCCCTTGCCCGACATGGTCTCGAGCAGCACCGTCGTCTGCTGGCCCTCAAACATCACCTGACACAGGGCGTCGACAATCATCTGAATGCCGGCGTCGGAGCCCTGCCCCACATGCGCACCGGGATGGAAGTTGTAGTAGTTGCCGGGCAGCGCCTCCATGCGCCGCAGGTCCTCTGCCATAGCCTCCAAGGCGAACTCGCGCGCCCGCTCTTTGGCAGAACAGGGGTTGTAGGTATACGGGGCATGCGCCACCAGCGGTCCAAAGTCGTTTTGCGACATAAGCTCGCGCAGAGCCGCCACGTCATCCATGTCAAGTTCTTTTGCCTTGCCACCGCGCGGGTTGCGCGTAAAGAACGCAAAGGTATTGGCGCCAATGGACAACGCCGTCTCCCCCATTGCCCGATAGCCCTTCGTCGTCGAAAGATGACACCCGATCGTCAGCATCTCCAGCTCCCTCCTCATCAGTTGCGGTGAAATACGGTCTATTGGTGCCCTATTTTGGCGCAAACAGACCGTATTCCACCGCAAGTTATAAAAGGGGCATCAGGGGCAAAGGCCTCCAAGGCATTCCAGGCGCTGGCGCCATGCCCCCACGCACTAAAGTTTCAAGCGAATCGCATCGATAATGCGCGCGCAGCGCTGCGTGGCGGCAAGGGGCATGACGGGACTCTCGAGTTTCCCCGCCCGGATGAGCTGGGTCGCATGCTGGATTTCGCCGTAGAAATCATCGATCTCAAACGGGGCATTTATTTCGAGCGTTCGACCGTCGGAATACTTCACATGGGCGAGCTCGGGGCGATGGAGACGCTCGATTTCCAACGAGCCTCGCTCACAGACAATCGTTAAGCGGCTTTCATATGTTGCTTTGCCGTCGCACACCATATGAATGGGTATACCGCCGACGCTCATACGGATCTCGTCGGCCCAATCGACGCGGCCGCCTGATACGTCACGCCAGCGAACTTCACGGGATGAAACCTCGCACGCGCCCGCGAGCAAATCCTCAAACCAACCGACCGCATAGCAGCCCATGTCATATAGACAGCCGCCCTGCAACGAATCAAGCAGATAGCCCGAAGGAGGCTCGCCGTAATCGAGCTTTTGCACGCTTTCAATCGAGACAATACGGCCAAGCTCACCCGACGCAAGCAAGTCCTTCACGCGAGTGCGCATCGGGCAAAACCGATTCTTCATCGCCTCCATAAACAGCACGCCGCGCTCACGAGAGGTGGAGGCAATCGAGAGAGCCTCTTCCTCACTCAAAACGGCCGGCTTTTCGCACAGCACGGCCTTTCCCGCGCGCAGTGCCCGACAGACCCAATGCGCATGCATGCCATGTGGAAGAGCCAAGTAGATTGCGTCGACATCGGGGTCGGCAATCAGCGCATCATAAGCCACATCGCCGCTATCGTCAGCCGTGGCATAACTGTGCGCGGCATCAATCGAAAACGCCCTGCAAAACTCCTCAACATGCGAAGGAGTGCGGCCGGCGGCAGCCACAAGCCGTGCCCCGTCCACCTCCTTGAGCGACGATGCAAATCGATGCGAAATGTGTCCAGCGCCCAAAACGCCCCAACAAACCTCACGCAAATCATCACATGAATCCCGATGACCCACGACAGCCCCCTTCAGTTGCGGTGAAATAGTTCCTGTTTGGCCCCTATTCTGCCGCAAACAGGAACTATTCCACCGCAAGTTATAAAAGGGTCATGAGGAGCGCGTTTTGCCGAAGGCCTTAAGCACCGCCGTCACGGGACCAGGCTGGAAACGTCGGCGCACATCGTCGAGACGCTCGGGAATATCGATGTGCTGTGGGCAGTGGCGCGCGCATTTGCCGCACTTGACGCAATTGCTCACGAGCTTGGGCTCGCTCGTGCGCACCGCACTCGCCGTAAAGTATTGCGACAGCCCCGTAAACCAGCTGTGCGCATAGCTCGCGTTGTAGGCGGCAAAGCAGCCGGGAATGTTGATACCCTTGGGGCATGGCATGCAGTAGCCGCATCCCGTGCAGGGCACACGGTTCGATTTCTCAAACTCCATCAACACGCGCGCAATCGTGTCGAGCTGGTTGGCAGTCATCGAATTCGGCAACGCGAGGTCTGCCAGTGACGAATTCTCATCCACCTGCGCGATATCGGTCATACCCGAAAGCAGCATCGTCACCTGAGGATGATTCCACACCCACGAAAGACCCCAGGCGGCAGGAGTGCGCAAATGCGGGTCACGGGCACTATCGAGCACAGCGCGGGCCCGTGGCGGCAGCTTGCCCGCTAAACGCCCGCCCAGCAGCGGCTCCATCACAAACACCGCGAGCCCGCGCTCCGCAGCCGCCATGAGTCCTGCCGTTCCCGCTTGGTAACGCTCGCCGGCATAGTTGTACTGTATCTGGCAAAAATCCCAGTCATATGCGTCAAGCATCGTCAGGAAATCCACCGCGCTGCCGTGGTACGAAAAACCAATCTGGCGAATGCGCCCCGCCGCCTTTTGACACGCGATCCAGTCCTCAATGCCCAATGCCACCACACGTTCCCACTGGGCGGGCGAGGTAATGTTATGCATGAGGTAATAGTCGATATGGTCGGTCCGCAGGCGCCGCAGTTGCTCATCGAAGAACCGGTCGAAATCCTCCGCGCACTTGCACGAAGCATGCGGCAACTTGGTCGCCAGCAACACCCGGTCACGCAGCCCCAAGCGCTCAAGCGAGGCGCCCACGCACGCCTCGTTACCGGGATAGAGATACGCGGTGTCCAGATAATTAATCCCCTGCTCCACCGCACGGGAAATGATGGCATCGGCTGTCTTCGCATCCGGACGTCCCGGCGCACCGGGAAACCTCATGCAGCCCAGACCCAACGCCGAGATACGGTTGCCGCTTTTGGGGTCAACGCGATATTGCACGGCCCCTCCCTTCGCCATCAGCGCCCCGGCAAGGCGAAACACAATGGTCACGCAGCCGAAACATCGTGGAATCGCAATCGAGAACGTATCGTAACGCAGCAGAAATCGAGCTGTCACGGCACCGCTTTAACATCAGCAAAAAGCCCGATGAAAGGAGCCGGACATGACCACGCGCATGTCTTTGCGGTCTGCCCTGCAGCGTAGCGTCCAGGCAAACGTTTCTTTTTTATAACAGCCGCCCCGCGCACCCACCAATCACCCTGGCAGCATACAATCCATCAGGCGCCCCTTACGCGGGCGCCTTTTACATGGGGAGATGATTCACATGCAGATCAACAAGGTCGCCTTTATCGGCAAGGGCGGCGTCGGCCTGCTCTACGGCAGCATGATCGCCCGGGCGCTCGGCAACGACGCCGTCGAATACATCATGGATGACACCCGTTTTGAGCGTCACGCGGGCGATGCGCTCACTGTCAACGGCAAGCCCTGCGATCTCACGTCCGTCCGCGCCAGCGAGGCGACGCCCGCCGATCTGGTCATCCTGACAGTCAAGACCACCGGTCTCGACCAAGCACTCAAGACTATGGAGCGCGTCGTGGGACCCAACACGCTCATCGCCTCGCTATGCAACGGCATTACGAGCGAGCAAAAGATTGCCGAACGCTTTGGCTGGGAGCATACCGTTCTTGGTATCTGCCAGGGCATGGACGCCGTGTTCCTCAACGGCGCGCTCACCTTTACCAATGCGGGCGAGATCCGCTTTGGCGCGGCGGCCGGCACGGACCCCGCGACCGTCGCCGCTATCGACGGGCTCTACACGCGCTGCGGCATCGCCCATACCGTCGAGGACGACATCGCTCACCGCATGTGGGCCAAACTCATGCTCAACGACGGCATCAACCAGACCTGCATGGCCTACGGCGGGACCTACGGAAGCGCCACGGAGCCGGGCTCCGAGCAGCGTCGCTGCTTTGTTTCCGCCATGCGCGAAACGCTTGCGGTCGCCAACGCCGAGGGCGTTGAGCTGACCGAGGCAGACCTGACGCAAATGGTGCACCTCATCGAGGGAATCGACCCCGCCGGTATGCCCTCAATGGCTCAAGACCGCATCGCAAGGCGCAAAACCGAGGTTGATGAGTTCGCGGGCACCATCTGCCGGCTCGCAGCCAAACACGATATCCAGGCACCGCAAAACGAGTGGCTCTATCGGCGCATCCGCGATATCGAGAAAAACTGGTAGCGCCAACTCGCCGCATTCAACAGCCTTAACAGCAAAACCGCCGCAAGGGAACCTTTCCCCTGCGGCGGCCTTCATCTTCGTCTACGATCGGCGGCCGATCTCACAACAGTTAGCGTTGCGACCCCGGCACCTCGTCCTCATCGTCGCGACAAAGGACTACGCCCGCACTTCCCAGCAGCGCGGCCGCGATCAACACGCCAACCACGATAGAGGCAGCCTCACAAGACCCCTGCATGCCCGCGACGAGCGCGGCCGTGGGACCAAGGCAGCCAAGCATCAACGCGACGGCGGCAACGGCGATATCTCGAGCATTCACAAGACCACTTCCTCCAAGAGAAAGACCTTATTTCTCAAGAACCAGTGTGCCCCGCATCCATACGCCCAGCGTACCGCCACGGTAAGGGCTCTGTTAACTCGAACGCACATAAAGAACGGGCGGCTTTACGTTGCCTAAAAGCTCAGCAAAGACGCCCGCCCATCATGTGCCAATTTTCCTTATGGCAGATTACCAACCGGTATAGTAGTCGGTAGTTCCGGCGGCGCAGCCGGAGTCATAGACCTTGCACTCGCCCTTGGAGCCCGTAAAGGTCGAGCCCTGGGCCATATCGCCCGCGGCAACAACGTAATAGCCGTCGGAATCGCGCCAGAAGCCCTCAGAATCCTGAGTCCATTCGCCCGTGCGATAGTGATAAAGCACATTGCTGCTGTAATAGGTCTCGCGGCGCCCGTTGTAGTTATTGACACCCGCAGAGCGCGTCAGGCCCGATTCGTTCGCGTAGGACGCGGCAGACGCGTAGGACGGAGTGAAACCGGCGTTGTAGTACGAAGCCTGGGTGGCCTCGGCAGCCTCCGCCTCGGCGGCGGCCGCCTCGAGCGCTTCGCGCTTGGCATCCTCAAGCGCGGTGCGCAGCTCATCGAGCTCGGTCGACTTGGCGTCGACCTCCCCCATCGTCAACAGGCTGCCCGCACCGTCGATGCAACCCTGCAACACAGCGCGCTCGTCATCGGTAGCATAGTCGCCATACATATTCATAATGATCTGAGCGCGCATCTCAAGGGAATCGCGCTTGGCCTCCATCGAGGCGTTCCACTCCTGCATGGAACCATAACCATCGCCGCGATAGTCAACGGGCTGCACCAGCGTCGCCTCGGACGGCGTAGGTCCAACCGTATCGGATAGTGTTGCCGCGTGGGCATCGGTTGCACCGGCGCCCGCCAAAAGTGCCACGGTCAGAGCGGCGGAAAGGGCGGCGGCTTTCGGTTTTCGTGAATCGATCCTCATGTAGCTAGAAACCTCCGTAGTGCGTTTTTGCTGCGTTTGAGCTGCGTGTAATTCGATCGCGCTGCATAGTACCCCGAGCAAATCGCGACCTGCGGTTTTACTCAAAAGGCGCACGTCAATTGCGTAAAACTCACATCCTCTTAACAGGAGTTTTCCACATCTCGATTGCATAAAGCATGCCAAAAACCCTGTTTTTGCACCCTCTCTATGCAAATAAGGCGCCTGTGCAACCATTGTTCGCACAGGCGCCTTGAGCAGGCATTTTATGCAGTTATACCTATCGAGTCGCAAGGGGTCCTTGCACAAGTTGCCTTACTCGTCCAGCGCGGCGAAGGCCTGCTTCAGATCCCAAATGATATCCTCGGCGTTCTCGGTACCGATGGAAAGACGGATCGTGGAGGGCGTGATGTTCTGCTCGGCGAGCTCCTCGGCAGAGAGCTGGGAGTGCGTGGTGGTAGCCGGGTGCACGACGAGCGACTTGACGTCGGCCACGTTGGCAAGCAGCGAGAACACCTGCAGATGATCGATGAACTTCCAAGCTGCCTCCTGGCCACCCTTAATCTCAAAGGTAAAGATCGAGGCACCGCCACGGGGGAAGTACTTCTGATAGAGCTCGTGATCGGGGTGCTCAGGCAGGCTCGGGTGGTTCACCTTGGCGACGTGGCTGTCACCAGCCAGGAACTCAACGACCTTCTTGGTGTTCTCGACATGGCGGTCAACGCGCAGCGACAGAGTCTCGGTGCCCTGGAGCAGGACCCAGGCGTTGAACGGACTGATGCAAGCGCCCTCGTCACGCAGCAGGATAGCGCGGACGTAGGTTGCAAAGGCGGCGGGACCGGCAGCCTCGGCAAACGAGACACCGTGGTAGGAGGGGTTGGGCTCAGCAATCTGGGCGTACTTTCCGCTCGCCTTCCAATCGAAGTTACCGCCGTCGACGATCACACCGCCCAGCGAGGTGCCGTGGCCGCCGATGAACTTGGTTGCGGAGTGGACGACGATATTGGCACCATGCTCCAGCGGACGGAACAGATACGGGGTGCCGAAGGTGTTGTCGACGACAACCGGCAGACCGTGCTTCTTGGCGATCTCGGAGATGGCGTCGATGTTGGGGATGTCGGAGTTGGGGTTGCCGAGCGTCTCGAGATAGATGACCGTGGTGTTGTCCTTGATGGCACCCTCGACCTCTTCAAGGTTATGGGCATCGACAAACGTGGTCTCGACGCCAAACTGGGAGAGCGTATGCTCCAGCAGGTTGTAGGAGCCACCGTAGATGGTCTTCTGAGCCACCACGTGGTCACCGGCCTGGGCAAGAGCCTGCAGGGTATAGGTGATGGCAGCAGCACCGGAGGCGACGGCAAGACCTGCCACGCCATCCTCGAGGGCGGCGATACGGTCCTCGAAGACGCCCTGGGTGGAGTTGGTCAGACGGCCGTAGATGTTACCGGCGTCGGCAAGACCAAAGCGGTCGGCGGCGTGCTGGGAGTTGCGGAACACATAGCTCGTGGTCTGGTAGATAGGCACGGCGCGGGAGTCGGATGCAGGATCGGCGCTCTCCTGGCCAACGTGCAGCTGCAGGGTATCGAAACCAAAGGTGTGCTCGGGGTTGTTGATAAACTGGCTCATGATGATCTCCTTGATCGAACAAAAGTAATAAGAGTAAGAGAAGTGAGTCGCTGTCTCCTGATCACGCCGACGGGCGCAAACAGGAGCCCGGCATTCGTCTTGGTAAGCAATTCATATGCGGGCTTCCTTTCGCATCCCGGTTCCGTAGTTGGCTTAATTACCTACCGTCTTTGTGTGTTTTGAATAGTACGAGCATTGTTTTCCTCGGTCAATCACTTTAAAGCGCTAACCTGTTATCGGTTTTATAGATAACACTCGAAAGGACGGGCGCCGATGACCCTCCAACAGCTTCGCTTTTTGATCGCCGTGGCAGAGTCCGGTTCGATCAACGCCGCAGCCCAGCGCCTCTATACGGCACAGTCCAATATCTCCAATGCCGTCAAAAGCCTGGAGCAGGAACTTCATATCGAAATCTTTACGCGCTCCAGCCGCGGTGTTGCACTCACCAACGACGGCACCGAGCTTTTGGGTTATGCACGCCAGGTCGTAGAGCAGGCCGACATGCTCGAGGCCCGCTACGAGGGCGGCGGTACCCCGCAAGCCCGCCTCGCCATTTCCGCCCAACACTACGCCTTTTCGGTCGAGGCCTTTGTCAACGTAGTCGAGCGCTGCCGCGACAGCAAGTTCGAGTTCATCATGCGTGAGACCACCACCTCGCAGATCATCGATGACGTCCGCGCGTTTCGCAGCGACATCGGCATCCTCTATCTGGACGACTTTAACGCCCGCGTTCTGCAGAAGGCTTTTGCCGATGCGCGCGCGAGCTTCCATCCCCTCTTCGACGCGACGGTCCACGTCTTCGTTAGCGAGCGCCATCCACTCGCACGCCGCCCTCAGCTGTCCCTTGCCGACCTCACGCCCTATACGCGCTACAGCTTTGAGCAGGGAACCTCAAACTCCTTCTATTACGCCGAGGAACCTTTTAGCTATATCCCCTGCGACCGCAACATTCGAATCTCGGACCGCGGAACGCTCACTAACTTACTTATCACCTCGAACGGTTACACCCTGTCGACCGGTGTCCTCTCCAGCGAAATGCAGTGGGGCATGGCCTCGATCCCCCTGGCAGACGCCCCGACGATGCATGTGGGCTACATCATGCATGACGACCGCAAGCCCTCTCCCCTCTTGCAGCAATACCTCGACGAGCTCAACCGCATCATCCATGCCAACCAACTGTCGGAAGACGGGGTAGAAATCGTAGATTGCTAGCCCCCGGCGGGCATGGCGCTACAATGGTCACTCACGCGAAACGTACCCAACGAAAGGAACCATGTGAAGGTCATCATCTATACCGACGGCTCGGCCCGATCAAATCCGGGACGCGGCGGCTACGGCGCCGTGCTCAAATACACCAACCCCGCCGGCAAGACCTTCACCTCTGAGCTTTCGCGCGGCTACGCCAAGACCACCAACAACCGCATGGAGCTCATGGCCGTTATCGTGGCACTCGAGGCGCTCAACCGCCCCTGCGACGTCGAAGTCCATTCCGATTCGCAGTACGTCGTTAACGCCTTCAACAAGCACTGGATTGACGGATGGAAAAAACGCGGCTGGAAGACCGCCAACAAGCAGCCCGTCAAGAACCGCGACCTGTGGGAGCGCCTGCTCACCGCCAAAAGCAAGCACAAGGTTGAGTTCATCTGGGTTAAGGGTCACGCCGGCCATGAGCTCAACGAGCGCTGCGACGAGCTCGCCACCACGGCGGCCGACGGCAGCAACCTCGATATCGACACCGGCTTTAACGAGAGCGACCTGTAACGGCGTTTTCGTACGCTATTTCCTGCCCCTTCGCGCTACACTCATCCTGTAAACCGAACGGCACGAGGGGGATACATGCTGCGTATAGCGACCATCGGCACATCCATGATTACCGACGACTTTATCCAGGTCGTCAACGCCAACGACCAAGCCGCGTTTGTGGGCACGCTCTCGCGCGATGCCAATCGCGGTGCTGCCTTTACCGCCGAGCGCGGTGGCGAGCGAAACTTTACTTCACTCGATGAGCTCGCGGCAGCCGCCGACGTCGACGCCGTCTATATCGGCAGCCCCAACGCACTTCACTACGAGCAGGCCCTTGCCTGCATCGCCGGTGGCAAGCACGTCATCGTCGAGAAGCCCTTCTGCGCCACCGAGGCGCAAGCGCTGGAAGTCTTCCGCGCTGCCGAGGCAGCAGGTGTCGTGGCCCTCGAGGCCATGCGTCCCCTCCACGATCCCGCCTTCCACGCCATCGAGGACGCCCTGGGTGAGATCGCCCCCATCCGCCGCGCCTCATTGCGCTTTGGAAAATATTCCTCGCGCTACAACGAGATTCTCGCGGGACGCGCCACCAATATCTTCGACTGCAATATGGCCTCGGGTTCCCTCATGGATATTGGCGTCTACACCGTCGAGCCCATGGTCGAGATTTTCGGCATGCCCTCCGGCCTTACGAGCATGACCACCCTGCTCGATCCCACCACGCGACAGCTCACGCACGGCCCCATCGACGGCTGCGGTTCCATCCTCGCCAGCTACGGCGGTGGCCGTATCTCCGTCGAGCTCGCGCACTCCAAAATTACGAATGACCTGCTGCCCTCGCAGATCGAAGGCGAGCGTGGCACTATCCAGATCGACCATCTGTCCACGCCCCGCAACGTCCGCATCGACTATCGCGGCGACGTCGTACGCGGCTCGGCGACCGAGGCGCCGCGCGAACAGGGCGACAACGGCCGCGTGCTCGACCTGCCCAAATCGAGCAACACTATGGAATACGAACTCACAGACTTCATCACCGCCATCGGCGGCATCGATAACGTCAAGGAAGAGATTTGGGAGACCCCGGCGGGACGCCACGAGCTTGGCCACTACCGCGATGTCACGCTCGTCTCACTACGCATCATGGATGCCGTGCGCCAGCAGGCCGGCATTACCTTCCCGGCCGACGCAGGCAAGCAGGCATAGCGATGGGCCTCTTCGATACGTTCTTCTCCAGCGTCACCGGCGGCAGTCGAGAGCCTCAAAAACCATCAAACGTCGAGCTCGAGCTGCGCCGCAGGCTTACTGTGCTCGCAAGCGACGAGGCCACTCAAGACACTCCCCTGCGCTATTTCCTGCGCTGGGAGGGGCAAGTCCAAGGCGTTGGTTTTCGCTTTACCAACACCAACCTCGCGCAGGCACGCGCACTCACCGGCTGGGTGCGTAACATGGAAGACGGCTCAGTCGAGATGGAGATACAGGGAGCTCCGGCAAATATCCTATCTCATCTCGAGGCGCTTCATGCCTCCTACGAGCGCATGGGAACGCGTTTTCGCCTCATAGACGCTCAGGCCCGAGCCCCACTTGCCAATGAAGACGGTTTCAGTCCTCATTATTAGTATTGTGTGCTAAATACGGTATCATTTACCTACGACCGTTGATAGAAAAGAGGCGAGGCGCATGGCGGTGCAAAGAAGGAATACCAGGCAGCGAAAGCTGGTTCTTGACGCCGTGCGCCAAAGCTATAACCATCCCACCGCCGACGAAATCTACAACGCCGTGCGCGCGCAGGATGACAAAATCAGCCGCGGTACGGTCTACCGCAATCTCAATCTCTTGGCCGACGCCGGCGAGATCCTCTCCATCAAGACGCCGGGCGGCAGCCGCTTCGATCGCACGATCGAGCCGCATGCGCATATCATCTGCACCTCGTGCAGCCGCGTCATCGACGTACCGCTCCCCTTCGATGCCCAGCTCGACGCCAAAGCGTCCGAGCAAATCGGCTGGCACGTCACGTCGCACTACACCATCTTCGAGGGTCTCTGCCCCGACTGCCGGTAGATGTTTGGAACATGCCTTAAAATCCACCTTTCCGCACTTTGCAGCAAAAAGTAGATTTCTAGACATGTCCCAAATGTCTACTCAGCAAGTAGACGACGCAGCTCTTCTTCGACCGTGCGCACGTAGCGGACGCGGTCGTTAATGCCACGCATAGAGGGGTTGCAGCTCTCCATTAGATAAGGATGGCCCACTACGTTGAGCATGTCGCGGTCGTTTTCGTTATCGCCAAACGCCATCATCTCATCGGGCGAAATACCCAGGGCACGACCGTAATCGGCAAGCGCGGAACCCTTGCCCGAACCAAAGCCGATAAAGTCCGTCCACTCGGTTCCCGACGTCATCACGTCGACACGGTCGCTAAAGAGGCGCTCAAAATACTCCAGGGCCGCCGGCTGATCCACCTCGGGCGTCTGGAAGGCAATCTTAATGACGTCCTCGTCGATGTCCTCGGGACGGTCGACCACCGCCACATCGCAGTGGACCTCATAGCGCAAATGGTCGACGAACGCATCGTTGCCGCTCATGGTGTAGAGGTGTCCCTCACACGAAAGGGTCACGTCGGCATGGGGATACGCAACCACGGCATTCGCGATATCCATAGCAAGGCTACGCTCCATGGAGCGCTTGACAACGGCACGCCCCTCGCTCATCACCAGGGCTCCGTTCTCGCATACATAGGCGAGCTCATCGGCCACCGGGGTAAACAGATAGCGCAAGCTCGCATATTGACGACCGCTCGCCGGCATAAACACGATACCGCGACGATGCAGCTCATCGATAAGCTCAAAGGCCTCGGAACGCGGCTCGCGCTCCCCCGGATGCAGCAACGTGCCGTCCAAATCGCAGGCAATCAGCTTGATTCCCTCAAGACCCATATGTTCCCCCAAAGCCTCCTATCAACAGCAAGACGGACCTTGATTGGTCGCCCCTCAAAGCCCGTCTTGCGCATATGCGTGCTTAGCCGCGCGCCTTCTTTACGATCGTAAAGTCTGGAGCCATACTCACAACGGCATCCGCCGCACTCGACGCAAAGCGCCGGTCCGAATCGAGTTCACGGGTAACCGTCGAGAGCCGAACGCCCTCGACGCCCCGGAGCATGCGGCCCAAAACAGGCTGCACCGGCGTATACATGCGCACGGTATGCTCGTCCGAATCGCCTCGAAAAAGCGGCGCATGCATATTGCCGATCTCCCAGCACGCATGCGCGAGCGCAATCGGGTCCAAGCGGTCAACTTCGACCAAATAAACCTCGGCGCTGCGCAGGCGCACAACAACCGCCACGGGCACCACGCCCGAACGGTCGACGGCGAGCACGTCGCCGTCGACAAAACGACCGCCGTCGGCAGTATCCAGCCGAACATCGACCGTGCGCCCCAGCTCCGTCACGCCCACAAACGCGTATACATCAGCCTGGTCCCAATCGAGCAGCAGCTCGTCAACTTCAAAGACGCCGCCCAGCTTCCGGCGAAGCAGGAGTTCATAGGACGGATCGTTGAGATTTCCCAAGCATGTCGTCGAAACCAAGCGCTCAGGCATGCTCTAACCCTCGACCTCGACGAGCTCGATATCAAAGTTGAGGTCCTTGCCGGCCAGCTCGTGGTTGGCGTCGAGCGTCACGGCCTCGGGCGTCACGTCAATGACGACGGCGGGGACAGGCATGCCGCTCGGCGTGGACAGGAAGAGCTTCATGCCCTTCTCGATCTGCTCGATGTTGGGAACCTGCTCGGCCGGGAAGGTCAGAACCATCTCGGGATTGTGCTCGCCATAGGCATCGGCAGCAGGAATGTGCACGGTCTTCTTCTCGCCCACCTGCATATCGACAACAGCGGCGTCGAAGCCCTTGATCATCTGACCGGCGCCGCAGGTGAACTCCAGCGGCTCGCCGCGATCGTAGGAGCTATCGAACTGCGTGCCGTCGTCGAGCGTGCCGCGATAATGGGTCTTGACCTTCTTGCCCTGGTTGGACATGGTAACCTCCGTGATAAGGGCGGCGCACAACGCGGGCCGCCGTGAACATATGGCGCTAACTATACCCTAGTCATACAATTCAATGACAGTTTGCAAAGAAACGCTGCAACCGGAGGAACCATGGCATATCCCGTATTTGACCTACACTGCGACACCGCCGACCGCATCGGCTGGGCCACGCTCGATCTCGACCTGCGCTTTACCGCCGGCACCGACGGCTATTTCCCCGGCGACGAAACGCATCCGCAAGATTTCGACCTCATCGAGGGTAACGCCTGTGCCATCTCGCTCGCAAAGATCGGCAACACGCCGTGGGCACAGTGCTTCGCCACGTTTGTCCCCGACGAGATTCCCACCGCCCACGCCGCGCGCTTCCAGGCGCAGATCATGGCGCATATGAGCGGCCAGGCAATGCTCAACCACGACCGTATGGTCAACGTGCGCAGCGCCGCAGACATTCGCCCCGCGCTCAAGGACGGCAAGGTCGCTTGCATCCACACCATCGAAAACGCCACGTTCTTTGCCGAGGACCCCGCGCTGATCGAAGTGCTCAAGAGCCTGGGCGTGCTTATGTCGTCACTCAGCTGGAATGCGCAGGGGCCGCTCGCGAGCGGCCACGACACCCACGCCGGCCTCACCGGCGCCGGCATCGAGGCACTTACGCAGATGGAGCACGCCGGCATGGTACTCGACGTCTCCCACCTCAACGATGAGTGCTTTGACGAGGTTGTCGCCCACGCCACGCGTCCCTTCGTCGCCAGCCACTCCAACTCCCGTGCGGTTTGCGGCGTCAAACGCAACCTTACCGACGACCAGTTCCGCACCATTCGCGACATGGGCGGTATCGTCGGCCTCAACTACTGCAGCGAGTTCCTTTCCAACGACGCAACCGACAAGACCGCCGCAGACGTCACCTTCGACCAGCTAGCGGCACATATCGAGCACTGGCTCGACCTGGGCGGCGAGGATGTCATCGCGCTCGGCGGCGACTGGGACGGTGCCACGGTGCCCGCCTTCCTCTCCGATGCCAGCAAGATGCCCGAGTTCCAGAACATGCTCTCCAAGCACTTTGGCAAGACCGTGATGCAGAAGCTCTGCAGCGATAATGCCCTTGCCTTCTTCGAGCGTTATTAATTTCACATCCCCTGAGCGGGCCGCATGCCGAACGGTCGACATGCGGCCCGTCCCCAATCTGAAGGACCGCTTTTGACGCAGCAATTTACGATTACCGTATCCCGACCGGATGGCACATCCATCCCCGTCGTCGTTACCAAAAAGCGCGTCAAGAACTTCAACCTACGCGTCACATCGAGCGGTGAGGTCCACGCCAGTGCACCGCTCGACGCCAGCCGCGAGCGTATCGAAGCGTTTGTGAAGCGCAACAGCGCCTGGATTATCAGTCGACTTGCCCAGCGCGAGCAACGTCAGGCGACGGCACGAGAGCCGCTCAGCCCCTCGTCCATCATTGCACTTTGGGGCAAGCCCATCACGGTACAAGATGCGCTCGATCGCAACTTTGCATCACCCGCACCGCGGCCCAAGCAGGCCACCTTCGCAAGTTTTATGGGTGCCGACAAATCGAACGAACGCCCACAGGCCAAGCGGCGCGCAACCCTCGACGGCCTGACGTCCGATGAGCTCCAGACCCGCATCGACCAGCTCTATGCATCCGAGGTCACCACGGCGCTGCGCGATATGGCGCGCGCGTACGAAATCGCAATGGGTGTCGCCGTTTCCCGCGTTTCCGTACGTAGCATGAAAACGCGTTGGGGCTCATGCACGCCCAAATCCGGTGCCGTTCGCATCGCACGCGAACTTGCCGCCTATCCCATCGAGTGTCTCGACATGGTTGTCGCCCACGAGCTCGTCCACCTGCTCGAGCCAAGCCACAATCAGCGGTTTCACGCCCTGCTCGACACGTACTGTCCCAACAATAGAGCTCTGTCGCAGCGGCTCAAGCAGCCGCCCCTCAACAAGCTCTAGCGTCGACTAGCGCACGCGCTCGATCTCGACACCGCAGCTTGCCAGGGGAAGACCGACGGGCGCCCAAGGCTTATCGAGCTTAACGTGCACGCCAAGCAGCAGGGGGTAACGACGCAGCAGCATCTGGGCCACACCCTCGGCTGCAGCCTCGATGAGCTTAAACGTATGCTCGCGCAGATAGCCATCGACATCGTGGCATACCGAGCCGTAGTCAATCGAGGCGTCCAGGTTATCGTGCTCCCCCGCTGCACGCAGGTCGGCATAGAGCACCAGGGACACGATGAACTTCTGGCCCAGCGCGTTCTCTTCGGGATATACGCCGTGGTTAGCAAAAACCTCAAGACCTTCAACGGTGATGCGGTCGGCATGGCGCAGATCGTCATAGCTCACGTGGGGTACCGCCGTTGCGGTGGATATTTCGCCCCTTCCACGGCGGGCGAGCTCGGCGCCTTCAGTCTTGGTTGCATTCTCGGGCAGTTTCTTGTTGCTCATCGCGATCGTCTCCTTCGTTTAGAACCCCGACCGCGCAAACTAACTACACGCGAATCGACAGGTTCTTTTTATCCTCGCTCCAGTTGCAAGCATTGCGCGCGGGGCATGCAAAGCAGGCGCGCGACGCTTTGTCGGCTGCATAGAGCAGACGCTCAAGCGGTTGGCTGTTCACACGCAGCTTTCGATGGCCCAGAATGGCCGTCTTAATGGCTGCGGCATCGGCCGGCTCAAACGCCACATCATCGGGCATGCCGCCGAGAATCGCATCAGCGACGCGTTCGCTTGCAACATCATGGGATATACCCGATTCATACTGTTCATCTTTGCCGATATCGTGAAGAAGTGCCGTGGCGTAGATGACCTCACGGTCAAATTCGAGCTGTTCCTCGAGATTCTTGATCCACATAATGCGAGCGACATCGAGAAGATGGTCAATACCGTGGCGGCAGAAGATGCGCCCCGATTCCAACTGTGCAATGTTGCCCAGGTGCCGCCGGAACAGCCCGTTGGCACAAATGTAATCAATGCGAGGCATGGCACCAAAGGGAGTCAGACCCGAAGCCATAAAGCCGCGACGCGACGTCCCCTCATCGGTCTTCGATGTAAAGTCGTTGACGACCCTCATGCTAACGGCCCAGCATCCTAAAGAACCGCTCCTCGAGCGCGGGATCGGTCTCAAAGACGCCGCGGCGAGCGAGCGTCACGGTCTTGGTGCCAGGCTTTTGCACGCCGCGCATGGTCATGCACATATGCTCAGCTTCCATGAGCACAATCGCTCCCTGGGGAGCGAGATACTCCATGAGGGCATCGGCAACTTGTGCGCACAACTGCTCCTGCAGCTGCAGACGACGGGCGTAGACCTCTACCGTGCGGGCAAGCTTAGAAAGCCCTGCGACACGGCCGTTGGGGATATAGCCAATGGCAGCCTTGCCGTAAAACGGCAGCAGATGATGCTCGCACAGCGAGTAAAACGTGATGTCGCGCTCGATAACCAAATCGTTCGAAGCGACGGCAAAGGTTTTGGACAGGTGCTCCTCGGCACTCTGGTCCATACCGCCGGCGATCTCGCCATACATACGGGCAACGCGCGCCGGGGTCTCCAGCAGGCCCTCACGAGTTGGGTCCTCGCCTATGCCCTCAAGCAACAGCTTAATGGCGGCCTCGACTTTTTCCTGATCGACCATCTGGGCCTCACTTTTCCGATTTTGCGTTCGCGCTATGGTACCACGCCCTCCGGCATCGGCCACAAGCTACATAGTATGGGTCGAATAGACCGGATCGTCCCGCCAAAGCTCCACGGCGTCGCAAAGCGCAACGTTCTCACGCTCGGCACGGGCACGCGTGGCGTTCATGTCAATCACGCGTTGATTGCTCGAGCCCCTAAAGCGCAACGAGATATCGTACAGATCCTGAACGAACGGGCCGTCCACCAACATGTCGAGGCAGGCCAGGATACGGTCCGTCACCTCGGTATGATGACGGCCACCCGGCATAAGCTCCTCGAGCACGTCGCCGGTAAAGCACCAAATGGTCTTGCCCGACCCCGCGGGATAGGCCGCACGCACGCGTTCGATAAAGTCAACAAGCCCCGCCTGATTCTCGGGCTCCATGGGCTCGCCACCCAGAATCGTCAGGCCATCGATAAAGGGATGATCGAGACTCTCGATAATTTTGTCCTCGACGGCGCGATCGAACGGCTCGCCCGCAGCAAAGTCCCACGCGACGGAGTTAAAGCAATTCTTGCACCCGCGACGGCACCCGCTCACAAACAGAGAAGTACGAACGCCTTCCCCATCAGCAATGTCGAAATACTTAATGTTCGCGTAGTTCATAGGTAACTCTCCTGGGGACGCCGGGACATATCATCCCGTCCTCAAACATTCTCGGCCTTCGGCCTGCGAAACTGCGGGCGGGACGATATGTCCCGGCCTCATGCAAAGGGTAACTCAATGAACGAAGCGAACATCGAGCATAGGGTTCGAGATCTAATAAAAACTGGGTTGCGGCTCAACCGCCATCGCAAGTAAATCGCAGCTGCAGCTCGAATTATCTCCGCTAAGAACTTCGAGGAGTGAGCAGACCGCATGCCGCATCTCAGCTACGTCAACTTGGCCGCCCCGTAGCGAGGCCCCGGACCTTTGCTCGATATGAGTTCCGCACGAACAGGAGGCGCCAGTGGCGCCTCCGTCGTGAGCCAGGACTGTCCGAAATAGCGAGTAAAGGTCCGGGGCCTCGCTACGGGGCGGCCTGGGATGGTTATTAGAGATGCAGCACGCGGTCGCGGATCTCCTCGGTTCGGCCCTGGTTCCAGAACTGGGTACCGATGTAGCCGCACGTGCGACGGGCAACATTCATCTTCTCCTGATCGCGGTTGCCGCAGTTGGGGCACTCCCACACCAGTTTGCCATCATCCTCGACAATCTTGATCTCACCGTCGTAGCCGCACACCTGGCAGTAGTCGCTCTTGGTGTTGAGCTCGGCGTACATGATGTTGTCGTAGATGTACTGCATCACGCGAATGACAGCCTTGAGGTTGTCCTGCATGTTGGGAACCTCGACGTAGGAGATGGCACCGCCCGGCGAAAGCTGCTGGAACATACCCTCGAACTTGAGCTTGTCGAATGCGTCGATCTCCTCGGACACGTGGACGTGGTAGCTGTTGGTGATGTAGCCCTTGTCCGTCACGCCCGGGATGATGCCAAAACGACGCTGCAGGCACTTGGCGAACTTGTAGGTCGTCGACTCAAGCGGGGTACCGTACAGCGAGAAATCAATATCGCTTACGGCCTTCCACTCCGCGCACTTGTCGTTCATGCGCTGCATGACGGCCATGGCAAAGGGCGTGCCCTCCTTCTCGGTGTGGCTGTGGCCCGTCATGTACTTAACGCACTCATACAGGCCGGCATAACCCAGACTAATGGTGGAGTAACCGCCCACGAGCAACTTGTCGATCGTCTCGCCCTTCTTCAGGCGGGCGAGGGCACCGTACTGCCAAAGAATCGGTGCGGCATCCGAAAGCGTACCCATCAGACGCTCATGACGGCACAGCAGGGCGCGGTGGCACAGCTCAAGGCGCTCGTCGAAGATCTTCCAGAACTTATCCATGTCCTGATGCGAGCTCAGCGCGACATCGGGCAGGTTGATGGTCACAACGCCCTGGTTAAAGCGACCGTAGTACTTGGGCTTGTTCGGGTCATAGTTCAGCGCGTTGGCCACGTTGTTAAATCCGTTACCGGAGCGGTCGGGCGTCAGGAAGCTGCGGCAACCCATGCAGGTATAGCAGTCGCCGTTGCCCGCGGTCTCGCCCTTCGACAGCTTGAGCTCGCGCATCTTCTTCTCGGAGATGTAGTCGGGCACCATGCGCTTGGCGGTGCACTTCGCAGCCAGCTGAGTCAGGTAGAAGTACGGGGAATCCTCGTGAACGTTATCGTCCTCGAGCACGTAGATGAGCTTGGGGAACGCCGGGGTGATCCACACGCCGGCTTCGTTCTTAACGCCCTCATAGCGCTGACGAAGCGTCTCCTCCACAATCATGGCAAGGTCATGCTTCTCCTGGGGCGTACGGGCCTCATTGAGATACATAAAGACCGTCACGAACGGCGCCTGGCCATTCGTGGTCATAAGGGTCACGACCTGATACTGAATCGTCTGAACGCCGCGACGGATCTCGTCACGCAGGCGGTCCTCAACAACCTCGCGGACCTTTTCGGGAGATGCGGAAACGCCGAGCTCCTCGAGCTCGCGGGCGACCTCGCCGCGAATCTTTTGACGGCTCACCTCGACGAACGGGGCAAGATGGGTCAGCGAAATCGACTGGCCACCGTACTGGGAGGAAGCAACCTGAGCGATGATCTGCGTCGCGATGTTGCAGGCAGTCGAGAAGCTGTGCGGCTTCTCGATCAGCGTGCCCGAAATAACAGTACCGTTCTGGAGCATATCCTCCAGGTTCACCAGGTCGCAGTTATGCATGTGCTGGGCAAAGTAGTCCGAATCATGGAAGTGAATCAGACCCTCATTGTGAGCATCCACAATCTCCTGGGGCAGCAGCACACGCTGGGTCAGGTCCTTGGAGATCTCGCCGGCCATGTAGTCACGCTGAACGGAATTGACGGTCGGGTTCTTGTTGGAGTTCTCCTGCTTGACCTCTTCGTTGTTGCACTCAATCAGCGACAGAATCTTGTCGTCGGTCGTGTTCTTCTGGCGCTTCAGGCTCTGAACATAGCGATAGATGATGTAATGGCGAGCGACCTCGTAGCAGTCGAGACGCATAATCTCGTCCTCGACCAGATCCTGAATCTCCTCGACCGACACGGTGTGGCCCGCGTTCTCGCATGCCTCGGCGACGTTTTGTGCCGCGTAAACCACCTGGCGGTCGGTAAGACGAGAGCTCTCCTCGACCTCCAAGTTTGCGGCGCGGATGGCATTGACAATCTTATCGATGTCAAAGACAACCTCGGTGCCGCTGCGCTTGATGATCTTCATCCTCTTGCCTCTTTCGCGTCGAAATCGTATTGCGCTTCAGAGCCAAACGATGCCCGGCAGGGCTTGCCCCTGTCTTGCGGCGCCGTCGCGCAATCTGTGTTTTCGAAAACCATAGGCCCTCATGCGGACAATCCTCGCAGCCAATCAAGGGGCTCGAAGATCCATCCAAATGGGGCGAATAAGGTCCTCGTTCTCTGTCCGCCATCTATCATACGACAAAGAGGCATCTATATCCTGTATTCTTTTTTTAGGTCAAACACAACATATAGTGTTTCAGCAGGTCAAAGCAATTAGTCATTTTGCAGACGCATTAATTATGAGGGGTTCTTGGCAAGTCGGTAAAACGTTACCAACACGGCTACCTGCATGGCAGTTATAAAACCCCCTTAGTCAAGCCGCTGACAAATCCTACCAAAACCAAGCCGCTCACGCCAAAAGAATCCAAAAGATTATGCTTGACCAACATGTTGCGGTCACGGTCGGCCAGGACGTATGCAACCTGCCGGCACCTCTACGGGGACCTTGGATCAATATTTGCTGGCATATTTGACGGCGTGCTTGGTAGCAAAACAAAACAGCTCAGAGGACATAGCCTCTGAGCTGCGAACATTTGGTGGGCGTTAGAAGATTTGAACTTCTGACCTCTTCCGTGTCAGGGAAGCGCTCTCCCCCTGAGCTAAACGCCCAAATGGAGCGGACAACGGGGCTCGAACCCGCGACCCCAACCTTGGCAAGGTTGTGCTCTACCAACTGAGCCATGTCCGCTTACGAGGATTAATCTTACGTGATGCCCGCATCCTATGCAAGAACTTTTTTTGAAAAGTTTTGCGACGCTCTCGCGAGGGCATCAGTCGTCACGAAAGGCGCGAACAAACGCAGGCTCGCAGCGAGATGCCCCTACATCTCACCGAGCATGATCCAGGCAGAGCTGTCCTGCGCGAGCCTGCCGTCTGCAAGCGGTGATGAGGTGAGCAGGACCCTGCCCGCCGGCAGCTCCACGGGTGCTGCACCGAAGTTCGTCACACACGCCCAGCCGTTATCGCGGCGATAGGCGATGACGCCGCCCTCAGCGCCCTCGGCACCATCCGCAAGACCGGTGCGCCCGTCAAGATCGAGCCACGCAAGATCGTTGGCGCACCCGCGCAGCTTGCGCCGCAGCCAGAGGGCGTCACGATAGAGCGCAAGCATCGATGTCGGGTCCGCTTCTTCCCTATCGGCAGCATAATCGGAAAACCATGCAGGCTGCGGCAGATGGGGCGCCGCATCGGCGTCTGCCGGCGAAAACCCAAACGATCCGCCATGCGCGGGATCGTCCGCCGCCACCCACGGCAGGGGCACACGACAGCCGTCGCGCCCCTTCTCACGCTTCGGTCCGTGCGTATTGGTCGCAGTAGGGTCTTCGAGTGCAGCCCACGGGATATCAGCCACCTCAAAAAGGCCGAGCTCCTCACCCTGATACACGTATGCCGAGCCCGGAAGCGCCAGCTCAAGCAAAAGGGCCGCCCGCGCGCGGCGCTCGCCGAGTTCACGGTCCTCGTCATAAGACGACCCGTCGCGCAAGAGCCAGTCGAGCGCAATCTGGTGGTAGCGCGTCGCCTTGATTTGCGGCAGGGCATAGCGTGTCGCCACGCGCGGCACGTCGTGGTTGGAGAGTACCCAGGTCGAGGCGGAATCGGATTCGACGGCTGCCTTCAAGCCCTTCTCGATTGCAGTGTGCATGTCATCATAGGTCCAAGTGGCCTTGGCAAACTCAAAGTTGAATGTCTGGCCAAGCTCGCTGGGACGCGCGTAGAGATACTGGCGCTCGGGCAGCACCCACGCCTCGGCAACGGCACTGCGCGGCGGATTATAGCGGTCGAACACGCGGCGCCACTCGCGATAGATCTCGTGGACCTCATTGCGGTCCCACAGCGGATGGGTGCCGTCGTCAACCATGTCATCGCCCTCGGCGAGATGCCACCGGTCGAGGTCATCGCGGTCGAGATCCTTGGCGAGACCCTGCGCCACATCAATGCGAAAGCCGTCGACGCCTCGATCGCTCCAAAACGCCAGGACGTCGCAAAAGAGCGCGTGAACCTCAGGGCATGACCAGTCAAAGTCCGGCTGCTCGGGCGTAAACATGTGCAGATACCACTGACCGTCCGCAACACGCGTCCATGCGGGGCCGCCAAAGTTGGCATTCCAATTGGTGGGAGGCAGCTCGCCATGCTCGCCGCGACCATCGCGGAAGATATAACGGGCGCGTTCGGGCGATCCGGGGCCGGCGGCAAGAGCGGCTTTGAACCAGGGGTGCTGGTTGGATGAATGGTTGGGCACGATGTCGACGATGACCTTGATGCCGCGCGCGTGAGCCGCAGCGATCATGTCATCGAAGTCGTCAAGTGAGCCGAGACGTGGGTCGACATCGCAGTAGTCCGCCACATCATAGCCGCCATCGACAAGAGGCGAAGGGTAAAACGGGCTCAGCCAGATGGCCTCGATACCCAGTCGCTCAAGATAGTCCATCTGCTGGGTAATGCCCGCGATATCGCCCAGACCCGAACCAGTCGAATCCTTAAACGAGCGCGGGTAGATCTGATAGATCGCGGCATCGGACATCCACGAGCGCGAAGAAGACTTTTCTGTAGCCATGGGGCGTATCTCCCTTGCAACGAGGTTATGCGAGATGCCCACGATGATACGCCCAAAGCGGACATTCGCGACAAACAACGCCACAGCCACGCCCCAAAACGATCGCTCCCTCGCGGGTTCGAGCCCAGGCGACGGGTACGAAAAAGCCCGGCTACCGTAGTAGTCGGGCTGTTACGTTTGGAGCGGACAACGGGGCTCGAACCCGCGACCCCAACCTTGGCAAGGTTGTGCTCTACCAACTGAGCCATGTCCGCATATGTAAAACAAAACGGGCGCCGGAGCGCCCGGATGTTGCCTGGAGGCGAAGCCCGGATTCGAACCGGGGGTAAAGGCTTTGCAGGCCTCTGCCTTACCACTTGGCCACTTCGCCGAAAAAGGACCGCCTAAACGGTCCGGAAATGCAATGGAGCGGACAACGGGGCTCGAACCCGCGACCCCAACCTTGGCAAGGTTGTGCTCTACCAACTGAGCCATGTCCGCTTGCGGGTTATTAATTTACGCGAGTTGTCCAAAAGACGCAAGTACTTTTTTCAAAAAACTTGTCTGCCGCATGTTCTTAATAGCCAAACGCGCTAAAGCGATTGGCTAGGCACACGATTCCAGCGCTCCGCTAAACAGCTTCACCATCTGCACGCGCGTGCCGGCGCCGTCCGTACGACGAGCAACCTCCACGTTATCGACGAGCATACGCATAAGCTTGATACCACGGCCGCGTTCCTCAGATGCAACCGGCTCGCTCGTTTCATCGATAGAATAGCCGGCACCTCGATCAAGCACCTCAACCACAACGCGATCGCCATAGGCCTGAACCGTCAGGACGCACCCGATACCGCCCGCATGGTCATAGGCATTACCCAGCGCCTCCCCCGACGCCAATGCGACATCGTAGCGCTCGTCACGGCGCAACGGAAGCGATTCAAGGAGTTCGGCGATGCGATGTCGGTAGTATGGAAGATTCTCGATACCCTGACGGACCTCGACGCTCTTACTCCAGCGAGGCAGCTCCCCCACCGGAATGGCGGGAATAGACTCCCGTGCCGGCCCCGCGACATGAAGGATATCGACAAGACGAGCAATCTCCAAAAAGCGAACAACTTCACCTGATGCATTGACGAGCGAAAGCAGGCCTTCTCGCCTCATGAGCTCACGAGCGCGCGTAAGCAGGAATGCCAAGCCCGTCGAATCGATAAAGCTAACAGCCTGACAGTTGATGACAACACGACGCACGCCGCGGCCAATCAAAGCATCCAACCGCCGACGCAGCGCAGGCACCGTGGCGATGTCGATATCGCCTGGTGGCGTCAAAACCGCTATGTCATTCCACTCATTCATACGACCATGGTTCCCCAAAAAAGCCCACTCGATGCATTCGTTTCCCCAACCGTGCGGATTCAGCCCGTTCAGCGCCGTCTATGAACGACCCCGTAAAAACTCAAGGGACACCAATGCAATGTCATCGTCCAGCGCCGATTCGGTAAATCGGTCAAGCTCGCCCAAGACCTTGCCGCAAATGCCCGACACGCCCTCCCCCGAAACAGAAAGCAGAAGATCGCGCAAGCGCTGCTCGCCAAAGAACGCTCCGGTGCGGTCGCGGGCCTCAATCGTTCCATCCGTATACATGAAGAGCATGTCGCCGGGGGCGAACGTAAACACGCCTGTCTCGTACACCATACTCTCAAAGGCACCGATTACACCCGATTGGCATCCAAGTAGCTCGACCTCTCCCCCACGAGCCTCGCCGCCACCCAGTGGCATCGACTCTGGCCTGATGACCATGGTCGGAGGATGGCCCGCCGAACAATACGTTGCGCGTCCGGCTTTCAGGTCAATCTTGGCGATAAAGGCTGTCACGAACGTCTCGACCCTCGAAAAGCCCATGAGCATACTGTTAAGGGAGCGTGCCATGCGGGCCGGTCCAGCGCCCTCCCACGCATATGCCGTCAGGGCCGTCTTGACGAGCGCGGACATCGATGCGGCCTCAATGCCTTTGCCAGACACATCACCCAGAATCATGACGGCGCAGTCGTCGGGAAGACGGATGAGCGTATAGAAATCGCCGCCGACCAACGCCGAGTTCGTGGCCGACAGGTACACCGAATCGGTTGCGATACCCGGAACATCCCCCAGGGAATTTCTCATGCCGATCTGAAGGGTCTGAGCGATATGACGCTCCTCGCGCTTTTGAGATTCACCTTCGTAGATCAGTTCAAAGTCATGCGCCAAGTGCACCAAGTAGTCATATTCAAGGTCATCAATCGGCTCTTGGCTGCCATCACGAAGCAGTAGCGCGCGCGTCGTCGGGCTCTTCGCAACAGAAGCAGGAACAATTGCGTCGTTACTGTGCTTGCCATCACCCTTAGAGCGTGGTCGCCCCGCCTCGATGCCGGAGTCGACGTAGAGACCTTGACAAGGCAGACCATGCGCCCTAAGCCAGCCTCCCATAGGCATCGATTCGTCAACGCGAGTTATACGGACGTGTTTAAGGTCCTCGGCACTCGTACCGCCCAAAACAGATGCCTCAAAGCCATCAGGGCCAGCCCCCAGACGTGCCGCTGGCGCCGTCGTGGAAAAGAAAAGCTTCTCGGGATCGTCCGGCAAAGCAACGCGACTGCCGCCTTCAAAATCTATGACGTAGGAATCCAGACTGGCGTCATACTCAACAGGGCAAAAATGGCAGTTGAGCATATTGCAGATCTCGGACGATACCGCCTGGGTAGCCGCGACGGAATCGTCTAGAAAGGTAAACAACTCATCACGTAAGACATTGAGCGAGCGGCCAAGCTCGGCCGTGCGACGAGAGCGAAGACTCGATGCCATGCCGACCAGTTGGATAGACAAGTAATCGCAAATGACCTCGAGTACATTAACGTCATAGGCGAGCGGTGCCTGGGGGCGTTTCCAACCAACTTCCAGCACGCCAAGGATCTGCGTACCGTAAAAAACGGGAAGACAGATCTCGCTGCGGTACGGAGGCATATCCTGCATACGCAACAGGTGCTTAGAACGATTGTCCAGGTCCATAAACATACCGGAGGCGGCCTTATCACCCTTAAGGTCCTGTTGAATCGACAAGCGACAGGCACGCGACTCACGAAGAACATACGTCGGAATGCCAGCGCCATACGGCAAAAACTCAGGCAGGTAGCTGTCGTACAGCTCCTTGGAAACACCGCGAAGTTTAAAACCGCCGCTCTCAGAAAAATAGATAGCAGCACCCGAAGCATCGAGCGTTCCTACAAGCTGGTTCAAAACGGTATCAAGTAGGCTGGGCAGCTCATCGGAGCCCACGGTACTCATAATGACCGAGAGCGTGCCAGAGAGACGCTTGTTCGCCACTCTAAGCTCCGATAACGCACGCTTGAGTTGACGGTCGTGAGAATACTGTTCTTCGATGCTATGGAGCGCCACCAGGACACGTGGCGCGCGGCGTCCAAAGATGCGTGGAGGCGTCACGGAGCCCGCACGAACCAAGACGGGGATAAAGGAGCCGTCACTCAGCTTGAGCATCAGTTCGTTCTCGGAGCCATCAGTTTCAAATGGCAGACGATGTTCCGTCGCACGTTCAAAAGCGGATGAGTACAGGACGTCTTTAACATCTCCACCGATGACGTCGGCGCGTTCCTCGCACATCAAACCAAGTAAGCGATTATTCACATGCAGAATGGTTCCGTCGAGCTCACAGATGATGACAGCATCGCTCGTGATCTCGACTAGTTGGGCAACGTCTGCCCACTCGTTGCGTTCAAGCGTTTCCATCGTGGACCCCACCGTCTATCGGTAACAAAAAAGCCTCCGAAGAGGCTTCTCAAATGCGATGGTGTCGGAGGCGGGACTTGAACCCGCATGACCAAAAAGCGGTCACTAGCACCTCAAGCTAG
Source organism: uncultured Collinsella sp. (assembly GCA_900539735.1). Lineage (GTDB taxonomy): Bacteria > Actinomycetota > Coriobacteriia > Coriobacteriales > Coriobacteriaceae > Collinsella. Next base: position 304 of record UQDE01000008.1, on the reverse strand, counting down.
CGCGTCTGCCAATTCCGCCACTCCGACATGCTATGTTGTTGATTCGCGGTCCGTTTTGTTGGACCCGCGCGTTCAACGAGGAAGATAATAACCTATGATTCGAGAACTGTGCAAGCACTTTTTTCAAAAAAGTTTACGAATTTGTAAATGCGCAGGTAGATCCGTGTGTCCGGCCCCGAATCGGTGTTGCCTCCCGGCGCGTCCTCGGGCATGAGCGATATTTTGCTACGCACTTCGTGCTGCAAAATATCGCTCCCCCTGCGGAATGCGCCGGGAGGCAACACCGATTCGGGGCCTGCAGATA